>WRDO01000091.1 GCA_009779755.1 Defluviitaleaceae bacterium | reverse complement strand
GCCAACTCAGCCATGTACGGCATATCCACTTTACCCTTGCGGGATATGGACACCGCCAAAGCCTCGGCCGCTGTGTCAACGGAATATATCTCCACTTCTTGTTTAATGGTGCGCTTCGTGAAAATATCGGATTTACGTTCCAATTCGCCGTTTTCGTCCAATACTTCCAATGATGCAAGCAAATAGTATGAAGAATCTTCGTTGAAAGCGCGGGCGTTAGCACTTGTGTTTATCAACCCGTGCTTTTTCGTGAAATTATCATACAAGCTGTTTAACTGCCCTTGCATCGCCGCTATTTGCTCATCCGAACCGTCGTAGAGTTGGATGTCGATGAGTGCTTTCGCCGTATCACGTAAACCCACCATGCCTTTGATACGTTCCAACGTAGCGGCAGGCATATCCACCGGGCGCATGATGCTGTTTTCACGGAAATAAACGGTATCATCCACAAGGGTATAGCTGAAATTCTTAACGCTTGGATCGGCGGGCAAAACGGGTGCGGCAGAAGCATCCAAATCCAAAACATCCACTTCATTTACATCATTAACACCTAACCCCATATCAATGGGCGTTATTTGCCCCTCAATATGAAAAAGGGCTTCCTTGAGTTGTTGGTTCAAGTCAGCCCCTTCGATGGGTGTACACGTTGTTGTGTTTTCGTTGCCGTACATTCGCAACCCCGATTCTGCCGTCATGTTACCAATTATCATGTGGGGGTTGTCTGCGAAGTAGGCGTTTATTGAAATATCCTTTTCGGGGTTGAGCGCATCGGGTATTTGCTCCAAATGCACCCACGGCGGTTCAATATCCCGCAGGCTCTCCCGTCTTTGTAAAAAGATAATGTCGCTTGTCACTTCCGTTCCGGCGTTTTTAAGAAAGGCGTTGTTGGGTAAACGAACCGCACCCAGTAAATCCGCTCGTTGGGCAAGGTATTTTCGGACGGAGGGGTTTACTTTATCAAGCGTACCCTTGGAAGTGACGAACGCCACGATACCACCGGGGCGTACTTGGTCGAGGGTCTTGGCGAAGAAATAGTCGTGTATCATAAATTTGTGTTTGTCGTACTTTTTATCTACTACACCAAAACCGCCGAACGGCACGTTACCCACGGCAACGTCAAAAAAGGAATCGGGCATAGAGGTTTTTTCAAAGCCCATCACTTTAATGTCGGCTTGCGGGTACAACTGCTTGGCAATACGCCCCGTGACAGAATCCAACTCCACGCCGTACAGCTTGGCGTTTTGCATGGATTCGGGGAGCAGACCGAAGAAGTTACCGACACCCATCGCCGGCTCTAAAATATTGCCACCCGTTACCCCCATGCGTTCCAATGCCTCATACATAGCGGATATGACCGCGGGGCTTGTGTAGTGGGCGTTGAGTACGGAAGCTCTTGCGGTTTCGTATTCTTCGGGGGATAACAAATCTTTTAGTTCCTTGTATTCTTTCGCCCAGCCCACTTTTGAATCGTCAAAGGCTTCTTGCAAGCCGCCCCAACCGACAAAGCGTGAAAGAACGGCCTGTTCATCGGGGGTGGCAGGGCGGTTTTCGGCTTCGATGGTTTGTAGGGTTTTAATGGCTTCGATGTTGTAGGTATACTTGGTTTTCGCGCCGCCTTCGCCTAAGTGCGGGTCGGTGATGCGGAAGTTGGTTGGTGTGGATTGTTCCGTTTGCGGTATGCTACGGTTTCGGGTTTCAATATCATCCCTACCGTGTCGGATAACCACATCATACCCTGCATCGGCGAGGCGTTCGATGTAACCGTCAAGCGTGTGTTGGGGAACGCCCGCCATCGGTATGCGTTCTTCCATACCCATATCACGGGCGGTTAAGGCGATTTGCAACGCATCGGATACAAGCCGCGCATCATCCCCAAAGGATTCATAAAAGTCCCCCAACCTATAAAATAATATTTCATCGGGGTGTTGGTTTTTAATAAATTGGTAATCACGCCACAGGGGAGTGCCTTGGGAACGCGGTTCTTGCGGGGGGTCATTCGGTGGCGGCGTTTCTTTTTCGGTTGTGATTGTCGGCGTTTCTATTTCCCGTTCCAATGCACGGAATTTACGTACAAACGTGTCAAGGATTGTCGGGTGGGTATCTAATATGAAGTAATGCATTTCTGCATTAGCGGTATCAAATGTTTTTGCCCATTCCTTGTTTTCATTTGAGTAACGCCTATCATAGTCGGAATGTTTCAAATTATTTCCTAAAATCCACCCCACACGCTCTACACCAAACTCATCAACAACTGCGCGGGCGGCGGCTTCGGTGTCAACGTGTTGCGTACCCGGCATCGTACCGCTTACGCTCCGTTCAATAATTGCCTGCTCAATAGCGGCCGCACACTCGCGGTTTAGGTTCATGCTTTCTACCGCTTGTTTCCTTTCCCTCCTTTCAATCGAATCCCTTAATGTGTATTTGTAGACGGGAATTTCGTTTTTCGGAACATTAGGGCTTTCGAGGGGTGCGGGTTCTACCGCTTCTCTTTCCTGTTCGGCTAAAACGGCTTCCCGCTCCGGCTCGGTAAAAATGCCATTCTCAACAAGATATTTGGCGTAATCGTGGGTGGTCTTGTTGATAGGATAAAAAACATCACCGCCGTTTTCGGTTTTATCCGTGATTAAACGGTATTCCGTGTTGAAATAACTTTCCGGCAAAACCGATTCATCATAAAACGCCAAATAATGTACGTAGGGGTGGTTTTCTTTAAGCCAAACGGCAAACCCGCTTTCTTTTCCGTTTTCGTCTATATCTGCGGTTGCGAAGGCTTGGCGCACCTTTTGATTTTCAAAAGCGTTATGCACGTTTTCACGTATATAATCGTTTAAGCCGTATTCCTCGTTTTGGTATTTATTCTTTAACATTGATACGCTTCCAACGGATTTACCGTCTTTGAGTGCTGCTTCGATAAAATCCTTGGTACTGAGGTTGCCGTATTCCTTCGTAACGAAACCCTTATCGAGCGTTTCCAAAACACGCGCTTTTTGCATAGGTGGAAGGTTATCCGCAAAACCGTGGGTGTTTTCGTAAATTGCTTTGGCTTCCGCATCGGCTTTTGCTTTTTGTTCCATTTGTACACGTACCGCTTCGGCATCTTTTTTATTAG
>WRDO01000090.1 GCA_009779755.1 Defluviitaleaceae bacterium | reverse complement strand
TACTGTTCGCCAACCCAGGTTGGCGCACGCTTTAGGTTTAAACCGTTCCACATGTTGACATCTTGTGATTTGTAGAATTGGAAGAAAATTTATGATGAGATATTGGCGAGTATGTGAGCCGGTGCGTTTATTACTTCCGTAGACAAATTATGATACAATGGGGTTAAAATTGAAAGGAGTGGACGTTCATGGTGCAAGCACAAATAAGACCATCCAGGGATTTACGCAACAATTACCCGGAGGTTGTGCGGACGGTTAAGAAGCACGATTTTGCTGTAATCACGAATAATGGTGTTGGTGAACTGGTTGCTATCAGTATAGAAGACTTTGCGGACTACCAAGAATACCGCCATCAACGTTACATCTATAATGAGTTGCAAAAGTCCAAGGCTAACCTTGCCGACCCAAAAACAAAACTCATCCCGCAAGAAGAGGCGATGGAGCTATTGAAAAAGCAGCGCGAGGCGCGAAAGCATGTATAAGGTGGAATATTTGCCGGAAGCAATAGATGAAATGCTCAGAATTGAGGAATACCTATACGAACATAGCCCGGCCGCCGCCAACAGATTTGCCGAAGCAATAGAAAATCGCACTGAGTCTTTGCGTGAATACCCTCTCATGTGCCAAGTTTATGACAAAGATCCCTTCTTCCGGCGGATGGTTCTTGATGACTACCTGCTTTTTTACAGCGTGGACGAAAAGCGGGAGCTGGTAATCATACATCACATCTTCCACCATTCGCAGGACACATTCCGGCTCATGCCGGCGCGGGTATAAAATCCCTAAACCAACTCAATATAATCCCACATAATACCTACGGCTACGGAATATGTAACTTCATCCGTACGCGAAAGGAACTCTTTGTAGGTCCCGGGGAAGGGATGGAGGGCTTGATGGAGGCGCTTGCACATGATATAAAAGCCGCCTTTAAAGAAGTCTTCTTTTTTTATGATGGGTTTCTTATATGTTCCGTTCTTAAATTTTTCGGCTTCGGGGTTTGTCATCGTTTACGCCTCCATGTTTTTTGCATCCACATATTAATACATGAAGTGGAGCGATGCAATTATATTGAACATGATATAATCCCTCGCCTTTTGGGCGCAAATAAGCCGAAGAAAGAGGGAACGCATCATGACAGCAGTTATCTACGCGAGGTACAGCTCCAATACGCAAACGGAGTTGTCGATTGAAGGGCAGCTTAAGGTATGCCGCGAATATGCCGAACATAACGGATTTTCGGTGGCGAGGGAATACATAGACCGCGCCATTTCCGGCAAAACGGCAAACAACCGCCCCGACTTTAATATGATGCTGGCGGACAGTTATCACGGTGAGTTTGAAGCGGTGCTTGTATACCAGTTGGACCGTTTTGCCCGAAGCCGTTTGGATTCTGCTTTGTGTAAGGCGCAGCTGCGGCTCAACGGCGTACGCGTAATTTCCGCAAAGGAAACGATCAGCGACGATGCTAGCGGTATATTAATGGAAGCGTTGCTGGAAGGCATCGCGGAATATTATATCTGCGAGCTTTCGCAAAAGGTGCGGCGCGGGTTGGAAATCAACGCCGCAAAAGGACTGTATACCGGGGCGGGCGTACCGACGGGTTACAAGATCGCAAACAAACGCTTCATTATAGATACGTCCACCGCACCCATCGTAAAGCGTATCTTTGATATGTATCTGTCCGATCACGGCATTACCGAAATCGCGCGTTGCTTGGGTAATCCCTTCAACAGGAATTCCGTCCGCCGTATCCTCACCAACCGCAGATACACCGGCGTATACAAATACGGCAGCATCGAAATCCCCGACGCAATCCCCCGCCTGATAGACGATGAAACGTTTAACAAAGCCCAAGCGATGATGGAAAGGAATAAAAAAATTTATGCGAGATGTTTTTAGCAAAATCCATGGGTGTTTTTATACTATCCTTAAAAATTATTTGCATTAAATTGACACCCCCAAACACCGGTGCTATGCTTGCTTAGGATTATTTAACGAATACGCTTCCACCGTTATTATTTTTTCGGTGTATATATGCGAACCTTGGCATCTTCCAAATTTTGAAAGGAGCTAAACAAATGCAAGCACAAGCATATGAAGGTTATTTTGAAAGCGGTAAATTTTATACTGCCGGCAAGCCATTGCGTATACCGGAACGGCGTAAAGTATACATTACTATATTCAATGAACAGGCACAAAATATCCCGATGACAATTGCTCCGAATTGGCTGAGCGAACTACACCAACTACTGGAAGAATCCGGTGATGAAAGACTGCACATGGAAGATTTTCCCCGAATGGATTTCGCGCGAGAACCACTTGTCTTTTCTGATGAAGGGTAAAATGCTATGGTTTATGCGATAGATTCAAATATAATCATTGATTTTTTAAACCGGGAGCCGTCGGTTGTAAAGCAGTTTGACAAAGCAATTCTAAATGGAATTGGTATAACAATACCGTCGGTTGTTGATTATGAAGTATTACGCGGATTTTGCCACAAACCAACGCCACGTAAAGAAATCGTTTATAACAAGCTGCGCGTGAATTGCCCTGTAGTGGAAGTTGATATTGCTATATGGAAACGAGCAGCTTCTATTTGGGCGACGCTTCGCAAAATGGGCAAGCCCGTTGGGGATGCGGATATTATTATTGCCGCTTGCTGTTTAGAAAACAAATATACCCTTATAACACACAACATAAAACATTTTATTAATATAAGCGGCTTATTGATGGATGATTGGCCAAAATAAGATGCCCGATTGGAGTCCTTTGTATGTCCAAACGATTGGAACTGATTGCTCGTGAGGTATTGGTTCAATATCCGGTCAAACGGGCGGCTTTTTTTGGTTCGGCAGCAAGGAATGATATGTCTGACCAAAGTGACATAGATATGTTGGTTGAATTTTTACCGAATACACCCGGTCTTGACTTTTTCGGCTTGCATGTTGATTTAAAAGAGGCATTTGGGCGCCCGGTGGATTTGCTGACATGGGATTCGCTGGAAAACGCAAAGCCCGATTTTCGTTATAATGTTAAGCGGGAGGAAAAAATTATTTATGAACAACAAGGTGCGTAGTGTTTTAGAGCATATGTTCAAATAACAAAAAATTATCTCCCTGACTTAAAAAAGTTTTTGCAAGACCAATTGGGAGAAAGTCATTAAATTAAAATCGGAGTTCTATTTTACGCACGAACCAACCGGGCCGGATGAATGAACCCGGTTTTTTATTGTTGCTTCATTATATTACAATCACCTTACATAACGGTGATGGGGGGATAAAAAAATCCCTTTATCGGATAATATAACCTGCGAGGATATTGCGTGGTTTGTTACAACTATATTACATTTATTTGAAAATGGTTGAACGACAAAATATCCCATGCTATATTTCCCCGGTATTGAAGGGAAGCAGTGGCCGAGGACGCCGTCTTCGTGCGGAATGTTACGTTTTATTAACATTACGCCCGAAGACGTTGACCGATCACCGTTCCCGGATATACTACCACTATCACGGCGGCAAAGCCGCTATGTACAAGGGAAAGGAGGTACTGGTTTTTACCGGAAAGGCCCGAGCGTGACGAACATTAACCGCCGATGGGCCCTGTACGGTCGTTTCACATGGAGCGTGCGCCAACCTGGGTTGGCGAACAGTA
>WRDO01000089.1 GCA_009779755.1 Defluviitaleaceae bacterium | reverse complement strand
CCGACCCGGGGTACGGGGGTACTTTCAGCGGCTTTTTCTTTTGTGTTTCTTTAGTATGACGAGACATTATCTCACGATAATTATATGACCTTTACGAGACATTTTCAAATGTTATTGACACCGCCAGGCTCCCTCCGATCGCCGACGCGCGGTAGCGGAGGTTCCTGAGTCCCGCGCCCATCACCGTCGTGTTCGGTTTTTTTGTTGAAACGCCGTCGTTCTCCACGCACAGGCGTACCAGTTTGGGGGTCGCGTCCAGGCTCACCGATACGGTACGCGCTTTCGTGTGGCGGGCGGCATTGGTCAGGGATTCGCTTAGGACGGATTCCAACGTATTCCATATGTGTACGGGTACGGGGTTGGTGTCGCCGAATGTGGAGAAACGAACCGATGGGTTAGGGAATCGCTTGCAAATTTCCTCCAAGGTATTGATACCCGGCGCGGCTATGGGTGCGAGGTTATGTACGGCTTCGCGTATTTTGTTTGCGCCGCTGCCCAGGCGTTCCAACGCGGCGTCGAACAACGACAGCGATTCAACGTTCTCCCCCGCAAGTTCCTCACGAACCGACTGCAAAGAGATATACGCCGCCACAATATCGTGCCCGGCGTTGTCGTGGATATCCCGCGCGATACGGGCGCGTTCGCTTAAAGCGGTCATGCGCTCGATTTGTGCCGCGGCTGAAAATAAATCGCTTTGCAAGGATTCCAATCTATAATAACGCCCCGCTTCGGTGTCGCGCGCTTGGAACCTCCGCCGGTATTCCCTTTCCCAAAGACCGAGGAACAACCCCGCAACAGCACCCAAGGCCGCATAGGCAACCCCGTCAAAATCCCGCGCCGCAATCGGCAATAAAAACACCGCCGCACACAGCACAATCGTTACGCGATGCCGCGTTTTGTCATCCGCGCGGTAATACATCGCCCAAAACAGCGGCAACGCCAACGCAACCGGAAAAAATACCGCGCATACCCAGCAATCGATCACGACCGTAACGCCCGATTTGGGAAATCGCCAACGCAGCAGCACCATACATAGCATAAACAACATAACAAAAAAGCCCGTCATATCGCCGCTGTACAACCAGCGCGCGGTCAACAAGCTAAACCCCAAGAAGGTACATGTAATAAATGCGGTTTTCGGCGGGGGTAAGTCCATCATTACACGATTCTACGCTTGCTCCCGTATAAAATCAACGCCGCCGAAAATAACACAAGCGCGAGTATCGACGTCCAATATTGCGCGGTAGCCCCTTCGTAAGTAATGAGTTCCTCGAAGGCCCGTGCCGCCCAATGCGCGGGGAACAACGCGCCGATATGCCGTATCGTCGCGGGCATCATGGAAAGGGGCATCAGCATCCCGCCCAAGAAAGCCATGAGCGTAAGTATCAGCGAAAACGCGACGGTGCTTGCCTCTCTGTCTTTAAAAAAGCAGCTCCACACGAAGGACAATCCAATGGACGTGGCGGAAAGCATGATATACGAAAGCACGACAAACCCGGCGAAAGACAAATCCCACCCGTGCCGCAAGATGCCGATGATTCCGAGTATCGCTGACAATACCACCATCGGCGCCAAGCCCGCGAAGAAGTTTTGCGTAAGATAATTCCGAAAGGTTATCGGCCCCGCCAAAATGCGCGGCAAAACCCCGTCTATACGGTCCGCTTGGATGCTCCCCGCCATCATAAACGCGCCGAAGAGGATTACATAGGAAACGAAGAAATACCCGCGCGCTTCCGGCCCCGTGCCGAAGGCCCCGCTGCCCGCAACCGAAATAAAGGTAATCGGTAATATGCTGTTAAGCGCGAGGGATACGGGGCGCGTCAGCCCCCTGCGCAGCGCGTACCAAAATACCGTCATACCGGTTTCCTCCTGCCGAGCAACAGGATTATTACGGCAAGCGCAACGCAGAAGCCCGCGAGGTAACCCAAATTGAGCAGGGAATCCCGCATCCCGCCTTCTTCGACGATGTTGCCACCCATGCCCGCAGCCCCGCCCGAAAACATGATGGCACGCCACGCCCAACCGAAGGGCGTAAACAACCGTCCAAGGCGTGATAATTGCTCCCCGAAGCCGATGTTGAAGATCAAGCCGCTTAACAGCGCGTTACCCCAGCAAAACACCACGCCCAGCGTATTGGCCGTCGCCCTCTTCTTGCAAAGCATGAAGAACAGCACGCCCGCAAGCTGCGAAAGCGTCGCCATCAGCACCAGCACCGCTATCAATACCCATACATTGTGCAAATACGCGTTGAATACGAACGCGCCGGAAAGGATCAATAACCCGCCGGAAATAAACGAGAAAGCGATGCTCGCGACCATATTGGCGAAGGCGAAGCTGACGATCGGTTTCGGCGTGGCAAGCAACCGCCAACGCATGTCCCCGCGTAAGTCCTCAAATAGGTAATCGATGACGATTAAACTCCCCATTAATTGGAAAATCAGCATGTTTACAATAATGTTAAATGAATGGTTGAGATTGCGCCCGTTTATCAAATGGCTGTACCCCTCCACCAAATAATTGCTGGTGACCACCATCAAGGTAACCAGCACAAGGGGGAACACGATATACGCCCCGACGCCGATGGGATCCATCGCGGTACGCTTGAAGTAATGGCGGACTATCATAGCGCACCTCCGTCATCGTCGCGCAATTTGCGTCCGGTAAGGGTGAGGAACACGTCCTCCAGGGTGGGTTTGGCCGCCGTGATGTTCGCGATGCCGCCGCGGCGCATGGCCACTTCCATGATGCGGTTGATATTGCCCGAATCCGCGCCGGAGACGATTACGTATTCATTGCCCGTTACCGTTACGTTCTTTACGCCGGATATGGCGCGGATGTCCTCGGTTAATGCATTCGAGGGCGTAGCGGCGGTCATTTTAATCGTGTCCTCGTGTTGAATCTTGCCCACCAATTGCTCGAGGGTGCCGTCGGCGATGACGCGCCCCGCATCCATGATCGAGATACGGTCGCATATTGCCTGCACTTCCTCCATGTAGTGGGAGGTGTAGATAACCGTCGTCCCTTCGCTTGCGATTTTCTTCACCGATTCCAGGATGTGGTTACGGGACTGCGGGTCGATGCCGACGGTGGGTTCGTCCATGATCAGCAGCTTCGGGCGGTGTACCAGCGCGCACCCGATGTTGAGCCTGCGCTGCATCCCGCCGGAAAATTTCTTCGGCTTCTTCTTCGCGTGTTCGGCCAAGCCGACGAAATCGAGCACGCGGTTGACGTTCGATTCCAACTCCGTGCCCTTAAGTCCGTAAAGCCGGCCGAAGTACCGCAAGCTCTCCCGCGCGGACAACTCGCCGAATACCGTAATCTCCTGCGTGACGATGCCCATCAAACGCTTCACACCAACGTTATTAACCCCCTGACCCTGCCCGAAAACCTCAATAACCCCGCTGTCTGCGCCGATCAAACCGCACAAGACCCGTATCGCCGTGGTCTTGCCGGCGCCGTTGGGCCCGAGCAGTCCCAATATTTCACCCTCGGCCACGTTTAGGTCCAAATGGTCGAGTGCCATCAAGCCGCCGTAGCGCTTCACTACGTCCTTCATCACCGCAAGCATATAAAAACCGCCCTTCGTTAATTGCATTTATTGTTCTCACACACGAAAACAATTATGCCGCCGGGCGGTTTGTTTGAAAAGTGACATTTGTAAT
>WRDO01000088.1 GCA_009779755.1 Defluviitaleaceae bacterium | reverse complement strand
GCCATACCTCGAATAAAACCTCCTCGCCCCCGTTGAGGCTCGTGCCGAAAGCGTTTACGCCCAAAACGGGTACGTCCCCCGTGAGGAAGATGCTGTTTAAGGAATAATGCAGGAACATGGGCTGCGTCACGATTATATTGGTGGTATCGTTCCCCGCGTACAGGTTATTGGTTATACCGGAAACGCTTAATCGCCAGGAAGTGATGTTGTCGGGTAATCGGAAGCTGAACGCCGCTTGGCCCCGCGCGTTCGTTTGCAAGGAGGCGAACACCGCCGTATCTTCGAATAACTCCCTGATGCGGGCATCCCCGTTTGCGGAACCGGCGTCCATCGCCGATTCCGCTGCCGCCAATGATGGTGCGGGCGTAGCTGCGGCACTATCCCCCGCCCCACTCAAGGCTACCGCCCGCATGTTCGACCCGTCATCATGGCCGTCGCTTGCGAACGTCCTGTGTGTGGCGATCGTGTGCCGTACCCCCGACGGTATGTGCCGAAACAAAGCCCATAACGTATCGACGTGCATTTCTTGCAAGGCAAACAAAGCCTCATCCACCACGGAGATATTGATATCCGCTTGTACGGGATTTCCGAGACTGTCCGTTACGTTAATCGTAAGGTTGGCTGTTTCGCCGGGTTTGTAGGTATCTTGATCGGTTGTGACATCAATTTGCAATTGGCGGCTTTCCCTGTTAAAGCGGAGCGTTTCGCGCATCCACCAGTTTGACGAATATATATGTCCGTTGAAATGGAAGGCGTAGACCGTCGCGTTGGGCAGATGCTCTTCTCCAAATGGGAATGCGATTTCATTCCTCCTCACGCGGTATTCAAGTATGCCGTTGCTCGCCACGACGAACAGTACATTGCCGCGGGTTACGGCTTCCGAGCCTTGCATAACGGTGAGGCGCACTTCTTCGCCGATGTCGTAGCCTTCGTTCCATTCCTTACCGCCGTTGAGGAATGGTTCACCCATTTCCATCCGCATGAAGAATTCCCAAAAATCACGCCCGATGAACGCATCGTGCGTAATCCCGCGCCCGTGGCTGTCGGTGGTGGTTATGCGGGCGAAGTAGCTTTCATTTTTTCGGTTGGGTACGGTAAAGCTGCGGGAAGCGACGCCGTCTGCGCCGGTGGTCATGGTGAAGCGATCGATTATCTCCTCGCGGCGGTCGTGTCGGTATTGCGGCACGACGATACGCTCGATGAAGCAATAACGTTCGCCGATACGCACGGGTACCCAATATACCCGCGATATAGCAACTTCCAGTCGTTGCCCCGATACGGGACGGTCGAGGTAATCACCCCAATGCGCCGCCGTACCGTCATTGATCCGATCCAGCGTTATCGTGTTGACATCCACAGTTAGTTCGGCGTTTTCGCCGTTTCGGGTGGCGCGGGCGCGTACGTCTATATCATTGATGAATACGCGCAGGCTAGCCGAGCGCGTGGTCCTGCCGATTTCGGGCAGTGTGGCTTCGGCGGTGAAGAAGAGGCTCGTCTCCCCTTGATGCGCCGTTTGGTGCGAAAGCTGCGAAATGGTGATTTCCGCTTCGCCGTTAAGGTCGGTCACACCTTGCCCTTGGCGGTTATGGTTTAACGCGTGGCCCCATAAGCCGTACGATATACCTAATTCCGGTACGGGCGTACCTTCAAAGAACTCCGTCCGAACGGTAAAGGTCACCGATTCCCCTACAAAAGCGGCACGCTTGCTTGTACTTACCAACATTTGATAAGGGGGTTTTACGTAGTCCTGTACCTCAAAGAACGTCGAACCCAGTACGATATCGCCATGGTAGACCGTCAAACGATAGGATCCCGTGTCCAAATTGGGGAGCCGCATTTCACCCGAATACGCTCCGCCTTGTACGGCGACGGTTTGGCGGTGCAAAGTATCGCGCGTGCCGAACCGCCCAAAGCCCCAACCTTCGGTTAATACCGCGGTAACATGGGTGATCGCTTCGTTTTGCGAACGGTTCTGTGCAAAACCCCAAAAATATACCGTGTCGTTGCGTTGGAAGATCGTCCTGTCCAATTGCAAAACCGACCAATAAGCGTTGTCCGGTTGCGGCGAATGCCACCCCCACCAACCCCAATGGTTGATATGGCCCGCCGTAAACAGGATGCAGCGTTTGCCGTCGGGTGCGCTTATCACAAGGGTTTGCGCGGTATCGGGTATGCCGTTGGGGATAATGGCGATCCCGTCCCCGTCCGTATGCCACGTACGATCCCCATCGGATACGCGTGCGCCGTTAACCGGCTGACCCGACACCATATCATTGGCCCACAAAATCGTCATATCGTCGTCCGCCACGATTTGCACGGCGATATCGGTGATTTGTAAGATCATTTGGTCGCTAACCTCGCCGCCGATAACGGCATTGATGACATAGAAACCCGCAGGTAGAGCGTTGGGGAGTTGTAGCGTTTCAAACCATCGGTCGCCTTGCGCTTGCGTTACCGTCATCGAAGCCACCCGCGTAAGGCGCGAAACGTCCACGAAGCTGTTGCGCCACGCGAAGACCGACCAACGCGGGATATTAAATTGCTCCCGCACCGCTTCAACGGCCTGCGCTTCGTCGTCTATACGGTACACGCCGATATCCACCGTCGGACGCGTCCCGCCCCACGGGTAGCTGACGCGATAATTAACCTGCGGCGGTTCGAAGGAAGGTAATTCAGTATACATGTTAAAGAAGTGGAAAGACTCCGTCGGGGTTTGCCGCAACGCCTCGTTGACGTTCGTTTCGAACGAAAAGATATGATCCTCTGCGAGCGTTTCGCCCGTACCTGCCAAGCCGAAGCCCGCACGCAAGTTTACGGTATATACCTTCCCCTGTTCCAACGGATTCGTCGGCATAAAAATGGAAGAGGCCTCGCGTCGGATAAACCGTCCGTTAACATGGGGCTCTATCGAAAAATACTCCCGTATGTCTTCATATCCCCCGACGGAAAAGTTGATCTCGATCCCCGTATTAACCGGCACGTTAACGGATTGGTTGCCCGGCAGGGTGGAGACGACTTCGAAGCGCGGCATGGTTTGGAACGCCCAAGTGATATCGTTTTCGTCACCGGACCGCGCCATGCGGAAGATAACCAACGCGTTATGGGCAAGGGATACGGCAGGGGTAACAAGGTAGCTCCCGTCACTTTGGCGCGTGACGATCGGCTGCGGCTGTCCGTCGATTAAAATCGCGGGTAACCGCCCCGCAGGTAACGCTTCGGGCAGCGTAAGCACGAACGCGCTTGCAATATCTACCCCATTTGCGCCGAAAACCGTCGGGCGCAGTGTATGGCCTTCCTTGGGTACGTCGTAAAGGGTTTGCCATGTCAACAAGCTAATGGCCGAACGATCGGAGTCCTCAAGAGCCAATTGCATTTGCGTAAAAGGGATCGGAGGTTCGGGGGGTTCGCTTTCATCCCTTTCGTTCCTTCCGCACGCAACCAATATCAACGTAACAACAGCAACTGTCAGAAACGCCGCGAACCTATACCTACGCACAAAATCATCCCCTGTTCATGCCGTTTTATTTTTATTAACGTATTATAAAATAAAACGTTCCGTTTTCAATATTTGCAATTTTTAATATTTTGCTTGACAACATATTTTTTCTGATATAAGATGCGTCGCGCACGGGAGCATAGCTCAGTTGGGAGAGCGCATGCCTTACAAGCATGATGCCGTTGGTTCAAGTCCATCTGTTCCCATGTAACACCAAACGCCCCACG
>WRDO01000087.1 GCA_009779755.1 Defluviitaleaceae bacterium | reverse complement strand
TATAATTTCATGTGACAAGGTATCTATCATGTCCCGTGCGGTGGATTCCTCCCCGTTACGCATCAGCCGCCCGATGACGGCAAGCTGGTTGTTAAAGTCGTGCCGTATCTTTGTAAATTCCTCATGCCGTTTTTCCACTTCCCTATATTGGGATTGTTCCAATTCCATCATGTGACGGGTTTCGCGGCGGACGTCTTCTATTGTCAATTTTCGCTCTATAAAAAGGATGTAGTACAGCAATATGCCATTGCCGAGGATTATTGTTATGAAAATCATCCACCATGCTCTTGAATATGTATCGAAGTCGGAAATGAAAAAAAATATAAATACACATGCCGGAAGTATGAGAAGAAGCAAATGGCGCAAATATATTTTTTTGGCATTTACCATTTTCCACATAAATACGCCGAATAAGCCAAATAAACCGTAAAATATAATTCCAATGCATAAATAAACCGCCATCGGAACCAATTCATCAAATATAATATGCACATCTCTATATATTAAAACAATAATGATGCCGGAAAAAACATCAGCGATTATTATCAAAAAATAAAAGAAAAGAGGGACAACGATTTTTTTCCAACGTTTATCGGAACATAACCATAAAACAAAAACGATTTTCATACCAAATGCCAAAAACGATATGATTGTAAATAAAATCGAATCTGTTCCAAATATCACTTTAAAGGGGCTGGTCAAGCCGATGATGATTGATAACGCGGTGATGGTTTTTATGTTTAATTTACCCGGCAAAACCAGCGATACAAAATAAAAAAATAAAGCCGTCATCAATGTCAACACAATAAAATGTCCGATTATAATCATATCATGTACCTTTCCTTATAGCTGCATACCATAAAACTTAAAAATTAATTCCGGTTTGTTTTAACGCATTATAATGCCATTTAACAGTATATCATTAAACGAACACCCCACAAGTATAACCACAAGTATAACTTGCAGGGCGTTCGCGTTTTTTAGTTCAATCGGATTAATCGGCGATTACATCAATTCGGGCAAAAAACCATACATCTGCGCGAAGGTCTGCAAGATCACATACCAGCTGCCGTCGATGACCCTTGCGGCGACAAGCATGGGGGTTTCGTTAAGCGTAGCCGTTACGGTCGCGTTCGGATAGGTGCCCGCGATGGTGATGCTCGCTTTGGCCCCGGCTGCGTGGTTGGCACTAAAGACCGCCAGCCTTTCGCCGCCAGCGGCCCGGGTGCTCTCCACCACACCGTCAAGCACTTCCTCCATCATATACCTGAGGTTGATGAAATGGCTGCCGTTTACGGTCACTACGGCTTGCGCGCCGTTGCTGGCTGTATCGCGTGAGTTGATCGCAACGGTTGCCGGACCCGCGGGTGGGGTTGCTTCAACGGCGGCTTCCTCCGGCGGTGCCTCACCAATAACAAACAATGAGAAGCGATTGCTTTGGAAGGTTACGGTTTTGCTTTCCTCGCAATAGGCGGCGGGCATCCTGTGGAGGATACCGTCGTCGTCAAGCAGCCATACGGCGGCGGGGAAGGGGCCCGCATAGGGTACGGTCACCGATATATACCCGTCGAAGTTACGGATGGCTTCGTCGCCGGAGGAGAACGCCACGCGGACGATCGTTTCATTACCGCGTACGTAACGGCGTTGGTTTTGCGGGATATCAGGGATGTGCAGCGATTCCATCGTGGCGGAGATATGCGAACCCTCCGCTTGTGTTACGGCGGAGGCCAAGGCGCCGGGGTCGAAGGTTATGGTACCCGCGGGCATTGCCAGTTCAAGCCCTACTTCCTCGGCTTCGGCGATGGCTTCGAATATCTCGGCCGGGAGCGAAACGGTCGTGAGGTTTTCGTTGTTACCTAAGAGGTCGGCGAACATTTCCGTTATATTCAATGAAACGGTGATGAACTCGGGGACATCATCCGTTTCATCGTATTCGTCTCCGGCTTCCGTAGCGGTATCTCGTGCTGCCGCGATATAGGCCGCAAGGTCCTTTACGGCTTCCAGTGCGGCTTCCACGGCTGTGTTGATGGCTTCGGTAATCTCCTCGGTCATTTCGATTTCGACCGTTACCGCACCTGTCCGTTGGTCCACGATGATTTCAGCCGCTTCGGTTATGGCTTCCGTGGAGACTTCGATTGCGGGTGGGGGGAGCACGGGTTCAGGCTCGGGTTCAGGCTCGGGGGTGGGTTCGGGTGAAGGTGATGGGGAGGGTGCGGGAGGAGGTGGCGCGGGGGGTTCCGTTGTTTCGGTACCGCCGCCGTTTTGATCGTTATTATCTTGGTTGTTGTCTTGATTATTATTAGCGCCGGGCATGGTTACGGCGGCAGATAAAATGGAATTGTAAACAAATTGATCATGGTGTGTCGCGCGTACTTGAACGAGCGCACCCGGAGTGACGGAATGGGAAAGGTCAACAAAGTAGTCGTCATTAAAATCATATACTAAATGCACGGGTAAATTTTGCCCGGCTACACGTACACCGTTGATATAGATATCATACCATCCGGCTCCGCGTACAGGTTCCACCAAACGTAATATCGTACCTTCCAACAAAATCTTCGGCGTAGCCAAGCGTTTAAAGGCGTCGTCATCCGGTAAAGGAAGCGTTACAGTAAACGGTTCGCTCCATTCGGAACGCCCAACGGTCGTAATCCAATCGCCACGAGCTTCCACTTGCAAGGTATAATTACCGTCGCTTAAACCACGCAATTGATTTACGTTTAAATACGTACGCGTAGAAGAGGGAATTATAGTTACTGGTTCATTATTTTGGTTAAACACAAAAATATCATGTGCCGCAGCGTTAGGAACGGCTTCCCATGTAATAAATGCACCGTCCATGCCGTTGATAACAGGTGCATCAAGGGTAACGAAAGGACCGGGCTGCGTAAATAAAACGGGATTGCTTTTTTCAGCTATGGGTTCCCAATCATCATTGAATACCGCAACACGAATTTGATAATCATTCGGGTTGAGCAACATTCTACTTAAATCAATTAAAATGGGATCGGTTCCGGAACTCCATCGCCAGTTTTGTATTCCCACTTCATTTCCGTGTTCATCAAATGCATAAATCGTATATCGCGTAAAGTTGTCCACCCGGTTAATCGTCAACATACGCCCGTCAATGCTGATTGACGGCCCACTGACTGTAACGGTGTCATTCACAATCGGATCGTTTATAAACGTCACGGTATACCCGCCGTTCGCGTCCGCACGTACCTGTGTTAAACCCGGCAACCATGCAAAGTAAACCAACGCCATTACCAGTGCGATGAATAATGCGAGTTTCCTGTTGTTTCTGATTTTCATAATTACCTCCAAAGTATATTTTTCTCCAATATAATAAAAAAACGACCATCCGTAACGATAGTCGTCGAAACCGGTAGCAAAAAGAGCGTAAACGGTAAATTTAATCGCCGTCCAACGCCAATAACAGCACCACGGCGGTAAATACACCGTCGTTGTATTCCCCTCGGTATTCACCTTTATAACGCGCCGCAAGGTCGGTTAGGATACGTGAACCGTAACCGCGTCCGGGCATTCGCTTTTTGGGCGGCTTGCTTGATGGGTTGGTTGATTTGATAAACAAGTAGTCTCCGTCTACCATTGAGTGCAAGCTGATGGTCGGCTGCACTTCGGAATCCGTTTGCTTACAAGCGTTGATCGCATTGTCCAGTAAATTGCCGAATATGCTGCACAGGTGTATTTTTTCCACGGATAAACGGTCGGGTATGTCCAGATCAACGCAAAGGTTAATACCCGATTGGGCGCAAATCAATGCCTTTTCCGTGATGATGGC
>WRDO01000086.1 GCA_009779755.1 Defluviitaleaceae bacterium | reverse complement strand
CTCATCGGTTGGCCTCCCTGTTTCCTGCTTGTCCGCAAACAACAGTTTACAGGTTTCCACCCTTTGGGCCTACCTTTTTCTTCTTCTCCCCTTCCGGGGGGCAGTTGAAGTTACAATCGGGGTTTATTTTGGATTCTTGCCCCCTGCCTTTGATAATATACGAAATCATAAATCAATGTTAGACTGTATTAATGAAAGAAGTGCGTAAACACAAAATCATACATGTGGCCCCCGACGGTATCGGGGAATCCCTTGGCGTGGAAGCCGGGGATTTTTTATTGGAAATCGACGGGCAAGCCGTGGGTGACGTATTCGACTACCGCATGGCGGTGCAAGCGGAGGAATTGACGGTGCTGGTGGAAAAAGGGGACGCGTCCCCCGATGCCGGCGAGGAATGGGAACTCGAGATCGAAAAGGACGACGATGAAGACTTGGGACTGGAATTCGAAACCGCTTTGATGGATGAGGTACGTATATGCCGCAACAAATGCGTGTTTTGCTTCATTGACCAACAGCCGCCGGATTTACGCGACAGCCTTTATATAAAGGACGACGACCCGCGGCTGTCGTTTTTGCACGGTAATTACGTGACGCTGACCAACACAAGCGACGCGGAAATCGAACGCATTGCGCATTATCACCTTTCCCCGCTGCGTATATCGGTGCATACGACGGACGCGGCGTTGCGCTGTAAAATGATGGGGAATAAACACGCGGGCAAGCTCTTTCCCGCGTTGGAACGGTTTAACCGCGCGGGCATCGAAATGCATTTCCAAGCGGTTATATGCAAAGGGATGAACGACGGTGTTTTTTTGGACGAAACAATCGAGCGTTTGCTCGGGTATAAGCCCGGTGCGGCGAGCTTGGCGGTCGTACCCGCGGGGTTGACGCGGCACCGGGAGGGGCTTGAACTTGTCCCGAATTTCGGTACAAGTGACGCACGGGGTGTAATTAAACAAGTGGAGGCGTGGCAGGGGAAATGCCGCGCAAAATACGGTTCGCCCTTCGTGTACGCGGCGGATGAATGGTATATCTTGGCCGAATGGGATGTGCCGAGGTATGAAGTATACGGGGACTTCCCCCAGCTTGACAACGGGGTGGGGATGCTGGCGTTGTTTGAACGGGAATTTTTGGAAGGTTTTAATAATTTAAAGCTGTGCGATTTTAAGACCATGTCAAAGGAAAAAATCGGAATCGCCACGGGCGCGGCGGCGTATTTATTCATGTGCGGACTGGCCCGTAAATTCGAAGCAGTACATACGAACGTAAGAATTAACGTATTTAAAATAAACAACCGATTCTTCGGCGATACGGTAACGGTCAGTGGGTTGTTAACCGGCGGGGACGTGATACGGCATTTACAAGGTAAGTGCGGAGGTTTAGACGTCCTTTTCCTCCCTCACAACGCCTTCCGCGCGGAAACAGAAACGATGCTGGACGGTATAACTCGCGGGGAATTATGCGAAGCGTTGGGCACAAGCGTCCGCATCGGCAGCGCAAACGGCGGGGAATTTTACAAAGAATTATTGCAAGCGGCAGGATTTGCGCAAAACCCAAGTATAAAGGTATAGTACCCAAGTACAAATACTGTAAGGAAGTGATTGTTCATGACCGTCGAAATCCGCAAACTCACGCCCGCGTTGGCGGAGGATTATGCGCGCTTTTTCGAAACCACGCACCATTACGGCAGGGATGATACGCGCTGTTATTGCGTTACGTGGTGCGGCGATAATGTATACGACAACGGCGGCTCGCATTGGTACGATTCGCCCGACGAACGGCGCGCGCACGCCATACAGCGCGTGAAGGACGGCGACATACAAGGTTACCTCGCCTACCACGAAGGCGAAATCGTCGGCTGGTGCAACGCCAACACGAAATCGGATTGCAAAGCCGGCGTAAATTACATTCGGAACGAAGCGGGCTTCCCGCTTGACGAATGCCGCGAAGGGGAAAAGGTCAAGCTCATCTTCTGCTACGCCGTCGCGCCGAAGGTACAGCGCAAGGGCGTCGCCACGGAATTGTTGCAATTTATTTGCCAAGACGCCGCCGCCGAAGGGTACGACTGCGTCGAAACTTATATCAACAGCCAATTTACGGACCCCGTACACGACTATAAAGGGCCTTTGGCCATGTATGAAAAAAACGGCTTTACCGTCCGCGCGGAGCGTGACGGTAAAACGGTTGTACGAAAGGCGTTAAAATAATGACAATGCCTTTAATATTATATAAATATATTGACACAATTAATTACTTGCATACAATATCCGTTAAGGAGTGATTTAATGAGCCAAATAAACGTTAACGTCCGAATGGATAGGGAATTAAAAGAAAACGCGGACGATCTGTTCAATAAAATGGGTCTTAACATGACTACCGCTATTAATACGTTTGTACGGCAATGTTTGAGGGAAAGGACGATTCCCTTTCAAATAAAACCCTACGACGATTATAAAGCAAAAATCGAGCTATCCGTGCGGCAAGCGGATGAAGGGAAGCTAACGGTCTTTACGGTGGATGAACTTACCGCGCTTGAAGACATGGATACCGATGATGCCCTGCGATTTATCAATAACCGCCGGAAGGGAATGCCGGCATGAAAACATCCTTCACAAACAAAGCCTTAGCCGAATATATGGAATGGCTTGAAATTGATAAAAATAAATTAAAGAAGATAAACGAACTTATCAAAAGTATTTTGCGTGATGGATTGCTCGGCGGTATCGGCAAGCCGGAAAAGTTAAAATGGATTGAAGGGTACAGCAGGGAAATAGATAAATTCAACAGACTGGTCTATAAAGCAGACGATCATAAAAATTTGGAAATAATATCATGTAAAGGCCATCACGGGGATAGATAACATGCTACAATTCTGCGTTTCCCAACAATCCGACGCCCCGCCGTTTGCCTTTAAGGCGACGGGCATACGCGTATATTCCTTCGAGGAGGCGCTGTACCACGTCTATCGGTACTGGCGCGAATCGGTGGACGATTTCCTGTCCGACGGGATGGTTACGTGGGTTACGGATTTGGGGCTTACCTATATCGCCGCCCGTATGAAGGACTTGGCGAAGGTGGATTCCTTCGCCGAACGTATGACGGGCTTTTTGCGGTTGGCGGAATATTTTAACGAAAAGGAAATCGCGGACCTTCGTGTCAATTTGACACGCTGGGAAACGCGGCGCGAATGGGAGCAGCTAAAGGACCGCGGCGACTATTTCCTTTCGCGGGGTGAACCGGGCAAGGCGTTGCCGCTGTACCGCCGCGCCTTGCAATACGATGAAAACGTTCCGTTGTTAAATAACCTCGCCGTAGCGTTTATGCGGCTTTCCGCCTACACCGAAGCCGTAAGGCACTTGGCGCGGGCGCGGGTGCTGGAACCCGATAATATCGCGTTAACGCTGCACTACGCCGAGGCGGCGATATTGTGCGGGGAATACGGTAAGGGTGAAAAAGCGCTCAACCAAGCAAGCCCGCATGACGCGGCGCACGCGGAAGGCGACATACCCTATTTATACGGCCTGATGGCGTATGAAAAGCAGGATTACCCCGCCGCGTTGGCTCGCTTCGAAGAAGCGATGAAGCAAAACGCGGCCGTCCCCCTGTACGCTTACAAAATGGCCGATACTTATTTGAAGATGCGGCAATTCGACAAGGCGTTGGACGCGTTAAAACGTGTGGACAAGCCCGACGAAGAATATTTTACAAGGCAAGCCGAAATATACGCCGTTTACGGTAATATCCCCGCGGCGATCAAAGCGATACAGCAAGCGTTAATGGGCGGTGATTCGGTTAACCTGTGGGTAAGGCTGGCGGCGTATTACCGTAAGGACTACGACCTTGAACGTGCCAACGGAGCAATCGTACGCGCGCTTTCATTGGACGCAAGCAACGACATGGCGCGGTTGGAGAACGCCCGGATCAAAAAAGGACTCGGCAGGATGCGCGAGTACCAAGCGGGTCTGGCGGATGTACTGCGCGGCTTTAAGCAGCGTTACAGGCAGGAATAAAATATTCGCCGCGTATAATAAACATTTATAACCAACATTTCCGTTGATTCTTTTTTGGGAACGGTTTACAATGCCGTATCATTACCCAAGAAAGGAGTGATCAGATTGGTGAATAAAGGGTGGTTTTTGCTCTAACCTAAAAAGAGCCGCGGGCTGCCCCGCTTAAAACGGGGCGGCCTTTTCATGAAAGAACGCGCACCGCCACTATTATTGAAAGGAGAATGAATCATGAATAATCGCAAACGTATATATCCGCTGGAGGTCAGGTTTAAGTTTAGGAGCCGAGCCCCGTCGTCGTTTTATGTGCCTGTTAT
>WRDO01000085.1 GCA_009779755.1 Defluviitaleaceae bacterium | reverse complement strand
GTTGTATTTACCCGACGGGACGCGGGATGAAATGCGTTGGGGCATCATCGATATCGACGGCAACGAAATTATCGAGCCGAAGTACGACTTTGTCGGGGAGGTTTCCGACGGCGTCGTCCCCGTGGCGATGCGTACGCAAAATTCCGCCTGGGAATATAAACTGCTGGATATAAACGGCAACGAAATCCTACCCTTCGGCGTATACAGGGATATCCAATCCTTCAACGGCGCGTTGGCGCGGGTGCAGGGTATGAACCGCCCGCATGGTAACCGTCACGGTTTTATCAACACCTTGGGCGAAATCGTAATCCCCCTTATCTATAACTACGCGCATGGATTTTCGGAGGGACTTGCGGCGGTATCGACGGGGACGTTGGGGATGTTCGGGGTCACGCGTGAAATCGAATTCGAAGGGGTGACGCATATCTTTACCACGGAAGCCTCCTTCGGCAGCGAATGGGGTTTTATCGACGGTAGGGGTAATGTTGTCGTTCCCCTGATATATAATGAAGTCCGCAACTTTTCCGACGGGATGGCAGCCGCCGCAAGGGAAGCGGATACGGGCGGCGGACAAACGCAGGTGCTTTGGGGTTTCGTTAATACTGCGGGAGAAGAGGTTGTTCCGCCCATCTACCATTGGGTGAACGATTTTGTTGACGGTTATGCCATCGTCAACGCGGGCGCGTTGGTGACACGCGGCAAGGATGAGCAAGTCGGAAACATAATATGGCTGGGCGAAGAAATGATCATCGGCGGTACGTATAAAGTCATCGACCGTTGGGGGCGGGAGCTTCTTACGTTGGACTACGACGCCGTGGGCACGCTTTCCGAAGGGTTGCTTGCCGTTAACTTCGGGCGGCAATACCGGCGCGACGCCGGAGAATGGAGCAGGGTACAGGACGGTTTGTGGGGTTTTATCCGTTTTCATAACGTTGATAATTGACAATTAATCCCCGTAACCATACACTTATAAAAATTCATCTGTGAGGGAAGGATTACATGCGCTACGTACTGGGGTATACCGCTGCGCTTTTGTTGTTGGCGTTGATCTTATGCCAAAGCATAATCATCCCCACTTTTTTTATGCCTTTTTTCCACCGGCAATATACAAGACTGGAAGTCGCACAAAATATGCAAATGGATTTCGACGAGCTGATACATGTGACGGAAGAATTGCTGGATTATATGCGTGGACGGCGCGATAACCTGCAGGGTATCCGTGCCACCGTCGCGGGGGAGGAACGCGGCCCCGCCGAGGAAGGGCTGCGGGAGTTCTTTGATTGCCGCGAGGAAATCATCCACATGGAGGACGTACGGGTATTGTACGACCGCTTATATGTCGTACGGAACGTCGCGTTTTGGGGGTTATCGGCCATTATATTGGCGATGGTCTTATTAAAATACCGTGTGCCGTATTTGCTTGCGCGTTGCTCGCGTGAAGTTATGGCAGGGTTTTTGGGGCTTGGGTTAATCTTGGTTGGCGCCGTGTCGCTGAATTTCGACCGTGCTTTTGAAATATTCCACCTCATTCTGTTCGACAACGATTATTGGCTTTTAAATCCGAGGCAATCCCTGCTCATCAATATGGTGCCGATCGAATTTTTTATGGACATCGCGGTCTTTATCGGCGCGCTTATGGCGTTGGTACCGATTATAATCATCGTCGTCGCGTCGCTTATGCTGCGGCGCGATAAACAGTTAGACCGATTAAACTTCGGCGGCATAAGATGAAAGTAATTAAGAAGATACTCCTTTGGTCTTTTTCCGTATTGCTGTTTATATTGTTGCTGCCGCTGTTGTTGCTTTTGTTTTTCACCCCCCTGCGTTACACCGTCGTCGCCCGCCGTACGAAAAGCGAAACCACGGTGCGCGCCAAAGCCAGCTACCTGTTCCGCTTAATAACGGTGCAGTATGTATACAGAAACGGCAAAGGAACATCCCGCGTGCGGCTGGCGGGGATTTTATTGGGGGGGAGCAAGGGAAAAATACCTTCTGCCAAGCCCGAACCGTACAAAGAAGAAGGGGAAAATACCGAAGCCGGGGAAACGAAATTCGATAAAACGGGAATAACCGTTGAAAAAAACGACCCCGTTGTACCCCTTCCCCAAAAAACCGCCGAAAAACCCAATCGGAATTTGCGCAATGTCTTGACATACCCCGAGCTTAAAACTATCATTAGACTTACGCTCCACTTTTTAAAAAAAACCATGAAAGTTTTACTGCCCAAACGTTTTGATGTTTACGGCACGGTGGGATTTGAAGACCCCGCCCTTACGGGTATGGTTATCGGTTTTTATGAAACCGTTGCCGCTTTGCTCTCCATACGGGAGAAGGTGCGTGTTTCCGCCGATTTTGCGGAATCAGGCGTAACATTTAAGGTTTATGCCGCGGGCAGCGTCAGCGTTTCACGTTTAACCCGACCTGTTGTGTGGCTGCTCATTAAAAAACCGATACGCAAATTTATCGCTTTCCTGCGAAAAGATCAGTGAGAGGATGATATATGTGAGTAACAGCATCAAGGAAAACCTGCATTCGCTGTTCGCCAAGATGGAGGATTTCGTATCCACCAAAACCGTGGTGGGCGAACCGGTCGTTATCGGCGACGTAATCCTCGTGCCGCTGGTGGACGTTTCCTTCGGGATGGCTACGGGTATGATGGCCGCCAACGAGGAAGCAAAGGGCCGTGACGGCGGCGGCGGCGGTATGGGCGCAAAGATGACCCCCTCCGCGGTGGTGGTTGTGGTAAACGGGACCGCCCAGCTTGTCAACATAAAAAATCAAGAAAGCACTTCGAAACTTATTGATATGATCCCCGGTATCCTCTCAAAATTACCGTTTTTGGCGAACATTTTCGATAAGAAAAACGAACCCTCCGACGAAGCCGTACCCGCACCCGAAACCGAAGGCTTGTAAAAAATGAATGTTGCCTACGTAAACCCATTTGTACAGGGCGCGCAAAGCGTCTTGACCACCCTGTGCATGGAAACGCCCGCGCTGGGGCAGGTGCATGTAAAGAACGCACCCTACGCCCCGTCGACGGTCAGCATTGCCGTTTCCATCCACGGCGACTTTGCCGGTGAAGTGGTGTTTAATATGGAGGAATCCGCGGGGTGCTTCATCGCGTCCAAGATGATGATGGGGATGCCCGTACCCGCGCTTGACGCCATGTCCGAAAGTGCGTTGTCGGAGCTTGCAAACATGATTTCGGGCAACGTGGCGACGTTGTTTTCCGGCAAGGGGATTATCGTGGACATTAAACCGCCCGCTTTCCGACGGAACGCCACCAACGCGGACTTCCCCTTATCAACCCAAACACCCAAAGTCGTATGCGTGCCGCTTAAGTTCGCCGACGGGCATGTGTTTGCGGTGGATGTAATGATACCGTAAAAAAGAGGGTTCCAACCTATCGTTTAAACATGATTTACATAACAAACAAATGGTGAAAATGGGGCGAAAAACGACAAAAGCCGTCCGCCTTTTTTTGCTTTACGCTTTTCGGCTTGCAAAGGTTATTCGCAACGGTTTGCCGAAGGTGATGTGGAGGAAATTAAGGGGCTCATCAAGGAAGAACATGAATATTTAATAAAACATGAAGCGGGCCTGTCCTTTCAATAGGCTATCTCCCAATAATGACCGTCTAAATCCCTAAAATAAAAATGATAACCGTTCCAATCTTTTGCTTTTTCCGGAGCGTGTTCCGCACTTCCGCCTAATTCTTGAACTTTTGCATACATCTCATCCACCGCCTCTTTTGAATCAAGGTTATATGCCAACGTTATACCGGTAAACCCTTTAACGATTTCAAGCGGATTATACACATTAACATCTTCCGCCAATTTATTGAGCTGGTACAAAGAAAATCTTATCCCATCCACTTTAAAATCTGCCGTGTAGCCGTCTAAATCCACCTTAAAACCTAAGCCAACATAAAAATCCCTTGACTTTACCACATCACTTACACCTAAGGTAATTAACATATCTTTATTTGGATTTGTCATAAGGTTATCCTCCGCAAGTATTCATTTTATTTGTCTATCTCGCAAATCACAGCACTTTTTCAACGGCTTGTCCTTCCAAGCGGACTTGAGATAAGGGAAGGATATTTTACGAATTTCTAATTTTTAAAATTTTCTTAATATCTTCTAAGTGTTCCATATTCAAAACACGAATTTGGACCCAACCGCCATTGCTTGTTTTGTGGTAATTTTCAAGACATGCTTGGGCATAGGGCAATACTTCGGCGCAGGCTTTTTTTATCTGCTCGTCCGTCAACCTCATCAACACGGTAAAAGCATCATTTTCCGCTAAAACAGTCCCAAAGAATTTTGATTTGTTTTTAAATCCTATTCCCCACCCGCGTGCGTTTTTATCGCTTGAAAATCCTAATTTCATTTCTGCATTTAATTCGTTGGCTATAAAAAATTGAAGTTTTTCAAATAATTCCTTGCAAGTACCGATATACGAAATAAATTCATCCATTGAAGGGATAATGGTTTTGTCTGCTAATCTTTCATACATTGATTTACCCCCCCCCGATTGTAACTTCAACTGCCCCCCGGAAGGGGAGAAGAAGAAAAAGGTAGGCCCAAAGGGTGGAAACCTGTAAACTGTTGTTTGCGGACAAGCAGGAAACAGGGAGGCCAACCGATGAGC
>WRDO01000084.1 GCA_009779755.1 Defluviitaleaceae bacterium | reverse complement strand
TCATCGGCACAAGTGACAGCATCATCACCAAGGCCAACAGTAAAGCTACTTTCTTTTTGAGATTTTTCATACTTTCTCCTTTCCGGTTTTTGAAATAAATTTTCCGATTTCGATATGGAGCGACTTACTGTTCGCCAACCCAGGTTGGCGCACGTTGCAAACTCAAACCGCTTTATATGGCGGCACCTTCGTTCAACGGTATATTCGCAAACGACCGCCCGCAACATGAAGACCCCGGAATGGACGGACAAATCATAAAAAACACCCCTCCTGTTGAAACCAAGAGGGGCATTCGTCATTCGCCGATGCGTTTAATTGTCAGCCAATGGGGTAATTGAAATGTTATTATTCATGAACCTTAAATCGTTTATGTTAAACCCGCCGACGATACGCAGCACGCAAGGTCCGCCTTCGGTAAAGCGGTATACTTCTTCCGGCAAGCCGTCCCACCGTATTAGGGACAAAGCGCACGGGGGCGGTTCGGCGTTTTTTGATCGGACATGAAAAACAGGTTTATCGTTTGAACGTCGGGCGGTCTCCATGGCTTGCCGATAATGCCTTTGATACCGCCCCGCGTAGGCTTCTGCTATTTTTTTTATTACCGTACATACGCGCCATGCTTTAATCAATCTGTTATCCGGCGGCACATCGGGTACGGCTCCCGCGCTTTTATATGTTGCGAAGTTTCCCGTGTAAAACATTTCCGCTCTGCTGCCGAATAAGGCCCTTTCCGCCTCCGCGAGCGTTAAGCCGCGCAGCTTGGTGATACCGATCGGGTTGGCGGCGACGCTCATCATCCGATCGGTAATTTCATGGAAGGGTATGGACGGCGAGATAATATCCGATAACGCCGCGGGTATGTCGGTGGCGTCAAGTTCTATTCCCGCCGTAAGGTAAAGCAACGTCCCCTCCCCGATTGTTTTCGCCTCCAAGGATTCGTACAGGCGGGAATCCGTCGTATGCACCGACGGCAGGCGGGTCAGGGTTTCGTATATTAGCGGCCAATGCGAGGGATGGACGGTGTCGCGTTCGTTTCGGTCGCTTAATAAAAAGGTACGGGCGAAAGACGCGGACAAGCCGGGCAAAGCGGACAGGAACGCCCGTGTTTGTTCCATGCGGGTATTGTATTCCATATCCTCGCCTTCGTACGGCTCCAGCGATTCGTACAGGAGTACGCACAGGTTCATGTCAGGCACGGCAAAATCCCCCGCGAGCCAACCGCGCAAGCGGGTGAGGTTATCCGTTTCGATGGCGTCGGGGCTTGCCCGATGCGCTTGTACCACTACATAGGTATGCAACCGCTTGAGGTTTAACCCGGCCTCGTTACGCTGGATTTGCGCTTTTACCGTTTGCACGGCTTTGCGTGTATCCGCTTCGTTTTTATCCGCGCACAAGGTAAAGACCCCTCCGTGCGGATGGGCCTTTTCGGCGCGTTTTCGTATTTCATGTTCCGTCGCGCAGGCGTCTTCCCAAAAAATATACAGGACGGGATGCACCATTGTTTTATACCAGCGCTGCGATGTGCGTATTTATGCGGAGCAGCGCGTTACGGTAAAAATTGTACGCCGCCGCGTTCGACGGGTCCCTGTCACCGTCGAGGGTTTCCTTACGCAGGGAAAAAGTCCCCTGCCATTTGCGCAGGTTTAATAAATGTTTGCCTTCGGGGAAGGCTTCGCGGTTAGCCTTGGCGCGGCGCTTTATACGCTCCCTTTTATCGGGGGGGAGGTTTTTATAGTCGAGGAAAAGGGCGTGCTCGGGATGGTCGGGCGGCGGCCAAAAGGCTTCATCCGTGGTATTGTCGTACAGATACCGCCCGTTTTGTTTGGTGATAGCTTCGCACGCCAAAGCGGTCAGCAAATCATCCGTGTCGGTCTTTTCGCGGTCGCGGGCGGTTTGCAAATCGGTGAGCGCGCGTAATATTTCCGCGATTTTTTCGTGTTTTTCATTTTCCGAGCGTACAGATTCGACCAGTTTTGGGTTACGCAGGAAATGCGCCAGAGCCTTTTCGGCGTTCGGGCTGTTAAACAGGGGACGCTTCTCCACGATGGGCGTACCGCCGTTCGTTTGCAACGCGCGCAACTGCTGCGATAAATCATGGATGGTGTACGGGTCCGCGGTATCGTCGAAGGCGTACGGTTCGGGGTCGAAATCCTCCCGCAAAACCGCGGCGAAGCGGCTGTTGGGGGAAGGATTTGCCTCCACGATGCTGCCCAAACGTAACGCGTCGGAAAAGACCCCGCGCGCGCGGTCGTTTTCGGCCTTTACGCGGGCGTTCGAATACGTTTCACCCCACAGGCTTTCCGGCAGCGGCGAAGGAAGGTTGTGCCAAAAATGCCGCCCCACACCTTCCTTACCGTCGATCGTACGCTCGTACAGCGCTTCATACACGCGCAAGGGTGTGTAGGCAAACAACGGTACGCCGTTTTGCGTGTTAAGCCAAAAAATACGGTCGGTCATTTTTGAACGTCGGATATTAAATTTTAAACCCGAAAGGGAATCTTCACGATAACGTTCGATGCCGCGCAGTACGGCGGGCGCGTCGTTGGGTACGCTCACCATACCGTACGACGGGAAGCTGTATAACCCCGCAGCGTCGTCCAAATGGAAGACGGGCAACGCGTCGCGGTACAAACGGGGGGCGATATCGGCCTCCACAATTTCCTCGGACAGATAATCCCCCATCGAACGCCGCGTAACCGTACCGAACCGCTCATGGATAAACCCGGAAAGGAAACCGGCGATGTCGAGCTTGCTTTCGTCCGTCCAACGTTCGGTATTTTCCAAAAGTGATTTTGAAAAATCCTTAATCAATGCCTCCGTCCCCGTATTTTTGAAGATTTCGTTTATTTCCTTTTCCCCGTCGGGTATCGGTATGGTGTGTCGGCCGTATTCGGCGGCGGCGAAAGCGTCGGTATTTTTCGCCAATACTTTTTTTACCTCCCGCAGCGCTTCGGCGAATTTTTTATACACGCGTCCGTTCCGTTCTTCGAGCGCGGCATATATATGCTTGTATATATCGATCAAATGGTTGAAGCAATCCCCTTGCAAGCGCGATTGGTACGCACGTACCTTGGCGGCGATGTAAGCGTTCTTTTTCCCCTCGCGGGCAAAGAACAGGGCCTTACGTGCCGCTTCGAACAGGTTTTCGGCGGTGATTTCATGCGTTTCGGTTTCTTCGGCGGCTTGTTTTTGTTTTTCCCGTAAAAACCCCATACAGGTTTCCATCCACGGGAGCAAGCAAGGGTTCGCTTCGCCTTCGACCAGCCGCGCGGCGTAGATCGGCCCCTGCCTTGGGTTAAGGAAGGCTTCCCGCAACGCGGCTTCAACGGATTCGACCGCGGCGGCGGCATCACGTTTGGCGTTGCCCGGTGAAGGTTTGGCTTGTATATACAGGTCGTTTAACTTATCGTCCACGTCCACGCGGCGGGTTTTGATTACGTTTGTGTAAGAATAAAAATCCGTCCCGGCATAATCCAATTTAAGCGGAGGCACACCAAGCGTACGTGCAAGCGTATCCGAATCGATCCCCGCTCCGTGGATAAAATCCTTTAAACCGTAGGTGTCGGGCTCGGCATAAAACATCTCGTCCATCACTTCAAACAAACGGTGCGCCAGCCGTGCGGTCAGGTCCCCCGTGGGCAATACCGCCGCGGACGCGCCTATAATATTGTAAACATAGTTTGCGCTGTGGTCCGTACCGGCGGGCAATCCGCTCTTCATGGCGGCGATGTTGGCCAGCAGATTGGAATTGTAGTCGTGGATGGCGAATTCCTGCCCCGTACTCTTTTCTTCTTGCGCGAGGAAGTTAACGACGTTTTCGGCGGTGACGTTTAGGCAAAAGTCGTACGCGTTCTTCAAGTAAACGCCGTCGATATTGGTCGCGCTCACCAAATGGCACAAATTAAACGGCGGCAAACCCGAGTTGACCGTAAGCCGCGTGCCGTACCGCTGTATAAAACGTTCGCCCGCGCGTTCCTCGATATTCATCCAGTAGTCGAGTTCCTTAAGCGCCGCGTAGCCGTTGCGTTGGATGTATTCCTCGGTATGTACGTTAAGCGCGTTACCCGCTATGTGTACGTCGGGCGTGAACAAATATCCCATGATGTCCGCGCGATCGATGCCCTTCGCGCCGTAGTCGCGCTCCATCAAGCCGCGCACGATGTAAGCAACGTCCAAAAACATGCCGCCGCCCGTACCGCCCGACAAACCCGTTAGAATAAATACCAGCAGCTTATTCCCCGCGTTGACGCGCAGACCGCGCATTTTATTGTCCACGGCGTCAATCGTGGAATTGATTTTTTCAAACAAAAGCAAGCGCCCCGCTTGGCGGTTGCCGCTCGCCCCTTTTGTGCCGTCCGATATGGTAAGCTCGGGCGCGAGCCAATCGCGTATGTAATCCGGCAAGGTCGATCGGTTATTTAAGATCGCGCCGATGCCCGCGTTGGATAAAAGCACCAGCTCATGCGCCTCAAGCCCTAAGCCGTAATATTTCTTTTTATCGTGTTCGTTGGTTTCGAAGGCGAGGAATTCGATGTTGTCGGGCTTTTTCCCGTTTACGGCGAAACGCCTGTACACTTGCGACTTAACCCGCAGGAGCGCGTCCACCCCCGTACCGCCCAGCCCGATGATCAAAATCGGGTGATTAATCGTATCCACGCGCGTATGCCCGCCGTTTAAACCGCCGCCCAAGGAAATATCCAACCGGCGGATATGGTTGTGGGTTGCTTGGTTCATAAAAATCCCCCTTTCGCTTCATACTATTGTATGCGTGCGGGAAGGGGGCCATACGGGTTATAACGGTTAATAAAATTTGTTAAATGTGTAAGAAATGTGTATAGTATGGTGTCTGGAGGGTAAGCTATGAAACGCAGGGACTGGATAAAAATATTAGAACGCAACGGTTGGTATTTTAAACGGGACGGCGGCAATCATGATATCTATACCGATGGT
>WRDO01000083.1 GCA_009779755.1 Defluviitaleaceae bacterium | reverse complement strand
TATTCAACAACTCGTCTTTGAACGTCTTGCGCGGCTCGAAAGGCACGGCGGTACTTATTTTGAAAACATAGGCTTTTTTGTTGCAAGCGTTACCTTTGTGGTATGTTGCCGCTTTGGGGTTGATGTTGATTCGGAGTTGACGGCGTTTGACCCCACCAATTTAAGCAACATTGACGCAGATACATTAGAGGGGATTAGAAATCAATCCGAAATAATAATCAACATAATCAAGGAAAGATTTGCCTTGGTATGTAGAGAACGTGGGCTTGACCCCATGACGCTCCCCAAGCCCCGAAACGAACCAAAAATAGTACCACTCGAAGAAGTACAAGCGAAGCCAAAATTCCCAAACGAACCGCAAACAACCCCGATTTATACAACCGAATTGCATACAGAAACAATCGCAGGGGTAGCATTTAGCCACCACATCGTAAAACCGTCGGCGGTACATGAACCAACCCAAAAACAACCGTTCATGCAAACTGAACGTCCCAAGCTGCCCGACCCGCCGTTAATGAAGTACTCACCCGACTCGGCAATCACCGTAGCCGAACGCAATCAATACGGTTACACCCGACCCGAACTCCTGCCGCTGACCCAAGATCGCGCCCTTACCCTGTTCCGCCGTGATATGACTGTTTACATGCTTTACAAGGATAACACCGAAGCAATGGCGCGTTATGATTCCGATATAACCAACCATGCGGGACTATTCGGCGTGGCTTGTGGTGTATGGCAAAATTCCCGTGAATATATCGCTTTATTATCCGGCAACCCCGAAGCCATACTGGAGGCTAAGTACCTCCATGACAGCGGTGATGCGTTTGCTGTCTATCAAATTAAATCAGAGGATATACCCACGGCGTATAAATCATATGAGGAATTGCAATTAAATGAACTTGAAATAAGCCGACATGATTACCGCATTGTTTACACCGCTCCATTGCCCGCTCCACCCTCCGACACGCCGGAGGGTATTTTTATGTGGCTTACCGTGGAACGGCCGGATGATTACAAGGGGCGTACATTGGCTATCAGCGATATTTTATCTATCCGTAAAGATGGCATCGTTACCTCGTTTTACGCCAACGGACGCACATTCAAAAAATTACTTTCATTCGTAGGGGAGGAAGGACGCAATGTAAAGCAAAAACACGATGATGATATAACGAAAAACGAATTTATTACTGCGGTGCAACCCACCCCCTCGGTAGCAGTTATTACAACGCAATCCCAAATTGAAGCCCCTCCCGTTTCCCTGCCACCATCCCCTGTATCGCCATCGCCGTATAAACCACCAACGCCGCCCGCCCTGCCGGAAAATCGAAGGGAAGCACCTTTTATACGATTCTCAGCCAATGAAGCGGAAAACCACAACGCATTGGAAAACTACGATATTAGCCGCCGTACAGACATTGACTGCGTCGAAGCCATAACCGCAACCATACAAAAATATAAGAAAGGTGTAGACCGTTACAACCTAACCACCCCTGCGGAATACTTGCTCGACAGATACGGCAAGGCACGGATGATGTGGGTGTTGTCCAAGCATATCCAATTTAACCCCAACGGTTTTTCTACAAAAAATATCTCATGGGCAGAGGCTTATCGTAACGACGGCATGGGGAGCGGTGACAACCATCCCACTTTTCACATAGCATCCCACAATTCGATTTTAGACGCATTTATCAATCATCTACGCAAACCCCCCGTTTCTTTCATCGAAAAAATGAAGGACGCGAAAAAGAAAAGTGAAGCCCACAACAATGTAAGTGGGTAGCGATAAAGTTGACACGTACCCGCCATGCGTGGTATAGTAAAGGAGGAAATTTAGGTGTCTAATAAGTATTTGCATTACAACGATTTACTGGAAGCACACGGTAGATATGTCGTAAACGATGTAACGAGTTGGACGAATATGCTTACCACCGCCGCCCGTATGTACAAGTACAGCTTCGATGAACAGCTACTCATCCACGCACAAAAGCCCAATGCCACCGCTTGCGCCGAATTAAAGACATGGAACAAGCCCGTAGGCCGCTCCATTATTAGAGGGTCAAAAGGCATCGCGTTATTGGACGATTCGGACGGCGAACAGAAATTACGGTATGTTTTTGATTTTGTTGATACCACCGAGGGACGGTATAACCCCAAAATACCTTATATATGGCAAATGCGCCCTGAGCATGAAGAACTCGTCACCCAAGTAATCGGCCATCCCTTAAACGAAATCCCCACCCTCGCCGCCGAACTTGCCAAGGACTATATTGAAGAAAATATTGACGATATTTTACAAGCCTTTGAAGTTGAAGGAACGGTCATTTCCGACATAAATAATTTTGAAGCGACACTAGCCGAAAGCACCGCCTACATGATTATGTCACGATGCGGGCTTGATACTACGGCTTACACCCGCCAAGACAGCGCGTTTTTCCAACACCTTGACGATTTTGATAACCCCAAATCATTAAAGGCACTTGGCGAAGGCATCAGCACGATTTCCGAAAATGTTTTACGCGAAATCGGAATAGCCATAAAAGAACACGACAAGGAGCAAGCGCGGCTTGCACGAAAAGAGAGGAGCAACTCCCATGACCGCAACCAAAACAGGCAGAACGCCCGCACCGAAGGTAGAGATAACATATCGTTGGGAAGGGGATTACTTGATACCCGACATCGGGATTCCCGAAACCGAGAAGAAGCTGCCATCGTTGACCAAGTGGGGTTTGATGCGCAAGAACTTCCTCAAGGAACACCGCCGGATAATCTACACGGACTTGAAAATGTCAGGCAAGCTGTTCCTCCATTGCCACGAGATAGAGGAGCAAGCGAAGGACAGGATAGAATTCATGATGGCGCAAATGGTGAAAGCCAACCCCATATCGGAGGATTTGAAGAACACCGACCCGATGGCATGGGTGGGACACATGAACGCTTTGAAAGCCCAAGTGGAGGAAATAATCAAAACGGAGTTGATTTACGGCTAACCGAACCGCCACCTACGCCGCCGCCCGATAAATCTATATTAAACGGAACACTCGAAAAGCCGCTTGCAAGGGACAACACCCAAACAAGCGGCTTTTTTGCGGGCAGCAATCTTGACCCTGCTATGAGCGTTATTACAAACGAAGAAATTAACGCGCGTATAAAAATGGGGTCAAACATTGAAGATAGTAAGTTTCGTATATTTTCCTATTTCCTTCAAGAACACAGCGCAGGGGAACGGACAAAATTCTTACGTGATGAATACGGTACGGGAGGTAGCAGCATCGGGATTCCCAATGTCGATAGCAGTTGGGAAAACCATGACAGTAACGGCATTACATTAAAAAAGGGCAAAATTTTAGAACCTTCCGCAAAGGTTAGCCTTGCTTGGGCGAACGTCGCAGAGCGAATTAACAACCTTATCAAAAACGGCGAATACATGACCCCAAACGAACTTGACCGCTTACCGTCGTATGAACGGCAAATCCTTGGTGCAAGTATTATTCGTTTTTATGATAATACCGAAACGCCGCCGCCTATCCCCATTTCGCACTCCGCTTATTTTTGGCACGAAGCCCGTCGTGTCGGTGATTTGCTCGACAATCCCGATATACGCGCCGATCTTCTTTTGTCTATGGTTGACGTTATGCAAGAAACCCCTGCCGACCACCGTTACCATGACAGCCGCAGGGAAACCCTTGATAACCTAAAGGCTTTTGAAAAAGGCGAATATACCCTGTTTCCGAATTATGAACTTGTCGCACAACCTTCACCATTTTTACTAGAAGGTAAAGCGGGTGAAACCTCCACCGAAGCCGCCGACACATCCAAAAGGATTAACACACCAATACGGAGTACCACACCGTCAAAAACCATACCCACGCAATTAACCCTTAATGATGTATTCAACGAAATCCACGGTCTTTATTCCGAAAAGGAGCAAATCGCCGCCATTCAAGCGGACGAAAAAGCGGAACAAGAAATCGCCGCCACCCAATCCATACCCGTCACCCAAGAGGATATAGACAACGCCATCATTGCATGGAACGGCGACAATGAAAGCAAAATCCGCGTGTATGAGTATATGGCGTATGATGAATCCGCCCGTGCTTTAGATACAGCGGATTTTTTACGTGAAGCGTTCGGTGGTGATACGGACGGCATCACCGTTATCAACAACGGAACAACGCCCGTAACCGTACCGTGGGATAAGGTACAGCATCGAATAGGAATTTTACTGGACGATAAACAATTCCTTACCCCGCAAGAATGGGATTATATCAACAAACGGGAACATTCACGGGCTGCCGTAGCGGAAAACGCCCCCTCAAGCGGTTTACCCATTACCCGTGCCATTGCGGATATGTTTCGCAACCCTAACGACCCGACAAACCATCTCCTGTACGCTAGGGATGATTCCGGTCAGCTTTTCATTTCCAATAAATATTTCATCTTCAAGCCCGCCGAACAGGATATTAACAAGGTAGCGGAACAATTAAATCTCTACAGGAACGCCGACAAACGCAAAAAACCACTCCCGCCGCTTGTTCCCGTTGAGAATGAAGTTATTTTGCGTACCATGAAAACGGAGGGCGAATTATACAACCTCGATACAAGCCGAAACCACGCTTACAAGCCGTATAAGGATAGCGTCCATGACAACATCCTTTTTACGGACGGCACTAAGTATTTTACGTATAACAAAACATTTGTTGATGTATTTGGTGACGGTGCATCCCTTAACGTAACAAACGCCGACGATTATGAAAGCCGCAAGCATGGGTTGGTTGTGAAGGATGATAACGGCGCGGTCATTGGTTTTATTTTACCCATCGCAATCGCGGAAAAAGTTTATGAAATCATGGCAGAACATTTCCCGCTTGACGTGCCGTATAAACCAAGACTTGAACGTATACGCGAAAATCCCACTAACGACCCCTATATCGGGCTTGAGTTTTTCAACGGCAGAAGTAATTTGATTATCGCTTCCCTTGAAAACATAGCCCCTCCCGGTGCTGAACCCGAACCCCACTAC
>WRDO01000082.1 GCA_009779755.1 Defluviitaleaceae bacterium | reverse complement strand
TCAACCCCAAAGCGGCAACATACCACAAAGGTAACGCTTGCAACAAAAAAGCCTATGTTTTCAAAATAAGTACCGCCGTGCCTTTCGAGCCGCGCAAGACGTTCAAAGACGAGTTGTTGAATAACACCGTTAAAATCGGAATCATCGTTTATTGTCCTAGCCACAGGCAGTAAATTACCCAAAACCTCACCAAACACACAACGCAGGGCATCATCGGAAACAACATCCCCCGCCAACCGCAGTACAGGCTTACCTTCCGTTTGGGATATATCAAGCAGCCTAACATCCCCAAACTGCACAGGAGGGGTAATGAATACTTCCTCTATAATCCGCTTGCCCGAACCGTCCAACATAACCGCCCCGGTAAGAGGGTCGGTTTTACTAACTATTTTTTTCACGGGTTTTTGTTCAATCGGAGCTTTGATTTTTATGGTCTTGCCGCCTTTGATAACCCTACGCCCATATTGCTCCTTCCATCGGTCAAAATCCGCCAATTTGGTCGCGTGGGGCATTTGCGTGTATATTAACAAAATATTGCGCCAACTATAATGATAAAAATGCGATACCACACGCAAGAAATCACGATACCTAACAGGGTCGTGGAGTTCATATAACACATCTTTATTGTCCTGTGTGTCTTGAAAAATAAAATCCATAAATTATCGCTTCCTTTATTTGTTATCATCATTGGCCAACTTGTAATAATAACCCGAATCATGTATCTTTACTGCATGGGGGTGAGTTATTGAAATCATCAGACATACAAGTTGGACATATATATTATGTGGATTATGAACCTGTACGTGACGGTGAATTTAATGGACTGCATTTATCCGTCGTTTTGAAAAGAAATAATGATAAACACACTTTTGTAGTTATGCCTTTGACAAGTTCCGCAAATGGCGATGGCGTAAACAAAATTAAGATAGGTAAAATAACAGGATTGCCGTCAAATATAAGGAGTAAGGATACGTATGCGGTTTTCAATCAAGTACGAACCGTTAATGGCAATCGTTTTAGAGCATTAAAGAGCGGAAAAGGCAGGATAACCGTTCCGATGGACAGTAGAACCTTTGAAAGTTTGTATGTCTTGTTTATGCGCGATACGCTTTACAACCTTGACCACGATAAAAAAATAGCAATTCTTAAAAAAGCGTACGATGAGGAACGATTCAATAAAGCGGTAGATTTGGCATATACTGTAATCAAACTCCAAAGAATTGGCATGAATAAAGAAAAAATTACTGCGTTAAAAAATGAAATAAAGGAAATAATATCGGATGTGTCCTATCCATTGGATGCAAAACAGACAGCAGACGGTATACAAGCAGTTTTCAACGAAGTAAAAATTCATCATTGTAACCCGATGAAATCTATGTTACACTAAGGTGGAAAACAAGAAGGAGTTAGCTACTCCAACTTAGGCCGAAAGGTCGGAACGGGTATAGAATCCCAATAAAAAACAGAGGCGCGGATAAAACCGTGCCTTTGTCTTTCATAAAGTTTTTTCTTACGTACCATTTTTCAACATATGGTAAACAATCTGCGGTCTAGCCCATGTGCGTTGAAACTTACGCCAATCCTCGGCAGTTTCACCCTGTTCGTTTCGGTACAGCATGGCATACGGCCAAAAGCCCGCCCGCCAAGTATCAAACAACCGTTTTTCGGCATTTGCCATCGTGTCATCGGGGTAGCCAATCAATACATAGCATTTCAATTTATGCCCCGAAGTGTCTTTAATACCACCGTCCCGAAGCATTTTTCCGGCGTTTATCAAAGCATCAAAATCCTCCGGCGAATCATAAGCAAAGTACATACGCTCGGTTTTCGCTTGCCGTAATAAATCTACATGCCACTCCTGTAAAAGGTATTTATCCAACCCACCCGTAAAAACAGGGCGTTGGGGTTGGTGGAAAAGCATTTCAAAAACGGCTTTTATATGCGAATCGGAACAAGCCAATAAATTATCATCAAGGACATTCCAACCCGATTGTATGGGTAATTCCCGTATACCACCTTCCCGCTGCGGCGATGAACAAAACCAACAACTCCCGTGACACCCACGGGAAGTAATGACATAACCTTCTTTTAAGTAAAGACCCGGTACGAAGTCACCGCCGGGCGAGTTAAAAGCAGGCCCGCCCATTTTTACCCCAAACCCTGCCTTGTACCAATCCTGTGCAAGCTGTACCGCTTTGGGCATGTCGTATGTGAACGCTACGGAAACATGGGCTTCTTTTATATTACCGTTCATTTTATTAAGATTGCATAAAATTTCCTTTGTTGGCGAAGTGGTAAAGGCCAACGAATCATCCGGCGTGGCTTTTGTACGCCGTGGGAAAATACGGATAATATTGTGCATGACTACCCCCCTCACCTAAAACATAGATACACAAAATAAATAAGCGTCCGTTTTTATCGTCCGCCCATCTATTTCAACCGTGGGAAATTCAATGTCGTGAATGTCAAACGAACGCACTACCCCGATTGACCCATCCGACAACATGACCTTTTTGCCGATAAGTTCTAACGGCATAAATCTAATGAACAAATCAACCAATCCGGCATCCAATTCTTCCCCCGCCAATTCCTTGAGAAACGACAAAACATTAAATGGACTTCGGGGCTTTTTATAAGCGCGTTGCGACACCATCGCGTCGTAAATATCCGATATAGCCGTTATACGGGCTTCAATCGGTATGCGCATATCCAATAAACGGTCGGGGTAGCCTGTTCCGTTTATTTTTTCGTGGTGACCACGCGCCGCATACCGCACAACATTGGGGAAATCGGTAAGCAGTTCATAACTTCGGATCGTATGCGTTTTTATGATTTGATATTCCGTGACGGTCAGCTTACGGGGGGCGTTCAAAATACCCGGCGGCAAGAGTGCTTTTCCGCAATCGTGCAATAACCCAATCAACACAAGACGGTCTATCGTTTCCTTATTTAACCCAAGCCACTTACCCATAAGCCCATTCAACAACCCCGTATTCACGCAATGGCGTTGTAGGTATTCGTCCACGGGAGCGAGGGCGTTAATGAGGGAAAGGATTGTAGCGGCGTTTGCAAAATCCAATCGCTTTGTTAAATCGTCGGAAATGCTTAATAGGTTGTCACTTTCCATAACCTTCTTTTCCGCTATTTCTTCAAGCAGCTCCACCGCTTCTTGCTTAACGGCGGCGTAGCCCGTTTTTTCTTCAAGGATTTGTCTGCGGGTATCAATGGGTTTATCCGCTTGTTTATGACGGGTATAAACAATTTCATTTCCTTTGTTAAAATTCCGTAGCTTAACCAATTTATCGTTATCCAAAAAAGTACCGCCTTTTATCAGAAGGCGGCTTGCGTCATAGTTATATATATCTTCCGTGGCGTATGTCCCCGTTTGTAAGTCTTTAATATAAATTACGCTAAGACTTGCGTTACCTTTATCCATCGCACCCACATCCTTTCCTACTCGCCAATTAAGCGGCAACCATATTCGGTAAAGCATCCTCTATCAACGGAATTAACCGCAACGGCGGTAAACAGTCTGTCGTTACCGCTTATTTTCATGCGCAACGTAAACCTATCCCTGACAAGAAAAGAATTGGACGGTGCGCTGAACCTAACCCCTGTACGGCTTATGTTGATAATATTTACCGCTAAGATTTCAAACAGGGGGAAGATTTCACCGTCAATTATTAAAGCCTCAACGGTAGCCGTGAAATTAACCGCATACCGTTCCATGCGGCGGTTTTCTTTTTCTTGGCCTTTGAACAACGCGAATACAAACCGCGACATATCCCTAACCACACGACCCTTGTATTCGCAGGGGGATGGGGCAGTTAAAATAAGTAATGAGCAAATATCGGCAACCCTTAATGATTGGGGCAACCCACGCCGCAATTCAATCCATTGCTGTTTTTTATCGTGTTCGGAAATCGTATCCTCGGTTATATACTTATTGTTTGGAGCGTACACCAAAACGGTACAGCTCGTATAATCACTTCCCAATGCCACAAATACACCCCCCCCAACAAAAAATCGGGGCTTCTGCTTTCACAAAAAGCCCCGATTACTTACAGCATAATATTTACTGCTTCTTTTCATACTCCATTGAATACGTGGGATAATCTTCCCCTTCGTGGTTTAAGATTATCGTGGCATCATAGGTTTTGTCCGTCTTAGACGAATACAACCCCTTAATAAAAATACGCCCTTCGGTTATGAGGGCGCGGGCAATGGTTTTGGTGAGTGTCTTTTTCTTTGCCGTGAAAAACTTGCTGTCCTTCCATAAAGTAAACTTGCACCACCTATTCATGCAGAAAAACATATCCCTATTATCGACCACATCGTTGTTACAACGCGGGCATACGCCTAAAATCTCGGCAGGCTTGCCGTTATGTTCACCGTTCGGCGCAGAAGCGAATAATGATTTTTTATCGTTCGGCACGGTTTTGTTTTCCATAACGGCATTGCTTACATAATTGGAAATGGCGGTTATAAATTCGGCAGCCGACAATTCGCCGCGCTCGACACGCTTCAAATCGCTTTCCCATTGGGCGGTGAATATAGGGGACTTTATGGAATCCGCATCCGGCAAAACCTTTATAACCCCGATACCCTTCTCCGTAGGCAAAATCAACTTATTCTTACGGATAATATATTCACGGCGCAGTAGCGTTTCTATGATTTCTGCACGGGTAGCGGGAGTGCCAATGCCTTTACGCTCGGCATCTTCGGGCATATCCTCTACGCCCGCATTTTCCATCGCGGATAACAACGTATCTTCCGTAAAGGATTTGGGCGGGGAGGTATACCCCTCTTTAATATTTACCGTGGCAGGGTATTCATGGTTTTGGGTGAGGTTCGGCAGGGATTTTTCGTCTTGCTCCGCGTCATTGGCGGCAGATTTCTTTCCAAACACCGCCATAAATGCGTTTTCAACGGTTTTCCAACCTTCGTCAATGACCGTCTTACCCTTGGCGGTAAAATTAACCCCGACACATCCCATGCTTTCAACCGTTATTACCGTTTCGGCGTACCGTTGCTTCGGTGATACGGCGGCTAACAGCCGTGCGCATACCATCATAAGGATATTCTTTTCAGCGGGGGAAGAATCAAGGTTGACCTTAACGGCTTCTGCGGTGGGGATAATGGCGTGGTGATCGGTGACTTTTTTATTATTCACCACTTGGAGTACATTGATAGTGCCGATATTCCCAATAAACAGCAGGGAAGTGGCTACGCTTGTAACGAGGGAGGGAATCCCCGCCGCCATGTCCTCCGTGATGAATCGGGAATCCGTGCGCGGGTAGGTTAAAATCTTTTGTTCGTAGAGGTTTTGCGCGTATTTTAACGTGTCGCTTGCCGAATAGCCAAAAAG
>WRDO01000081.1 GCA_009779755.1 Defluviitaleaceae bacterium | reverse complement strand
GTATTAGAAATAATTGAGAAATTTTAGGAGGCGTCCATCAATGCGTGAAAATGTAAAGTTAAACAATCTGCCCGATATCGGAAGCATCGCCGGTTATGTGAGGATTGACTACAAAGACCCTATAACGGGCAAGACCAAGGAACGGATTGACAGCAAAAACCTCGTTTTTACAGACCAGTTTGATTCAACCGCTTGGTACAACATCCTGAACTCCACGGCGATTGAAACTTTATTCATAACCGACGACAACACGCCTCCGAATAAAGGTTTCCAATATCTGCGCGGCAATATCATCGGCTGGGGCAGGATCGGGGGCGACGCCAGCGGCATTTATCGCGGAGGTTACAACACGCTTGAATCGTATGTGGCCAGATACTTTGCCAGTGAAATGAAAATGAAGTGGCAGTATGTGTACGACTTTACGCCGGCGCAGATACCGGAGGAAATAGGCAGCTTGGGCATCACCATGCAATACGGGAACTTTGCGACGCAAAACCTACCTGTATATCCTACGAAGCGGTTCCCGTATGTTATCGAAGCGAACCATTACGTTTACAAGAACCAAACCGGCTACATGATAAATAGCGCCGGAATCGTAACGGTTTATAATCCGCTGGAGAACAGCAAGCGTACGGTGGACATATCCTCGGTAACCGGAACGGCAGCCACCCTGTGCATCGGGCTTCACGCCGACGACGACCGGGTGTATGTGATGGCGTATTCGTCAACAGCAGCGAACCGCAGGGTGTACGAATTTGCCGACGATTTTTTCGGGACGCCGATCAGGACGTTATCGCCGACCAATATAACCTCGTATCCAAGCACATCAAGGGTGTTCGTGGTTTTGGGCAATTTTTATTATTACTACAGCACGGGATGGTGGCGCGGGGATTTCGTCAACAACGTAAACGCCACCCTTCAAACCATGCCGGGCTGCCCCTACAACACAAGCATCATGTCGGGCAACAACGGAAGCATTATTTTAAAAGATGGATTAGCGTACAATTTTTATGATTTTTATTCAACGTCGGGTAACAGGGCTCCCATATGGGACTTAATGGCGAACAAACAAGTCGGCACTATATCCGCTTGCAACAGAAACCCATCAACTTCTTATCATCAACAATGCGTCCTCAATCCGACATCCACGAACAAGCCGATTCTGATATCAAATTACAGCGGCTTGCTTTTTTATTACCGGAACGCTTTGACCTGCTTCGCCATCGACGGCAACCAACCCGCGCGCCCGGCCAACAGCAGCGTTCAGATAAGGTATCTGATTGAAGTGGAATATTAAGGCGGTGATTGGTCGGTGGTAAAAGTATTGTATCCCGTAAAAGATATTCTGTTGAAGAAGCAGGGGGAAGTTCATAATAATTTGGCTGGATATGTTCATCGAAATAATGTTTTATACCCCATAAATGAAGCGTACATAGTTAAAGAAGAGCCGGAATGGGTTGACCAATTCGAAGGAAAAATTCTCGAATGTTACAATACGTTTTATTGGGGCCTTCCGTTGGTTAGGCAAATGGGCTCTCATTATATCGGTTCGACGTCCGGGCATGCCACCTTTGCAACCTTGAATGTTTCTTACTATCTTGAAGCTTATGATATATTCGGGGACGGCCAGTATATTTCCTACGATTTATACGGGGATTCGTTTGGGTGGATGTGGAGGGCGTATAATTCCGACGAAAGTTCGGGGAATTATCCGGACTATTATCAGACAACGGGATTAATAATCGGTGGGATAAATCCACGCGATATTGTTGCGCCGAATCAAGTTTCCCAGTATGACGGGAATCCGGGGAAAGAAATAATCACCAAAACATTTGTGAATCCGACCGGCAAAGCCGGGTCTGACATGATTGAGCAGATTGATTCCTATTGGTTCCCGTGGAATTGGTCATCCCGGCCAAGGCCAAAAGACATGGTTTGCTGGATTTATGATTTTTCATTCCAAACCGTACCTCACCACGATGATTATTATGGGGATTCCGGCCTTTTGGCTATGCGCGACCAGTCGAATTGGGGTAGCTGGAATTACATCTGGCAGGGAACATTTAACGCGGAAACAGCCAGAGATAAAAACAATAATATTATCCCACATAGCGACGCGACGTTTCTGCCCGGACAAAGCGGAATGCGTATTATTTCTAATGATTGGAAATACGCTCCGTGGGAACGATATCCCCATCTGATTTAGGATGCATGAAACATAATTTAATGACCGTTCTGTGAACCACAGGGCGGTTTTTTTATTTCAAGAAACGAGGATGAGCATGAAGACGATTTGGATATGGGCGAAAGTGGGGTTTGCCATCGTTGGCGGTTTGCTTTCGTGGTTCCTCGGCGGGATGGACAACTTTATTTATGGGTTGATTGCTTTTGTGGTAGCAGATTACATAACGGGCGTCATGCGGGCCTTCTACGAAAGGATATTGTCAAGCCGAATCGGTGCGCATGGCATCATGAAGAAATTGGCGATTTTCCTTATCGTCGGCGTCGCCCATCTTGCCGATGTGTACCTTCTGTTTGACGGCAACGCTCTGCGGACGGCGATGATCTTCTTTTATATTTCCAACGAAGGGCTGTCCCTGTTGGAAAACACCGTAGCCATCGGGCTGCCCGTCCCCGATAAGCTGAGGGACGCTTTGGCGCAGCTCAATAAAAAGAAAGGCAATGAAAACATGGATGGAGGGAAGAAAGATGAAGGTGCTAATTGACCCCGGACACGCTCCGGGTAACGCTAACGGCGGTGTGAATGGTTATAAGGAATATGCGGGAATGTGGAAGCTTTCCAATTTCCTTAAGGACATCCTTGCGTTCCACGGAGTTACGGCGGCACTCACCCGTTCAGAAAAGCAAGACCCGTCACTTGAAGCGAGGGGTGGAATGGCGAAGGGATATGACTTTTTCATATCCCAACACAGTAACGCTTTCAACGGGACGGTGCGGGGATGCGAATGTTTCTATTCCGTTAAAAAACCCAATGACAGAGTAATCGCTGCGAAACTGTCCGCAGTAGTCGCCAAGCAGATGAACAACCCCGACCGTGGTGCGAAAACCCGAGAAGGCAACGGCGGCGATGATTATTACGGGGTTATCCGTACGGCGGTCGCAGCGGGGTGTCCCTGCGTGTTCTTGATGGAGAGCGGGTTCCATGACAATTGGCTGGATGAAGAGTTCCTGTTAAAAGAGATCAACTTAAAAAATATCGCTACAGTACAGGCTAAGGTGATATTGGAAGCTTTGGGTGTAGGTGATGTTCCGGGCAACAGCAGCCCATCACAACCAAATGCGAAAACACCGATTATGGGGGTGCCAGTTATAACCGCCGAACAACTGGCCGCCTTCTTGATCTCTAAGAACCCCGAACCGAAGATAAACTGTACCGCGCTTGAACTGGCGCGGTTCTTTATTACCGAAGGTAATATCGAGGGCGTCCGGGGTGACATCGCTTTTTGCCAGTCAATACTTGAAACAGGTTGGTTTAAGTATGGCGGGCAAGTCTTACCCGAACAGAATAATTACGCGGGCATCGGCGCGGTAAACAACAGTCCGGTCGGCGCGGGTGCGTGGTTCGATTCGCCGTTAATTGGCGTGAGGGCGCAAATCCATCATTTGAAGGCATACGCAAGCACAGAGCCGCCGAAGCAACCTAACGCAAGCCCTCGCGCCCATCTTGTTACCAAGGGAATCGCTCCGTGTTGGGAAGACTTGAACGGTCGGTGGGCCGTGCCGGGGACTACATACGGACAGAGCATATTAAAGCTGTTTGAACAAGCGACAGATTTTGTTTCAAAGCAACCGCCGGTCCCTGCCGAAATGGATTTAACAGCCGCACTTGATATCCTCGTAGAACACGGCGTGATTAACAGCCCCGACTACTGGATTGCCAACCACAACCGCTTGAAATATGTGGACAGGCTCATTATCAATATGGCGTTAAAGCTAACAAAATAAATTGATTTCCTATCGATCTGCCCCTCGCTGTCTTTTGACGACGAGGGGTGTTTTTTATTTTTAGGGGTTCGTTTTCGTCATTTTTTCGGGGGTTACATAGGAGGTGTCGCCTATGACTAAACTGGAAAAAGAACGAATCGCAATTCTTCGAAACAAAGGTAAAACGTATAAGACCATCGCTAATGAATTCGGAATCTCAATAAATACTGTTAAATCCTATTGCCAACGTAACGGTCTCGGCGCGAAACGAAAAAACATCCCACAGCCTGCCGTTACCGACGACTGCCCGAATTGCGGCGGGCAGCTTAACCATACGCCGGGGGCAAAACGGAAACGCTTCTGTTCGGAATCGTGCCGCAGGGCGTGGTGGAAAGCCCACCCGGAGTATGTAAAGCGGCAAGCGGTATATGCCTTCTCATGTTCATTCTGCGGAACAGCTTTTCATTCATACGGAAACGCCGGACGGAAATATTGCTCCCACACATGCTATGTTGCCGGCCGTTTTAAAACGAGGGTTGTTTTATGAACGCCGCGCAATTTGAACGGGAACGACTCTACCAAGCCACACTCGCAGTCGGGCGAGAAATGCTTCGCAGAAATTTATTAACCGATGGGGAACTTGCCATATTTGATACAAAAATGCGGGAAAAATACAAGCCATCCTTGGGGAGTTTATACCCCGTAGAAGTGCTTGATTTCCTTGATAATAAAGCCTTTCCGAGTGATATATAGGAAGGAAAGGAGGTTTTTCAATGCGGAAAATCATAAAAATCGGGCAAGCCATACCGAACCTGCCGACTCGGAAACGGGCGGCTGCATACGCAAGGGTATCCGTTGAAAGGGGGCGGACGATGAATTCGCTTTCGGCGCAAGTCAGCTATTACAGCGCGTTTATCCAAAAGCACCCCGAATGGGAATATGTGGGCGTTTACGCCGACAGCGGCGAAACGGGGACGCTGAAAACAAGGACGGAATTCCAAAGACTTATTGATGATTGCGAAGCCGGGAAGATTGACATTGTGTTGACCAAAACAATCAGCCGCTTTGCCCGTAACACCGTCGACCTGCTCGAAACGGTGCGGCGACTTAGGGAACTTGGGGTTGAAGTTCGGTTTGAGGAACAGAGCATCAACACCATGAGCGGTGACGGCGAATTGATGCTTACCATCCTCGCTTCGTTTGCACAGGAGGAAGTGCGGTCGCTCAGCGAAAATGTAAAATGGGCGACACGGAAGCGGTTTTCTGAGGGAACGCCGAACGGCAAGTTCCGTGTTTTCGGTTATGAATGGAAAGGCGAACAGCTTGTTGTAATCCCCGAGGAAGCCGCAATTGTCAGGAGGATATTCGATAATTTTTTAATGGGGAAGTCGAGGTTGGAAACCGAACGGGAACTTGAAGCGGAAGGTTTCAGGACACGCCTTGGATGCGTGTTTCGGGATTC
>WRDO01000080.1 GCA_009779755.1 Defluviitaleaceae bacterium | reverse complement strand
GCGAACGGGCGCGTTATGTGGTTGGCATCGGGTGCTTGTCAACCGATGCAACCACTTCGCGCACGGAGCCGTTCATCGCCCGATTGCGTTCAGCGCGGCGTTGGAACTTCCGCCCGCCCTGCCGCCCGGGGCAATACAGGTAAGGCAACCCCGGGGGATATTCACTTTTCCGGTTTTATCCGACGTACGCCCAGCGCTTCAATTTCGGGAACACCGCACGGATGGCGTTGCGGGCGTCATCGTCCGACATGCCTTCCGATTTCCACCATGGGATATTATCTTCGACGGCTTGCTCGTACGTCGATTCGTACGTGAACGCGCCGCTTGCGTAACAATGGCAGCAATAGTCGTCGTTTTGTCCGCCGTCGGTGTTTGTTCCGTGGTCCTTCGCCTCTTTAAGGGGCATGTAACAGCTTTGGCAACGCAGTTCTGTTGTCATCTTTATTCCTCCTTATAGTCACCCGTGATTTCGATTACGTTTTTATCCGGGTCGATCACATTAAAAAAGTAATAATTGGAATGCGGGTGCATGATTTCCGTTACGGGGCCGATACGCAGGTTGATCACGCGTTTATGCTCCTGCGCGAGGTCCTTGATCCACAGGTTTAGCGCGAATTTATGGTCGTTGCCGTCATCGCCGCTGCGGTTAAGGTAATGCCTTTCGTTCATGATGGACAGCCAGCATTTATCGTCGAAGCGGAATTGCGCGAAACGGTTACACCCGATCATCGTCGTGCGTTTGCTTAATAATTTTTCATAAAAGTATATTGATTTTTTGAAATCCCTTACGATCAGATACAAACCCCAACGCAGGATGGGTTGGTTGGGTATGAGATATTCGGGTGGCCCGTCTAAAATCAGTTCGTCCGTTGTTAGGTTAAACAATCGGCACAATTGTACCACCTTGTCCAAATCGGGCAGGGCTTGTCCCAGTTCCCATTTCGACACGGATTGACGCGTGACGTTTAACCGTTCCGCCAAGCCGCTTTGCGAAAGGCCGTGACGTATCCGATGGAATTGTATGCGGTCGCCGATGTTCATACACGCGCTCCTTCCGTCCGGTAAAAGTATAATGTAATCGATGCTTCCATTCTACCAACATAAGTTGGCAATTTGTCAACCGTCGGTTGCGCTTTTGTATATTTGACGCATCTTTTCGCTTGCTTTATATTTAAACAATGAAGCGTTTGTTCATCGACCGCCAACCCGACTGCGTACGTATTGCGTATACCGTGGACGGTAAACTGCGGGAAATCTACATCGACCCCATCGGGAGCGAATCCTTGGTGGGGCATGTTTACGTGGGGTGCATACAAAATATCTTGCCCGGGCAATTTGCTTTCGTGGACATCGGTACCGCAAAAAACGCTTTCATTAATCTGCCGCGTAACCATACGGTAAAAAAAGGGCAGCCGATCCTCATGCAGGTATATAAGGACGCCTACCGCACGAAAGGCCCGTACGGCGGGCAAGCATTAAAACTAAAGGGGCGGAACGTGATCATCCGCGAAAGCCCGCGCGGTGAAATCGGCGTCTCCCATAAGATCGGCAGCGCGTCCGAACGATCCCGTTTGCGCAGCGCAGTCCGGTCCGTATTGGAAAAAGGTTTCGGCGCAATCGTCCGCACCCATGCCGACGGCCAACCGGAAGAAAATCTGGCTGAGGAAACCACACGGCTCATCGCCTTGCATCGCACGATTGAAGAACGGGCGAAATACGCTTTACCCCCTACGCGCATCCACCCGAAAAAAATTGCGGAGTTGCCGGAGGAGTTGTTGGTTGAAATGTTGACCGATGATTTGGATGAAATATGGGTACACGAAGCGGATTATGAGCATATTAAAGCAATTTGCCCTCAGTCCGCTTGCAATCTAAAGGATATCCTGTTCATCCATAATAATAGTGACTTATTCGACATACACAACATTTCCCGCCAAATGGAGCGCGCTTTGGAAAAAACCGTTTGGCTCCCTTGCGGCGGTTATATCACCTTCGAGCAAACCGAGGCGTGTGTAGTGGTGGACGTAAATACGGGTGCGTTTACGGGTGGACTGGACTTCCGTGCCGCCGTATTACAAACCAACGTAGAAGCCGCCGCCGCCATAGCCGAACAGCTGACGTTGCGTAATCTGTCCGGCATCATAATCGTGGATTTTATAGATATGAAGGACATAGCCGACAAAACCGTTTTAATGCGCGTTTTGGCTGCCGAATTAAAGGAAGACCGTATAAAAACGGAGATCATAGGCATGACCGAGCTCGGGCTCGTTCAATTGACCCGCCGCAAAACACGGCCGTCGCTTTCGCGGATGTTGGAAACGGATTGCGCATATTGCGAAGGAAGCGGAAGAACGGCCCTACCGCGCGAACACGTACCAAAAACCTAAGATAATCAAAGCGGAAGCCAATATAAAACCCCATGTCGGCATCATAAATTGCACGATCATACCGATTCCGATAAAGAAAAAAATCAATCCCATCAAACGCCGCTTGCGGGCTATCATAAGCTCCCCTCCCCCGGTTACCATGCCGTGTTATATAATATGCGCGGCGTTTTTTTTGTTGCGCGCATAAATATGTTCGTTTACAATGCTGTTTCACGTCCAAACGCGGGAGGATATTATGTTCGAAATCGGTATTATCGTAAAACCCCAAGGTGTGCGCGGCGAAATGCGCGTGCTGCCCACGACGGACGACCCGACGCGGTTTGGGTTGCTTAAGGAAGTGTATGTACGCTCTCCCCGCGAAACGGCTGCTAAATACACCCTATCCTCCGTACGTTACCAAAAAAACATGGTGATCCTTACCCTTGCCGAAGTAAAAGACCGCAACGCGGCGGCGGCGTTGGTCGGGAGCGCGTTACTCATCCCCGACGAATGGGCGTTGCCGCTTGACGAGGACGAATACTTCGTGCGTGATTTGATCGGGCTTACGGCGCAGACCGAGGACGGCGAGGTGTTGGGCGAAATTACGGATGTATTGCGCACCGGGGCGAACGATGTTTACGTCATAACATCCGCTATGACTGACGCTTTTATGGTACCCGCTATTAAGGACGTGGTGCTTCGTGTCGATATGGCGGAGGGTTTCGTCACTTTGCGTTTATTGGACGGTTTGCGGGAGCTGAAGGCATGACTTTCCACGTCCTTACCCTTTTTCCTGAAATGATCGGCCAAATGGTTAGCCACAGTATATTGGGCCGGGCGATTGCGTCCGGTTTTATTTGCGTTAATACGGTGAATATCCGCGATTTTGCGGTGAATAAGCATGGGCAGGTTGACGACGCGCCTTATGGCGGGGGCGCGGGGATGGTTATGATGGCGCAGCCTGTTTATAGTGCTTGGGAGGGTGTTTGCGGGGGTTTCCGGGCGGGGGAAAAAGGAAGGGGTTTGCGCTCCCTTGAAGGCGAAGTCGGTCGCTGCGAACCCCTTCCTTTTTCCTCCGCCCTCCTTCCCCGCGTATCATCGGCTTCCAATGTGTTTAATTGCAAAGAGCATTCTTCCCCTCGCACTATATACCTTTCCCCTCAGGGGAAACCTTTTACGCAGGCTTTTGCCCGTGAACTGTCCGAAGAAAAAGAAATCATTTTACTTTGCGGGCATTATGAGGGGGTGGACGAGCGGGTGATTGAAGAGATTGTTACGGACGAGGTTTCGATTGGGGATTATGTGCTTACGGGGGGTGAACCTGCGGCTTTGGTTGTAATGGACGCGGTTTCGCGGTTGATTCCCGGGGTGATTAATAAGGAAGCGTCCCATCGGGATGAGAGTTTTGGGGAGGTGCTTTCGGGCGGGTTGGAATATCCGCAGTATACGCGGCCGCCCGTTTTTCGGGGGCGGGAGGTGCCGGAGGTGTTGCTTTCGGGGCATCACGGTAGGATTGATGCTTGGCGGCGGGAACAATCGTTCAAACGTACGCGGGAGCGTCGGCCGGATTTGCTTTAGGGTCACACATAAAATTTCAAGGGAAGCGATTTCATGACATCCGCGATTAAGATTATCGGTGCGCGTTTACATAATTTGAAGAATATCGACGTCGAAATCCCCAAGGGTAAGCTGACCGTTATAACGGGCGTTTCGGGCAGCGGCAAGTCGAGCCTTGCTTTTGATACGCTTTACGAGGAAGGCAAGCGGCGGTATTTGATGTTTAGCAACACGCAATTTATGGTGGACAATGTACCGACGTTTGACGCGATTACGGGCTTGTCGCCTACGGTTGCGGTCGAGCAGCGCATTACACGGCAGTCTAATCCTCGGTCTAATGTGGGCACGCGTACGAAAATCGGCTCGATGTTGGCGGCGTTGTTCGCAACTTATGGGACGCGCGACCCCGAATACGACGACGGCGAGCCGCTTTTGATGGAAATGTTCCAAAAAAATTCCCCCAAGGGGATGTGTGTGCGGTGCTTGGGCGCGGGGACGGTTTATACGGTTGACGAGGACGAATTGTTCCGCGACAAGACGCGGACGCTGGCAAATTTGTTCGGTAATGAAGGCACGGAGGGGAAAAACGGAAAAATGGCGCATTACGCCCGGCATATACGGCTTTTTTGCGAATGGACGGGTTTTTCTCCGCAACAAACGGTTGCGTCATTTACCGAAGAAGATTTCGACAAGTTTAAATACGGCGGTTTTCCGTTTAAACACAGGGGAAAGCAGTTGACAACCGAAGGCATCATTCATTGGACAATTAACTTTTATAAATGGAGCATAAAGAGGAAACACGGGTATTGGGGTACACAATTGACTTGCGTCCGCCATATTGACTGCCCCAAATGCAAGGGGACGGGACTTGGCGTACAAGCGGCACATACGACCTTCGGCGGCGAAACGATTACCCGCCTTGAAAATATGTATATTTCCGATTTAATCGCCTTCCTTAAGGATAACCCGACCCAAACGAAGCTCCTGGAGGAAATCCTAACCAAGCTGGAATGCATGGCCGACGTTGGGCTGCACCACTTGGCGTTGGCGCGGCCGCTGCCTACGCTTTCGGGCGGGGAAGTGCAGCGGTTGTTTCTGGCGAGTTATATCATAGCGGAAATGGATTCGATTATTTTCATCTTCGACGAGCCAACCATCGGCTTGCACGAAGTGGAAAAACAAAAACTCATCGAAATCATCCAAAATTTAATACGGCGCGGCAATACCGTCGTGGCGGTGGAACATGACGTAAACTTTATGCAAGCCGCGGATTATATCGTGGATTTGGGCCCGCGTGCGGGGGAATACGGCGGGAAACGGATTTTCCAAGGGAGTTACGCGGACTTCATGCGGGCGGAGCGTTCCATGACAGCGCCTTATTTAAACGGTTTATTGCAAATGCCCGTTAAAATGTCATACAAACCCATGGACAAAACGAAACGGCTTCGGTTGGAGGGTTGTAACCTACACAATTTGCGCAACGTTTCCGTGGACATTCCGCTGGGGTTGCTCGTGGGTGTGGCGGGTGTTTCCGGCAGCGGCAAATCAAGCCTCATCGCCGATACGCTCGTACCGAAGTTGAAAGAGGTTTTGGCAAATAACGTCGTGGACGAATTCGGTTACAACAGCGAAGCGGAGGAAAAT
>WRDO01000079.1 GCA_009779755.1 Defluviitaleaceae bacterium | reverse complement strand
GGGCGGCGCAGCGACTCCATTTCCGGCGGGGAAATGCAGCGGATCAAAATGTCTACCCAAATTTCGAGCGAGCTGATGGGGATGCTCTACATCATGGACGAGCCCAGCATCGGCCTGCACCCGCGCGACTCCGCCAAGGTCATCGATATCATGAAAAAACTCCGCGACATCGGCAACACCGTCGTCGTCATCGAACACGACTTGGAAACGATGAAGAACGCGGACTACCTGATCGAAATCGGCCCGGGGCCGGGCATCCACGGCGGCAACATCCTCGCCAGCGGGACAAGCCGCGAAATGACGGCGAATAAGGAATCGCTGACAGGCGCTTATTTATCGGGCGAAAAGAATATCCGCTTGCCGAGGAAACGCCGCGCCCCCAACGATAACTGCATCACCATCATGGGCGCGCGGGAAAATAACCTGAAGAACATCACGGTCGATTTGCCGCTGGGCATTTTCCTGTGCATCACGGGGGTAAGCGGCTCGGGCAAGTCCACGCTGATATACGAAACGCTCTTCAAACAAATAGACGTGTTAAAACGGCAGGCGCGTATCGTCCCCGGCGAACACGACATGCTGCTGGGCTACGACGAAATCACCCACATCATCAACATCGACCAGTCCGCCATCGGGCGCAATTCGAAGTCGAACCCCGCCACGTACGTAGGCATCTTCGACCAAATCCGCAAGCTCTTCGCCGCCACCGACGACGCGAAGGCCAAGGGCTTCGAGCTGATCGACTTCTCCCTCACCCACGCCAACGGCACGCGCTGCGAGCATTGCACGGGCGACGGCATCATCACCACGCAATTGCAATTTATGGCCGATATCGAAATGACCTGCCCCGTGTGCAAGGGGCGGCGCTTCTCCGAGGAAGGGCTGGAAGTAAAATGGAACGGAAAATCCATCGGCGATGTGCTGGATTTGACCGTAGAGGAAGCGAAGGCGTTCTTTAAAGAACATAAGTACATCAGCCACAAGCTGGGTATCATGGACGACCTGGGGCTGGGGTACATGACCCTCGGGCAAAGTTCGACCACCCTTTCCGGCGGCGAGGCCCAGCGCGTCAAGCTCGCGTGGGAGCTGGCGAAAATCAAGCGCGGTTCGCATAACCTGTACATCTTAGACGAACCGACCACCGGTCTGCACATCGCCGATATCGAAAAATTACTCATCAGCATTAATAAGCTGGTGGATTCGGGCCATACGGTGCTGGTCATCGAGCACAACCTCGACGTGATCAAATCCGCCGACTACGTGATCGACCTCGGCCCCGACGGTGGCGACGGGGGCGGGGAAATCGTCGCCCACGGTACCCCCGAGGAAGTGGCGAAGTGCGAGCGGTCGTATACGGGGAGATTCTTAAAACGGGAGCTGTAACCATGGGGAAGCCATCGAATCTCCGCAGGTTCATCTCATACTACGGGCCGTACAAGGGCCTTTTTGCCGCGAATATGTTCGCCGCCATTATATCGGCCGCGTGTTTGCTTGTTTTGCCTTTGTTTGTGAGGTATATCACAAGCGATATCCTTGCGTCGGGTATGTCAACCGTCCTCCCCGAAATACTGCGCGTCGGCGCGTTAATGCTTGCCGTTATCATCGTCCAAACAGCCGCAGGGACGTTTAACGATTGGATGGGCCACGTATTGGGCGCGAAAATTGAGCGCAACCTGCGCGCGGAGCTTTTCGCCCATTACCAAAGGCTTCCCTTCAGCTTCTACGACGGGAGGAACACCGGCGAACTCATGTCCCGCTTAACCAACGACCTGTACAGCATATCCGAGATTTACCACCACGTACCGATTATGGCTTTAACCTATTTCATCCAATTCACGGGTTCGACCGTGATTCTTTTGTACATTAATTGGCGGCTTGCGGTGCTGATCTTCGCCGTTTTGTTGGGTATCGCGTTCTATGTATTCGTTTTTTACAGAAAACTCCAACGGTCTTATAAAACGAATTTGGAACGCATCGCCGACATTAACATCGCCGCGCAGGAGAACCTGTCCGGCATACGCGTCGTCAAGAGCTTCGCCAACGAGGATGAAGAAATACGGAAATTTTCCGTCCAAAATAATCGGTTCTATAAAAGCAGGGAAGGAATTTATAAAAGCGAATCCCTGCTTTTGTCGTTCGTCGAATATTTGTTTACGCCGTTGTTAACGGTGGTTATTGTGGTCGCCGGAGGCGTGTGGATCGCGGCCGGGTCGCTGGAAATCGCGGTTCTGCTCGTATTCGTGATGTACGTCGCCTACCTGACCAAACCCGTCCCGTTGCTGGCGGAATTGATCCCGTTCTTCCAAGCGGGGTTTACGGGTTTCGTCCGCTTCCTCGAGGTATTGGATACCGAACCCGACATACGGGACGCGGAAAACGCCGGGGAGTTAAACGTCACAAAGGGCCGCATCCGATTCGAAAACGTTTCGTTCCGTTACGATAAAGAGCATGGATACGTATTCCGCAATGTGAACCTTGAGGTGAAAGCGGGGGAGACCGTGGCCATCGTGGGACGTTCCGGCATCGGTAAATCCACGCTTTGTTCGCTTGTGCCGCGCTTCTATGAAGCAAGCGGCGGAGCGGTATACATCGACGGCGTCAACGTGCGTGATGTATCACTCCGATCCTTGCGGCGGCAAATCGGCGTCGTACGGCAGGAGGTGTTCCTGTTCGCGGGGACCGTCATGGAAAATATCCTGTACGGTAAGCCGGACGCGCCGGAAGAAGAAGCGATCGAAGCGGCAAAAAAGGCCAACGCGCACGGTTTTATCATGGAATTGCCGAACGGGTATGCCACGGACATAGGGCAGCGCGGCGTAAGGCTTTCGGGCGGTCAACAGCAAAGGCTGAGCATCGCGCGGGTATTCTTGAAAAACCCGCCGATATTGATATTCGACGAGGCGACGAGCGCGCTCGATACGGAAAATGAAAAAATCGTGATGGAAAGCCTAAACGCGCTTGCAGAGGGGCGTACCGCGTTCGTAATCGCGCACAGGCTAAGCACCGTAAAAAACGCCGACCGCATCGTCGAACTGACCGATGAAGGTGTCACCGAAAGGATAGAATCGGTATGAAGCGGTTGATATTAGTCGAAGGGTTGCCGGGGACGGGTAAAACGACTATTTCAAAATGGCTGGCAGAAATGCTGCGTGCATCCGGCGAGGAAGTGCTTCTGTTAAATGAAGGGGACGAACGGATTCCCTTGGATTTTTACAATATCCCGGATGACCAATATAAGACAATTACGGACTTTGTTACCATCGCATATGAACGGCTCGGTAACTGGGTAAATGTTCATCTCAACAGTCCCGATACCGTAATCATCGACAGCGGGTATTTGCAAAACCCCATTAACGAATTATTGTTCCGCAACGCAAAGGACGATGTTATTCGGGACTTTATCAATACAATCACCAACATGTTAAGGCCCTTAAACCCCATATGCGTTTATCTGCGGCGTGACGGCGCGGACCAAGCCATCGGGTTTGCGCGGAAGGTAAAAGGTACGGGTTGGTCCGATCGGGTTGACGGTTTATTAAAAGAACATGGCGGTATGGATTTTTTTCGGCACCGTTTCAAGCTGGAATTAGAATTACTTGCAAATATTGAAAATATAACTTGCCGCATCCACGGCGATAATTGGGATAACGCAAAAAAAACGATCAAAGATGCCATTAAGGGGGAACCGCGTGGAAACGGAAAAACTCCTTTCACACCTTAACGAAGACCAACGCTTAGCGGTCACTACCACCGAAGGCTACGTGCGTGTCATCGCGGGGGCGGGCAGCGGCAAAACGCGGGCGTTGACGGCGCGGTACGCCTATCTCGTGGAGGAGCTGGGCATCGCGCCCGATAATATCCTATGCATCACCTTCACGAACAAAGCCGCGCGGGAAATGCGCAACCGCCTGCGCCGTATATTAGGCGACGGCATCGATATCTCGTTTGTTTCCACGCTTCATTCGTTCTGCGTCCGTGTCCTAAAAGAGGACATCGGGCGTTTGTTTTACCCCGAAAACTTCATTATATTGGACACCGCCGACCAAAAGGCCATCCTCGAGGAAGTGTACGAGGAGCTAGGTGTCAAAATGGACACGGCTACCTTCGAATTCATGATCGGCACGATGATCCGTACGTTTAAGAATAAAATCCTGTACGACGACTACATGGTGGACCCGCGGCCGGCGGTGGGTGATTTCGACGCGACGGATATGGAGAAGAAGGTCATTGTTAGGTACATGGAAAAGCAGCGGAAGTATTTCGGCTTGGACTTTTTCGATATCGTCAATTTTACGGTGTGCCTGTTTAAAAAGCACGAAGATATCTTGAATAAATGGCAAAACCGCCTGCACTACGTTATGGTGGACGAATTCCAGGATACGAACACCAAGGAATTCCGCTTGATACGGGTGTTGACGGATTACCACCAAAATCTGTTCGTGGTGGGCGATCCCGACCAAAATATCTACGAATGGCGCGCGTCCAAGGTGGAGCTGCTGGTGGAGTTCGACGATTTTATCCGCGGTTTTTTCGCGGGGGCGGACCCGCTGCCTACGTATTGGCCGGACCATATCATCCCGCCGCTTAAGGCGGAGCTGCGGACGATTTTCCTTAATCAAAATTACCGTTCCACGCCGGAAATCCTGGACGCGTCCAACTCCCTCATCGACAAGAACATAAACCGGATAAAAAAACGCTTAACCACCGATAACCCGAACGGCACACCGGCGGAGCATTTCCACGGCAAGCGGGAAGCGGAGGAAATTGCGTACATAGCCGCAAAAATCGACGAACACATCCAAAACGGCGGCAAATATGCTGACATCGCCGTCCTGTACCGTTCCGCGTATGTGTCGCGCTTCGTCGAGCAATGCCTGCTCAAACACAACATCCCCTACGTCGTATACGGCGGCGTGGGCTTTTACGAACGGCGGGAAATCAAGGACGTGCTTTCTTACCTGCGCTTGGTGGCGAGTGGGGACGACTTGGCGTTTAAGCGCATAATTAACGTCCCGCGCCGCAAAATGGGTAAAAATAAAATCACCTTCTTACAGGAACGCGCCGAAGCGGAAAGCGCGAGCCTGTACGATACGCTGTTAAAATACATCGCCGACCCCGCGTTCAAGGGCACGGGTGCGGCTAAATTTGTGCAAACCGTTGAAAAGATGCGTGAACGCGCCGAAACCGAACAGGTATCGGAGCTGCTTCAAGGGATTATGGTTGAAACGGGCTACGAAAAATACGTCCGCGAAAGCGGCGAAATGGAAAGGCTCGACAACGTAAGCGAACTCATGCGCTCCATCGTCGCGTTGGAAACGGAATACGGCGAAACATTAACGCTGCCCCTGTTCCTGCGGGAGATTTCGTTAAACAAGGATTCGGACGCAAGCGACGAAAAGGATTCCGTCAAAATTATGACCATCCATATCGCAAAAGGGCTGGAATTCCACACGGTCTTCGTCGTCGGCCTGTCGGAAAAGGTATTCCCCTCTGCCCGCGCACTGGAAGAACGCCGTATAAAAGCCCTCGAAGAGGAACGCCGCCTGTGCTACGTCGCCATGACCCGCGCCAAACAACGCTTATACCTGACCGAAAGCGAAGGCGTCGGCGTGCGCGGCTCCGTAAAAACGCCGTCGCGCTTCCTGTTCGATATCAACGACGATAACATCAAACGCATCGGCAATATCGGCAAGCACTTGATGGAGGAACACCGCTTGCAAACGGTCATCCGCAACCCGTACAAGGATAACCCCCTGCCCGTCGGTACCGAAGTGAAGCATAAAATATTCGGCGAAGGGGTCATCGAATCGCTGGATACCAACGCGCGGACG
>WRDO01000078.1 GCA_009779755.1 Defluviitaleaceae bacterium | reverse complement strand
GGCGTTTATCCAAGGCTTGCAAGGGGACGACCCGGAAAGTTACAAAGCCGCCGCGTGCGCCAAGCACTACGCCGTACATTCCGGCCCGGAGGAGGACCGCCACCATTTCGACGCGGTTTGCGATGACTACGACTTGTGGAATACCTACCTCCCGCACTTCGAAGCGGCGGTAAAGGAAGGAAAGGTCGAGGCGTTTATGGGCGCGTACAACCGGACGCTGGGCGAACCGTGCTGCGCTTCCACGTTGCTGATGGATAAAATCCTGCGCGGCAAGTGGGGCTTCGAAGGCCACTTTGTCAGCGATTGCTGGGCGGTGGAAGACTTTTACAAGCACCACAAGATCGTGGAAGGCCCCGTCGAATCCGTGGTGCTCGCCATCGAAAGGGGCTGCGACCTGTGCTGCGGGCATGTGTTTGAAGTAGCGGTGACCGCCGTCGAATCGGGCAAGCTGCCCGAAGCGCTGCTCGACCGCGCGCTGGAGCGGCTGTTCGTATGCCGCATGAAGCTGGGCTTGTTGGGCGGAAAAGAAAACCCCGCTTATGTGAATATCCCCTACGATAAGCTGGATTGCGCCGAGCATAAGGCATTAAACTTGGAGGTCGCTAAACGTACGACGGTCCTTTTAAAAAATGACGGTGCGCTTCCGCTTGATTTTGGTAAACTTTCTTCCATCGCTGTCATCGGGCCCAACGCCGACAGCCGCCGCGCGTTGGAAGGGAACTACCACGGCACGGCTTCGCAGTACGTGACGGTACTGGACGGCATCCGCGAAATCGCCGAGGAAAATAACGCGAAGGTACGCTACGCGTTGGGTTGCCATTTATATAAGAAGCGCATGTCGAGTCTATCCGTAGAGGACGACCGCGTCGCCGAAGCCCTAGCCGCCGTGCGCAATTCCGACGCCGCCGTGGTTTGCCTGGGCCTGGACGCCGACATCGAAGGCGAACAGGGCGACACAGGCAACGAATATTCCAGCGGGGACAAAGCGCACCTCGACTTGCCCGGCCGTCAGCAATGCCTGCTGGAAAAAGTCTTGGAAGCGGCGAACGGCAAGCCCGTTATCGCCGTCGTTATCTCCGGTTCGGCCTTGGCTGTCAATTACGCGGATGAACACGCAAACGGCGTTATCCAAGCCTTCTACCCCGGCGCGTTGGGCGGCCGCGCCATCGCGCAAATCATCACGGGCAAAGTGAACCCCTCCGGCAAACTGCCGCTGACGTTCTACCGTTCGCTCGACGATTTGCCCGGCTTCAGCGATTACAACATGACCAACCGTACGTACCGCTATTTTACCGGGGAAGCGTTGTACCCCTTCGGCTTCGGGTTAAGCTACGCCAAATTCGGCCTCGCTATAACCGCACATGATAAAAAATCCGTCACCGTTAACGTAAAAAACGCAAGCGATATCGACGGGCGCGAAACGGTGCAAATTTATGTAACCTCCCCCGGGCAAAAAGAAAAATATAACTTGTGCGGCGTGGGGACGGTCGCGCTCGCCCCCGGTGAAAACAAAGAAATCAAAATCCCCCTTAACCCCGCGGCGTTTTCACGCTACGATGCGAAGGGGGATTTATACGAAGTCGAAGGCCCACATACGCTGCACGTTGGCTTCACCCAGCCCGACGCGCGGAGCGTAAAGCTGTACGGGCAAGCACCGACAACGATAACCGTGGAATAAATAACCGCGTCTTCCGCTCGTTTTGGGCGGGAGTTACATAAAAACAGCGCAGGAATGTATCAATCGATCGGAGCTTAATGCCGTATGTGAAGCGTCTCGGATGGTTTAATCCGTAAGGTGCTTTTGTTTACGTATACCTTCAGCGCTTCGATCAATACGCCCAAAAGGAACACAAGCCATACGATCCCCCAATTGCCGAATATATACCCGCTGAGGAAGAAAAATATCGACAGCGGCAGCCATATGACGGCCGAGGACATGACCTTGATCTTTCGTATCAGCTTCTTCCGGTAGCCGCGCAAGTCCATGTCGTCGTTTTTGGGATTGATTTGGCGCAGGTCGATATTTTCGCTCAGGACGACCAATTCCTTCCGCGAAAAGTATATCTCCGCGGCGCATTCGATCAACGCCGCGAAGACGAACACCAGCCAAGTACCCGCCATATCTCTGGGGTTTAACGTAAAGCCCGTGTAGCCCATCGCTTGGTTGATCGCGATAAACACCAGCAACGCGCTTGTCCACAATATCGCGGAAAACAGGATGTGAAGTATCCTCGTGCGGTGTTTGCTCTTCCTGATGATATCCAGCGGTGAACTGGATAATATCGTGTCCTCGTCGTCCCTGTACAGGTCCGTAACGAGGGATCTTTTTTTGGTTCTTACCTCGTTCATTTTCGTTCCTCCTCTTCCCTCGAACGCGGGCGGGAGCAATACGACGGCGTTGCGTTCTTCGTCAAGCCATCGCGCTTTGGAATTGATAACCAATTGTTTCGCCCGTTTCGGGTAGGTTACGCCGATTTTGGCGCGGTTTTCATTGTATACGTCAATTGATGGTTTCACCGGAAACCCTCCCGTTAAAGGCGATAACCCATAGCGAACGGATTCGCTTTACCCGCTGTTTTTTGTCATGGGTGCCTTCCCCTGTACCGCCTTGATATAAAATACGCTGATACGGTTAGGAATGTATGAAAAATTCCTTCGCGTCCCGTGCGTCGTGAAGCAACTTTTCGATGTCGATCGTTTTGTATTCACCCTTTTCGTACAAAATTTTGCCACGGCACATCGTCATGTCCACGTCGCGCCCGCTTGTGGAGTACGCCAGGCTTAACACAGGGTCGTAGCACACGGTTTGGCGCGGGGTATTAAAATCAAGCATAATCAAGTCGGCGTCGTAGCCCGTAACGATCTTACCGCTTTCGTGGGCGCGGCCTTGGGCGCGCGCGCCGTTTACCGTCGCCATCTTTAATGCCTCAAAAGCGGGTAAAGCCGTCGGGTCACCGGTTTGATATTTTTGCAGCAGGGACGCCATTTTCATCTCTTCGAACAAATCATGCGAATTATTCGAGGCCATGCCGTCGGTGCCGAGGGTTACGTTGATACCCCCTTCCAACATCCTGCATACGGGTGCGAGCCCGCTGGCCAATTTTAAATTGGACAAAGGATTGTGCGAAACGGAAACCCGCTTGCCCGCGAGGATCGCGATGTCCCCTTCCGTCACCCATACGCCGTGCGCCGCGGTACAGGCACGGTCCAGTACGCCGTGGTCATGGAAAACCTTCGCGGGCGTCGCGCCGTACTTGGCCACGCATCCTTCATGTTCGGTCTTTGTTTCCGACAAATGGATGTGCAGGCTCAGGTCGTGCTTTTCGGCGAAGTCCATGACTTGCTTCCACGCGGGTGGGTGGGACGTATACACCCCATGGATGGAGGCTTCCGCCTTGATGCGCCCGTCGTTTTTATTATGGAATTCCTCCAGCGTCCGAAGGGTTTGCTCGTATACGTTGTCTTTATGAAAGTCGTACGTATCCTTGTCGAAGCCGATGACCGCGTTCGATACGTTGGCCAAAACACCCGCGTCGTGCGCCGCTCGCGCCACCACATCCATGAAGAAATACATATCCGTAAACGCGACCGTGCCGCTTGCGATCATCTCCGCGATGGCGAGCATGGTACCCGTGTACACCCATTCGGGGGTCAACTTACGTTCGGCGGGGAAGATGAAGTTAAACAGCCAATCTTCCAGCGTGCGGTCGTTGGCGTAACCGCGGAACAACGTCATCGCCGCATGGGTGTGGCTGTTGTATAAGCCGGGCATTAAAACCTTACCTTCGCCGGGGATGACGCGGCAATCCCCCGCGGGGGAGGTCCCCGCCGGTCCGACAAACACGATTTTACGGCCTTCAATACCCACATCCGCGTTGTGGATGACGGGTTGCGCGGGGTCCATCGTTACCGCGGTGATGCCCTTAAATAAGATATCCATGTTTATTCTCCTCCTGATTTTCGTTTGCGTACGAATAATATGATAATGCCGATACCGGCAAGTACGGCAATGACAGCCAACAATTGTACCAATATAAGCGTGAAGGAAGCCAATTGCTCCCATGGGGATCGGCTTGGATGAAGGTCAAGGGGTAGATCCGCGGGTTCTTCCGGCGGCGGCGGATAATAACCGGGGAGATAAGTGGTGACCGATGCGTCGGGGGTATACGTTGCGGTACCGCTTTCGCGGGGTTGCGCAACCGTATGTAAGGGAACCTCCCCCAACAGGGTAAATCCGAGGCTCAACAACGTAATCGTATCGGCGAAGGTATCCTCACGCTCCTCGGTAAAGAGCACCGTTACGATAATGCCGCGGTTATCCTGTACGGAGTACGTCGTAAGTGTGTTGCGTGCGGCGCGTATCCAGCCCGTTTTGCCGCCGACCACCCAATGGCTGTAATAATCGTCCCCTTCGCGTACCAAGCGGTTGGTGTTGCGGAGCGTACGGCCTTCGGGGTGGCGTTGCGACGGCGGGAAAGCAAAGGACGCCGTGCCGATAATTTCGACGAAAACGGGGTGCGTGATCGCCTCCCGCATAATCAGGGACATATCGTACGCGGTGACGTGTTGGCCGTCACCCGGCAAACCGCACGGGTTGACGAAATTCGTATCATAAGCGCCCAACTCCCGGGCGCGGTCGTTCATCATTACGATAAAACCGTCGATGCTGCCCGCCACATGCTCCGCCAAAGCGCGCGCCACCTCGTTGGCCGAAGGCAACAGGATACCGTGCAACGCTTCCCACACGGTAAGCGTATCGCCTTGGCGCAGTCCCATGCTGGCGGCGTACCACGGCAGCGTCACCGCTGTTTCGGAAAAATAAACGGTTTCATTTAAGTCATCCACGTTTTCCAATACAACCAACGCCGTCATCACCTTCACCAAGCTGGCGGGGTAATGGCGCGTGTGTTGGTTGTTTTCGTACAGGACCAAACCTGTGTTCGCACACATGATGTTCACCGCCCCCGCTTGGTAAACGGGTGTGCGGCGAAAGAAAGCGCCAACGGAAAAAGGTATCAACGATACCGTTAATATCAGGAAAAAAACGCTTGCCCGTATTTTATGTACTCTTCGCGGAGGTTTCATATCCGTACCTCACCCCAACGTATTATACGTCCGCGTATCCTTTGTTGCAATTTCATAGGCATGGTATAGAATGGGATTAACCGATGTGAACCGTGGATTCGTATAAAATGAAAGGAGCTTTGCCATGAAAGCCCATTTAATTCCCGCAATGCGTGCCGTCCATATCCGCGTGGACCACGCCGCCGTAACCGACAACCTGTGCCGTTACATAAAAGAGGGCTTGGCCCCATTAGGCATTACCCATCTTGTGATCGAATTTAACCCCGGCTACGTGTTCAAATGTTTCCCCGAGCTTTCCTTCGGCGATTTCGGTCGCGAACACGCGTTAAAGGTCGCCGCCGCCGCAAAGGAAGCGGGCATCAAAATCATCCCCCTCTTCATGTGCTTGGGCCACCAAGGCTGGCGGCTCGATACCTCCATGCTGCTTAAGGTCTACCCCGAATTCATCGAACGCCCGCACCTCCCCACGGAGGCCGAACACCTGCCGCATGACCTTTTCTTCTACTGCCATTCATGGTGCGCATCCAACGACAAGGTTTACGATTATGTATTTCCAATGATGGACGAAATCATGGAAGATTTCGGCGCGGACATGATACACGTCGGTATGGACGAGGTCTTTGATTTGGCCGAATCTACCTGCCCGTGCTGTTCGGGCAAAACGCGCCCGTTCCTCTTCGCCCGTACGGTCAACATCCTGCACGACCACATCGTACGCGAAAAAGGTTGGCAAATGCTCATGTGGGCCGACCGCCTTAACAACGCCAAGGAATTCGGCTACCACGC
>WRDO01000077.1 GCA_009779755.1 Defluviitaleaceae bacterium | reverse complement strand
GCGCCTACGCAATCGGACGATTAACGGCGAACGGGCGCGTTACGTGGTTGGCATCGGGTGCTTGTCAACCGATGCAACCACTTCGCGGACGGAGCCGTTCATCGCCCGATTGCGTTCAGCGCGGCGTTGGAACATCCGCCCGCCCCCGCCCCACGGAATAACCGATTATTTTACATATTCAAAAAATTCCAGCCTTTCCCCGTCCGGCCCTTCGAAGAACACGTTCTTAATACCGCCCAGTATCGGTGCCGCGCTGATTTTAGCCGCGTCGATAACGATGCCGTTGGCATTGGCGCGGGCAACGGCCGCTTCAATATCGTCCACCGTCATCGCCACATGATCAACAACCCCCGCGGGGCGTGAAGTGTCCTTAATTTCAATCAACTCGATCAAGCAGGTACCCGCGCTTAGGAACGCGAGCTTTACGCCTACGCTTTCCTCCGCGTCCAGCGTAAAGCCGAGCCGTTTGTAGAAATCGATCGAAGCGGCCATGTCCTTTACAAAAACCCCGATATGGGCCAATCCGGTGATGTTTCCTTTTTCCATTCCGATTCTCCTTTATGGTTTGTTTATGTGCCGTATGTCATGTTTACTTGGATACCTTCCCATTATAATCCCTGCGTACATAATAAAGCAAAAGGAGCCGATCCCATGAGCAAAACCCGTGACATGACCGAGGGTAGTCCTCTCCGTTTGATGCTTGCTTTTTCCCTGCCGTTATTTTTGGCGAACGCTTTGCAGGTCTTTTATGTTATCGCCGACTCGGCGATCGTGGGGCGGATGCTGGGGGTGGCGTCCTTCGCCGCGGTGGGCGCGACGATGAGTATGCTCTTGCTCATCACCATGACGGTGCAAGCCGTTACCCACGGCTTCGGCATCGTATTAGCGCAACGCTTCGGCGCGAAGGACGAGGAAGGCTTGCGCTCTTCCTTTATTATGGCTGTATATTTTATTTCTGCGCTGGGCGTGATGATCGGCTTGGGAGGGATTTTCGGCAGCCGGCCCTTGCTTAACGTTTTAAACACGCCCGAAACGCTTATGCCGGAAGCCGTAACCTATCTCGGCATCATCATGGGCGGGATGGGTATCACATGCGTTAATTTTTTATCGCAAGCCATGCTGCGCGCCGTGGGTGACAGCAAAACGCCCATGATCGCCATTATATCCTCGTCGTTGCTTAACATAGGGTTATCCATCGCGCTGGTGCGTCCATTCGGTATCGCGGGGCCTGCCGCTGCCATGCTCCTGGCGAACGGCGCGTCCGCGTTGTATTGCTTTATTGCCCTGTATAAAAGCAAAATCCTTAAAAACTTGAATTTCCGCTGGCACGACCCGAGCGCGAAGGCCCTGCTGCGTATGGGCTTACCGCTGGGGCTGCGCAACGTGGTTATCCAGTTCGGCGGGTTGGTCATGCAACGCTATATCAATGATTTCGGTGTGGACTTTATCGCGGGCGTTGCGATCGCCAAGCGTATGTACACCTTTATATTAATTGCCGCGCTTACCTTGGAAGCCGCCATCGCCACGTTTGTTGCCCAAAACTTCGGCGCGGGCAAACTTGAACGCGTAAAGTTGGGCGTACGAACGGGATTGTATTTAATGATGGGGTCGGCGGTGTTAATTATGGCCGTTACCTTCCTTACCGGGCCGTCTATCCTGCGTGCGATGTTTACCGGCGACCCGGCGACGATCACCGCCGTGCTCGATATCGGCGTATGGCAATTAACGTGGATGGTGCTCGGCTTGCCCGTCGTTTACCTCATCTTCCTTTACCGTCCCGCGCTTGAGGGTATCGGTAAGCCCTTCATCCCCACGCTTTCCGGCTTCGCGGAGTTGGCGTTCCGTATCCTCGCGATCATCGTTATCACGCCCCTCTTCGGCGGATGGGGTGTAATCCTCGCCGACCAAATCGGCTGGGTGGGCGCGGCGGTGTTGCTGGCGGCCGCTTACTATATAACCCTGCGTAAAAATGATACGCAAATAACGCTTCCTGCCGATTCCTCTTGACTATTTCCCTTCCCGCATACATATATATGAGGAGAGGGAAGCGTCGGGAGGTTTACATATATGAATTGGAACAGAAATTCGTTTTTGATGGGGCTGGCGGCGGGTATATTGTTCGTGTGCCTTGCTTTGGTAGGGTATAACGAATACGGCAAGCGCGTTACGTGGCAAGGGACCGCCCCACCCAATGAAAAGGTTCAGGAAATATTCGATTTATTGGAGCGGTATTCGATCATCCCGTTCGAGCGGGAGGAACTGTTTGACAGCATGTATCGGGGTTTGCTGGACGGCGTGGACGACCCGTATACGCAATACTTTGACCAAGACGCGTTGGAAGCCTTCCGCGTGCGGACGGAAGGGGTATTCGCGGGTATTGGCGTAATGAGCCAAATGGACGAAAACGGCGAATACCTGACGGTATATGAAGTGTTCGACAATTCCCCCGCGCAGGAAAGCGGTTTGCTTTCGGGGGATAAGTTCGTGAAAGTGGACGGCGAGGACGTCGTCGGTTGGCCGCAAGGGGAAATCACGGACAGGATACGCGGGCCGGAGGGTACGACCGTGCGGTTGACGATTCTCCGCTTTAATGAACACGGCGACGGAACGTTGTTTGACGTGGACATCGTACGGGCGTTGGTGGAGGTACCGACGATTTCCCACAATATATTGGAAGATCGAATCGGCTTGATCCGTATCGACGGCTTTGACCGCATGACATTACCTCAATTTAACGCCGCTTTGGACGAATTGGTCCAACAGGGGATTCGGGGTCTCATTATCGACGTACGCAACAACCCCGGCGGATTGATGCCCGTGGTGGTGCAAATCACCAACCGCTTGGTACCCGAGGGGATCATCACATACACCGAGCACGCCGACGGCCGCCGTGAATACCACCGTGCGACGGGGGAATACTTGGGTTTGCCGCTGGCGGTATTGGTAAACGGACGCAGTGCATCCGCCTCCGAGATATTGGCCGCGGCGGTACAGGAATCGGGCGCGGGTATCGTCGTAGGTACGCAGACCTTCGGTAAGGGTATCGTGCAAAACCTTATGTACCTCTCCGACGGCAACGCGATAAAAATGACGATCGCCAAATATTTTACGCCGAACGGCGTATCGATACACGGCGTGGGCGTAACACCGGATGTCGTCGTGGAAATGGACGATGCCTTGGGCCGCCGGGTTAGCACCTTAACAACGGAGGAAGACGTGCAGCTGCAAGCGGCTATACACTCCCTGATTCGTAGGTAAAGCCCTTACCGTGTACGTCGGTGACGGTGTCGGTGATCATAAAGGCATACGGGTCATGGGTGTTTACGATATTAATCAACTGCTGGTAATCCTTTTTATCCAACGTAACCAAGAGCATGGCCTTTTCCTGTTGTTCATACGCGCCGACGGCGGGGATAACCGTAACGCCGCGGCCGATGATGTTGTGAATGTCTTGGATAATCATTTGGTGCAGGTCGCTTATGATATACACCATTTTCTTTTTGTTGGCGCCGTTTTCGATATAACTCATGACAACGGACGTAATGAAAATCGAAGCGATCGCATAAAAGAAGGCATCGACGTCGAACACCCACAAACACAATACAACGATGATACCGTCGGAGATGAACAGCCCCACCGACGTATTCATATTAAAATATTTCTTTAGTATAAGCGGCGGGATGGCGGTACCGCCGCTTGACGCGTTGTTGGCGTATAAAATCGAGACCGCGATGCCGAACAACGCGGAACCGATCAGCATGGATAACATGGTATCGTTAATAAGGGTAATCCTCGGGACGATCCCGATCACCAACGGCAGCATGGACGCGCCGATGACCGTATTGATGAATACTTCCTTACCCAAGAGGAAAAGCGTAACCACCAGCAATGCGGCGTTTCCGATGAGTATCACCCATGTACGGCTCAACCCCAGCCATTCCTCCAATATGATCGCCAAGCCCGTGAGCCCGCCGGCCGCGATGTTGTGCGGTGCAAGGAACATATTGACGCATACGCTGATCAAAACGATGGCAAGCGTGATATACGCGAGCTTGATAAGCCAATGCTTGAGCATGAAGATTCCACCCTTCTGTTGCATATGTGGTTATTTTGGCAAAAAAGGGGGATTTTATGCGTGCAGTGCGGATACTCGGCATGTTATAATATTTCCGTTCATAAAGTTTGGGTTTGGGAGGTTTTATGTTCGGCAAGGAATCCTGTTTGACCATGGTGGACTTGATCGTTGATTGCGCCAATTACGCGCGCATACACGGCGTATTGTCCTTGGAAACATGGGTGAGGAAGCATGAAAACGACTTCCTCGCTTTTTGCCTGATGTTGGTATGCGACGGCGTTGAACCGTCGGTATTGAAGAATATCGGTGAAAGGCTGATCAAAGCCGACAACCACGCGGGGGAGGAGCTGCTGTGCCGCCAAGTATTGCTCGAAGGCGCATTGGCGGTGCAGGTAGGTGAAAACCCGCGCGTAATTGAAATCAAGCTGTTAGCCATGCTGGGCGAAAAATACTTAAAGGAACGCGGTTATTATTCCGGCGAGGTTCACGACCCGGCCTACGAGCGGCGCATGCTTAAGATGGCGCGGCAAACGGGCCTGCCCCAAAGCGAAGAATTTAACATGACCTTCGAAAGTATGAGCAACCATTCGATCCAACTGCTCCTGCGGGAAATCAGCGTCATCTGCATGGTGACGGCCCTTAAGGGTTGCAACGCGGCGGCGGGCCTTTCATTCCTGCGCAACATGTCCCGCCGTTTGGCGGCCTCCATGCTGGAGGAAGCGGAGCATATGGGCGACGTGCCCGAAAAAGACATCCTCGCCGCCCAACAGGAGATTTTATATACATATGTCCTGCTGCGTGATAAGGGGAGTGTGGATTAACGTTTAAATTATTACTGCTTAAATTTTTCCCGTCGCAAGCCATTCAAAAAAGGACGGGATTTTTTATTTTCCGCCTGTTATATTTACAGCGGAAAGGGGGGCGCGAATGGACACAACATCCCATTTAAACGACGCGGTACGGTACATCGAAAAACGGCTGTTTGACGTCATCGACTTCACCGAGGCGGCACGGATCGCTTGCTGTTCGGAATACCAATTTCGCCGAATATTCTCATACCTCGCGGGGATGCCTCTAAACGAATACATCCGCAAGCGCAGGTTATCGCTGATAACGGAGCAGCTTTACCCGGGTGACGCGCGGATTATCGACTTGGCATACCGCTGCGGGTATGAAACGCCGGATGCGTTCGGCAAGGCGTTCGCCGCGCAATTCGGTATAACGCCGTCGGCGTACAGGAAAAAACCCGTACCGCTGACAATATTCCCGCCGCTTTATTTTCATATATCATTATTTGGGGGCATCGGCGCAAACCGCCGGGCGTTTCATGAATTGTGGCAGCCGCGCCATAACGATAAAGGAGGACATATGTATAAACTAAGCGATTTTACGAACGCGGAACGGGACAAGTGCCTGCCCGTGGTGGCGCAAATCATCGAGTGTGCCAACATCACGCGGGCGCAGGGCGTGCTTGCGCTGGAGGAATGGTGCAAGCAACACGAAAATACTTTCATTACATTTATGTTATTGATGGTATGCGACGGCACCGACCCGGAGCTGGTAAGGGATATCGGCGTAACGCTCATCGATTCGGGCGACTATAAAGGGGAGGAGCTGCTTTCTCGGCTGATGACCGTGGAGGGCGTGCTTTCGATACAGGCGGGCGAAAACCCGGTTATCATCGAAAAGAAGCTCTTTTCCATGCTCGGCGAAAAACACCTGATGGCGAAGGGTTACATGAGCACCGACGGAAACCCCCACTACCCCGAATATGAACGGCGTTACGCGGCGATGGCCGCGAAGGAGGGCATACCCGGTTCGGAATTCGACGCGGCATTTGAAGCGCTTTCCAACCGCGATATCCAAATGGTCCTGCGCGAAACCGACCAACATGAT
>WRDO01000076.1 GCA_009779755.1 Defluviitaleaceae bacterium | reverse complement strand
TGAATCCCATCTTTTCGACACTCCGTTCCTTCATTCTCATGCCTATATTATACCATTTATGTCAGTTTATGTCTTTCCTTTCTCATTCCCCTCCGGCCTCATTCCCCTTTCCCGACGGTTTCTTAGGTAATGGCCGCCGAAAGGATGTATACTGACTTTCGTACGGCTCACAAAAGGCTGCGCAGCCGAGCCACAGGTATGCATATAATGGATATCCGCCTGTTTTATCTATCGACACAGCAAAAAAGTAAGGAATAAAAATAAAAACGCCCCCCCCATACCGGCGGGAGGCGAGTGACAACCCCGTGCGGGGGCATCTTATGATGCTTGAGCTTCCCGCATGGGGTTTTTTATACAACCGTTCAAGCGCTACCAAGCATCCTTTTCAATTCGCTTTTATATCACCAAATCCATGGTACATCGTATTTTTGGATATTTTCATCGGTGGTGATAATTATTAAACCCTCCACCAAGGCTGTTGAAATTATCAATCGGTCAAATGGGTCTTTGTGGATATATGGAAGGTCTATAAGTTTACACAAATATTTATCATCCACTTGCAAAGTATTGAAACCACAAGTTTTTATATCATCTAGTAATTTAACAAGCGGTTGCTTCAAATCTAATTTACCCAAGTTCATTTTTATGGCTATTTCCCATAAAGAGGCAGAACAAATGTATATATCATTTTCCGGTTGTTCGATCACATCTTTTATATTTTTCGGCAATTCAAAGGAATTAATTGCCAGCCAAATAATGACATGCGTATCAATCAAATATTTCATTCCATATATTCCCCCATTTCTTCAAGCGGTTCGTTAAAATCGTCAGATATCCAAATTTTATCCTTCCAGCTTCCAATAAATTTCGCGCGAGGATGTTTTTCTAATTGGTTTGAGCCGGTAATTTCTTCTGCTACAGGTTCAAGAAAGGTGATGACCACATCATACCGTCCTTTTACCGAAATCGGCTGTTTGGGTTTAAAGGTGGTGCCATCATAAATAGCTTTTACTGCATACATAATTCTCCTCCTCGTTTCAGCGGCAATCACTGCGGAAATTATAACAAAAGAACAATGTCCGCTTCAATACGAATTTATCCTTTCAAACAACCGATAGGTACGATATAAACCCCATCATTACGGCGATAACCCAACTCGCCGCCGGTCAATACCATCAGGAATGACGGTTCGCGCAGCTTGGCTCTTTTTTCGCTATTGGCTTTCTTGATCAATTCTTTTAGTTCCAAAAGGTGAACGGCACCTTCCTCGATTCCATTACTTCCCAATTTAAATTCGATGAGCCCGTATCGGCCGTCCGCAAGGTGTAAAACACAATCCGCTTCAAGTCCGTATCGGTCACGGTAATAGGATACGTAACCTCCCCGTGCTGATGCGTAGACCTTCAAATCCCTGAAGCACAAGCATTCAAAGATAAAACCGAAAGTATTCATGTCCGTCAGCAGCGCATCCGGGGACAGCGCAAGTGAAGCAACGGCAATAGACGGGTCCGTAAATTCCTTTTTTTTACCGGAACGAATGGTAGTCGCCGAACGTATGGAGGGACACCATGCCGGAACGTCCTCAATCACATACAACCGTTCAAGCGCATTCAAATATGAATGCAATGTTGGTTCGGATATATCCATATAATTTGATGTGACATCATCAAGAATGGTTTTGTCTGCGGCAAGGGTGGAGATATTCCGCGCGTATGATTGCAAAATAGCCCGCACCCGCTCCGGGCTTCTCTTTACACCGTCAACCGTAGAGGCGTCGCTGTTATAAATGCCTTCAACATAGTTTAACGCTTCCAAAAGCCCGGCTTTTTCCGTTTTCTTTTTCAACGTTGATGGCCATCCGCCGCGACAAGCGGCAAAGACAAGCCCTTCGACGGATAAATCAGAGGTAACGCCATCAATGTCCAAATCGGGATTATAAAATAACGCGGACAAAGAAACCCGCCCGTTTGATTCATTCGATTCATATAAGCTCATGGGATACATTACCATGCGTGATATCCGGCCTGTGCCCGAATGCATGATCTTGGATTCGTCCACGGTTGTGGATCCCGTTAAGATAAACAAGCCGGCTTCACTCCGTTGGTCAACGGCATGGCGTACCGCGTCCCAAAGAACGGGAGCCATTTGCCATTCATCAATCAAACGGGGATTTTCACCTTTTAACAAGAGGGACGGCTTTGTGTTCGCGGTTTCCAAGTAACCCGGTGTTTTATCGGGGTCTTGGAGCTTTAAGACACTTTTGGCTTGTTGCTCCGCGGTAGTCGTTTTCCCGCACCACTTAGGGCCCGCAATCAATACCGCCCCAACGGCATCAAGTCGCTCCTTTAATATTTCATCCACGATTCTGGGCAGATAAGTTGATGTCATTGGTGCGCTCCTTTTGCCTGTATTGTTTCAAGTGCATTTTAGTCATTTGATGTATTTTGTTTAAGTGTTTTGATGCATCGTAAGACAGCCAAAACCGCTTCAATATGTCTCCGTTATATCGGGTGTCACGCGAAATTTATCACGGTATAAACCGCGGGTCCTTTTCATCAGTTCCCATTTGGTATAATTTTTGGGTGTAAGTCCCCAAGGTTTTAACAATTCTTCCAATTCGGGGCGGCTTGGGTGGTAGGTCCTATCGTAGATAAATTGAATTTCCTTTATGTGCCGCTGCTTCCAACCATAATCGGGATCAAAGCCGGGGAGCATATAACATCCCGCCAGGTCAAGTGCTTTTTTATGGCGGTCAGGCTCTATATCAAATTCATATACGGTGGTACCGTTGGATTCCAAAACAAGGGACAGCGTCCCCATGCGAAAAATACCCCTGTCGGTTTGCGTACCGATATATAAGGTATCACGTAAAACTTCAATTACATCGGCCATTAAACCACTCCATTTGAATGTCAATAAAATCCCTGACGAATAAGCAGTAATCCTCCCGGTGCGGGAATGCTTCGATCGCCTTTTCTATACAGGTTTTATCAATGCCGGACAACGACGCAATAAAAGTCCCTATCAATGAAGAAAGTTTGCCGTTTTTTTCCATGCCTACGATTTCCTTGAATGTATGCTTTTTATCCTTATATTTAACCGCCGAACCGGAATGTCTTTCGACATATGCGCTGATATCCTTCATCTTCATCAGGGAGTAAGCGTTGATGGAGTATAACGAACTTCCAAGGTCAAACAACGGCGCCCTGATATACCCATCCTCTTGCTTAAAAAAACCCCAATTATTCGGATGCCTGTCAAGGTTACAAATAAAGCTGTCAAGCAAAAATGTTTCCCATACATATTTTTGTACATCAAATAAAAACTTTTCTGACATTACCGTTTCGTCTACCAAGTCCAAATCATATTGCATTTCCTGTTCATCCAGTGTGCTGACGCCCAACCCCGTGAAGGTAACCAACACATCATCAAATAACGTTACCAAACACGCTTCCTGCCCATGATAAGTGACCAACGACACTTCCTGCACAGCGTAGCCGAGTGACTTCGCGATACGGCAGGAAAGGTATTCCGAAACGTGGTAAGGTATATCCGTTTTATTTTGGCGTTGTTTTGCGAACTTTATCATGTAGTCTTTTTCGCCGTCGGTGATAAACAATTTTGGGACCGCACCCGCATTGGGGAATGGTAACACAGTCCATTCGGATACATCCAAAACCATAGCCATGTGAACACTCCCTTTTTTATCCAAAGTATACCACGGCATATAAACAAGCAAAACCCCATGTATCATACACACGTACAAACATTTGCCCTTATTACGTTGAGTGCAAAACATATTTTCTGTGTACATATTATTAGTGTAAGGTTTGCATTATCTCCATAAAACGTTTATGCTGTAGAATATGCGGATAGTTGTTTGTTCTTTATCGAGGTAAACATGCCTAAGCTCAGCAAGGAAGAACGTAAAAAGATTCTCCGTGCAGCCGCTTTAATGACACAATTAGCCGTCGGTATGATTGCATGTGTTACGATTTCGGTATTTTTAGGTATGTTTTTGGATAACCGACTGGGTACGAGCCCCGTATTTATACTCATCTTCGTATTCGTGGGCATCGCCGCCGCCTTTAAGTATATGTATGACACCGCAAAGCGCGTATAACCGAGGGTAAGGAGCATATACATGGCATATCCGACGATGGATACATACGCAAAGCGCATGACGCTGATCATAGGCGTCACGGCGTTGGCCGTTATCATCGGCGGGGTTATATATTATCGTTCGATTGACGCGCTTACCTTTTCCTTGGGTACGGTCACCACCGCCTGCGCAAACCTGATTAAAATCTTTTGGCTTAAGCGGTCGGTAACGGTCGCCGCCGAAATGGACCCCGCTTACGCGCCCAATTATGTGCGCGGGCACGGGATGCTGAGGATGCTCTTTACGCTTGCGGTATTGGTGGGCGCGGGTTTCCTGTCACAGTTGGATTCGTTGGGGTTCCCGTTTTTGTTCGGCGCGGTATTCGGTTTGCTGACCATGCCCGTAGCGGCGTACGCGATGGGCTTCTTCGTAAAAAAAGATTATCCGCAGCACAACGTGGAAATATCCCATGATAATGAAGGAGGGGACGTAAATGTTTGATGTGCCTATTCATGGCGTGGTGAGCATTGGCCCTGTGGACTTGTGGATAACGAATACGATCGTCGTCACGTGGGTGATTATGGCGGTGTTGATCACGTTCGCCATTATCGTGCGTATCAAGCTGAAGAAGTTCACCGATAAACCCACCGGCTTCCAAAATGTCGTGGAAATGGCGATCGAAGCCTTCGACGGCTTAATGAAGTCCAACGGCCATAAGAACATAAGCTGGTTGGGCGGTTGGTTCTTTACGCTTTTTACGTTTTTACTCTTTGCCAATATTATGGGCATATTCCCGGGGATGCGCCCCCCGACAGCGGATTGGCCGCTTCCCTTCGCACTCGCGCTCACGTCGTTTTTCCTTATCCAGTTTTCGGGTATCCGCTACGGCGGGTGGAAATATTTTAAGGGGACGTATCTCAGCCCGCATTGGGCGTTTTTCCCCATCAACGTATTGGGCGAGTTCTCGCGTCCCATTTCACTGAGTTTCCGTTTGTTCGGCAACATTTTGGGTGGTTTGATATTAATCACCCTTTTGTATACGCTGGTGCCCGCGGTCGTAAGCTACGTGGTACCCGTTGCCCTGCACTTGGTCTTTGACCTTGCGTTCGGCGTATTGCAGGCTTTTATATTCACCATCCTAAGCCTCACCTTCGTGAGCTTGGCGGCGGCGGATAATTAAATATTAGGAGGAAACAGACATGCAAGATCCATTAGCATTCGTGCTGGCAATGGCACACATCGCGGCGGCGGTCGCCCTCTTGAACGGCATACTCACCACCATCGGGCAGGGTAACGTAGCGGCAAAGGCCATCGAAAGCGTGGCACGCCAACCCGAAGCGCGCGGCCCCATCACCACGAATATGTTCATCGGTTTGGCCATGGCGGAGACGTCGGGTATCTACGGCTTCGTTATCGCCATCCTGATCCTCTTCGTGCGCCCGCTCATCAACCCCTTCCTGCAATACCTCACGGCAATGATCTAAACCCACGTTCATAATAAACGGGAAAGGTGGTTGTTATGAACCAAGGATTCATATTCCTGCTTAACGCCGAGCCGACGCCGCGCTTGTTCGATTTGGACTTGCAAACGTTTTTGCAAATGGCGCCCGCATTGGTCAACTTTATCGGGTTGGCTGTGATACTCACGTTTATCCTGTACAAACCCGTGCGCGCGTTCCTGCACGAACGGGCCGAAAGGATTGCCCGCGAGTTGGACGACGCCGAAGCCGTAAAGCAAGCCGCGTTAGCCTTAAAGGAACAGTACGAACAGCTCCTAAAGGGTATCGAGCTTGAGCGCACGGCCATTTTGGACGACGCCCGCAAACAAGCGGCGGAACGCCGCAACCGCGACATGGCGGAAACCAAAAAGGAAATTGAGGACCTGAAGAGCCGCGCCGGGGTCGAAATCGCGGCGGAGCTTGACCGGGTCAAGGATATGGTGGAACAAGCCATCGTGGAGATTTCCTCGGAAATGGCGGGCAAGCTGCTCAGTGTCACAATCGACCCGAGCATCCATAACCGCTTGTTCGACGAAGCCATGGCGGAGCTGGAAGCCACCGTGTTTAAGTAAGGGGGCGTGTGCGATGGCTGATTTAAGCAAACGGTACGCCACCGCTCTCTTCGAGCTTTCGAGCGAGCAGAACCTGATGGCGCAATATTTGTTCGACGCGTCCTTTATGTGCGACGCGTTACGCGACAAGGAATGCAAGACCTTCGTCACGCATCCGCGCGTAACGGGCGCCGAAAAGATCGCGTTCTTTGAAAGTATTTTCGGCGGGCATATCCAAACCGATTTGATGGGCTTCCTGCATCTTGTAGTGAACAAGAACCGCGAGGCGTTCCTATTGCCCGCGCTGGGCCAATTGATCGAAATGATACGCCGCCACCAAAACCAAATCACGGCGAAGATCGTTTCCGCCGTGCCGCTGACCGACGGCCAATTGGCAAGCATGGCGGCACTGCTGACGCGTAAGCTCAAAAAAAAGGTGGACGTACAGGTGCTGGTGGACCCCGCCGTTATCGGGGGCATCAGCATACAAGCGGACGGCTTCTTCGTTGACCGGACGATACGGTTCCAATTACGCAAAATGAAGGAAGAAGTGAATCAAACCGTAAAAAAGGAGAGCGGCACATGATACTCAAGCCTGATGAAATCAGCTCCATCATCAAACAGCAGATACGAGCCTATTCCACCAAGGTGGACGTGGCCGAGGCCGGGAGCGTTATTCATGTCGGCGACGGTATCGCCCGCGTATACGGCCTAACGAACGCGATGAGCGGGGAGCTT
>WRDO01000075.1 GCA_009779755.1 Defluviitaleaceae bacterium | reverse complement strand
CCTTTTCCTTCACCCTTCGTATTCGCAATCAACGCCGTCACGAATTTCAAAATATCCTTTTCGCTTGAAATATAGGCGAAGGGGTTATAACCCATGCTTTTTTTGAAATCAATCGTGTTCAACACCTTAATGGTGTACCCTTGCTTCTGTAGGAAATCCCCCATTTCTACGAGGATGCTCCCCTTCGGGTCGGTTACAACAAAAGAAACGGGATAAACGGTTGATTCGCATTGCATGATGTTGGGCTTTACATAGAATCGTGTTTTACCGCTTCCCGAACCGCCGATAACCAAAATGTTTTTATTGCGGGCGTATTTTACGGGCTTGGGGCGCGGATTCATGGTAAGGGATTCGGTTTCCGTCAGAATCACGTTGTTTTTGGGGTCGGGGTCAATGAAGGGCTTTATATCTGCGGGCTTGCCAAAACGCGCTGAACCGTATTCCATGTCCTTACGCCATTTCTTTGCGTTCTTTCCTTTTATATAAACCATCAGTTTCAAACCTACGCCACCGATGATGCCAACCACCCAAGCAGGGAAGGGTATGAAACCGATTCGCGGCGTAACATACCATGCGATAATCCCCGCAATGATAAATGCCATGTTTTTGAAAAGCAGTTGGCGTATGTCAACGGATTTGATAAAAGTGGTAATATCGGTAACAAAGGCGTTATTCTTTTTGTTGCGTTTGGTTGGGGTCGGTTTATTTTTCATCGTTCGCCAACCTCCCGCCGCATTTTTTTGTCTTTATCGGTTACCTTAACTTTTTCTTTGGCATCGTTAAGCCGTTTCTTGAAGGGTAACGACTTGGATTTATCTTTACCCAATTCCTTACCGATGTACGCTCTAAACGCCGCCGACATGCTTTCGGTATCCTTCGCCTTAAAATAAACCGTATGGCGGGGTGGGGTTTTGGATTCATCCTTAACAAGCGCAAACGCCACGCCATGCTTGCGGGCTATGTGCGTGAAATCCTTGATGTTGTCGCTGTTTAATGGGATTTCCGATAACTTGTCACCGTATTTCATTAGTTGTTCCAATGTTTGCAAACCTTCCCGCTTGCCGCTGCTTTGCCCGCTTAACCATTTCGCCATGCCCTTGGCTACATCCAACATTGTAGGCAAGGCTTTATTTATCGCAATCTCCGCGACTTGCTTTGTGATTTTGATTTCTTGGCTAATGAGGTAATCCTGTACCGCGCTCATGGCTTCACTTCCTTTGCGTTAAATAGAAATACCCGCCTTTTTGGGGCGGGCATCGGGCTTGTGTATTTCGTGTTCGTTGCTTTTCTTGGTTCGCTCCAGTAGTAACCGCCGCATGTTGATTAAGGTATCATTGAAATCCTTACCGATGGGCGGCGGGGCAATGGTGATGTTCTTTCCGTTAATATTTCCTTCGTTATACGTTCGGTAGCTGCTTGCCCTGCGGGGTCGTTGTCGAGGGATAGGTAAATATTTTGTACGTGAGGGTGGCGTTCCAAAAAGCCGATGAGTGCCACGGAAGCCGTCCCCGACAATGACAAGCGAAAACCATCCCACACCGTACCCCTTTCCGCTTCGGCAATAACCATAATTTCATGGTGGCTGAGTGCGTCAATGGGGGATTCAAAAACGGCAACGGAATGGCTGCCGTTCATCGTGTCGGGTGGCAAGTAGAAACTATACGATTTATCGCTCCCCGCCGTGTCTTTTTTATTATCCCCCGTAATGCCCCGTTCGGCGGCGTATTTGGGTTTATTACCGTCTTGGGCATCACGCCCGACAAAGACACAGTTATTATTTACGGATTCATACAGCAAGCCTTGGTTGATGTACTTTTGGCTTGTACTTTCGGATATGCCGCGCTTGGCAAGGTAGGCAATCATATTTTTATTATTTTGCGCGGGTTTTGGCAGGGTTATTGATTTTGGGGGTAGGTCGGCTTTTTTGGGTTCGCTTGATCGGTGCGAAAAATCGGAGGACGAAACAAAATTATCTTCGTTTAATGACTTAACCGCGTCTAAGAAATCCATCTTTTCAACCCGCATCAGATAATCAAGCGCGCTATGCCCCTTTACGCCCTGCGAGTTCCAATACCATTCCCCCTTGCCGTTATCAATTACAAAACTGTCATGATTTTTATGGATGAATCGCTCGCCTTTTTGCTCAAGGAGGATGGCGGGGTTGGTGGATTGGAAATAACTAAGAAGGGTAACATCACGCGCATTTTGGATTTGTTCATCCGTCACCCGTACCATATGTCCACCCCCCTTGCCCTTCATGGTGGATGATTATGATTTTCGGGCAGGGAGTAAGCAGGGGGGATATGTTTAAGCGTTGCGCTTCGGTTGTAGTGATATTTTTGATGGCTGCTAAAATATTGGTGATGTTGCTGTTGTTTGGCATACTCAACTTTAAGCTGACCCATACAAGCCGCTCCTGTGCCATTTCCACCACAGGTAAAAAATCATTTACCCATAAATCGTTTAACACCACGACATCGGGGTTTTCGTTCCGCAGTTGGCGCAGAGCCGTATTGAAATCGGGTACATCCGAGCCGATTTCTTTTTGGACAAGCATTGCTTTTTTATGGCGGTGCAGATATTTGATTGGATTTTCAATCGTGGAGATATGGCACTCGCGTTGTTGGTTGGTTAAATCGACAAGAGCGGCAAGCGTTTGGGATAAGCGGATTGACGAATCACCCGCTACGACCACCAAGCCGCATTTCTCCATGATGATTTTATTTAAGGTATGGAGTAAATCATCGGTAAAATCCAACGAATAAATATCCGGCACATCGAAGGGCAAGGGGTGTATGCTAAGTGCATGAGTACCGCGCTGTGTATACACGCAAGCGCGGAATCGTCCAAGGTTGCCGTGGGTATAGGAAAAATCCAAAAATTTATGTTTCTGTAATTCGGTTTTTTGTTCAGGTGTGAGTAATTCCATGACGAGGGCTTTCACTACCGCAACATCCAACGACGAATCAGCATAATCGGGGATGAAGGTCATTTTACCGTCAACATCCCCAAAACGTGCAAACGGCACAGACTTTGGGCATATGTGCAAGTCCGCGCCGTTTTGGGAAGCGAATACCAACAACCCTTCAATCAACTTTTTTATATCAGTCATTATCGTTTACCTCACCTTCCTTATTTTCGAGTAAAAACCTACGCTCGGCGTGTTCAATACGACGCAGCGTTTTCATTTTATCTGCTTGCTTGGCTTCCAATTGTGCCTTCGTTTTTTCAAAGAATAAGCGGCTTTCACCCGATAACGCCGCTTGGGTATGGGCGATTGCAAGCCGTAGCGAATGGGGGAGCATGGCGTTCTTCCGCATCCGTTCGTATTCGGGTTCGTAGGCTTGCAAAAACGCCACACGGTCAAGCCCTGCTTTTTTGTTAGCGTAATCGCGCCCACGCCTTAATTTCCGTAGGTTGCGATACCCCACGGCTTTGATAGCGTTAGCCATCGCTACAGGGAAAACCCGCTCCGGTTCGGGTAAACATTCATATTCGCTTGATGTGTCTATGTGCAATGCCACGGCCGCCCATGCTTCGGTGGGCGTGATAATATCGGGGTTGCATATTTCCGCGATAATCTCCTTAATTTCCGCTATCTGCGGCGGAAATTTGCACACAGCGATATGCTTTTTTAACGCCATACCCACGATTGACGCATCATCATTTTCAAAAAACTCAGCCCACATGTTGACGGCGTTTTTTATTTCCACTTGGTTGTTGAATTTGTCCGAGTTTGGATAAGCCGTGACAACCAAGCCCACCAATTTAATCGCGTCTTTACGTGTCATGCCGCCGTCCCTTCTTCGGCATCCAACATTTGCTGTAATGCCGCCATTGTGTTAAAGCCGTTTTTATTTTGGTAGCGTGAATACGGGGCAACGTTATTATCGGATGCGGGGGTAATAAAAATCCCCTGTTCCGTTGTCGGTAGGGGATGTCGGTCATTATCATATTTACCCGTTATAACCTTTTCCGCGTTGGTGGGGTCAATCAGCCAGTCAAAATCGGCTTTCCACCCTCGCTCACCGCCACCGCAGAGGAAATCGCTTGCCGTTACTTTTTCAAACAAGGTAATAAATCCATCCAATCCATGTAATTTATAAAAGGTTGCCGTTTGGCGTTTTCGCTTGCCGTCTATTGCGTGGATGGGGCGCAGTTCCCTTGCCTTACATAGATGGTTGTACAGTTCCATGATTTCTTTGTGGGGTGCTTCGCTGCCAACGCCCGCACCGCCGCAGGCGGCTGTAGTATCACTCCCCTTATTATCATTCGTATGGTTATTATTTATCTTATTATTATTAGGGCGTAAATCTTGCGGTTTCGGGGGCGCAGAATCTACGGGTTCGGAGGCGTAAGTTTTACGGGTCGGGGGTCGTAGGTTTTGCGGGTTCGGGGGTGCAGATATTTCCGGTTCGGTCATGTAATCATTATCGGGGGTGGTTTCGGGGTTATCATCAGCTTCGGGGTCAAGGTATGCTTCGGGGGGTTCACCGTCACCGATAATGGGGGCTAGTAAATATATTTTGTTGGGTCGGTTCATGCCTTGCTTCTTTTCCTCCACGAGTTGAAAATCCTTTAATTCTTGCATAACCTTTGTCACGGTTCGTTCCGATAATCCAAGCCGTTTTTCCATTTCCTCACGCTTGAAATAAATGTATGCCTCGCCGTTTTCGTCAAACCAACCGCTCTTTATGCTTACCCTGTGGCGGTCATGGAGCAGGGCATATAAAATCCGTGCATTGTTGCTTATCTTGTCGTTTTCAAATTCACCCGCAAACAGGAATCGGGGAAGCTGTAAAAATGTATTGGATATAATCGCTTGGCGGGTGTACCGCATCCGTTTGTTTGTAATCTTATTCGCATTGCTTAACATCATCCCCAACCCTTTCCTGTTCGATTTTCGGTATCACAAAGATATAAGAGCGATAAAAGCCAACAAAGATAAATGCACGGGGTATGCGCAGTAAAACAACCACTTGGCGTTTACACCCCGTTTACCGTTGTATAACGCGATTAGCGGTACGGTAATTGACGTACAGGCAATCATTAGAAAAACCTCCGGCGGGATTACAACACCTAAAGGACGCGCCATCACAAGGGGAAGAAATTGGGCAAGTGCAAAACCACCCAACGCCGCCAATCTAAGCGGCTTCGGTTTTATGGCATACATGGAGAAGATGAACAAAACCCCCATGCTTCCGTATTCAACGGTCAGAAACTCGGCTAACAGCACCGTGGGGAACAGCGCACCGAGTACCGCCATCACTTGGTAGGAGTACCGTAGCTTCATTTTTTCAAAGAAATATACCGCCAAGCCGCCAATGGAAAGGGTGTAAAAGATATTTGTGTTGGCGAGGAAGTTGATGCCGTTTCCCATCACTAAATCGTAAGGGATTTCCGATATGACCGCGAAGGCTATCAAGCGCATCAGAAACTTCTCTTGTGATTTTGTATGACGAAAACCCTCCGCCACAAAAAAAGCGAATATCGGCCATGCCAAACGCCCGACCGCTCTAAAAGTTAGGGGGATATACAGGGGAAACGTTACGGCTACATGGTCTATGAGCATGGAGGCGAGGGCGATTATTTTAAGGATAAAAGCGGTCACTTTTTACCACCACCCGATTTTGATTTTCTGTGTGCTTTCTTAAAAGCGTTATAGGCTTCCCGATATTCATATGATTTTCCGAACAAGGAAAAAGCCGCTTTCACCTTGTTGGGTTCAAACGGCTCTGCGATTCTTAAATCCTGTACGGCTTTTGATGAACAGGGGCAACCTACGCACCCTGTACGGGTGAAGCCCCATATTTCATAACAATCGGAGTATCGTATACCCCGCCATTCTTTGTATATACGCTTATCTTCATCCGTCCAAAACCAAAGCGGTCTGTAGTTGGCTATGGTGCTGATGCCCGCGGGGGTGAAACAATTTTTAACGCTTCCCACCCTTCGTCCGCCCTCGGCTTGGCGCATACCGATGATTTTCAAATCGGGCTTGAATTGCTTGTCATAATCCTTTGATACGTTCTTTTTGGTGAAGTCACAACAGCGTTCGGATATGGCGAAGGTTGGTGGGTACGCCAAAATAAATTCATGCAGAAGTCGATGTTGTTTTATACTGTATTTTGATATACCGCTTACGCTCGGAGGACGGCGGTTAAAATACCAATCAAGTGCCGATTTACATTGCCCGTATTTTTCGGGGGTTGCTTCTTCCGATGTATCATTCCAATTAAAACTATGTCTTTGTAATCGACTTAAAATATCACTTGTGTCTTTACTAATAAACGGTATGCCGTATTCACGGCAAGCTGTAATGATATTTTTTTTAGGTTTTATTTGTTCAATAGATATACAATATTTTTGCTCCATTTCTTTAATATAGCGAAGTGTCGCGTCAAACTCTAATCCCGTATTAAAAAAGATGTAACGAATATCAGCGCACCCATCGGGGTGCTTCACCAATTCAATCATATCAAGCATAATATCCGAATCTGACCCGCCGCTGTAAGACACGGCAATGCGTTTATGTTCGCGCAGCTTGTTTCGTGTAACCATCAAATATTTATGGATGTTGAGGTTGGCGGGTACGGCTTCGGTGATAAATTGGTAAAATTGGTTGTCGTTCATTAAGGTATAAATCCCCCTTCGTTGGAATAAAAAAAGGCCGTGAGGTTCGCTCTCGGCCAATTAGCTTGACTTGTGATGATACTTTTTGATTTCACTCTCTTGTGTTCCCGCACTCCATATCAATTACCACTCTCACCGTGATATAATTTTTTATCGTTTTATTACGTGATTTTTCACCTTCTCCGCCGAATGATATATGCTTGCAAAAGTGCTTAAATTCAAGGATTTCTAGGTATCTGTCCGACATAGCAACGCTATTGCCTCCACATG
>WRDO01000074.1 GCA_009779755.1 Defluviitaleaceae bacterium | reverse complement strand
CAATGCCGGTATGAACGCAAAACCCGTTTCAACCTTCGAATGGGGCGGTTTACGGCTATCGAATCAAATGGCTATGGTTGCCGACATAAGCCATTTGGAGGAACGCTTGGGGTTGGAAATCCACGGTTTAATCGGTTGCGCCCAACTCATGAACTATGACCTGCTCCTTGATTATGCCGAAAAATACGTTTCCTTATTCGATTCATACGGGGGAACACCCGATTGCATGAGCAATGCGAAATCAATACCGTTTATTATGTCAAATCATATCCCCGTTTTATCCGTTCACATCGGCGGTAAAAATTTTTCGATGGGGTTGGACACGGGTGCATCCCAAAATGTGCTTGAAAAAAAACACAAGGATTTCTTACAGGGAACGGGATTGCTGTACGGTATAACACAGGATGATGTCGTACGGTTTAATGCCGGTGATACGGAACGCGGCGCTTATTCCTGTTCCGTTAAGGAGGTCAGCATCGGAGATGATCTGACAATCAGCGATATGCGTTTTTACCTGCACGACATAGGAATACCCCATGTAAAAGCCGACGGCTTATTGGGTTACGAATTATTCAACAAACAACGGGCGTTAATCCGCTTCGCCAAAAGGGAACTGTTGTTACGAAATTATTAAAATAAAAGATATGGAGGGTTTATCATGCAACAAATCATGTTAAAAGGAATCACACCGCTTACCCTTAAGGCCAAACTTCCGTTGGTTACGGTTACAATCAACGGGGAAAGCAAGCAATTTTTACTCGACAACGGCGCGCCCGCATTGGTGCTTAACAGCAGGTATGACAACGGCGGCGGTACACCTTTGCAAGCCTTCACTTCAGCCGGCGAACCTCAAAATATACAAAGCACATTTATCGCCTTGTTTGAATGGGAGGGCATAAGGCTTGAAAACGAACTCGCGTTAATCATGGATTTATCCCATTACGAAGAGGATACCGACACCCCCATTCACGGTATCATGGGTTACTCGGCGATGATGGACCGTGAATTGTTAATCAATTACCGGGATAAAAAAATCGGGCTGTTGGACATACCCGAAAATCCGCCCAACCTTATCGAAATGATTGCCCCCGCGCTCATTGGCAAACCCCGTATATTCCCTATTCAAATGGCACACCATTTCCCGTTAATCCCGATAAGGATTGGCGAACACACATTAAATATGGCTATAAACATGGGGTCGTGTGTAAACATAATAAAAAAGGACTATTTGGAAGATTTTCGGCTGCACGGATTATTAAAAGATGAAACCCCGTCCGTCATACGGGGATTGGGAACAAAAAAAGAGGCCGGTGCTTATCCAATGAAAGCCTCACTTATCGGCACGGCGGAAGAAATGTATATCGACGATATGTTATTCGCCTTCGATGACTTGGAAATACCCGGCATGGCTGTTGACGGAACGCTTGGGTATGAATTCTTTAAACGCGCCGCGGTTATTATCCGGTTTAACCGGAGGGAAATGCTTGTCAATATTTAGAAAGAACACCCCTTTGTTGGAGTGTTCCATGGATTGATGGCAGGGCGGTGTATCCTGCATCTCAGGTTCCTCTTTCGAGGAGCGTCGGGAACCATTTCCGACCTCAGCAATCCCATTTGATAGTATGTTTTATCCTTATGTAGACCTGCCCCTCTCGGGATAAAACTTTTCTTGGGGGCTCTGTGAAAGTCGCCCCCCGCGAAAAGTATTATCCCTGCGGGGCATGGGCTCATTTAAGGTTATATTTCATTTGGATAACGGGTAGTGATATATCCGCCAATCGCCGATTGCGTTGATATATGAGCGGCCTAAGCCAAAACTCGTGAATCCGATTTTTTCATAGAAACCCATCGCTGTGTAGGTGTCGGTATTGATACGGCGGATGCCTTTTTGTTTTAGGAAATGGAAGAGGTTGTTCATGCATTTTCGGCCCAAACCCGTGCCGCGGTGTTTATCGAAGGTTTCGAGGTAGACCAGGTAGCACATTCCGTTGTTTAGGAAGTTGGTAACGCTCGTTCCGACTTCCTCACCGTTATGTGAAAATTTAACGGTAATGCCGTGTTGGTTGTAACCGATTGCAACGATAAAGCCTTTCCGCAAGGCTTTTCGTCGCAGCGTTTTAATCGCTACGTATTAAATTGTGGTGCGATTATATCACGGTTTGAATATTGTGCAAACCATTCCGCGCAGTATGCTTTGATAATTCGTTATTTGACCTTGTACACAAGGATTCCGCTGCGGTTATTCATGTATCTTTTTATGTTCAAATAATCCTCGCCATATTTTTCCTTGGCGTAGATATCGGTTTTTGCCCAAACCTCTTCGTGCATTCCTTCGGGGATTAATTGCTTTGCGCCCGCGGCACGGGTTCTCGTCTTATGGAGTCCCATATTTAAAGTCCAAACGGCATTTTTAACGTCATAACAGCCGGTGTCCGATAACGTGGTGTATAGGGTGAAATTTTCGCGCTTATACGCGTCTACTCTTTCCCATGTTGAAAATAACGGCCCGTTAAAACCGGCTTCATCGAGCGTTTTTGAGTAATAATCCTGTATATCCGTCTGCGCATTATTATAAATAACGTTGACGGCTTGCTGTTCCTCCGTAAAAGGCGCGCCCGACCATGCGCCGTATTGCAAGAAATATCCGCCGGGCTTCAACACGCGGAGGATTTCACTTATTATTAATTCCGGTTGGTCAACCTGATGGAGCATATCCACTTCGAGCACGGCGTCCGCGCTGTTGTCCGCCATTGCCAACTTATACCCGTTCATGCGGGCGAATATAATTGAATCGGTAGATACGCCGTGCCGCTCCGCTCTTTTTACCGCCGATTCCAGCATTACTTGGGAAATATCGGCGGCAACCACTTTCAAACCCGCCAAGGCGAATGAAATGGCCGACGCCCCCAAGCCCGTGCCGATGTCCAGCACCGTTTTCCCGCTGCTCATAAACGACGCAAGGTTAAACGAATTGCCGATGACGTCGGCATCCTTGTTATAAAAATACCCCGGTTCATAATTTTCGCCGATGTTTTCATACCCCAGCCATTTAAGCCCTTCGCCTTCCGTTACGAAAGGCGCATCTTCGGTGAATTGATAAACGCCGTTAATGACAGGCACCTCATAAGAGCATCCGCATCGCTTGAGCGGGAACCCTTCCGGCGCCTTCCCACATTTCAGGCATAAAAAAATCTTCATCCTATCCGCTCCCTTAAAAAATAGTCACGCATAATATCCAACGCTTCGTTAGGTAAAATACCTTCCAAAACAGCCGCTTCAAGTAATTGTACAGCTCCTTCCATGTGCGGGAGCAATGCTTTAATCAATCGCCAATCGCTTTCGCCTTCGATGATTTTTATAATGATCGCTTCCTTTGACCCTGCATCCAGGAACGGGATAATCCTTTCAAGCAATCGGTAATCACCGTTTGCCGGCATACCCGAAACGATCAATTCATTAAGAGCTATGTTAAAAATCCCGGCGATTTGAATCAAAACGGAAATATCGGGAAAGCTGTCCCCCACTTCGTACTTGGAAATGGCTTGCCTCGTAAGGTTTAACTTTTCGGCGAGTTCCGATTGTGTCAGGTTAGCGTTTTTTCGTTTATGCGCGATAAAGGCACCGAACTTTTTTGTATCAAACATGATTTCACCGCTTTGTGGCAGGGTTATGTACACATATTATTGTACGCATAATAAAAATCAAGCAAAGGTTGGTTGCTTTGCTTGATAGGATTTTTGAATGAAGTTTAAACAAATATCATTATATGTTTTAATATTCGCCTTCGATGATTTGGAAATACCCGGCATGGCCGTTGACGGAACGCTTGGGTATGAATTCTTTAAACGCGCCGCGGTTATCATCCGGTTTTACCGGAGGGAAATGTTTATATCGCTGTCATCATAAGGCCCAAAATAATACCGAACAACGTAATCAAAGGCGCGATTCTGCTTTTCGTCATTACGACGGTCTGAGGTATGATTTCGCCGAATACGACGTACAGCATCGCGCCGCCCGCCGCCGAAAGCGACAGGGCGACGGCGAAATCGGATATGTTACCGATTAATGTACCGAGCATCGCGCCGAAAACCGTCGTAAAGCCGCATACCAACGTCATGCATACGACCTTCACCCGATTTACCCCACCCGCCAACAAGGGAGCGGCGATTGCCATCCCTTCGGGGATATTATGCAAAGCGATCATAAACGCGATGAGCAAACCCAAACCGAGGTCATGGCTTCCGCCCGCTCCGATCGCGATACCCTCGGGGATGTTATGCAAGCCGATCGCGATTATCATGATGATCCCCGAACGCAGCATTTTCTTGGGATTTAAGATAACCGACGTTTGGTGATAAAGTTCTTCGTGCGTTTCATGCAAATTCATCTTACCGTTTTTTTTCTCGGTGATTTTATCAACGACCCTGTTAAGCAACATGATGACGATTATACCGAGGACCAAACCCAATACAGAAGGCGTCATACCGGACAACTCGATCGCTTCCGGCATCAAACCGAAACATACGACGCTCGTCATTATCCCCGCCGCGAACGACAACAGCCAACAAGTTATCTTCTCCGACGAACGCTTGAACAAAAGAGCGGAAATAAAACCGCCAAACCCCATCGCAAAAATACCCGCTCCCACACTGAGCCATATCACATTCATAACTTTTTCGCTCCTTTGTGTAAATAAAATCTGATCACAGCACGCCCGCCAAGCGGTTGTATACCACCGTTCTTTCGTCAGCCGTGAATGATTTGTTATTACCGAATTCCCGCGCCGCTTCCTGCGCTTCCTTTAATATATCCATGTCCCTATACAGGTTCGCGATCATAAACGAAGGTAAACCATGTTGGCGTGTACCGAAGAAATCCCCTGCGCCGCGTTGTTTAAGGTCCAATTCCGCCAACTTAAAGCCGTCCGTCGTTTCGGTCATCGCTTTCAGCCGCGCCTTTGTTACGGGAGCGTTCGAGTCGGATACGAGTATACAATGCGATTGCTCTTTCCCCCGCCCTACCCTGCCGCGCAACTGGTGCAGCTGCGACAAGCCGAAGCGTTCGGCGTTTTCGATTAACATAAGCGTGGCGTTGGGTATGTTGATACCTACTTCGATTACCGTGGTGGATATCAATACCTTGTTGCGATTCGCGATGAATTCGTCCATGATCTCCTGTTTTTCGGCGGGCTTCATACGGCCGTGCAGGTAGGCGATCCGCAAATTGGGTAAGGCGCGGCGCAGGTCGGCGGTATATTGCAACACATTGGCCATGTCGTTTTCGCTTTCCTCGATTACGGGGCAAATAATATACGCCTGCCGCCCCGCAGCCGTTTCCTTACGGATAAACTCGTGTATACGCGGTCGGTAGGTGCCGTTAAGCGCATAGGTTTTTATAGGCACGCGCCCGGGCGGAAGCTCGTCGATAATCGAGATATCCAAGTCACCGTAAAGGATCAACGCCAGCGTACGCGGGATGGGCGTAGCGGTCATTACGAGGGTATGCGGGGATTCGCCCTTTTCCTTTAACGTAAACCGTTGGTTGACGCCAAATCGGTGCTGTTCGTCGGTGATGACCAAACCCAAGCGCCGATATTCCACACCCGTCTGCACCAACGCATGTGTGCCGACGATCATTTGCGCCGTACCGTCAGCGATTTGACTTAAAGCGGTTTTCCGCTTGCTGACGTGCAGGGACCCTGTGAGTAATACCGTTTCGATACCCATCGGCGCGAACAATTTTGTAAAGCCTTCGTAATGCTGCTGCGCCAGTACTTCCGTGGGGGCCATGATGGCGGCTTGGCAACCGTTCTTTATCGCCATGTATGCGGTAGCCATCGCCACGGCGGTTTTTCCCGAACCCACGTCACCTTGGATCAAACGGTTCATGGCGGTGCCGCTTTGTAAGTCGGCGGCGATTTCGGTAAGCACCTTGGATTGCGCTTGCGTCATCTTAAAGGGAAGCCGCTTGATGAACGGCGAATAATCCGCGTCACCGAATACGATCCCCGCTTGTTCGGCGGCGCGTTCTTTTATCCTGAATAACGCCAATTGCATAAAAAAAAGTTCCTCGAACACCAAACGTCGCCGCGCACTCAGGAACATATCTTCGGATTCGGGGAAATGTATGTTACGGATGGCATCCGCACGGCCGCAAAGCCCGTATGTTTTGCGCGGCTCTTCGGGAAGATCGTCGGTGATTATATTATCCCCGGCCTCGAGGCACTGATGTACCAACGCCCGCCACGTCTTTTGCGAAAAACCCGTCGGCGGCGTATACAGGGGAACGATACGCCCCGCACCCAGCGGGACTTCCCCAACGGGTTCGTATTCCGGCGATTGCATTTGCATTCGGTTGTTATATGTATGCTTTACCGTTCCGGTGAATGTGTACCCCTGCCCGTGTTTGAAGTTTTTACTCATATAAGGTTGATTAAACCACACCAGTTCCAGCGTGCCCGTACTGTCCTTAATCAATGCCTTGGTAAGCGTCATGCCCGCTTTTTTTATCGGTACGTTTTCGGGCGTTTGCGCCAATACGCCGAGGATGGTTTGTACCGCCCCGGCGACCAAGCTATCCACGGTACGTATCTCCGAACGGTCGTCGTAATCACGCGGAAGGAGATTTAATATATCGGTTACGGTCGAAATCCCCACTTTTGCCAATGCTTCGGCGCGTTTGGGCCCGATACCGGATAATACGGAAATATGTACCACGCGATCACATCCTTTTGCACAGTATAAAATTAAACAGTACGAAAGACAAGGAAAACGGGAGCCTTTTGAGCGCTCCCGTTCCCTGTTCCGTGCTTACTTGTTATTTTGCTTGTTTTTATTCGCTTGCGTGTCCTTCATGTTGATCTCGTCGGCAAACTCGGTTCTGTTGTCAGCCTTCTTGTTCGTGGTATTCATGTCTGCCGCGTGCTTCTTATTATTCTTGTCCATACCAATGACCTCCCTT
>WRDO01000073.1 GCA_009779755.1 Defluviitaleaceae bacterium | reverse complement strand
GTTGCCTTGCAAACGCTCGGTGATTAACGCGCGCTGCTGGTTTTGTATCTGATTTGACCTTACGAACACAACCGCCGCCGTCGCGGCTATGATGACAAGCACAAGCACAATGGAGATTTTCGTCTTTATGCTCATGTTATACATAAATTTCCTCATAATTGCTTCATCCCCGTTTATTTTTATGAACTTACCGATTCAACCCAAAAATCGTCCGCAACGTTTAAGAACGCCTCAACGAGCTTCGGGTCGAAATGCGTACCGCTGTCCTTTTTGATGATTTCCATTGCTTGTTCATGGGTAAAGGGCTTTTTATACGGCCGCTCGGACACCAACGCGTCATATACATCCGCAATCGCCATCAGCCTGCTTTCAAGGGGTATGCCCTCGCCCGCAAGCCTGTTCGGATACCCCGAACCGTCCCATTTTTCATGGTGGCTGCCCGCGAACCTTTTCGCGTGGAGCAAGAAGCGGTCGTCCTTTGTCTTGCTGGTTTTATTCATGATCCGCTCAATAACCGATTCGCCTTCGGCGCAATGGGTTTTGATCAGGTCAAACTCCTCGTCTGTCAGCTTGGCGGGTTTGTTAAGGATTACGTCGCTTATCACGATCTTTCCCACGTCGTGGAGCTGGGCCGAAGGTACGAACACATCCAAGTTCCAAGCCGAAACCTCGTCGGCATAAACGCCGGAACGGAGTAATTCGTTCACGAGGATTGATAAATATTTTTGCGTCCGGTCTATATGACCGCCCGTAACCTTGTCGCGGCTTTCCACCATGTTTGCGATAACGTTAATCGTCGCGTTATGTATTTCGCGCACGCTGTGAAGGCTTTCCTTGATTAACCTGTCCGTTTCGATGTGCAAGCCGATGCGTTTGATCAATACCGGCGGCGAAAACGGCTTGTGCATGAAGTCAATTGCGCCGATTTCAAAGCCGCGGGTTTCCGATTCCGCGTCATTCTTTGCCGTGAGGAAGATCACGGGGATTCTCTTTAATTTATCGTCGGCTTTTAAGACGGACAGGGCTTCAAAGCCGTCCATTTCCGGCATATCGATATCCAACAGAATGAGGTCGGGCGTAATTTTTTCCAGCATATTAAACATCCGCGCCGCCGACGGCAGGGCGAAGTTCTTGTACGTACCGTCCAGCGCGGACTTGGCCGCCATACGGTTGGTTTCGTTGTCATCGACAATAAAGATTGTTTTCATCGATGCCTCCTCTTTTTATCACCACTTTTTGGGTATGATTTAACTTAATAAATTTAACGGTAAAATTCAACGGATTTGCATGAACGACACCCAAATGTCGTGAACGACATAAATCCTAATTGAAATCATGTGGATAATGTGACATACTGCGAAATGCAAGCGATACATAATATTTAAAAATAAGATTTGAGGGGATTGGACGTGTTGAAGCGTTTGACGGCGGTTTTGACCGTTTTGATAATCGTTTTGACAACAACGGGTATTCCGTCTGTATTCGCCGAGGACGTGTACATACCCTGTACGGACGGCGTTATAACAGATGATATTAAAGAACCCGAACCGGACGACGATCAAACAAATTACGATGAAGAACCCGAACCGGACGACGATCAAACGGATTACGATGAAGAACCCGAACCGGAAGCACCGGATGTATTTGTCATAACGTCTATATTGCCATCGCCGCTTAGACATGTAACCATGCTTGGTACCGCGTTTGAGGAAATGGATATATACGACGATATCGCTCAAATAACTATTATGGTATTTACCAACGGCCCGAACGGTTTCGCGCGGCTTTTTTTACCCCTTTTATCGTGGGATATATCGGCGTACAACCCTGATGTGCCGGGTACATATACGATTTACGGTGAAATTAATTATTCGGCGTTTACGGGCGGGATCATTAAAAATCCCGATAATCTGCGCCCCGCATTAACAATAACCGTATCAGCGCCGCGGGTGCCCGTAATTGACCCGGGAAGTATACGGCGTGAAAGGTGGCGCGAAAATAACGTATGGCATTGGGGTAATATGTTATGGTTCTTTGTCGAGAAACTTAATCCGTGGCTTGGTTGGGATATTACCGTATGGAAATCGGACGATGACGGCGATACGTGGCATGAAATAACCGATCCCGCATTACTTGTCATTGAAACCGACACCGTTTACATATATGGATTGGAAGAAGGACATGATTACGGCTTTAAAATAGAGGTAAGCGGTGACGGTATTCTGCAAGGTATATCCGAGCCGGTGTTTGTTACGTTGGACGAAGCTCGTGACGGCGGTATCCTTATCGGCGGCGACCGTACCGGCAGACGGCCCGATGGAACCAACAATTTATCCCCCACACCGCCGCCGCCAACACCCGCACCCGAACCGCCAACCCCCGAAACGGAGCCGCCGTATATACCGCCGCAGCCGACATTTGAACCGGAGCCGTCGCCAACGCCAACCCCAACACCTGTACCAACCCCGACGCCTACACCAACACCGATACCAACACCCGAACCCGAACCGGAACTGACTCTTACGCCGCCGCCAACGCCCGAACCGGAGCCAACCCCATCCCCAACATCCGCGCCAACCCCCGCGCCGGAACATATACCCACACCGATTCCGTCACCAACCCCCGAACCGGAGCCCGAACCGGAACCGATACCCACATCCGCGCCAATACCCCCACCGGAGCCGACACCCCCACCGCTTCCAACACCAACCTCCGAACCGGAACCCGAACCCGAACCCGAGCCTAGCCCCGAGCCGATCCCCACAACCCCGCCACCGCTGACACCAACCCCCGCACCCGCGCCGATCCCCGCGCCGGATTCATATACAGTATTTATCCATAACTTTTCCGAAGAATACAACCTGTCAAACGGGACGGTAGTATTGGAAGACTATACATTGCCGCTCGCCGAGTTCGAGCAGTTTGCCGAAGCGGGGTTGTCGGTTACCTTCACGCTCCCGTCGGGGACGCTGACGCTCGACCCGAGCGCGGTTAAGTCAGCCGTTGCGGCGGCTTCCGGGTCGGATATAACGCTTTCTTTTACGCGGGCGGAAAACCTGACCGAAGCGCAGCAGCAATCCGTTAATCCCGACGATTTGGTATTTAAAATCACGATGATGTCCGGTTCCCAATTCATCAGCGCCTTCGACGGGTACATCACCGTTACCGTACCGTATTACGGCCATATGCCCGTGGCGGTATGGTATCTCAGCAATGACGGGATGCTTGACGGCGTTTGGTTCCGGTACGACACGACGGAAAAAACGGTTTCATTCATGACGAACCATTTATCCTTATACGTGGTAGCCCCCATTACGGAAGCCTTTTCCAGCAATTGGACATCCGTTGGGGTAACGGGCGCAATCAGCGTAGTCATCGCCGGTGTGTTCTTTATCTTTTGGCGCAAGCGGGAAATGTCATTGGTATGAAACGCGCTTTTGTACCTTTTTTATTATTAATCGTTTTCACGGCCGCGTGTGTGTTGTTTTATTATTGCTACCGTTTTGACAATAAATATACCGCGCCGGGTGCGCAACCGGTAAACGGGATTTTGCTTTTGGACGATGACGCGCTGACCCGAAATCCGGTAATTTGGTTAATACGGGATTGGGCGCTTTACCGAGGCAGTTTGCTTTCGCCGGAAGATTTTGACGGAACAAACCCCATACCCCTGCCCGATGAATATATTTACATAGGCCAATACGGCGGTTTTGAAAGGCATGTAAACGGAATCCTAACCCACGGCCCCCACGGGAGCGCGACCTACCGTTTGACGATTGGATTGCCGCCGGAAACAAGAAGCTACACTTTGGAACTGCCGGAAATCTATTCTGCGCATCGCTTTTATATCAACGGTTTGTTGGTATCCGAAATGGGTAACCTCGATCCGACGCATTACCGACCGCGGACAGGCAGCGGTTCGGTTACGGTGCAGGCAGCGGGTTCGATAGAAATCGTCCTTGCCGTATCCAATTTTACTCATTTCTACAGCGGTTTATTTTACCCGCCTGCCTTCGGCGTATCGGAAGCCGTATCGCATATATTAAACACACGGATGGCACTACGGCTTATCGTCAATACGTTGGCATTGGTATTGGGTTTGCTGTACTTCGGCGTATGGCTGCTGACATTGAGAGAAAAGGAAAAACCGGGGATTTCACCGCTTTACTACACGGGATTAAGCGTTTGTTATGTATTGTATACCTGCTACCCCATCGTAAAGACGCTCTTCCCCGGCGGCATGGCATGGTACACGGTGGAAAACGCCGCCTACTGCGCCATGTTCCTGTTTATCATGCTGATAAGCCGCGAGCTGACGGAAGCAAGCAAAAAATGGTTCCGCTATGCGGGAACCTTCGCCGTATTCGTATGCAGTTGGGCCGTATTGATGCCTTTTATGGCGGGCGATAATTTGAACATGATGATGGTCTACTCCCGCTTGATCCAATGGTATTCGTGGGTTTGCGCCCTCTATTTGACGGTAATCACCGCGCACGGGGTTGTGCTGCGCAATAAATCCGGCAGCGCCGTGATGCTGACCGCCATGATGGTCTTTAACGCCGCGTTGGTTATGGATTCGGTTATGCCTTTGTTCGAGCCGATACGCTTCGGATGGTTCACCGAAGTCGCGGGCGGGTTTGTCGTGCTGATGATGGGTGCCGTAATAACCGCAAACATCGCCGGGCAGTTCCGTTTACGGTTGGCAATGGAGAATCGGGTAAACAACGTTTCGAAGATGCTTGACGTACAACGCGCCTACCTTTCAATCATGGAGGACAAGGAAGAGGAAACCCGTATAGCCAGGCATGATATGCGCCACCACATCACGATGATCAAACAACTCGTACCCAAAATAGCGCAAACCGAAAGGCTGACAGCCTATTTGGATGCCGTGGATGACGCGCAAATCCATGCCTTGCAAACACGTTATTGTGGCCACGAATTTGTCAACATATTACTGGGCTTGTACGCGGGGTTGGCCCGTCAGCAGCATATCGTTTTTTCGGTACGCGCCGCGTTGCCCGATACGGTGAATGTTAATGATGTTGATTTGTGTGTGATGCTCTCAAACCTTTTGGAAAACGCGTTGGAAGCGTCGGTAAAGCTCCCACCGGCCCGGCGCGAGGTATCCGTCAATATCGGCTGCGAGTTGGGTGGGTTGGGTATCTTTATCAAAAACCGCTTTGACGGCGTGTTGAACGAAAAAAACGGCCGCTTCATGTCCCGCAAGCAATCGGGGCGTTTCGGCATAGGGCTTGCCTCAGCGGAGGATGTATGTAAAAAATACGGCGGAAGCGCGAGCTTTTTTAAGGAATCGGAGGATATCTTCCGCGCGAAAATCGTTATACCCATATGGAATGGGGGAGGGGACGGGGAATCGTGAGGATTGCCATATGCGAAGATACACCGTCGGATGCGCGGTCGCTTAACGAATCGCTCACCCGTTACTTGGATGCGAACAAGCTGGCGGCCGAAGTGGATTTCTTTACCGGCGGCGAGGATTTTTTATCGGCGTTCGAGCCGGGAAAATTCCAAATCATCTTTATGGATATTTATATGGCAAAAGGCGGCATCACCGGTATGGACGCCGCAAAAGAGGTCAACGCGCTTGATAAGGACGCCGCGATCATCTTCACCACCACAAGCGATGAATACACCCTTGCCGGTTACAGCGTAGCGGTATTCTATATACTCAAACCCGTGGAACAAAAAGATATGAACCAAGCAATGGAAAAATGCCGTTTGCAAATCGAACGTTTCGCCAAAACCATCGAAATCGCCGTAAATCGGATGCCGATTCAAATACGGCTCCGTGATATATATTATATTGAAGCAATCGTCAGGAATTGTATATTCGCATTCGCGGCGGGTAAAAAAACGGCGTCCGCTATGAACATATCCGATTTAATGAAAAAGCTGGGTGGTTCAACATTCATCCAATGCCACAGAAGTTATATAGTGAATATACTCCACGTAAGGAAAATGACAAAGACGGAATTTATACTTGAAAACGGCGAAAAAGTACCCATCGGCAGAAAATACCGGGATGCCGCGCAAGACGCGTACCGGGAATGTTTCGAAAAGCTGATCATGGGGGAAATGATTTAATAAAGATCTTGTACGCGAATATACGAATACTCCCGTACAAGGTTATCACCCGCTGTTCCCCTAACACGAAGGCGTTTAACGTGGATGTAAATAATTTTTGACACATCATGTAAACCTGTGTTATACTCCGCGCCAAGCAGAAGAGCCACTTCTCACCCCATGCCTCATGTGAGTGCTTACGGGTCGTAAACGCGAATAAATAACTTCCTAGGCAGCGTATTTTAATAGGAAGCCGTGCGTGTACATGAAGTGGGCCGATGCCCGCTTATTTTTATGTTGTGGGTCAAGCACCCCGTCGTGAGTGGAAGGAGGAACCCCGCATTACCGACTATATGATCAATGAGCAGATCAGGGACAAGGAAGTGCGCCTTATCGATGCGGACGGTGCGCAGTTGGGTATCGTTCCCGGTAAGGATGCCCAGCGTATAGCCGACGAAAAGCGATTGGACCTGGTGAAGATTTCCCCGACGGCTGTGCCGCCGGTCTGCAAGATCATGGACTATTCGAAGTTCCGCTTCGAACAATCCAAGAAGGAAAAGGAAGCGCGCAAGAAGCAACGGACGATCGACATCAAGGAAGTACGCCTTTCCCCCAACATCGACAAGCACGATGTGGAGGTTAAGATGAAGAAAGCCGTCGAGTTCCTCAAGGACGGGGACAAGGTGAAGGTGACGATACGCTTCCGCGGCCGCGAGCTGGGCCGTACCGAAGGCGGTTACGTGATTATGAACGACTTCGCGGGTAGGTTGGCGGAGCTTTCCAACATCGAAAAACCGCCCAAAATGGAAGGACGCTCGATGGCGATGTTCCTTGCGCCCAAACCCAATCAAAAGGACCAGAAGGAGTAGTTTGCTATGCCAAAGTTAAAGACAAAGAAAGCCGCCGCCAAGCGTTTTAAGGTGACGGGTACGGGTAAGTTCAAGCACCCCAAAGCAAATAAACAGCATATCCTTGGTAAGAAAAGTCCCAAACGCAAAATGACCCTTCGTAAAATGGGTATGGTGGACAAAACCAACGAAGCGGCTGTAAAGCAAATGATGCC
>WRDO01000072.1 GCA_009779755.1 Defluviitaleaceae bacterium | reverse complement strand
CGTTACGCGGCGATGGCCGCGAAGGAGGGCATACCCGGTTCGGAATTCGACGCGGCATTTGAAGCGCTTTCCAACCGCGATATCCAAATGGTCCTGCGCGAAACCGACCAACATGATTTATCCCTGGCGCTGAAGGCTAGCGGCGGCGCGGCAGCCGTAAAAATCATGGGCAACCTTTCCAAACGGCTAGCCGCGATGATATTGGAAGAAATGGAACTCATGGGCCCGGTGACGAAAGCGGACGCGTTAGCCGCCCAAGGGAAGCTGCTGGATATCGTAAAACGTTTAAGCGCGGCGGGTGACATCGTTTATACCCACGTATAATCTCGTGTCAATTTGATACAAAGTCGCGAGGCTTTAATTATGGTAAAATGGGCGGAGTTCCTTTCGGGAGGGCTTCGTCTTGTTTTATGTAAACATTAACGGCAAGGAATATACGGCATACGAAAACGAAACGCTTTTATCAATCGCGCAGAGGGAAGGGATTTTTATCCCCTCCCTTTGTTTTGATCCGCGAGTAGATGTTTCGGGGGCTTGCGGTTTATGTCTTGTGGAAATCGCCGACCCGTCTGGAACTTTCGCGCAAAAACCCGTACGCGCGTGCGCTACGGTTGCCGTACCGGGGATGCGTGTACGCACCGATACCCCGCGCATCCGCCAAGCGCAAAAAAGGATAATCGAATTGCTCCTTTCCGCCCACGACGGCGATTGCGTTGCGCCCTGCCACTTGGCTTGCCCCGCGGGAACGGATTGCCAAGCTTATATCGCGCTCATCGCCGAAGGGGAATACCAAGAAGCCGTAAACCTCATGTACGAAGCGCATCCCTTCCCCGCGTCGGTCGCGCGGATATGCCCGCGCTTTTGCGAAAAAAATTGCCGCCGCGCGGAAAAAGACAAAGCCGTAAACATCGCGGGGTTAAAGCGTTACGCCGTGCAGCAAGCGGGTGAGGAATTATTCCCATTCGGCGTAAACTTTACCGCGCCTCCTCCGCCGGAAACCTCCGCCAAACGCTTCACCGTCATCGGCGGCGGCCCCGCGGGCTTGACGGCTGCGTATTTCCTGCGCCGCGCGGGGCATCATGTAGTGGTGTACGACCGCGCCCAAAAAATGGGCGGCCTTCTGCGCTACGGCATCCCCGAATATCGCTTACCTAAAAAGGTGCTGGACGCGGAACTGGCGGTGTTGGAACGGATGGGGATTATTTTTAAGAATGACGTTTGGTTGGAATATACCCCGAATCCCGAAATGCATCTTAATCGCGAAATATTATGCTTAAAAGCGATCTGCACCGAAAATGACGCCGTCATCATCGCCACAGGCGCCGGGAACTCCAAGCCCTTGGGTTGCCCGGGGGACGACCTGCCCGGGGTATACGGGGGTACGGCTTTTTTATTGTTGGTTGCCATGGGTTATATTTCAAAAGAACGTATGCCGAATCTTAACCGCGTCGTAGTCGTCGGCGGAAGTAATACCGCCATCGACGCGGCACGTACCGCTTTGCGCATAGGCGCAAAAGAAGTTGTCATATCCTACCGCCGCACCCGTACCGAAATGCCCGCCGAACCGCGGGAAATCGTCGAAGCGGAAGCAGAAGACGTAATATTCAAATACCTGACCGCACCCATCGAAATTACCGCGAAGGAAGTGCCCTCGGAGGATATCAATGACCCCGCTCCCTTGATTTCCGCTTCCGGCATCCGCCTACAACGTATGACTCTCGGCGAACCCGACGAAAGCGGGCGGTGCGCACCCGTCCCCCTCCCCGGCACGGAGGAATGGCTGGAAGCCGACATTATCATTTCCGCCATCGGCCAAGCGGTGGAAACGGAAATTTCCAACCTAAACCTACCCAACTTACACATCATCGGCGACGCAACGGGCCAAACCTCCTACGCCATCGAAGCCATCGCCCAAGGGAAAAAAGCCGCGGCGGAAATCCTCGCAGCCATTAAAACGCCGCCTTTTACGCTAACCTCCGATCGCCAAACGCCGCATCCCGAACTCCCCCCCACTCCCCGCCAAACAGCGCAGCCCCTACCCCCCGCACAATCAAAAAAAGGTTGGGACGAAATCCACCCCGACCTTTCCCCCGAGCAAGCCGCCAAGGAAGCGTCGCGCTGCCTATCCTGCGGCTGCGCGGGTTATCATAAATGCAAACTCATTTTTCTAACCAATCAATTAAACGCGGACCCGCATAAATACAAGGCAAAATCGGATATTTCCAAATTATCCACCCCTTTCCACGACCCCGACAAGTGCATTTTGTGCGGTTTGTGCGTCCGCGCTTGCGAAAAACGCAACGGCACGGGGCAAGGCTTGCTTTCCGCTTCCCATCGTGGAATCCGTACGGTTCTTCATACGGCACAGCTTCGGTCACCCGCGTGCGGCGATTGTACCGATTGCATAGACCATTGCCCCACGGGGGCGATGGGGTAATATTACACTTCGTTCAAAGCGTTACGGATGGCGATATTAACCAGTTTAAATATACTGACACCGTATTTTTTCTTTAATTGTTCAAGCCCCGCGATATTACTTTCGCGGATGAGCAAGGTATGCGTGACGGATAATTCGTTGCGCTTTTTTTCGTATAAGCGTATGTTTTCCGTTTGTATCAAGTTTAACAGGCTTTCGTTGATAAGATCGGTAACGGAGGCGTCGTACACAGCGGATAATTCTTCCAATTTTACATATAGGTTGTCCTCGATTTCGTAGTTGCGTCTTATTTTGTTTTCCCTTTTTTTGAAGGTACGATCAAATATCATTTTATACACTCTCTCCATTGACGTGATGCGTAAATAATAGAGTTGTATAAATCATGAAATAAGTGTACATATGGACTTTTATAAAATATATAAATATCTTATTTTATATGGTATGATATACCATATAAAAAATAAAGGAGAAAAAAGATGTTTACAAAAAATGTATGCACGACCGCGAAGCATGTAATAGGCATTTTACTTGCAATGATTATGACGGTGGCTATTAATCCGATAACCGTGCAAGCAAACACACAGACACTGACACAGTGGTGGCGGGAACATGAAGCCACACAACCTGCCGTGCGTCAAATGGGGGTGTTGCGTGCCAACCGCCAAATCGTACTTTTCGAGGACGACACGCTTTGGTTGTGGCGCGGTGACCCTGAAGTGGCTCCAACCACGCACACTAACGTGTTGCTCCTGAAAGTGGCTGACGACGTCCAATACTTCAGTGTACTGGACGACCGTTCCGTCTTCATACAATATGTTGACGGTTCATCCCAAATGCGATACCTCTACTCCTCTCTTAATTTTGCAACAGAATTCGGAGCTTTACGCCCTTTGAGTGTAACCTCAAGTACGCGGGCGACAAGGGCCCAACCTGAATATATCATGTCCGGAATATTCCGTTCGCAGCGTGATATTCCCACGTTAACCGAGTCGAACTATCAACTACGTTCAGGACTTAATGCCGTACCGTATTCGCGTACAGTGAGAGAGCTGACACAAATACTATCAGGTAGTTTGTACCAGGTGGTACGTGACACACCCACGCTACCCAGTGATTACAGGGGTCGCCTGTACGCAAATTTTTCAACACCAAATGCGAATGTGTATGGACTACGTGTGAATCATGTTTCTGTAGTTACGGAATTCGACACTAACCTAGCTTTAACCATCCCAGGCTGGGCCGGAGGCGAGGTAGCCTTAAGCTCTGTGTGGTTACACTTAATGGATAACGTGGTTGATGCTATCGACACACCTACTCGTAACTGGAGTATAGTAGAAGGTTTGGGTCATGTCATGGACTTCCCCGTAGGCGGCCGCGCTCTTGACACCGAGGGCTCTCTTTGGGCTTGGGGCGAGAACGAAGTTGGTCAACTCGGTGACGGCACTACCACCAATAGGTATATGCCCGTGCGCGTTATGAACAACGTCGCCCGCATAGTATCACCAACATCTGTCATATGTGACCAAGGGTCATTATGGGCGTGGGGTACTGGGTTTATCGGCGATGGTCGTCCACATGATGCCATCCGGAACAGGCCCGTCCGCATCATTAACGACGTAGCCGAAGTCTTCGCCGACGGCGTGCTTACCAACTCGGGACACCTGTACCTTTGGGGCACTGGCTTTATCGGCGACGGACAACGTGATACCGTGCACCGCAACAGCCCCGTGCGGATTATGTCCAACGTAGCTGAACGTGTTTCCCGTAATGCCGTTATTACAACAAATGGCGATTTATATCAGTGGGGGCTTCCGTACGAAGTAAGACCTCGCCAGCTCGAAGGTTGGCATTTCGGCGACGGTGCGGCTCATCACAACGCAAGACTCCGCCCTGTGCGGATTATGCAGAATGTCGCCGAATGGATAAACGAAACCACCGTTATTACAAACGACCGCTCCTTATGGGCGTGGGGTTCAGGAATTATCGGAGATGGACGCGCACGTAACGTAAATCGCACCAGCCCCGTGCGTATCATGCAAAATGTCGAACACATTGAGTTCATTGGCGAACGCCGTATCGTGATAACTACCGCAGGCGACCTTTACGAGTGGGGCGGCGCGAACACAGAACGTCTTACTCCACACAGACTCATGCGTGGCGCAAACGGAGCCCGGATATTCGGCTCCGTTGAAATGAGCACGACACGCAATGCAACAGCTCTGCGCTTCGCCGTTTTACTTCCCAACGGCGAGTTGTATATGTGGGGCAGAAACTACGCTAACATGTTCGGCGACAACAATCCTGCTACCTTGAGGGACAATCCCGTCTTAATCATGCGAGATGTCAAGGACTTCTCCATGAATCATGATTACGCCCAAGTTGTCAAAAACGACGGCACGGCATGGGTATGGAGCCGTTGGAATGAAATGCCCTCCACGCCCACCCGAATCAACTTTTCCGCAATGTTTGCTGAAAACACCCGCTAACGCCTGTAAAGGGTAAAGGTAAAAGGGTGGGATGGATTTTATCCCGTCCTTTTTTTGTTTTAATTATATTACGGTCGCCAAGGCCATGATATAATCAACAAACCACAAAGGAATATACTTTATTAAAAACGATTGGTAACTTGAAAGGAGCATACAATGACCGAAAACAAGCAGGTTATGTTTCAAATGTTTAATTCACAATCCATCGTTGAATTAAAGGAGTTGCTCGCAAAAGCCACGGATTAAAAAGAAGAAGGCACAATTGGGATTTTCAATTTATCTGTGGTATATTTATGTTTCCGATGTGGAAATTGTAAAACAAAGGGTGTGTGCCGGAGTCGTAAGCGGAGGGCAAACAATCCGGTCGCGCGGGTTATAAACCAACTGTTAAAATCCGGTAATTACGGGCATATTTTATAAAAACCTATCCCAACCAATGAGGTGTATTCCATGGGCATACTGGAAAAAATCTTCGGCAATTACAGCGATAAGGAAATCAAGCGTATGCTCCCCACGATTGACCGTGCGGAGGCGCTTGAGCCGGACATGCAAAGGCTTTCCGAGGGTGAATTGATTGGCATGACGGCGAAATTTAAAAAACGCCTCGCCGACGGTCAAACGCTGGACGACTTGCTCGCCGAAGCCTTCGCCGTGGTGCGCGAAGCCACGACACGCTTGACGGGCAAGCGGCACTTCCGCGTACAATTTATCGGCGGCATGATCCTGCATCAAGGGCGCATCGCGGAAATGAAGACCGGCGAAGGTAAGACGCAAACCGCCGCGCTCGCGCTGTATCTCAACGCACTGGCGGAAAAAGGCGCGCACCTCGTAACGGTCAACGAATACCTCGCGAGTTACCACGCCGAATTGATGGGGCAGATTTACGGATTTTTAGGCTTAACCACGGGTTGCATCCTACAAGGGCAGGAGCCCTCTGTGCGCCGCGCCCAGTACGAATGCGACATCACCTATTCCACCAACAACGAGTTGGGCTTCGACTACCTGCGCGACAACATCATGGTTTCCGCGGCCAACCGCGTGCAACGCCCGCTGCATTACGCCATCATCGACGAGGTAGACTCAATCTTGATCGACGAAGCGCGTACGCCGCTGATTATTTCCGGCCCTTCGGGCAAGTCGAACGATTTATACAAGGTCGCCGACCGCTTCGCAAAGAACTTGAAAAAAGGACGCATCCTAAACGAAGAAGCCCTCCAAAACCCAGCTTTGCGCGCGCAAATCGAGGAGGAGGGCGATTTTATCGTGGACGAAAAGAAAAAAGCCGTCACGCTAACGCAGGAAGGTATCGGTAAAGCCGAACGCTACTTCGGCGTGGAGAACCTCTCCGACCCGGAAAACATCGAAATCCAGCACTATATCAATAACGCGCTGAAGGCCAACTACAACATGCACCGCGACATCGACTACGTAAACAAGGACGATGAAATCATTATCGTAGACGAGTTTACGGGGCGTTTGATGCCCGGGCGGCGTTATTCCGACGGCCTGCACCAAGCCATCGAGGCGAAGGAAGCCGTAAAGGTCCAACGCGAATCCAAGACCATCGCGACGATCACGTTCCAAAATTTCTTCAATAAGTATTACAAAAAGGCGGGCATGACGGGTACCGCGCTCACCGAGGAAGGCGAATTCCGCGACATTTACAAGCTGGACGTGGTTTCCGTACCGACAAACATGCCCATGATCCGCGCAGATAAACCCGACGTCGTATACCGCACCGAGGCGGCGAAATTCCGCGCCATCACCGAAACCATCGAGGAAAGCTACAATCGCAAACAACCCGTGCTGGTGGGTACGGTTTCGATTGAAAAATCGGAGCTGGTCAGCGGCTTGCTTAAACGCAGGGGCATCCCCCACGAAGTGCTCAACGCCAAACACCACGAACGCGAAGCCGAAATCATCGCGCAAGCGGGGCAAGCGGGGCATGTTACGATTGCGACAAACATGGCGGGCCGCGGTACGGACATCTTCCTCGGCGAAGGCGTGACGGAGCTGGGCGGGCTCAACGTCATCGGCACCGACCGCCACGAATCCCGCCGTATCGATAACCAGCTGCGCGGGCGCGCGGGCAGGCAGGGCGACCCGGGGCAGTCGCAGTTCTATATCTCGCTGGAGGGCGACTTGATGCGCCTATTCGGCGGCGACCGCATCACCCGCGTGATGGATGCCATCGGCTTCAAAGAGGACGACCAGCTCGAGCACAAAATGCTCTCCGGCGCCATCGAAAACGCGCAAAAAAAAGTGGAGGGCAACAACTTCGGCATCCGTAAGCACCTCCTGCAATACGACCAAGTGATGAACGAACAGCGCGAAATCATCTACGGCGAACGCAACAAGGTAATCGGTGGTGCCGACCTGCGCGAAAATATCATGAACATGATAAACGCCGTCATTACCCGCGCCGTGGACAATTACGCGGGGGGCGACTTGGAACCCGAAGAATGGGATTTGAAGGGGCTCAGCGACAACCTTTTAATCCTTTTCCACAAGCCCGTGGCGCAGTATTCCTCCTTGGAAATGGAGGACTTGACGAAGGAAAAAATTAAGGACGACCTCATCGAAGCCGCCGTCAAGCTCTACGAGGAACGCGAGATGAAATTCACCCCCGAACGTATGCGCGAGGTGGAGCGCGTCCTTATGATGCAAGTCATCGACAGGCGTTGGATGGACCACATCGACGAAATGGACCAAATGCGGCAGGGTATTTCCCTGCGTTCCTACGCCCAGCGCGACCCGCTGGTGGAATATAAGTTCCTGG
>WRDO01000071.1 GCA_009779755.1 Defluviitaleaceae bacterium | reverse complement strand
AGGCTGGACGAACGTTTGCGCTTTATGACCCTATCTTTTGATTTTTTGTTTTCACTGTTGTTTAATCCATTGATTTACTCCCTTCCCACTACTGCCCAATTTCCCCTTTCCCGACGGCTTCTAGGACTTTGTCAGAACAATTGCATTACACGCGTTGCTATAATAGCCCCACAGCAAACGACCGAGGCAGCCACGAGCCAAGGACGGGTTTTGCCTTCCCCCAAGGGACCTTCGGGTGCCGATAAAGGGCGCACCGCGCCGTGCCGGCTATTTCTCAAACGTGCGCTGTACCCTGTAACACCGTAACACCCGTACCACCGCCAAGCCCCAAGGAAGGGGGTTGCGTATCCCGCCAAGAGCTCAGCAGGATACATAACCCATGTGCACACCTTCCCCAAGGTACGGCAACCAAGACCTCATGAGGCACGCAATACCGGGGAACCCGGGTTCCCTTCCTTAGAAACAGTAACAAAAACCCCGTAAACCAACAAATCAAACATGAAAGGAGGTGAACGATGACGCATTACCGGATGACATTTGCCGCGGAAGGCGGCGCACGCAGGAGTATAAAAATCACCAACGTAGACCCGTCGATAACGCCGCAAGAACTCCAAGCCGCGGCGGATATGTTGATCACCCATGACATCATGGACCCCGCACGCGGCAGGCTTACGCGCTTGTTGACATTGACGGCGCATACCGTCAGCGTGTCCCATTTGCTGGGGTAAATAAAATATATTTTTGCTTTATCCGTAAAACAGTCACTTGATCTATTGATTAAATGTGGCTGTTTTTTGTATATTGATATATAAATGTGCTTTTTTACATTATCCGGTGAAACCGCCGCAAAAAAATATGGCCTTAATCGTGCCGCAATCGCAAGAAATCGAGCAACATCACTTGGAGGACATACAATTTTTTAAGCGGCTTGATTGACGGTATGTAAAAAGCATATAATAATTATGATGTAATCTGTGAAGGGTGGAAATAATGTAGTTGGGGTAATTTCATCATAAAATGCCAAAGTTGTGATATAAATGATGTTACTGGCTGAATAATTAAAACAGAGGGCGCACTTATGTACCATTAGGAGTATGGTACGTGTGTAAGATTATTTTTGAGATAAGGGGATACAAATGTTAAATTATAATGAACTCCCTGATGTTATGTATTTTGGTTCATCAAAAAAAATTCTTGAACTAAAAAACAAAGTATTTCTAACACCTCATATAGGGCTGGCTTCTTTGTTCATCATAAACCCCGATGATTTATTTCCGAAAGGATATTCAACCAGTTGTAATATAAGTTACCGACAATGGAACTTTTCAAATGAGTTGTTGGCGGAGCCGTTAAAAACGGTTAATGTCCGTCATAACATCGTTGCATTTGAAAATAAAAAATTTGAAGGTCAATCAAGCGGATATATCCACGTTGTTGATGTTAGTAAAGTAAAAAATATGTTATCCGTTTATGTTACGAATAATCCTGACAGAGAAGTAGTATATAACGGTGAAGATACATTGCCTATTATTAAAATAATCCCACATTCCGTTCAATGGGATTTTACGTTTCATGCAAATGATGTGAAACAATTTGGAGTTGGAACGGCCAAAAAACTTTGATAGATATTTGCAATCGTTATTTCCACCCTTCACAGCACACATCATAAGTAATGTAAGTATTATAAGTAAAATAAGCAGGAGGAAATATGATGGAAGTTGCAAGGATAACCAGTCGGGGGCAAGTCACCATTCCCATTAATATTCGCAGGAAACTCGGCGTAAAAGAGGGCGGTAAGATTATTTTCGCAGAAGATAACAACAGAATTTTTGTAACGAACGCGGCAAAAGCCGCATTTACCAATATGCGAACGGCATTTGCCGGTGAAGCGGAACGGCTTGGACTAACAGACGAACAAGATGTTGTGGCTCTTGTTGACGAAGTACGAGGGGAGATGTGGAAGGAACGATATGCGAATAATGATTGACACGAATATTCTTGTTTCGGCGTTTGTCCTAAACTCCCGTTACCTTAATCGAATGATTGATAACATCACGGAATATCATACTATTGTTTTGCCAACTTATGTTATTGATGAATTGAAGCGGGTAACAACTTTGTAGAAAAATATTGCTGATTTAAAATAAAATAAATAATTTTTCGGCTCTCTTACGTTTATATATGAGAGTTTTTTATTTTCCATATGGAAAATAACTTGATTATTTTAAATCTTTTTGTTATTCTATTCTCGAGGTGATTTTTATATGGACAAGTTGATTCCGCGCCCGCAATTTTTAGAAAACCTTATAAAGTTCCGAGAGGTTGACGTTATCAAGGTTGTTACGGGCGTTCGCCGTTGCGGTAAATCAACCTTATTTGTTTTGTATATGGAATACTTGAAATCGACAGGGGTTGACGAAAGCCAAATCGTTCATATCAACCTTGAAGATATGGGAATGGAGCATTTGCATAGCTATAAAGCCTTGCATGAATTTCTTTTATCCAAATTACAAAAAGACAAAATGACGTATATCTTCATTGATGAAGTTGGACGGTGTGTTGGTTTTGAAAAAGCGGTTGACAGCATCTACATTAAAAAGAACACGGATGTTTACGTCACGGGTTCAAACGCGGATTTACTTTCAGGGGAAATTGCGACGCTTCTTTCAGGGCGTTATGTTGAAATTAAAATGCTGCCGTTTTCTTTTGCGGAATATTACGAAGCAAACAGCAACAAGAATAAAAACCAAGCATTTACAAGCTATATGAATATCGGGAGTTTTCCGGTTGTCGTTTCCCAACTTAAAAATGATATGGAATTATCCGACCAATATTTGGAAGGCATTTACAACACCATTATTGTCAAAGATGTTGTTACCCGAAAGGGTGTCAGCGATGTCGGACTATTAAAGAACATAGTCAAGTTTTTAAGCAGCAATATCGGCAGCTCTATATCTGTGGCGAATATAACCGACTACATTAATAAATCCGGCAGAAAAATTACGCAAAAAACGGTTGATAAATATGTTAAGGCGTTGATGAACAGCTTTTTGTTTTACAACGTGGAAAGGTATAACATTAAAGGCAAAAATCTATTAAAAACGCTCGGCAAATATTATATTATAGATACGGGGCTGCGGAACCACCTGCTTTCCTCTTCCAATTCCGATATGGGTCATCAGATTGAAAATATTGTGTATTTGGAATTGCTGCGCCGTGGTTACAGGGTGAACATCGGAAAAATTGACGAAAAGGAAATTGATTTTATCGCGACAAAGCAACACACGAAGGAATATTACCAAGTAGCCATGACTGCCCTTGAAGAATCCGTTAGGGTGCGGGAATTGAATCCATTGCAAAGGGTAAGCGACAATTATCCGAAATATCTTTTAACCCTTGACTTTATCACAGGAGATAATGAAGGGATAAAACAACTCAATTTAATTGATTGGCTGTTGAAATAACATTTGACAAACCCGCATTTAATATGATACTGTACGCATCGCAAAGCGCGGGCGCGCTTTTTTAAGTTCCGTCTTTGCTTTATCTAGCGTATTTTCTATGAGAGAGGGATTACCATGCGTACCAAAATCACATTAGCCTGCGTACCTTGCAAGCAACGCAACTACAACACCACCAAGGACAAAAAGAAGCACCCCGACCGTATGGAAATAAAGAAGTTCTGCCGTTTTTGCAATTCCCACACCGAGCACCGCGAAACGAGATAGGGAGGCGCATTCATATGAACGACGAAAAAAAGCCCAAAAAGCAGGATTCCGATTATACCCACGACCCCTTGAAGTCGATCGTGCACGAGTACCGCGCCGAGTTCCGCAAAATCGTATGGCCGTCGAAGCAGGTGCTGTTTAAGCATACGGTGACGGTTATCGCCGTGTCCGGTCTCTTCGGCGCGTATATCGCGTTGATGGACGGCGTATTCGGCTTCGGCCTTCGCCAATTTATCCAATGGGTCATAAGGTGACGGCATGACGGATATTACGGTAAACCCCGATATCATCCCCGAAGAATTGGTGGACACCATCCACCCCGACGCCAAGTGGTACGTCGTACACACCTACTCCGGCTACGAAAATAAGGTAAAAGCCAACATCGAAAAGATCATCGACACGCGCGGGATGCATGACGTGATTATTCAAGTCGTCGTCCCCGTGCAAGACACCATCGAAATTAAAAACGGCGTTAAAAAAGCCGTCCAACGTAAGATCTACCCCGGTTATGTACTGCTTAAAATGGTGATGAACGAAGAAACGTGGTATGTCATCCGCAACACGCGGGGCGTTACCAGCTTCGTCGGGCCCGCTTCAAAGCCCGTCCCCCTCACCGATGAGGAAATCATCGCTATGGGTGTGGAAGTCCCCGACTTTGAATTGGACTTAAACGTGGACGAAATCGTACGTATCATCGCGGGCCCGTTCGAAGGCTCGATCGGCAACGTACGCGAAGTCAACCATCAAAAAAAGACCGTTACGATCGCGCTCAGCGTCTTTGGGCGCGAAACACAAGTGGAACTCGATTATCACGTATTGCAACGCATGTAATACGCGGTTTTGGGATATGAGTGGGAGGTGCTGTGTGCCTGTGGCACACGCTTGGCACGCCGCGTACAGCGGTTGTGGCTTCAAGCGCCGCTACCACCACAAGGAGGAAACATATGGCAAAGAAAGTCACCGCTTTGGTCAAGCTGCAGATACAAGCAGGCAAAGCGACACCCGCACCCCCCGTAGGCCCGGCATTAGGTCAGCACGGCTTGGCGATCCCCAACTTCTGTAAGGAGTTTAACGAACGGACGCAATCCCAAGTCGGTATGGTCATCCCCGTGGTGATCACGGTCTACGCCGACAGAAGCTACAGCTTCATCACCAAAACCCCACCCGCAGCGGTCCTTTTAAAGAAGGCCTGCGGCTTGGACAAAGCCTCGGGTGAAGCAAAGAAAGGCACCAAAATCGCCACCATCTCAAAGGACGAAGTGCGCAGGATAGCCGAGCTTAAAATGCCCGACTTAAACGCCGCCGATGTGGACGCGGCCATGCGCATGGTAGCCGGCACTGCCCGCAGTATGGGCATCGTCATGCAGGAATAGGAGGGGCGATATGAAAAAAGGTAAAAAGTATATCGAAGCCGCCAAGTTGGTGGACAAAGCGAAACTCTACGACGTGTCCGAAGCCGTCGAACTCGTACAAAAGACCAGTATTTCCAAGTTTGACGCAACGGTGGAGGCCCATATCCGCTTAGGCGTAGACTCCCGCCACGCCGACCAGCAAGTGCGCGGTACGGTTGTGCTCCCGCATGGTACGGGCCGTACGATGCGCGTACTCGTCATCGCAAAGGGTGACAAAGCCGCCGAAGCCGAAGCCGCAGGAGCCGACTTCGTGGGCGCGGAGGACATGATTGCCAAAATCCAGAATGATAACTGGTTCGATTTCGACGTAATGATCGCCACGCCGGACGTGATGGCCCTCATCGGTCGCATCGGGCGTTTGCTGGGCCCCAAAGGTCTTATGCCCAACCCCAAAGCGGGTACGGTAACGACCGATGTCGCCAAAGCCGTAACAGACGTCAAAGCCGGTAAAATCGAATACCGACTCGACCGTACCAACATCATCCACGTACCCATGGGCAAAGTAAGTTTCGGCACGGAAAAGTTGTCCGAAAACTTTGCCACCCTCATCGGCGCGGTTATCAAAGCGAAACCCGCCGCCGCAAAAGGTACGTACCTCAAGAGCATCACACTGGCGTCCACCATGGGCCCGGGCGTTAAGGTGAATCCTTTACGCGTAAACGATTAATACAAGGCTTCTGACCTATTAAAACAGAAGTTGACGATAGGAGAAATAATCATGGCTAAATGTGAAGTATGTGATAAAAATATCTTGACCGGGCACCGCATCAGCATTACCCGTTCTCAAGTTTCGCGCAGGGCGAACAAGATTTGGCGTTCCAACGTGAAGAAGGTACAAATCCTGGAGAAAAACGGCGCCGTACGCCGCGCCAAGGTTTGCACCCGTTGCCTGCGCTCCAAAAAAGTTACCCGCGCTGTTTAATTGACAAGCGGGCGAATGTTATAATATACTGCCCTTCGCTTGCGGGGGCATTATCTGGGTGTAGCGTAGCTTGGTAGCGCGCCAGACTGGGGGTCTGGAGGTCGCAAGTTCAAATCTTGTCACCCAGAGTATCAAAAAAACCCTTTAATTAAGGGTTTTTTTCGTTGCGCAGACTTCCGGTCTGTTCGTCTTCTTTTACCTCTTCATATCCAAAAACGTTCGCTTCCCACGCCGATTTAAAATGCTTAAGTAATCGTAATCACGTCATCGCTACCCACCGTTAAATAATCGCGTGCACCGTAGCTTTGGACGATCAGACCTTCGGCGCGGAAGGTACCCGGGTTTATTAAGCGGGCGTAGTAGAAGTAGGTGCGCGTGTTGTTAAAGCGGCTGTTATGGTCGTAAAAGGTTATCCGTTGCCCTTCGGTTGTGGCGTGGGCCCAACGCCTTTCGGAGCTCCGGTTCATTTCAAACCGTGCCGAACCGGGGGTATACACCAATCCCGCGGGTAAAAAGTCCGTGATGATATACGAACCCGTCAAATCACGGCGCGAATAGTCAACGGTAATCTCCACCCGCACCAAATCCCCTTGGTTAAAGGTTGTACGCGGTATGTTTTCGCCCGAGCGGAAATATTGCCGCGTTATTCTGATATCGTTGTCCGCGGGTTCGATTTCTTCAAGCGGTACGCGGTGGATCGACACCGCGCCCACTTCACCCGTGACGGAGGTCAGGTTGAATTCATGGAGGTTTTGCGCGGGGATGCGAAGGGTATAATTACGCCCGAAGGACAAATCACGCGTGAACTCCTCACCGAAAAGGGTGTAAGTGATAGACGCGGGCAATTCGCTGGCACTTTCGATTTCGTTGATAATATAGGAAATACGCTGAATATCCACAAGCAGATTGGCGGTGAAATGGCTTAGGGTATATCGGTGCAAACCCTCGCGCTCCGGCATATTTAATTGCAAAGCCAAAAGCGCGGCGATTGAAGTCGCTTCCAATATCTCGGCGCGTGTGTTGCCTGCGTTAACGCGGTAATAGGGCTCAATGCGTTGGATGTGGGGTGTTATGCGCTCGTTGTATATTGTACGCGCCATGTGGGTTTCACCTAAGGACGCGAAGCCCAGCGCGAGGTAAGCGGCGTTTACGATCGTCAAATCCGCGACCATCGTGTAATCGTAAAGGTAAAGCAGCACGGGTTCCTTTAACAACGCGAGCCCGTATAACGCAAGGATTCGGTTGCCCGGCGCGGCACCGTCGGCGATGTTGTATAAATAGTTGCGCAAGGCCGCCGTGTTTACTTCATCCCGTATAAAAGGGATCATCCGTACGGTTACGGCCAAGTCGCTGTCCGCGTAAGGCAGCATAGCGATACCGCCGTCGGGGCGTTGGTAATTGCGCGGGTCGAAGGGCGTTTCGGCGGTATGCAAATCCAATTCGGGGAAATATCGGCGGATGAGCCGATTCGCTTCGCGTTGCATGACCAAACCTTCAAGCCGAACGCCGCGCGTCCATCGCATACCCATTAATTCGTGAAGGTATTGTCCCCTGCCCCGATCGGTGAAGGTGATTTGCGTCAAGCCCGGCCTGCCCGCGGCAAAGACCGTATCCGCCGTGACCTCGCAGAACACGACCGTATCGACCATACGGTGCGAATCGACGACCGTAAAGTTGTGCCGTACCGTATCCGTGTAACCGTTGGAGGTCGTGGCACGCATGATGATCGAATACGAACCTTCGGCGGTCATTTCCCACAGAGGGATGTTCACGCGTTCGAAAGCCGTACCTTCCGCGCGGATAACCGCGGCGCGGACGGGGTAGATATCGTCGTGCCATACCTCGAATAAAACCTCCTCGCCCCCGTTGAGGCTCGTGCCGAAAGCGTTTACGCCCAAAACGGGTACGTCCCCCGTGAGGAAGATGCTGTTTAAGGAATAATGCAGGAACATGGGCT
>WRDO01000070.1 GCA_009779755.1 Defluviitaleaceae bacterium | reverse complement strand
GTTCGGCTATGGCGTCGGTTTTCATTTGGTTTTCGTGTTTTTTGTCCTTGGTGGAGGACAGGCCCGTCACCATTTTAAGGTTGTCGAGGCAGGACTTCATTTTGCCGAAATCGCCCTTGCCCAGAGCGGACATAAAGTTCCCCACTTCACCCCAAAAAGATACGTTCTTCATTTCGTTGGGTACGGAGGTTTTTAAGGAGAACATCCCGGATTTTTCGTTCGCGTTTTTCGGGTTGGTGAAGCGGAAGTCGATTTTGTCTTCCCGCCCCATCGCGCTGGCAGTCACGAAGGCTTTTTTGTAATCGGTCAGCTTTTGGGCTTCCTGTTCGTTTTGGGGTTCGACGCTGCCGAATATGGACTTCACGCTTTGCCCGTTGATATATATGCCGTCGATGTCCACGGTTGTGCCGAAGTTCATGTCATAGGTATCCACGCCGAAGGCCAATTCCGCGGGGGTCAAATTCGGCGCGGGGTTAATTTTACCCTCTTCGGGGGAGTGTTCAATCCACGCGTTGTCGTACTTGACCATTTCATTTTTTACCTTGTCGCTGAAGTTCTTGTTGTCTTCGGGTTTGTTGCCGAAGTTGTCGGTAAGGAACAGGAATTCGTCGTTTAATCCTATGACCGTTTCCTCAATTTCATCAAAATCTTCCACCGCGGAAGCCAACTTTTTTTGACATTGGCTCATGATGTCCTTAAATTCCTCAACAACGTTCGTCACTTCTTCGCTGACAAGTTCCATAACCCCGTTTGAAACGATTTCGATTGCCTTTGGGCCTCTGTTTGCATCGTCAATCATTTCGTTTAAATCCTTTAACCGCGGGTTGGTTAAAAAACCGTCTTCGTCGGCTTCGAGCTCATTGTCCTCGATTGGGGGGAGCCAATCATACGTTTTTTCGGACATTTTTTCTGTAAACTTATCCACACCGTTCTTGCCGCTTCCAGGTTTTCCCATGGTAAACACTCCTTTGGATTTAATTTTTATTTGTTTTATTTTAAAAGTTTTTAACGCTCTTCCTTTGTTGCGTGTTTGCGTTATTGCTCAGATTTTTACTGTGCCGCTGCACGTTGCCTCCGCTTGGCTTCGATTTGGGGGCGTCACCGTCGTTGTCAAGGCTTTTCTCCGAAGGAAGCTTCACCTTCGGTTGGTTCAACTTCGCTTTCTTTTCGGCAGCGTTCTTAACCGAGGCTTCCTTTCGTTCCCGTTTGCTCCGTTCTTTTTCCTCCCTTTCCCTTTGCTCTTGTTCCCTCGCTTTCCTTTCTTCTTCCATGTGCTTGTCGGTGTTTGCTTTGTCCTTGACCCAGTCATCTTGTCTTTTTGCCAGTTCCGGCTTGGTACGCCCCGAAGTCAGGCAAATGTTTTCCAGCATATCCGTCCGCTGTTTTACCGTGTCCGGGTTATTTTTATTTTTTTTCGCTTCGTTTAACAAGGTATCGGATTTAAGCTCCGCCTCAAAGGGGTCCTCCGCATTTATTTCGCTGAAGGGCTTGCCCGGCGGGAAACCTCCCTTTAAATCCTTGCACAGTTGTTGGCTTATGTGGATTTTATCAACCGTATCGCGGCTTTTAAGCACTTCCTTGGCGGGGGTGGCGTCATCCGCAGCGATAACTATATGAGACATGCCGCGCACCTGCATGGTGGGGTCCATGATATTTAAGGTCTTTAGGTTGTCCACGGTTTTCATGAAGTTCTTAAATTCGCCCGGGAGGGTTTTATTGCCTTCCGTGATTTCCTTCACCACCTTGGGCGGTAAAGCGTCGTGGAGCTGCGTCAGGGCGGAACCGTATTCGCACAAGCGGTTAAGTTCACGGTAATGCTTCCCCACGCTCATCGGGTCGGACAGGTCACAATCGGGCATTTTTAGGGTGCTTGTGCTGCGCATAATCTTGATTACATCGTCGGCGATTAACCTGGCTTGTTTGTCGGTGATGTCCTTGTCTTTTATGCCGCCCTTCGCATTGTCGCGCTTGTGCAATAAAAGCCCCAAGCTGTCCCCGTATTTTTTCATGGCTTCCTTTTTCGCGTTTTCGTTATCGCCGTAGGGATTGTGCATGGAACCCATCATCCCCAAACGGCACAACGCGCCCATCGTGCGGCTGCTTTCGCCGTTGAGGGTTTGGAATGTTTTCTTCTTTGTACCCGGGAACTTTATTTCCGATTGGACGTGCCCGATGTCCTTGTTAATCCGGGCTTCCTCCGTGTCCACAAACGGATCAAAGGTACTTAATTCCAGCGCGCCGTCCTTGATGTTTTCCAACCGTTCGCCGTTAAGGGTATATAGGCTCTTGTATAGGGGTTCCTCCAGGGACATATCCTTAACCGCGTCCTTAAGTAAATCCGTTTCCGTACGGCGGTCAACAAAATATTCGTTGGTGATGGCGTCCCGCCGCTTCTTTGCTTTGCCCGAGTTAATATCCTCGGCATACGCCGCGTTCCGTTCGGGGTTGGGGTCGCGCCCCAACGCGGCCATCAAGTCGGCCTTGGCTTCCTTTTGTTTTTCCTTGTTCCTGAAATTTACAACCCATCTTAACGCGCTGCCGATGACGCCGTATTTTTTCGTCTCGGGTGCCATTTCCGGCTTGAGGGTGGTGGGCAGCGTCCGTTTGTCGGGGCGGTCCGGGTCGTAACGGCGGAAATCCACCTTGCTTTTAGGGTCCAACGCGTGGGCCGTCACCAGGCACATCTTTTCCTCGTCGGTGGGGTCCATGTCATGGTCGATGCAGTATTCGTTTACGCTTTTGCCGTCGATGAAAATCTCATCGAAATCCTTGTCCGGGAAGTTGCGTTTAAACATGGCGGTGCCGTATTGCTTATCCTCATCTGTCAGGTCGCCGCATTGCACAAGCAGGGATTGCACCCGCGCACAATATTTATCCGTCTCGCGGCGGTCACCCTTAAAATGGCCGCAGCGGAAGGCGTACTGCTGCGGGGGCCAAAGCCCTTTCTCCTTGTCCGCCTCTACGGATTTTTCGACGATTTTGTGCAGTTCCCCCATTTGCTTCGCTTCTTTTACATTTAGGGTATCGATGATATTCAACAAGTCGTTTGACCCGATGATACCGTAGGAGCCCTTGCTTTTATCCATAAAATAATTTTCGTCGAATTGGAACGTGGATACCAAATCGTCCAATTTTTGTTGGCCGTCCGGCAGTTTGTCAAACATCGTGCCGTCTATTTTTGCCCTTTCGGGGTGGTTGATTCTGTTATACGCGTACTCCTCAACCTGTTGCACCATCGTGTTGAAGCGGAGGAGTTTCAACGCTTCAAGGTCGCCGTCAAATACCTTTTGCCGTTCGTTGCATTCCCGTAACAACCTTTTGCGCGTACCGTCCGAAACCAAGGCCATGGGAGCGTCTTGCAACTGGTTTTGGAACGCGCCGTACAGGTTGTTTTCCGTACTGAAAGGGATGCCGTCAAATATCGTACCCGGTTGTTTAGCTAAAGGCGTATCCGGTGGTCCCTCCCGCCAACGCCCCGCGCTTACGCGCAATATGTCAAGGCTTTCTGCATATGGCGGCATATTTTTATTTTCAGCCATGGGAACCCCCTCGTATTATTTAAAATTTTTGCTTTTTCGTTGTTCGTTGGTCTTTGCGCTTTGGATGACGGAGTCCCTTTTATTATTGACGCTGTTGCGGTTCTTGTTGTCCTCAAACAGGTTTTCCTTGGGGTAGGGCTTCCGCGAGGAATCGTCGGTTTTGATTTTGGGTTTGGCGTTAAGTACTTGCTGCTTGATTTGCTTCACCTGTCCGTTGGTGATGGTTTCGGTTTGCATTTTGACGACGTTTTCCAAGCTTTTACTTGAAAGCTCACCCGATTTGGTAACCATGGCTTCCATGCTTTCATTTAGGGTCGCTTTGCTTTCGCTTAACTTGGCACCCGGTTTGTATTGCTCCTTTATCGTGTCCACCCTGTTTGCGTAATGGATAACGCCCGTACGCTTCGAAAGTTCCGTATCCGGGTCGAATTTTTTATCGGGGCTTACCGAATACTCGTCGGAAATCATATACGCCAACCTATCCGAAAGGCCGTTCCAATGCAGGCTTTGCCCGCTTTGCACCATTTTTTCAAATTTTTGGAAATCCTTGTCGGAAATATGTTTATGAAACGCTTGCTCAAGGGGTGAATAGGGGGCTTTTTCCACTGCGTTTTCATCCCGCAAACCCATGTCCTGGGTAAAGTTAATCGACGAATTTTTGATAAAATCAATTTCGCGCATATTGTTATATAGGGCGGCATCGGAATCCATTTCGGGTATGGGAAAATCGTTCAGCTTCTTTGCGATGACGGCGTACATTTTGCCCGTTTCGTCTATGGGCCCTGTCAGTTTTTCCATCAGTTCCTTGCCGTACTTGGCGCGCAACTCTTGACAATCCTGCGTATTGCCGTAGATTTGGTCGATGGTACAGCCTTGGGAATACATATACATTTGCGCAAGGCTGACGCGGGAATTTACCCTTCCCAATGTTTTGGAGCCGTTTGTTTTTTCATCGTGCATATCTTTAACTGCTTTGTCTTTGTCATATTTGCCGCCGGTATAAAACTGCGGAAAAAAGTCCTTGTCGTGATTTTCCTTTGAGAACAATATGTCATTGGTGTAGCGTTCCTTCGCCATGTTGCTGAATTGCCTTAGGGTATTTTCAGATTCCAACGGCGCGGGCTTGTCGCGGATGCTTTCCTCTTGGAAGCTGCCGAAGGCCTGACTCCCCGACGCGCGGGCAGAGGATAAGGAACGGAGGCTAACGATACGCCCAAGCAACGCGCCAAGGCCGCGGCCTTTCCCGTTGTTTTTCGCTACGTTGTCCGCGTTTTTTTCGCCGTACAGGTCCTGTATGCTTTTGGAGGTGTTTTCCATCTCCCCGTTGAGGCGGTTTACCTTTCCCACGAGTTGGTTTAATTTTGCCTTATCTTCGGGGGTTTTTTCCTTGGCTTTATCCAACACGTCAAATTGCCTGGCCGCGTTGTTGCGGGCGGCGGTATCCCGTTGGAAACGGTATTCCGCCTTAAACGTTTCCCACCACTTGCGGATGCCCGTGGGTTGCCGGCTATCTATCCCTGCCATATATATCTTCTCCCCTAATCCTTACGCTTTATATCGTTGTTTCGCGCTTTTTTGGAGACGGCGGCGAAAAGCCCTTGCGGTCGTGGTTGCTTACCGTGGCGATGCTTTTCCTTTTTTCGCCGAGCAGCTCCTTGCTGAAGTCTTGCTTGGCTTGCTCATTGACCTTGACCTTGGGCTTGGGATTAAACACCTGCTTTTGGATTTCCCTTACCTGGCCGTTGGTAATGGTTTTTGTTATGTTTTTTTCCATAACGTCGGAATTATAACCCGAAAGGCACTCTGTTTGCTTTTTTCCGCTGACTATTGCGGTTTCCTTCAAATTAATTTTGATGTCGCCTATTTTTTTACCGGGTACATAATTTTCCTTGATAAAATCCTGCCGTTCCGGATTAAAAACCGTCATTATTTGTTCGTTGGCTGACCGTTTTATTTTTTTACCCTCATGTATTACGGGTGTCAGGGAATAATCACCGGAAGCCAGGAATTTTATGCGGGCTTCAATGCCGTTGAAATTAAGCGCTTGGCCGTTTTGCGTCATATTGTTGAACTTTTCATTTTCTAGTTTTGACAAATTGTCATGGAACGCGTTTTCCAATGCGTGGCGCGGCCTGACATCTTCCCTGTCTTCTCTCCGTAGGTTTATGATTTGGGTCATGTTTATGGAAGCGTCCTTTATGAAGTTGATTTCGCGCATGTTGTTATAAAGCATGGCGTCGGAGCTCATATCGGGCGTGGGGAAGTCGATTATCTTTTTTGCGATTTGGGCATACATTTTGCCCGTTTCTTCAACGCTCCCGGTCAATTTACCCATCAGTTCCCTGCCTCGCCTGGCCCGCAGGTCCTTGCTTTCTTTTGAATCACCGTAAATTTGGTCCATCGTGTCCCCTTGGGCATACATGTACGCCCTGGCAAGGGTCATGCGGGAATTGATGCGGTCCAGGGTTTGGGAACGGTTTGTTTTATCCGGGTGCATTATCTTATTGGTTTTTTGGGCGTCAAGCACGCCTTTTTCGTAAAGGTCCGGGAAAAAATCCGCGTCGTGATCAAGGAGCTTTCGATCGAGTTCCGCTGCCTTGTCTTGCGCCAGTACCCGGAATTGCTCGATGGTGTCCGTGCTTTCCGGCCCCGCGGTTTGCTTACGGCCTTCCATGTTTTGGCTCTTCAGCTTCGCCACCGTTTGGTCGGGATCGTATTTCTTTTCAAAATCGTCTAACCCGCGGGCAAGCACCTCTTCCGCCGTCAGGGCACCGCTGCGGATTTCCGCCTCGCATTGCTGCAGCTTCCATACCTCTTGCATCTCGCCACTGTTGAAGCCCGTTTCCTTTAGATGGGTATTGAAGGCCGCCACACCCGTAGCGCGTACGCCGGAATCCCTGCGACCGGTCACCAGCCGACCCAACCACGCGCCCCAGCCGCGCCCCTTCATGTTGTCTTTATTTATATTATTCATGTTTCCTTCGCCGTACAGCCCGTCAAGGGCCATGGAACAACCCGTGGCGTTGCCGTGTTGTTTGCCCGCTTGGGCGTTTAACTTGTCAAGGGTGCGGAATTTTTCCGGATTGTCGCGGATGTTCAAACGTTGGTTGTATCTTTCCATCAATAAATCATAGGGGTCGCATTCCCCCTTGGCTTTGGCCTGCCGTTGTGCTTTGTCCAATTCCGCTTTGTACAGTGCGTTATGCTTTTTTGCCGCACTGTCACGGGAGGCCAACGCCCGTTGCAAATTAAATTCCTCTTTTTGCTTATTCCACCAACTCTTAAAGTTATCCCGTATACCCGGCATACGAACACTCCCCTTCACCTATAACTTTTTTTTGACCATAAGGATATTTTTATTCCCGTTACGGCGGTAATCCACGGTATCCATGATGTTTTTCACGATATGGATGCCCAACCCCCCGATATCGCGGTCCTCAATTTCCAACGCCGTATCCGGGTCGGGGGCGGCAAGGGGGTTATAGGCGATGCCGCCGTCCTCAAATTCGATGGATATATCTTCGTCTATGACAATACGTATGTTTACGTTACCTACCCCGGGGTTGTACGCATAGTTGGCGATATTGGAAAAGATTTCGTCCACCACGACACTGATCTGGTTTAGCGTCATTTCGGGGTAGTCCGCCAACCGTTCATGGATAAAGCAAAACACCGCGTCGATGTTTTCCGTTTTCGCTTCGATAACCAATTCATGCATGGTATGCGTCCTTTCCCTACGGGATATAGCTTTGCAGCTGCGGCATCGTACGGTATACCAGATCAAGCAGTACCGTATTGCTGATTACGCCCGGGTTCGGAATGCCGAAATAACGCAGCACATACACCCCAAGCCATACGACCGCCCCGCCGAATATCATACCGCCGGCAAGCCCGCCGAGCTTATTCGCCAGGTTTAATATGGGGAACTTTACGACCGCGTCCAACAGGGACGCCGCGTAGTAAACGGCCAGCGCAATGCCGAGGAAAGCGAAGATAAACGAAAACATATAGGCGGTGGGCAAGGTCAGGATATCGTTCGCCCAGGGGAACGAGGGTACATGGTCCATGATGTTTACGGCGGTCCCTTCACCCAATACGCGGGCCAAGAGCCTTCCCATGTGCGGGGTCAGGTAAGTAGACGCCGCCCGCGCGCCGCTTATCCCGATGACTAAGGACAGCCCGCCGGCCAGGGACATGACCAAACCCCTGTTTATCCCCTTCACGCCGAACGCGGCGATGACGCCAAGCACGACAAGATCAATGACATTGTATATGGACATTCGGTACCTCCGAAAATTATGGTTATTTATTATTACGCGGCAACCCGCTTAGTGGCTCACATGGGGTTCCGTTATAACGCAATACGAGCATGGTGAAGTCGTCGGTTTGCTCCGTGCCATCCTCAAAACGATCGATTTCCCGATTCATGGACCGGACCAGATCGTAAAGCGGGTATCCCCCGTATTTCTGCACCGCATCATACAAACGCTCGTCGCCGTACAGCTCTTCATTTGTGTTCATCGCTTCGGTTATCCCGTCCGTATACAAAAACAATTCGTCGCCCGGCTCCATGGTAAGCTCGTATTGCTTG
>WRDO01000069.1 GCA_009779755.1 Defluviitaleaceae bacterium | reverse complement strand
GAAGAACGCGGGGTCGTCGTAGCAGGCGATGTCCATGGATTTCGCCTTGGCGAAGAGCCTTTCGCGCAGGGCGCGGTAGATTTTCTCCTTGCCCTTGGGCTCGATACGCGCGGAAAAATATTGGCGGTACGCCATGTTAAGCGTAACGATGAAGAACATGATGACGATAAAGCGCAGGATTTCGGCGAAGGGCCTGCCGTATTGGATGGAGTCGATGATGAACACAATTTGGTACGTATGCTCGAAGTACACGACCACGCGATGTACCCCGGCTGCCAAAAGCAGGTAAATCACCGTAAACGGCGCGGCCTTGACCGCCATGTTTAGGATAAACAGGTTGTTGGCGAGGGTGCGTTTGATTTTCATGCCGGCACCTCCGTCCTTGCGAGGTAGCTTTCGGCCTGCTTGTTGTACATATCCGCGTACGCGCCGCGGGCGTTGATCAGTTCGCGGTGCGTACCGTGCTCAATAATTTTGCCCTGCTCCAGCATGTACACGCGGTCGGCCCCCGCGGCGGAAGACAAACGGTGCGAAATGATGATCGCGAGCTTGTCCGTGTTTTCCTTACGGGCGCACAGGCGCATGATGGTTTCGTACATGGTGTGTTCGGCGATGGGGTCAAGCGCGCTGGAAGGTTCGTCCATGATAAGCAGGCGGGCGTCCTTGGCGAAGGCGCGGGCGGTGGCGATCTTTTGGTATTCCCCGCCGGAGAGGACGGCCCCGTCGTCGTCGAATTCCCGCGTTAGGATGGTTTCCTCCTTTTCCTTTAAGGTTTGAACCATTTCGTACGCGCCGCTTTCGCGCAGGGCTTCCACGGCCCGTTCGCGCTGTTCGGGGGAAGTGATGCGCTCCATCATCACGTTTTCCGCTGCCGAAAGGGAAAAGATTTGGTAATCCTGGAACACCACGCCCATAATCTTGCGGTACTCCCGCAGGTCGTATTCGCGTATGTCCGTGCCGTTTAAGAGGATTTGCCCCTCCGTGGGGTCGTACAGGCGCATAATCAGCTTAACCAGCGTAGACTTGCCCGCGCCGTTGTGCCCAACGAGGGCGATTTTTTCACCGGCTTTTACCGTCATGTTGATGTTGCGCAGGACATAGGGAGGGGCGTCGTCCTTGTATCTAAAACTCACATTACGCAATTCCAGCGAACTGACATGCGTTACGGGCAGTCCTTTTTGGTTTTCGTCTATTTTAGGCTCGTACGCCAAAAATCGTTTCATATTTTCGATATATTTCGCGTTCTTCGCGCCCTCTACCACGCCGTCGCGCACGCCGAAGAGCATCCACGTCACGCTTACGATCGCGCTCGAAAGCACCATAAAATCGCCGATTTGTATGTCCCCGCGGCTGGCCAGGTACGCCGCGTACAGCCACGTCCCCTGGAATACGACCGTAAAGCACAGCAAGCCGTTGAGCGTGCCCGTCGCCGTTATCCGCTTCCAAAAACGGTCCGTAACCCCAAAGAAGCCCGTAATCGCTTCGCCGTAGATATTCCCCATCACGCCGAAGATGCTCGAAAGGCGCATTTCCTTTGCGTATTGGGGCAAGTACATGACGCGATTGACGTAATCCATGCGTCGGGTATAAGGGAGCGATGCCATATGGCGTTCGTAGTACAGCCGGTTATTGATCCTGCCGAACACGAAGGAACCGATGAACGAAACGAACATAAAAATCCCCGCGACGGCGTTTATACCGACGACGGTGGTTACGACAAAGGCCGACGCAAGCAGCGACCCGAAGAAGTTTGAACAGTTATGTAAGACCGACTGCGCCCGGTCGAAGACCTCCAGCGACGCGCGGGTATATTGGTCGTAAAAATCGGGGTTTTCGTAACAGGCGACGTCCACGGAGGTAGCCTTGTCGAACAACTCGCGGTTGAGCGCGAAGGTGATGCGCTGATTTTCCCGCGGGACAAAGATTCGGTTATGCCAAGCGTTATACACGGCAATCAAAAGCATCACCGCAGAAGTAGCGACGAGGAAAACCGTCACGTCAAAGAAAGTCCGCGTAATTTCATCTGCGCCGAAAAGGTAGCGCATGAACACCACCGTAAAGAACGCCCAGGTAGCGGAGCCGATGAGCTGCGAAAGGAAGGCATGGAACACGCGCCAAGGAGAGACGCGGCCCACTTTGCGCAGGAAATAATAGTTGTTGCGGAGGACATTCACGATGCAATCGCTCCTTTGTTCGATATTAAAACATATATTTGGACGCTTGGCAATATAAATCTTGATTATAAACCTTGATTATGTTTAATCGCGGGTTTATCTTGTCGACATGAAAAAATTAAACATAGGGATCATTGCGCATGTGGACGCGGGTAAAACGACCTTGACCGAAAACATTCTGCACTTGGGTGGGGTGATCGCCTCGCCCGGACGGGTGGACAAAGGCAATACGGCTACCGACAGCATGGCCGTCGAGCGCAGAAGGGGTATCAGCGTACGCGCGGCGGCGGCGTCCTTTGTCAAGGACGGGGTGCTGTATAACCTGATCGACACGCCGGGGCATGTGGACTTTGTGGCGGAGGTCGAACGGAGCCTTGCGGTATTGGACGGCGTTGTGCTGGTGGTTTCGGCCGTGGAGGGTTTGCAATCGCAGACGCGTGTGCTTATGGACACGATACGTTCTTTCGGAATCCCCGCGGTGATTTTTATCAATAAAATAGACCGCATGGGTGCGGACGCGCTTGGGGCGGCCCGTGCGGTTGGCGAATATATGGGTTCATATGTATTGGCACAGCGCGTTGAAGACGGGGAAATTCACGTATTGGACGATGACGCGTTTATGGCGTTAAACGGGGAGGTTTTATATAACCGCGACGACGAGCTGCTCGCGCTCTTTGTGGAAAATAAGCCGATCGGTACCGACCTGTTCTTCGAAAGGCTGTACCGTAACACGCGCCAAAGCGGGATTTACCCGATTTTTTTCGGCAGCGCGCTGTACGGCGTGGGGTGCGGTGAATTGTTCGAAGCCATACCCCGGTATTTGCCCGCAAAGGAATATGAAAATACCCCGCCGCTGTCCGCCATAGTATTTATGGTGGATACAAGTGGGGCGGAGCGTTTGGCGTATTTACGTATCTTCGGCGGATGCCTGAGAATCAGGGAAACGGTTTCGTATAAGGATAAAGAGGAAAAGATCACGCGTTTGGGCAGGCTCGCGGGCAATAAAACCGTTGCCTGCACTTTATTGGAAACCGGGGATGTGGGTGTCCTTTACCTTAAGGATTTAAAAGTAGGGGACGTGATCGGGGAGGCACCGTTAACCGCGCGTAAAGTGGGTTTGGCGCGCCCGACCTTAAACGTCGAGGTTACCGCCAAGCAACCGGAGCAAAAAAGGGCGTTGTACGAAGCGTTGGTGCAGCTTGCGGACGAAGACCCGTTGTTAAACCTTTCATCGGGTAAGAAGCTGAACCTGCGCCTACTTGGTGAAGTGCAAAAGGAAATCCTGTCGGAAATCCTGTCGGAGCGTTACGGTATCGAGGCCGAATTTTCGGAATCGCGCACGGTTTACATGGAAACGCCCGCTGCCGAAGGGACTATCACCGCGCCCATTAACCGAAACGGCACGTTTTTTCCGGCGGGGGTGGGCTTTACGGTCAAGCCCCTGCCGCAAGGGAGCGGGTTGCGGTATACGCGTAAGGTGACCTTCGGCGTATTGGAAAAGACCTTCCAAAACGCCGTGGAGGAAGCCGTTTACGACGTATGCAAGCGCGGCCTATACGGTTGGGAAATTACGGACTGTGAGGTAATATTCGATTATTCCGATTATGACAGCGTTAACGGTACGCCTTCCGCATACCGGAATTTGGTACCGCCTGTTCTGATGGAAGTCTTCGCGCAATGCGGCATGATTCTGTTGGAGCCCTACGTCGATTTTGAGCTGCGCATCCCTTCGGGGGCCGTTTCCAAGGCATTATACGAATTGGCCCGCATGAACGCCGAAATAACGGAAACGGATGCCATGGGCGAAGCCGTACGGATTACGGGTACGGTACCCGCGGACGCGTGCAAGAGCTACGGGATTAAAGTCAACTCGTATACGGAGGGGCGCGGCTTGTGGCTTACGCGGTTTAAGGGCTTCATGCAAACGGGTTTTGACCAAGCGAAGGTAAATGAGGATGAAATCAACCCCGCCGTTAATAAAGCGATGTACCTGATGCAGAAGATGGGTGCGGTACAAAGTTAATCTTCAATAAAACACTTCACTCCTGACGGTCAATATATCCAGCGACCCGTGTGCCTTAAATGTATCGCGCAGGAACGCGAGGAACAGGTGGATCAACTCCTCGTCATCCTCCGGCAGCGGGATATCGGTATTGAGCGTATTGAGCATCTTGCGGTTGATTAAAGGCACGACCCGTTCGCTTATACCGCGGCTTTGGAAGCGCAGGGCGTTGAGCGTATCCTCCGTGAAGGTGCCGTGTTTCTTATACAGTTGCTTGATGTGCGCGCTTTTCTTTAGGTCGATTCCCGTAGCCGCGCCGTATAGGAGCTGTTCGTAGACGATCGTTTGGGAAGGGGTATCGAGGTAGGAAAGGTCAACCCCCGCCATGAAGGGCATGTGGCCGTTGTCTATATATTCGAGTATTTCGGGGGTGAGGTAGGTTAGGCGGATGAAACGTTGCATGACGCTTGCGCTTAAAGCATTGTGTGCGGCGATTGTTTTATCGGCTCGTAACTTCGTGTCAATTTGACACGAAGTTGGAAAGTTATATAAATCGCTTTCTGTACCTTCCTCCAAATCACTCCTCTTCCCCTGCCGCTTCAACGCCTCCAACTGCATACGGTACGAGAACCCGCGCTCCGACGGCAGCAAACGGTCGCGGTGCTTTAGGTTTGAATCGGTGATGATCATGTAAGCCGTGTCTTCGTCCGCGTCGCATATATAGGCTTCGATTTCGGCTTGGCCGTTTAACCCGCATGCGTTCGCGCGGTTCTTGCCCGCCAATATCGCGTATGTTCCGTCCCCTTTTTCCTTTACGATAATCGGTTCGAACAACCCATATGACGCGATGCTTTCGGCGAGCTCGCGCAGCTTATCATCGCCGTACGGCTTAAACGGGTCGGCCGGATGCGGCCTGACGAGGTGTAACGGAATCCTTACCGCTTGCTTGCTTGCGTTTTTATGCACGCGCATATATAATCCTCCGCAGAACGAATTTTCGAAATCATAAACACAGGACAATGCTTTGTCAAACATACATTCTTTACGGAATTATACGTTCCGGTATCAAACAATCCATATAAAGGGAAGCTGGTTAAAATGAACATCGACGCAATCTCAAACGCAATCGACTTATTCAGCGATTACAAGTTCATCTTCGTAAGGGTCGCCATCATCATGTGCGACGTGCTGGGTATCATGGTACTCGTCACCACGGTGGCGAAGAGCATCTACAAATATTTCCACCACGAAAAACACATAAAATTGACGCTGGCGCAAGGGATCGCACTCGCGCTGGAGTTTAAGCTCGCGGGTGAGGTCATGCGCACGGTAACGGCGCGGAGCCTTAACGAGTTAATCATCCTGGGGACGATCATCTTTTTGCGCGGCGCCATCACCGTGCTTATCCATTGGGAAATAAAAGCGGAAATGGCCGAACAGGAGCAGGAACGGAAATTGGAACAAGAAGAAAAACCTTGACATTGACGCGGCGTCAAACCTTACATTCATGAAGAGGTGACCCCATATGGACATTAAAACCCGCTTCGAAAACGCCTTGCAAGCCTTCACCGATAAAATCAAGCCTGACCCCAACGTGCGCGCGGTCATCCTATACGGCAGCATGGCCAACGACACCGTGTGGGAAAAATCGGACATGGATATCATCGTGCTGGTGCGGGAAATGAAACTGGCCACCCACGAGTTCTGTATCGAAGAGGACGGTTTGATCCTAAACGTTAAGCTGGTCGTCGAATTCGGATTTAAGCGGCACATAGAAGGGAGCCTTGGCGGCGGCTGGTCCCATTCGTTTTATCACAAGGCGCGGGTGGTGTACGCCAAGGATGATAGCTTGCGGGATTTTATCGCCGAGTTCCAAGGGAGTATGGGTGCGGACGACCAAGCCCTGTCCTTGTTCCAATATGCGACGTGGCTCGTCGGCGATATGGAGAAAATCGAAAAGTGGCTGACGGTGAAGGACGACCCGTTGTACGCGCAGTTTTGGCTGCTTAAGACGGCGGAGGCGTACGCCAACATGCGCTTGGTGCTGGACGGCAAGCCCCCCAGCCGTGAAGCATTGCTGAAGGTAATGGAATACGCACCCCAAGCGGTCGAACACATCTACCTCAAGCCGATGCAGGGCGAAATGACCCGTGACGAGATATGGGAAGCGCTGCGGTTCTTCAAGCAATTCCTGACGGATAACCTCGAGTTGCTCAAACAGCCCGTGGTCAGCTACATGGCCGACGGAGAGGTACGGACGGTAACGTCCCTTGTCAAGCACTTCCGCTTGACAGCCCACGAGATATACCACGTTTTTCAATTTTTGGAAGAAACCGGGGTCGTCGCCCGGGTGACGGAATATACGCGTATCACACCCAAAAGCAGGGACGCCGTGGAGGAAGTGGCGTTCATGTATATCGAAAATATGGAGGCAAACCAATGGTAAGGCAGACAATTGAGGTCATCGGGGCGAATCAGAACAATTTGAAGAACGTGGACGTGGAAATCCCGCGCGACCAATTGACCGTGGTTACGGGCGTGTCGGGGTCGGGCAAGTCGTCGTTGGTGTTCGACGTGATTTACGGCGAAGGGCAGCGGCGTTTTTTGGAGTCGATCTCCAATTTCGCCAAGGGGCGCATCAATCAGGTAAAGAAGCCGAACGTCAAATACGTGCGCGGACTGTCCCCCGTGGTTTCGATCGAGCAAAAGAAAGGGAACTTTAACCCGCGCTCCACCGTGGGTACGGTGACGGACATCGCGGATTATCTGCGCCTGTTGTACGCGACGGTGGGGGTGGGGGAATGTCCCGTGTGTGCGCATCCCCTTAAACAGGTAAACGCCCCGCGTTTGGCGGAGCATATCGCGTCGCTGCCCGCGGGTACGGTGGCGGAGCTGCGGGTACCCACCGCCAAAATACCGGGGACGGATTTTACATATCTGTTCGATATGATCAGGAAAAAAGGCTACAAACGGCTATTGGTGGACGGGGAGCCCTTCGACTTGTCCGAAAAACGCGGACTGGACGAAAACCGCGAATACAAAATGGAAATTATCATCGAAACGTTTACGCTCAAGCCCGGGATGCACGTGCATATTTCCAAGACGATCGAAGCGGCGATGATCTCCCTGGACGACGCTATCATGATGCGCACGGAAATCATTTCCGCCCCAAAGGATGACGCGCAAGCCGCCGCGTTCGAAAGATTCTACGGCAAGTATTTTTGCCCCGAGCACCACTTCGTGCTTTGCGAACTACAAGCCTTCCATTTTTCCTTTAACAACGAGGGCAGCGCGTGCAATACCTGTTTCGGCATCGGCAAGTCCCATGTGGTGGAACCGCGCTTCTGCGTGGACGACCCCGAAAAAAGTGTCGCCGAGGGGTGCTTCCGCCAAAGCGTGTTGAAAAAACCCTTCCGCGATACATACCGCTGGATCGTGATGTACAGCGTTTCGCAGCAGTTTAACGTGTCGCTGCACACGCCCTTTAATAAATTGAAAGACAGGGAGCGGGAGATTTTACTCCACGGCACCAACGGCGAAACGGTCAACTTCATCCAACCGCCCGATTCCAAAAAACGCAACTGGATCGTGGGCAAGGGCTGGCCCTGGGGCGGCGTGGTGGGTGATATCAACTGGCAGTACAAGCATTGGCTGCGCAATTCAAAGGACAACGGCTGGGACCCGGACTTCATCAAGGATGTAATGGTGGAAACCACCTGCCCCGACTGCGGCGGCGGGCGTTTGAAAAAATCGCGCCTGTCGGTAAAGGTCGGCGGTAAAAACATCCACGAGCTTTCCGCGATGCAACTCAAAAAGTTTATCGAATTCTTGCAAGGGGTGGAATTTAAGGGCCACAACGCGGAAGTGGCGGAAAGCATCGTACGCGAGCTTGTCAAGCGCGTGCAGCTCCTCATCGACGTGGGCCTGTATTATTTAAACCTCGGGCGGCGCAGCGACTCCATTTCCGGCGGGGAAATGCAGCGGATCAAAATGTCTACCCAAATTTCGAGCGAGCTGATGGGGATGCTCTACATCATGGACGAGCCCAGCATCGGCCTGCACCCG
>WRDO01000068.1 GCA_009779755.1 Defluviitaleaceae bacterium | reverse complement strand
TGGATTTCCAACCCCAAGCGTTCCTCCAAATGGCTTATGTCGGCAACCATAGCCATTTGATTCGATAGCCGTAAACCGCCCCATTCGAAGGTTGAAACGGGTTTTGCGTTCATACCGGCATTGCCAACGCCAACCGCCGAAGAAACGGAAGTATTTTCATATCTGCCGTTCAGCACCATATAAGGAGAACCGCTGTCCAATAAAAATCTTTTGGCATTTCCGTCTACCCTTACGTTGAATAAGGGTATTTTTTCGGCAAATTCAAAGTCAAGTTTTTTAATGCTTTTTAACAAAGTAAAACCCCCTTCGCGTTCCCGGGTAAAGGTTAGCATAGGGGGTAATAAAAACAATACTAATAGTAAAAAAGACAAATTTTAATGCAAAACAGACATATATTCACGGAATAGGGTTTTAAATCGGGCAGCTTTTTTCTGCGAAAGGGGAATGACGTCCCGGTTTTTTAAGATAACATCACGCGCCGTAATCTGTTCAACCCATTCCAAATTAACCATGTAACTTACATACGGCGAAGCGAAGGGATGCGATGCGGTAAAGCTGCGGACATTTTCCATCGTCAGCCTTGTGGGATAGGAATCATATACCGTTTTAATAAATATACGGCGGTTTCTGTTTTCGAAATAAATGATATTCCCGACGCTTTCTTTTTTACCGCCGTTTGTTATGGGAATATCAAGCGTTATGTCCCGTTTCGGCAACCTATCAAGCATTACCGTCAAATCCTTCAGGTTCACGGGAATTTTAAATGTACCGATCACAACCGTAGCATCGTTTGTCGTTTGAAAATCCTCTCCCTTAAAGAGGGCAGTCAGTTTTAGTAAAATCGTGTAAAAATCCGTCTCATGTATTACGGCTATATCATATTTCCGTAAATCCAATACAAATTCATCGAAACAAGTGAAAACCGTTATCCGCAAATCCAATTGATTTTCATGGGATAACTTTTGAAACTCTCTCCTCGCCTGCTTTAATAGGGCGTTGGATGTCCCGAATAACGCAAACCGGATTGGCATACGCTTTACACCGCCTTGAAAAAAAAATATTTTCCGCTATTATTATATAAATAAGCAAGGTTTTAGCCAATTATTTTTAACACCGACACAATAAGGAGTGTTTGCAAAATGCCCGCAGAAAAACGCGTGGAAAAAATCACGGATATGAACCTCGACTTCCCCCAATGGTACACCGACGTGGTACGCAAAGCCGACCTTGCGGACTACGCGGAAACCGGGGGTTGTATTATTGTGCGGCCCTATGGTTACGGCGTGTGGGAATTAATCGTGTCGCACTTGGACGCAAAATTTAAGGAAACCGGCCACGAAAATATGTACATGCCCCTGCTCATCCCCGAATCGCTTTTGGAAAAGGAAAAGGACCACATCGAGGGCTTCGCGCCGGAAGTGGCTTGGGTGACCCACGCGGGCAGCGAAAAATTGACCGAACGGTTTTACATTCGCCCCACCAGCGAGCCGCTCTTTTCCGCGCATTTCGCCAAGACCATCCAAAGCTGGCGCGATTTGCCGCGTCTGTACAACCAATGGTGTACGGTTATGCGGTGGGAGAAAACGACCCGCCCCTTCCTGCGCGGGCGGGAATTTATGTGGCAGGAAGGCCACACCGCCCATGCCACGAATGAGGAATCAAGGGAAGAAGCGTTACGGATATTAGATATCTACGCGAACTTCTGCGAGGAAGTGCTGTGTATCCCCGTCATCAAGGGACAAAAAACGGAGCGCGAAAAATTTGCCGGCGCGATGAATACTTATACCTTCGAAACGCAAATGCACGACGGCAAAGCACTCCAATCCGGCACCACGCACGACTTCGGTGATAAATTCGCACGTGTGTTTAACATACAGTACACCGACAAGAACAACCAATTGCAATACGCCTTCCAATCGAGCTGGGGCGTTTCGTCGCGGCTTATAGGCGCGATCATCATGGTGCACGGCGACAATAACGGCCTTGTGCTTCCCCCCGGTGTCGCGCCCACGCAGATAATGATTGTACCCGTGGCGGCGCACAAACCCGGCGTGACGGAAAAAGCGGAGGAACTTCGGAACAAATTGTGCCGAAATTTACGTGTGAAGGTTGATTCAACCGACCACGCCCCCGGTTGGAAATTTGCCGAATGTGAAATGAAGGGCATCCCTCTGCGCTTGGAAATCGGCCCCAAGGACATCGAAGCGGGCCAATGCGTGCTCGTACGCCGCGACACGGGCGAAAAAATTACCGCCCCGTTGAATGGTGTGGAAGGAATCGCGGCCGATTTATTGGAGGACATACGCAAGAACCTCTTTGCCCACGCGAAGGAGCGGCTGACGGCGCAAATCTACGTGGCACAAAGCGTCGCCGAATGTAAAAAAATCCTTGACGAAACCCCCGGCTTCATCAAGGCCATGTGGTGCGGCGCGGACGCTTGCGAAGTACGTGTGAAAGAAGAAGCCATCGCCACATCCCGCTGCATCCCCTTCGTGCAGGAAAGGGTGGGGGATAAGTGCTTCGTGTGCGGCGGCACGGCGGAGAAAATGGTGGTGTGGGGTCGGGCGTATTAAACTTGCAACCCCACCACACCCGCGATACGCTTTTGCGAAAATAAACGATCAATAGCCTCTGCGAAGAGGCTTTTTATTTTGGGTCGCAGGTGGGGGAGTTGGTCGATCAGGCGGTTTGCCATGACGCCGGAGTTGATTTCGACGATGGCGAGCGTTCCGTCGGAGAGCTTGGCGATATCGATTGTGGCGAAGTTGATGCCGATGCAACGGGCGGCACGCAGGGCCATGCTGGTGAGGTCGTCTATGAGGTGTATGTCGGTCACTTCGAAGGCCGTAGCGCCGGACACGAGGTTAAATTTCCATGACTTGCCGCGTTTTTTCCCATAGATGAAATAAGCGCGCCCGGCTAAATAAAAGACGCGGTATTCCGTACGAATGTTAACGTAGGGGGAAAGCGCGGCGTCCGGTTCTGTGGTGAATATCGTCATAAGGGCTTGCTCGACGGCCAAGGGTGTTTCGCACAGGAACACGTCGCGTCCTTGCGTACCTTTGTTGGGTTTTACCACGATTTTGCGTTTATGTTTTTCGAAGAATTCCAATGCGGAAAGCAACGTGCCGTCATCGCCCGTCCATTCCCCACGATTGATCGAGTTGAATACGAGCGTATGGGCGAGCGCAGGAATGCCCGATGCGTTAAGGAGCGCGTAGCAACCGCATTTATCGCAGGCCAGTCGGTCGGCTGCCGCGGAGTTTAAATCCCAAAAATTGCCGTACACATGACGGGATTGGCCGTTTTTGGTCATACGCAGTATGTACCCGCGCGAAAGGGACAGGCAGGTTATGCCGTTCTCCGCGCAGACTTCCATGATCATTTTCTTCGTATTAGACATGGGCCGGCCTTTCGCAATCGTTACGCAAAGCGCATCCGCCCGATGCGGTATTTGCTCCGCACAAAGGGCGTTGTGCCTTGCACACCAAACGACCGTGTGTAATAAGCTGTTGATTAATCCGAATCCAATGCTTTTTCGGCAAATTTCGCATTAATTCGAATTCGATTTTAACGGGGTCGGTGTGTTCGGTCAAGCCCAATCGATACGAAACGCGTTTTACGTGTGTGTCTACCGTTACGGAGGGGATATTGAAGATATGCCCGCGTACGACATTGGCCGTTTTTCGGCCCACGCCGGGGAGGGCGATAAGCGATTCGATGTCGGACGGCAGTTCGCCGTTATGTACTTCGAGGAGCCGTTTGGCGGTGCTTTTGATGTGCTTCGCTTTCATATTAAAAAAGCCCGTCGGACGGACGGCTTCTTCCAACAAGCGGATATCGGCTTCGGCAAAATCATTTAATGAAGGGAATTGCGCAAACAGCACCCGTGTGACCAAGTTAACACGCGCATCCGTGCATTGCGCGGAAAGGATCGTGGCGAAGAGTAGCTGCCACGGTTCCCCGTATTCCAAAAAGCAACGTCCGTCCCACGGGTATAAACCATCGAGGACGGCGAGGATACGCTTTACGGCAGCTTTAGATTTCATTGTAAGTGAAGTCCATGTCCGTGCTCCCTCCGTGAATGTTCACATTATGCCACAAAATCGGAGAATAATAAATTATTGCAAACAAGAAACGGGGATGCCGGGAAATGATTTCCCATGCATCCCCTATTTTGATTCGATTGTTTGCTTAAATCCGAACGCAAACGCCTGCGAGGATGCGGATTTCCCGCTCGACGCCCCACTTGTCAGTAAAAGTTCCTACGATGATAGCCGCGCCTTTTTTAACGGCTTTGATATCTCCGTTGGGCAGCACTTCGGCGATGGCCGGGTTGAGCGATACCCATGTGATGTCGTTGCGGGCGGCGGCGGGCACGGCGGTTAGGGGGGAGGGCTTGGTTTGCCCGGGTTCGGTAAAGAAAACCTTACCCCCGTTTTTGAGCGTGTATTCGTTGATTTTGGCGGAATCCGCAACTTGATAGGCAATGGTCGTGACGGCGCCCCGTTGGTTGCCGATTGCGACGTAAGCGACGCCGGCGGATTCGCCGTGAACGATCAGTTTTCCGTCTTCCAGCTTGCCGGAAAGGATGGACTCCCTGCTGATGGTGAAAGAGAACAAGGTGCTGGTGTCGGCGACGGCGGTTTGGCCCTTTTCGAGGACAACATAATGGTTGGGTTGCGCGAAGGTTATCTTTTTGTCGGGATCCTTCGGCGGTTCGGCTTCGGTACAGGTGTCCTTGTCGGTTCCCGTTCCTGTTCCCGCTTCCGTTTCCGGGGCGGAATCCTCTTTTTTATGCAACGCGTAGGCTTTTAACGCATCAGCCATTTTCGCGCTCAGGAACATTTGGTTGAAGGCTACCTGTTGGAGCGTATCCTTCACGGTTTGGTTGATTTCAATGACTTGGTCAATCGTAGGGGGGGTCGGCGGCCGCGAACCCTCAAGCGTGCCAAGGATATATTGAATCTTCTCGCCTTCGGCGTTAATGATATGGCTTAAACCGATTTCCTCCATCGCTATGGATGTGAGGATTTGCGCAATCGATTTTTCATAAGTGAAATGATCGGGTAAATCAGGGAAATGGGGTAATGACACTTTACATCCTCCTTGTATTTTGTACGGCTTGTTCCATCATATGCACTCGGTTAGATTTCTGTGATTGTAAAAGCGGCATTTTCAACCATCAACGCTTCGGCGCAAAGGAGCTTGAGGTGCAGCGTAAAAGGAAGCGTATGCTCCGCGGTATCGATTGCGACCCCGGCGGAGAGGGTTTTGCGCGTGTCAGGCCGCGTCAGGTTGTCATAAAACGTATATATCGTCTTATTCTCCGCGGTTTGTAAGGCGATGGCGAAGTCCGATTTATGCCCCGCCATACTCTTGACGGTCAGCGAAAAACCGATTAGAAAGCGCCCCTTTTTGCGGATTTCGATTTTGGAAGAATCCTCGGTACTAATGCGCACGCAGTCCCCGTAATGGGACGCCGCGTTCCACTTCAAAGCGGTGTCGGGGCACCATTTTTCGCACTTGGTATCCAAAACCGCGCCGCATTTTTCCTTGCAAGGGTCAATGAGGCAGGGGTCGGTGAGGGCGTTTAACGCTTTGTCCATCTTCCCTTTCAAGAGCATTTGATTCTGCGAAACGTTCTCCAATAGATTCGAAATACTGGCGTTGACCGCCAGCAGCTTGTCGATGTCGTTGGGTGGTTTTAAATGCTTTAATACATGCTGCAGCTTTTCGCCCTCGGCGTTAAGGATGTGGCTGAGGGCAAGCTCCTCCATCGCGATGGAGGTTAATATCATGTGGATTGCGTTTTCGCGCGTGATGCACGGATTACATTCGGGAAACACAGGCATGGACATGGAAAATCACCTCGAATAAATAATGCATTTTATTCGGGGTGGGGTGGTTTGGTTAATGGATGTACATAAAAAACCGCTTCTTTTATTCGAAGCGGCGGATTCCACTTGATTATTAAAGTCAAATTCTCCCATCCCTCCCATGCGCTCCTACCGGATTTGTGTTAAATGTTGGGATTGGGCAGATTCGTACACCGTGACTTCCCAATTTTCAAGGCTCGATGAATTGAAATGGATATACCATGACCCTGCCTCTTTGTTAGCGATGACTTCCCGCTCAACGTCCATATCAAAAACAGATATAATTGATTGGTCGAAGGATGCAACCCTTATATTTCCATCGGTATCATGTGCGACTGTCGAACCTTCTTCCAAAATATAGACAAGACCGTTGCCGCCGGATTCTTTCGCCCTTATCCTCGATGAAATTTTTATTTCCCCGCCGTTTAATTGAAACGGTTGGCTTTGTTGTTGGTCTGCCGTACCGGAAAGCGTAGCCACAGGTACCCATTTTATGGATTCGTCATTGTTTGCCAAATGATTTGTATAGGTATCTCCACATCCCGTTAAAGATGCCATTAAAATTGTAAATATAAATAATACGATTCGTTTTTTCATATTTTAAACCCCTCAATAAAATAAATGGAATGGCACCGTCAGCCACAATTTTATTTTGTCGGTGGCAAGCCGGTTTTATTCACCCAATTTTTACGGTAAAAATAACGGTCAATCATGTTATAATTCTTGTTAAATTGGGTATAGGGGGTACGCATGTTTAAAAAATTATTGATCGTTAATGCCACGCCCAAAAAGGACGGGCTCAGCTATTCATTTGTGCAAGCCGCAAAAGAAGCTGCCGATACGTTGGGCCTGAATTCGGAAATCCTGCGGCTGGCGGGCTTAGGCTTGCAAAAATGCATGATGTGTTATGACGGTTGGGGCATTTGCTTCAAGGAGCACAGGTGCGCGTTCGGCGAAAAAGACGGGTTCGGCAAGGTGCAAAAAATGATATCGGAAGCCGACGCGTTTGTGTATGTTACCCCCGTATATTGGGGCGAAATCAGCGAAGAATTGAAGATATTTTGGGATAAGCTGAGGCGGTGCGAAACAACCAAGCAATGGAACGGCAAGGAAGAAAGTATTTCCTTCCATAAAAACAAGCCGAGCATTATCGTAGCGGCGGCGGGTGGCGGGGGCGGCGGTATTCCGAGTACCTTCGTTGCGATGGACCGTGCCGTTGACCAGTTGGGCGAGCATACGGGGCATATGAACGGCACCGCCGGAATCTTTGATTACATTGCCGTAAACCGTTGGAACCAGGTATATAAACGGGAAGCGTTAAAGGCGGCGATTTCCGAAATGATGGCTATTAACCGCGACAAAAAGGCCGTCCCCGTGATGAATCACTTGAACGACCTGGAGAAATTTTAATAGATTATATTTTATTCTTTAATATTAAAGAACACACCCAGCCCCAAGTATTCGGCTACATCGTCCAGTTCCTCTTCGATGCGGAGGAGTTGGTTGTACTTGGCCACGCGGTCGCTGCGGGCGGGTGCGCCGGTTTTGATTTGCCCGGCGTTGACGGCTACGCAGATGTCGGCGATGGTCGCGTCCTCGGTTTCGCCCGAGCGGTGGGAAACGACGGTCGTCATGTTATGACGGTGGGCGAGCTTCATCGCGTCGAAGGTTTCGGTCAGGGTGCCGATTTGGTTGACCTTTACGAGGATGGCGTTGGCCACGCCCAGGTCAATGCCTTTTTGTAAGCGTTCGGGGTTGGTGACGAAGAGGTCGTCGCCTACGATTTGGATGCGCTTGCCCAAGCGTTCGGTCATGAGCTTCCAGCCGTCCCAGTCTTCCTCATCGAAGCCGTCCTCAATGGAAACCATGGGGTACTTGTCGCACAGGGCTTCGTACATATCCACCATTTCGGCGGAGGTGCGGTACACTTCCTTGCCCGTCATTTGGCTTTCGCCCGCGAAGTAGTACATGCCTTCCTTGCCGTTCTTCTTGGCATCGCCGTAGAGTTCGGTGGCGGCGACATCCAAGCCGATACGGATATCCGCGCCCGGTTCGTAGCCCGCGGCCTTGATGGCTTCGATGATCAGGTCGATGACATCGTCGGGGGTGGCGAGGTCGGGCGCGAAGCCACCTTCGTCGCCCACGGCAGTGGCGAGCTTCTTCGCTTTGAGGATTTTCTTGAGCGTGTGGTAGATTTCTGCGCACCAGCGCAAGCCTTCTTTGAAGCAGCACGCGCCCACGGGCAGGATCATAAATTCTTGGAAGTCCACGGTATTGTCGGCGTGTTTGCCGCCGTTGAGGATGTTCATCATGGGCACGGGAAGTTCCTTAGCGTTGAATCCGCCCAGGTATTGGTACAGCGGGAGGTTAAGGGCGTTGGCGGCGGCTTTCGCTACGGCCATGGAAACGCCGAGGATGGCGTTTGCGCCGAGGCGCGCTTTGTTGGGCGTGCCGTCGAGGTCGATCATGAGGCGGTCGATGGCCACTTGGTCGAGGGCGTTTTCGCCGATGATTTCCTCTGCGATGATATTGTTTACGTTGTCGATGGCTTTTTCCACGCCGAGGCCCTTGTAACGGTCGCCGCCGTCGCGCAGTTCAACCGCTTCGAACGCGCCTGTGGACGCGCCCGAGGGAACCGCCGCGATGCCGGAAAATACCTTGCCGCCGTCCTCGTTTTCGACGATGACTTCCACTTCCACGGTTGGGTTGCCGCGGGAGTCCATGATTTCGCGGGCGATAACGTCCACGATGATGATTGATGCCTTTAACATTTTATTCCTCCTTATAATGGGGTTATTTCCGTATTAACAAACTTTTTCCCGTCATTTTCCCGGGAATGTCCAGCTCCATCAAGTCCAGCAGGGTGGGGGCGATGTCCGCCAGCCGCCCGCCGGGCTTAAGATCCATGTGGGGGCAGTTGAACAGGACAAACGGTACGGGGTTGGTGGTGTGGGCGGTGAACGCGCCGCCGTTTTCCTCGTCGATCATCTTGTCCGCGTTGCCGTGGTCGGCGCAGAAGAACATGCGCGTGCCGTTTTTGAGC
>WRDO01000067.1 GCA_009779755.1 Defluviitaleaceae bacterium | reverse complement strand
TGTGCTTTTTGGATAGAGTTCCCTTTGCCGATGAATTTCAACACTTGTTCTCTGTATCTCGCATCATATGCCATACTGTTATTATATCACTTCATAAGCCCGTTGTCGATTTTATTTATTATAGCGTTCCCGCTTTACATTTCCTACGCCGCTGACTTTTAGTAATTCCTCCGGCGTGAGGGGATGTTTTTGGCACATGTCCACCAACGTGGCGTCGGAAAAAATAACGAAGGCGGGGACTTTTTCGCGTTTTGCGATTTCCAAACGGATGGCTTTTAATTTTTCGAATAATAAATCGGAAAAAGCGAACGCCGCTGCCGGAGCGGAAGCACGGGTGCGTGGTTTTTTTGCGGGTCGTTTCGATGTATCGGGTACGCAATTTTCGAAATCGGGTACGGAATTCGCAGTATCGGGTATAGAATCCGTAGCATCGGGAATGGAATCACTTTGAGGATTGCAATTCCCACAATCCCCGCAGTCGTTGGATTTCCTTTCGCCGAAATATGTCAGCAGGTAGTTGCGCAAGCAGGTTTTCGCTTCGCAGTATTGCACCATTCTGTTAAGGAGCCGCCGTTTGCGTTGGATTTCCTCTTCGTTTTCGCTTTGTTTGATGAGGAATACGGACGTGAAGATATCTTGCTTTGCGTAGTAAAGGATGCAATCGGCGGGCAGGCCGTCGCGTCCGGCACGGCCCGCTTCCTGGTAATAGGCCTCGATGTTTTGCGGCAGGTTGTAATGGATGACGAAACGCACGTTTGACTTGTCGATGCCCATGCCGAAAGCGTTGGTCGCGACGATGATTTGCGTCCTGTCGTGCAGGAAATCGTCCTGTGCCCGGGTGCGGGCGGTATCCGATAAGCCCGCGTGGTATGCGGCGGCATTGTAGCCGTCGGCGGTTAAGCGTTCGGTCAGCTTATCCGATTCCTTGCGGGTGGAACAGTAAACGATGCCCGTGTTGTTGTTTTCGTGCAGATATGCAGTTAATGTTTTATATTTATCCTTCGGGCGGCGCACCGCGAAGTACAGATTGGGGCGGTCGAAGCCCGTAACGACGGTCAATGGATTTTGCAAGGCTAACGCGCGTACGATGTCGCTGCGAACGCGGGGCGTAGCCGTCGCGGTAAACGCACCCAGTACGGGCCGTTTGCGTAATCCGGCGATAAAGGCGGGGATGTCCATATAATTGGGCCGAAAATCCTGCCCCCATTGGGAAATGCAATGCGCCTCGTCCACCGCTACCAATGAGATGTCCAACTCGGCGGCGAGGGACGTCATGGAAGGGGCCAGCAAACGTTCGGGCGCTATGTAGATAATTTTATATAATCCCGCGCGGGCGTTGGTCATCGCCTTTGCGTTTTGTGCCTCCGTAAGCGAGCTGTTGATAAAAGCCGCCGGTACCCCCGCCGCCACCAAGCCCAACACTTGATCACGCATCAGAGAAATCAACGGGGAAACCACCAAAGTAACCCCGGGTAAAAGCATGGCGGGTACTTGATAACACAAAGACTTACCCGCGCCGGTGGGCATGATGCCGCATACGTCCCGCCCGTGCGTAATGGCGTCGATCAATTCGCGCTGCCCCTCACGGAAGGAAGCGTAGCCAAAGATATTTTGAAGAATGTTTGCCGCCGTAAACATTCGGGTAACTCCCATCGACGTATGATGTCGGAATATGTAAATCGGGGAACATTGTATTGTATCGTTCTTGACGTTGCAAATATATTAATGATATCGTGAGCGCAAAAATACGGGGGTCGGTTATGTCGGTATCGATTTCCTTCTTTGATTTTGAAATCGTTGATGAAAAAATCGCGGACATGGGTGCGGTGCGGAGTGGCGGCGGTGAGCTGCACACGGCGACCGTCGGGGATTTTATCGCCTTCACGCGAGGAAGCGATTACCTTTGCGGGCACAACATTATCGCCCACGATCTTAAATACCTATATAACGAAGCCGCCGACGCGATTGGTAAAATGTGTATCATCGATACGTTATACCTGTCGCCTTTGTTGTTCCCTGTCAAACCCCACCACCGCCTTGTTAAGGATGACAAACTGGATTCAAGCGAATTAAACAATCCGCTTAACGACGCAAAGAAGGCCCGTGACCTGTTCTTTGACGAAGTTGCGGCGTTTCGGGCGTTGCCGCCGTCGCTTCGTGCCGTTTATACCGCGTTGTTGGCTGACCAACCGGCATTTGCCGGCTTTTTTCATTTTATCGGGTATGATAATCAAGGGCGCGAAGACAGAACGGTCGGGGTCGGTTCGTTGATCCGCGCTTTTTTCGCAGGGAAAATCTGCGCTCATGCACCCATTGAAAAGATAGCGGGTAAATACCCCGCCGAATTGGCGTACGCATTGTCGTTGATTAACGTCATTATCCATGACGCATCGCTCCCGCCTTGGGTATTACGGAATTTCCCGCGGACGGAAAACGTGCTGCGGGCATTACGGAGCCAAAAATGCCCCTCCTGCGCGTATTGCGACAAAGCGTTGGATGAAATGCAGGCCCTTCGCCGCTTTTTTCATTACGAAGGATTTCGGGAATACGACGGCGTACCCCTTCAACAATCGGCGGTACGTGCGGCGGTGGCGGGCAAGTCGATTCTTGCGGTTTTTCCTACGGGGGGCGGTAAGTCGATCACCTTCCAGTTGCCCGCGTTGATGGCGGGGGAAGCGGAAAAAGGGTTGACGGTGGTGATTTCGCCGTTGCAATCCTTGATGAAGGACCAAGTGGATAATTTGGAAAACGCACATAATATAACGAGTGCGGTGACGATCAACGGTTCCCTGGACCCCTTGGAACGCGCCAAAGCCTTCGAACGGGTGGAAAGCGGCGCGGCTGATATTTTGTATATTTCGCCGGAATCATTGCGCTCGCGTTCCATTGAACGGCTGTTGGCGGGCAGGAACGTTACGCGCTTCGTAATCGACGAGGCTCATTGCTTCTCCGCGTGGGGGCAGGATTTTCGCGTGGATTACCTTTACATCGGGGAATTTATCAAGCAATTACAAGTACATAAAAATATGCCGCAAGGCATCCCCGTTTCGTGTTTTACCGCCACGGCGAAGCAACGCGTGATCGCGGACATACGCGAATATTTTAATGCCGCGTTGGGTATTGACTTGGAAGTATTTCGCGCGCGCGCCGCACGAGTAAACCTGCGTTACCACATCCTGCCCGAAGAAACAGACGACGGGAAAAACGGGAAATTATGCCTGCTTTTGGAGGCGCATACCTGTCCCACCATTATTTATGTATCACGAACGGATCGGGCCATGAAATTGGCGGAAAAATTAAGCGACGACGGCTTCGAAGCCCTTCCCTACCACGGGAAAATGGAAAAGCGGGAACGTATTATTAATCAAGACCGTTTTATGAGCGGCGAAGCGGACATCATCGTCGCTACAACGGCATTTGGCATGGGCGTGGATAAAAAAGACGTGGGTATGGTCATCCACTACGACATATCCGCTTCCATTGAAGACTATGTGCAGGAGGCAGGGCGCGCCGGGCGTGACGAAACGATAAACGCGGATTGTTATGTCCTATACGCGGACGAGGATTTGAACAAACACTTTAATTTGTTAAACCAAACGAAACTTTCGCTAAAGGAAATCAAGCAGATATGGCGGGCTTTGAAGGAATTGACGCGGAAGCGCGCGCGGATTTCCCTTTCCGCGTTGGAAATCGCCCGCGCCGCCGGATGGGACGATACCGTCAATGAAGCGGAAATGGAGACCCGGGTGAAAACAGCCGTCAGCGAGTTAGAGCAATCGGGCTTCGTCAAGCGAGGACAAAATATGCCCCGAATCTTTGCCGACAGCATACGCGTTGCCGACATCAACCAAGCGAGGGCTATTATCGACCGCTCCGGGCGGTTCGACGACCGATCGCGGGAAATGGCGTCCCATATTTTACACAAGCTCTTTTCCGCCAAGCGCCGTAATAAATCCAATCGGGATGAGGGGGAATCCCGTGTCGATTATTTATCGGACAGGCTGGGTATCGTGAAGGAGGACGTTATCCGCGTAATCGGTTTGCTTCGCGAGGAAAGGATATTGTCCGACGCAAAGGACCTGACCGCACACCTCGAAAGGAGCGAAAACAAAACCCTTCAATTATTATTTGGTTTTATTCAAATTGAATATTTTTTATGCGGGCATTTATCGGACGAAGAACGAACCTACAATATAAAAGAAATCAACGAAAAATTGGAAGAAGCACATCCAACCGCAAGTATGAAGCAGTTGAACACAATATTAAACTATTTTGAAATTAAACGCTTCATCAGGCGTACGCATGAAGATAATAAATATTACATGACTCTAAAACCGCGCGCACCCTTATGCGAACTGCGCAACAGGATCACGCGCCGCCATGAAATCGCGGATTTTATCATAAAACATTTGCATGTGGGCGGCGAAGAGCTTGTCCTGTTTTCCGTATTGGAATTACAGGAGGAATTTAATCGCAACTTAACTGCCCAAAACGTAAAAATTGAAGAAATCGAGGACGCGCTGTACTACCTGCTTAAAATCGACGCGATAAAAATCGACGGCGGGTTTCTGGTGATTTACAACACCATGCATTTGGAGCGGCTCGAACGCGACAATAAGGCGTTGTATAAAAAGGAGCATTACACCCGATTGGAAGAATACTATCAAAATAAACGTCAGCAAATCCATATCGTAGGAGAATACGCAAAGCGTTTGTCCCACGATTATCAAGAAGCCATGCTTTTTGTGGATGATTATTTTACGATGGATTACGCGTTATTCTTAAATAAATATTTTAGGGGCCGTCGCGATGAAATTACGAAGAATATAACACCGAAAAAGTTCGCGCAGTTGTTCGGCGAATTGTCCGCTTCACAATTGGCGATTATTAACGACCACGAATCACGTTATATCGTCGTGGCCGCGGGACCTGGCAGCGGCAAGACGAAGCTCTTGACCCACAAGCTGGCATCCCTGTACATGATGGAAGATGTAAAACACGAACAAATGCTGATGCTCACCTTTTCCCGCGCGGCGGCGACGGAATTTAAAGTGCGGCTGATGGCATTGATGGGCAACGCGGCGCATTACATACAGATCACGACCTTCCACTCCTATTGCTTTGACCTCTTGGGTAAAGTGGGAGACTTGGAAAAATCCGACACCATCGTCACGCAAGCCGTCGGGAAGATAAAAGCCGGTGAAGTGGACCGCAACCGCTTGACCAAAACCGTGTTGGTGATCGACGAAGCGCAGGATATGAGTGCGGCGGAGTTCGAACTGGTGAAGGCGTTGATGGAACTCAACGAAGAAATGCGCATAATCGCGGTGGGGGACGACGACCAAAATATCTATGAATTCCGCCATTCCGATTCAAGCCACTTTGCATCGCTGTTGCGCGAGCCGAACGCTGCGAAGTATGAACTGGTGGAAAACTTCCGCAGCCGTTCCAACATCGTAATGCTGGCAAATCGATTCGCGGAACGTATTTCCAACCGCCTTAAGGGTACGCCAATTATGCCCGTTATCGGGGAAGTGGGTGAAGTGTGCATCACCCGGGTTGCCTCCCCGCACGTTGAGGTGCCTGCCGTGCAAGCGTTCCTGCGCCTTTCGCCGCCGGGTTCGACTTGTATCATAACGAGGAAAAACGAAGAAGCGTTCGGAATCGTCGGTTTATTGGCGTATGAAGGCGTACCCGCGCGGCTCATACAATCAAACGATGGCTTCAGCCTGCATAATCTGATGGAAATGCGCGACTTTACCGCGTGCTTTGATGATGAAAGTTACGCGATAACCGACGATATATGGGAAAATGCGAAAGCCATGATGGTGCGTAAATACGGCTCGTGTGCAAGCTACCCCCGTTTTATACGCATGATTAACCGCTTTGAAGCGACGAACAACAAAACCCGGTACAAGAGCGATTTTTTGCTATTTATGCGGGAATCAAAATGGGAGGATTTTATCGATGGCGGCGAAACCGTGCTGGTTTCCACCATCCACCAAACGAAGGGGAAGGAATTCGATAACGTATTCATGGCGTTGGGGCCCGCTTACACATGGGACGATGCCGCAAAGCGTGCCGTTTATGTCGCTCTTACCCGCGCGAAAAAGAATTTGTACATATTTACCTGTGACGATGCGTTCGATCACTTTAATGTCCCCGAGGTGATGCGAAGCACGGACGATGAACCCTACGCACCGCCCGCGCGGATTAACTTTTCATTAGGTTTAAGGGAGGTCTATTTAGGATTCGATGCTTTCCGCAACGGAGATTTAAACGGGCTTGTAAGCGGGCAAACCTTGGACGCGAACGACCGCGGCTGTACTTTAAACGGGTGCGATGCAGTACGCTTTTCCAAAAGATTTGCCGCGTTTGCGGATCAGTTAAGAGAAAAGGGTTATGAACCGAAAAAAGCGCGGATCAACCATATCGTGTTTTGGAAGGACAAGGAAACCGGCACGGAGCGAAAAATCATTTTACCCGAGGTTACATTTGAACGGGAATATTTTTTAATCGGCGGCGCAAACTAAAGCAAAACGAAACCGCGGGGTACGGCGAATTGATTCGCATAGGTCCCGCGGTTTTTTAGGAGAATCCGCATATGAAAAACTTGGACGACCTATCTATGCCCCAATTAAACGGAATAATTCGCGCGTTTCCGAACTTTTCCGCTTCCGCGTGCGCCGCGCGGGAAAACCGCGCAACGGACGCACATGATTCCCAACCCGCTGATAAAGCGGATTCAATCCCATCCGAACCACCCCAGCCCGAGGCCACCATGCCGCCGCCGCGTAAGGGCAATCCGCGCGGGACGATCCAATTCCTCACGATCATCGGGCAAGTGGAGGGGCATGTCGTCCTCCCCCCGACGAATAAGGCGACCAAGTATGAGCATGTGATCCCCCAGCTTGTGTTGTGCGCGGAAAATACGGAGGTTGACGGTTTACTCGTTTTGCTCAATACGATGGGCGGCGATGTGGAGGCGGGCTTGGCGTTGGCGGAGCTGATCGCGCATTTGGGCAAGCCCACGGTTTCGCTGGTGTTGGGGGGCGGACATTCCATCGGGGTACCGTTGGCGGTGGCGGCGGATTATTCCTTCATCGCACCGTCGGCTACCATGACGTTGCACCCCATCCGCATCAACGGCACGATCGTGGGCGCGCCGCAGTCGTACGAATATTTTCAAAAGACGCAGGAGCGTGTGGAGGAGTTCATTTTCTCCCACGCCAAAATCGAACGCACGCGGTTAAAGAGCTTGATGATGGACGCGACGCAAATGGCGCAGGACGTAGGTACGATCCTTATCGGCGGGGAAGCCGTGAAGGAGGGTATCATCGACGCGGTCGGCGGCTTGCACCAAGCAATGGAGAGGCTGTACGAATTGATTGGCAAGGCATGATATAATGCCTCCATGGAAATCGGAAATGTGACAGTAAAAAACAATATTTTTATGGCTCCCATGGCGGGGATTACCGATGCCGTATTTCGGGCGTTGGTTGCACGCCACGGCGCGGGGCTGACTTTTTCCGAAATGGTGAGCGCGAAGAGCATTGTCTACGGCAACAAGAACACATACCGTTTATTGGAAAACGACGGCGTACGCCCATGGGCGGTGCAATTCTTCGGCAGCGAGCCGGATATTTTGGCGGCGGCGATTCGGAAATTGGACGAGCGGGCGCAGGGCGGGGATTTTCCGTACGACATAATCAATATCAATATGGGATGTCCCATGAAGAAGATCGTAAATAACGGCGAGGGTGCGGCATTGATGAAGGACCCTCCGTTGGTTGGTCGAATGGTGGAGGCCGCCGTTAGGGTTTCCCGCCGCCCCGTAACCGTAAAGATACGTTTGGGTTTTACCCCCGCTGCGAAAAATGCCGTTGAAGTGGCTCGCGCGGCGCAGGAATCCGGTGCGGCGCTGGTCATCGTCCATGGCCGTACGCGCGACCAATATTATTCCGGCGAGGCTGATTGGGACGAAATCGCCGCCGTAAAAAATTCAATCCGTATCCCCGTCATCGGCAACGGGGATATTTTTATACCCGAGGACGCGATAAAACGCTTGCAAAACGGCGCGTGTGACGGCATTATGGTAGCACGCGGCGCGTTGGGGAATCCTTGGATATTTTCCCGAACGTCGGCGTTTTTTGAAACGGGTATCCTCCCAAAGCCGCCCGACGTCGGCGAAATCGTAAGAACCGCGATCGGTCACCTCCATGCGGCGGTCGAGCGCAAAGGCCGCGTTGAGGAAATGCGCAAGCACCTTTCATGGTACACGAAGGGTATGCACGGCTCCGCCGATTTGCGCAGGCGCGTCAACATGGCGAAAACGGCAGATGAAATGGAAGCCCTGCTGCGCGAACTTTTATAAAACCCTATGAATGAGGTGTGTATATGAAAAGAAGGAAAAGCATCGCAACGCTGGTTATCGCCGTCGTGTTGGTCGGTATCGTATCGTTCCCTTACCTGCGTACGGTTGTTTCGGCGCAACCCGGCGAAGCCAACGATCCGTTGGTGACGCGCCGTTATGTAGACGAACGCGTCGATGCCTTGTGGACCGAGATCCAAACGTTACGTACGGAAAACGCGCTTTTACGCGACATGGTTGAAGCGGGCGGGTTGCCCGGCTTCCCCGGCGGGCCGATCGACATGCAGGCCATGACCGCCGCCGTTTTCGCGGATGTGATCCTGTCCTTCGAGTTCATATACGGCGAGATGCTGCGCGCGGCAAGCGAAGCGTGCGATTGCGCCGAACAAGGCGAACGCAGCCTTGCGTGGGACGTGATCAACCCGCAACGCAACCAAACCCTCATCATCGAAAACGGCACGGAGGTAATCCTGCGCTCCGGTTCGGCCGTAGTCGTGGCGGGTCCCAACGGCTTGGTCAACATGACCACGGGCGGGGATATACTCGACGGCCAAAACGTCGGGCTTAACAACCTTTTGATCGCACCCCGCACCGACGGCCGCGGTATCCGCATCACGTCGAACTCCGCGTGGGTAATGGTGCGCGGCGCTTATACGCTGGAATAGGGGATGTCGTATGGACTTTATTGCAATCGGAGGCTTGATCAGAAACCTCCGCAAACAACAAAACATCCGCCAAGAAGAATTAGCCGCGGGTATCATGACGCGGGAAAATTTATCAAAAATTGAAAACGGTAAACAATCTGTCAGCAAGGAAAAGCTCGATTTGCTCTTTAATCGTCTTGGCAGTGCGGCGCAAGTATACTTTCCATATATGCTAGACGAGCAGGACTTCGAGGCGCATGAAATGCGCATAACCTTCAGTAACGCCGAAGCCGCTTTCGACACGGCGGGAATGGAGTGTTTGATAAAAGCAATGGAAGTACACCCATCCTTTCAACAACATTCCTCGGGGGGGGGGGGGGGGTTTTT
>WRDO01000066.1 GCA_009779755.1 Defluviitaleaceae bacterium | reverse complement strand
TAAACGGTTCGGTTATAGGACACCGTTGGACTTGTGGCATGAGCATTTGAATGTGATATTATCCGCTTAACCCGTCAACAGTCTTCTCCCCTTCCGGGGGGCAGTTGAAATTACAATCGGGGGAATCCAAAATAAACAAAAAAACAAGCCCCAAGGGCTTGACATGAAAATATTATTGTGATAGCGTATGGAACTGTTCCCCTTTTACAAGGGGATAGGCGTCACCTGTAAGGATAACACAAATCCCGCATCAAATCAAGGAATCTCTGTACAAATTCCATATCATCTTAAGGGGTTGTTACGGTGGAGAAGAACAGGGTACATGCCACCCGTGGCCCGGGTCCCTCTCGGGTTAGTTATTCCCGCATCGCGGAAGTCTTGGAAATCCCCAATCTCATCGAAGTGCAAAAAGAAAGCTATCAATGGTTTATCAGGGAAGGCTTGAAGGAAGTCTTTCAAGACATTTCCCCCATAACCGACTACTCAGGCAATTTGGTCTTGGACCTCATCGACCTCACCTTGGACGATAAACCCAAGCACACCATTGAGGAATGCAAGGAGCGCGACGCCACATACGCCGCGCCTCTTCGCGTTAAATGCCGTCTGCACAACAAGGAAGTCGACGAAATCAAGGAACAGGACATCTTCATGGGTGACTTCCCGCTTATGACGGCCAACGGTACCTTCATTATTAACGGTGCAGAACGCGTCATCGTCAGTCAGCTCATGCGCTCGCCGGGCATCTATTACGGCATCGACTACGACAAGGTGGGGAAGGTACTGGTCTCCACCAGCCTGATCCCCAACCGCGGCGCATGGCTGGAGTTCGAAACCGATTCCAACGACGTATTCCATGTACGCATCGACAGAACACGTAAGGTACCCGTCACCGTACTTATCCGTTCCCTCGGCGTGGGCACCGACGAAGAAATCATCGCCAAGTTCGGCGACGACCCCAAGATCCTGGCAACAATCGAAAAAGACATCGCCAAAACCTACGAAGAAGGTCTGGTGGAAGCCTACAAACGCCTTCGTCCGGGCGAACCGCCCACCGTGGAGGGCTCGGAGTCCCTTTTACGTAATATGTTCTTTGACCCCAAGCGTTATGATTTGGCGCGCGTGGGGCGTTATAAGTTTAATAAAAAACTCGCCCTCAAAGCCCGCGTAAAGGGTTTTGTATTGGCCGCGGATGCCGTCCACCCCGAAACGGGTGACGTCCTGTTCGAAGCCGGAACGGAGCTCACCGCCGGCATGGCCGACGAAATCCAAGACGCGGGCTGCCCGCACGTGGACGTCGCCGTGGAAGGCCGCACCGTCCGCGCGCTTTCCAACATGGTTGTGGATATCGATCCCTATATCGCGTCCTTCGGTTTAAAGGCAAAGGATTTCGGCATCAGGGAGCGGGTTTACTACCCCGTGCTCCGCGCGTTGCTGCAAGCGCAGGATAAGGACGAACTTGCCCGTGCGATTAAATTAAACATGTCCAAGCTCCTGCCCAAGTGCGTTACCTTTGAGGATATCATGGCGGCCATCAGCTACGGCATGGGTGTGGAGTTCGGCATCGGCAGCAAGGACGATATCGACCACTTGGGCAACCGTCGTATCCGTGCCGTGGGCGAATTGTTGCAAAACCAGTTCCGCATCGGCCTCACCCGTATGGAACGCGTGGTAAAGGAACGCATGACCATACAGGATATGGATATCGTAACGCCGCAAGCCCTGATCAATATCAGGCCCGTTACGGCCGCGATCAAAGAATTCTTCGGTTCGTCACAGCTTTCCCAGTTTATGGGGCAAACCAACCCGTTGGACGAGCTCTCTCATAAACGCCGTTTATCGGCACTCGGGCCGGGCGGCCTTTCCCGCGAGCGCGCGGGCTTCGAGGTCCGTGACGTTCACTCCTCCCACTACGGGCGTATGTGCCCCATCGAAACGCCCGAAGGACCCAACATCGGTTTGATCAACTCGCTTGCCACTTACGCCCGCATCAACGAATACGGCTTTATCGAAGCCCCGTACCGTTTCGTTTCCCACGAGGGTAAGGAAGACGGGCAGGAGCCGCACGTTACCGAAAACTTCATCTACGTAACCGCCGACGAAGAGGAAAATTATATTATCGCACAAGCCAACGAGCCGCTTTCGCCGGAGGGTAAGTTCCTTAACCGACGCGTTGCGGGCCGTTTCCGCGATGAAATACAGGAATTCGACCGTGCGCGGATTGACCTGATGGACATTTCGCCCAAACAAATCGTCTCCGTGGCTACGGCGTTGATTCCCTTCTTGGAAAACGACGACGTTTCCCGCGCGCTCATGGGCTCGAACATGCAGCGCCAAGCCGTTCCTTTAATGCGGACCGAAGCCCCCGTCGTGGGAACGGGTATGGAATATAAAGCGGCGTTGGATTCGGGTGTCGTATTGCTCGCCGACGCCGACGGTACGGTGGAGGAGGTAACCGCCTCCCACATCGCCTACCGCAAACCGGACGGCGTAAAGCATATCCAAAGGCTTACCAAGTTTATGCGTTCCAACCAAGGCACCTGCATCAACCAACGCCCCATCGTCCAAAAAGGCGACGCGTTAAAAGCCGGCCAAGTGATCGCCGACGGCCCGTCAACGGATATGGGTGAGCTTGCGTTGGGCAAAAACCCCCTCATCGGTTTCATGGCGTGGGAAGGGTATAACTACGAGGATGCGATCCTCCTTTCCGAAAATTTGGTACGCGATGACGTATACACCTCGATCCACATCGAGGAATATGAATGCGAAGCCCGCGATACGAAGCTGGGCCCCGAGGAAATCACGCGCGACATCCCCAACGTGGGCGAGGATGCGATGAAGGATTTGGACGCGGAAGGCGTAATACGCATCGGCGCGGAGGTCGGTCCCAATGACATCCTCGTGGGTAAGGTAACCCCCAAAGGCGAAACCGAACTCACCGCGGAGGAGCGTCTCCTGCGCGCCATTTTCGGCGAAAAGGCCCGCGAAGTGCGCGATACAAGCCTTCGCGTACCCCACGGCGAAAGCGGGATCGTGGTGGACGTAAAGGTATTTACGCGGGACAGCCGTTCGGAACTCGCGCCGGGTGCCAAACGCGACGAGCTCCCCGCAGGGGTTAACCAGCTCGTACGGGTGTATATCGCGCAAAAGCGTAAGATTTCCGTAGGCGACAAAATGGCGGGACGGCACGGTAACAAGGGTGTTATCGCTAAGGTGCTCCCCGTGGAGGATATGCCCTTCCTGCCCAACGGCCGTCCGCTCGATATCGTGCTTAACCCGTTGGGCGTACCTTCCCGTATGAATATCGGGCAGGTGCTGGAAGTCCACTTGGGGCTCGCCGCCAAGATTCTCGGTTGGAAAGCCTCCACCCCCGTATTCGACGGCGCGAACGAAATCGACATTATGGATACGTTGGATTTAGCCAACGATTATGCCAACATGGAATGGAAGGATTTCACCGAAAAGTGGAAATCCGTTTTGGAAAAGGATATCTTCGACGAACTGGATAAAAATCAGGAGAACCGATTGGAATGGCGGGGAATGCCCATCGGCCGCGACGGTAAGATCCGCGTACGCGACGGGCGTACGGGCGAATACTTCGACAACCCCATCACCGTCGGCTTCATGCATTATTTGAAATTGCACCATTTGGTGGACGACAAGATCCATGCCCGTTCCACGGGACCGTACTCGCTCGTTACCCAGCAACCGTTGGGCGGTAAAGCGCAATTCGGCGGGCAGCGTTTCGGCGAAATGGAGGTATGGGCGTTGGAAGCATATGGTGCGTCCTATGCCCTGCAGGAAATCCTGACGGTAAAATCCGACGACATCGTAGGCCGGGTAAAGACTTACGAGGCGATCGTAAAAGGCGAGAATATCCCCGAACCGGGCGTTCCCGAATCCTTTAAGGTACTGTTAAAGGAATTGCAAGCCCTGAGTTTAGATGTAAAGGTGCTCAACGCCGAAGACATCGAGGTTGAAGTGAAGGAAACCGTAGAGGAAGCGGATGACATGAACCTCAACATGGAGGGTTTGGAATCCGACAACGACCACGGTTATGTGCGTCGCGCCACGGGCCGTACCGCACCCGAATCGGGCGAAGGCGAAGTCTTAAACTCGGACGAAGACCCGGGCAATGACGAACCGCCCCCGCCCGATATGCTGGAGACCTCGGCAGAGGACGAAGCACGCGCTAACGCGGCGGCTGACCCCGACAGGCGTATAGACCCGGACAGCACGTTGGATATCGAACTGGCCAAAAAGCTGGAAAGCGAATTGGACGCGGAACTGGAAGTAGAGCTCGAAAAGGAACTCGCGTCGGAACTGGCTGAGGAAACATTCGAGGTGGATGCATCGGATTTCGGTGATTTGCTGCTTGACGGTTTCGATTTGGGCGATGATGACGACGCGGACGGCGACGACGAATTAACAGACGACGACTACGGCATTTTCAATGACGAGGAGGAATAAACGATGAGAATGGAAGCGGAAGCAAGAAACCTCCCCGAACCCGGGATGACCTTCTCTTCAATCAAGATCGGCCTTGCCTCGCCGGAGAAAATCCGCGAATGGTCGCGCGGGGAAGTAAAGAAGCCCGAAACGATTAACTACAGGACGTTAAAGCCGGAGCGCGACGGTTTATTCTGCGAGCGTATCTTCGGCCCGAATAAGGATTGGGAGTGCCATTGCGGCAAATACAAGCGCATTCGGTATAAAGGCGTGGTCTGCGACCGTTGCGGCGTTGAGGTTACCAAATCAAAGGTACGGCGCGAACGCATGGGGCATATCGAGCTCGCCGCCCCCGTTTCACACATATGGTATTTCCGCGGGATTCCCTCACGGATGGGCTTGATATTGGGCATGTCGCCGCGCGCGCTGGAAAAGGTGCTGTATTTCGCGGCGTACGTCATCCTCGACCCGGGCGATACGGGTATGATCGCCAAATCCTTGCTTACCGACCGTGAATACCGCGAAGCGCTGGATAAATACGGCGCGTACAAGAACGGGCCGGGCGGTACGCGTATACCGACCTTTACCGTGGGTATGGGTGCGGAAGCGATCAAGACGCTGCTCCTTTCGATCGACTTGGAAGGCGAATCGGAGGAGTTAAAGGTATTATTAAAAGAAGCTACGGGCCAAAAACGCCTGCGCTATATCAAAAAGCTGGAAGTCATAGAAGCGTTCCGCCTGTCGGGCAACCGCCCCGAATGGATGATACTCGACACGATTCCCGTCATTCCGCCGGATTTGCGCCCGATGGTGCAATTGGACGGCGGGCGTTTCGCCACGTCGGACTTAAATGATCTGTACCGCCGCGTTATCAACCGGAATAACCGTTTGAAGCGCCTGCTGGACTTAGGTGCGCCGGACATCATCGTGCGTAACGAAAAGCGGATGCTGCAGGAAGCCGTGGACGCGTTGATCAACAACGGCCGTCGCGGGCGCCCCGTAACGGGCCCCGGCAACCGCCCGCTCAAATCCTTGTCCGACTTATTGACGGGTAAACAAGGGCGTTTCCGCCAAAACCTGCTGGGTAAGCGCGTAGACTATTCCGGCCGTTCGGTAATCGTGGTCGGGCCCAAGCTGAAGATTTACCAATGCGGCCTCCCGCGGGAAATGGCGATCGAATTATTCAAACCCTTTGTTATGAAAAAACTCGTGGCGGACGGGCACGCCCATAATATTAAGTCCGCCAAGCGAATGGTGGAAAAACTCGAACCCCGCGTGTGGGACGCGCTAGAAGATGTTATCAAGGAACATCCCATCATGCTTAACCGCGCCCCGACCCTGCACCGCTTGGGTATCCAAGCCTTCGAGCCGGTGCTGGTGGAAGGCCGTGCGCTGATGCTGCATCCGTTGGTATGCGCGGCGTACAACGCCGACTTCGACGGCGACCAAATGGCCGTACACGTTCCCCTTTCCGTGGAGGCGCAGGCGGAATGCCGGTTCCTTTTGCTCGCACCCAACAACCTGTTAAAGCCCTCCGACGGTTCGCCGATCACCGTACCTACCAAGGATATGGTTATGGGGATTTATTATTTGACATCGGTGCGTGACGGTAAAAAGGGCGAGGGTAAGGTCTTTGCGGACGATAACGAAGCCTTACTGGCGTTGGATAACGCCGTTGTGCACCTCCACGCGAAGATTAAAGTACGCCGCAAGCATCCCGTAACGAAGGAATCAAAATTGATTGATACGACCCCCGGACGGATTATATTTAACCAAGCCATTCCGCAGGATTTAGGCTTCGTCGACCGCGAAACCGACCCGTGGGCATTGGAAATAAATGAACGCGTAAACAATAAACTGCTGGGCAAAATCGTAACGCGCTGTATCAATAAGTACGGCAGCGTCAATACTTCTATCGCGTTGGACGAAATCAAGGACTTGGGTTTCCGCTTCGCCACGCAAAGCGCGCTTTCGGTATCGGTTACCGACATGGAAGTACCGGAATCCAAAGCGGAGATTTTGGCGGAAGCGGATAAAGCCGTTGACGGCGTGTACCGCCTCTTCCGTCGCGGCTTGATGACCGATGACGAACGTCAGACGAAGGTATTGCAAACATGGACCGAAGCGACCGACAAGGTAACCCGCGATTTGATGGCGGGCTTAAACGAGGATAACAGCGTATTTATGATGCTGGATTCGGGTGCGCGCGGCAGTGTCGTGCAAATGAAGCAGATGGCGGGTATGCGCGGCTTGATTTCGAGCCCGACGGGTAAGACGCTTGAAATCCCCGTCCGCTCCAACTACCGCGAAGGTTTGACGGTACTCGAATACTTCATTTCCGGCCACTCGGCGCGAAAGGGCCTTTCCGATACGGCCTTACGTACGGCGGACTCGGGATATCTCACGCGTCGGATGGTTGATGTATCGCAGGATATTATTATCCGCGAAGAGGATTGCGTAACAAACGACGAGCCGAAACCCGGCTTAGGCGTTGCCGCCTTTGTGGACGGTGAAGTGGTGATCGAATCGTTGGCCGATCGGATCCGCGGGCGTTGGGCGTTGGAAGACATTAAACACCCCGAAACCGACGCGGTTATTGCCGTGGCCGACGCGTTGATCACCCCTGACCAAGCCGACGCCATCGAAGCCGTCGGGATAAAGGAAGTTAAGGTGCGCACCGTCCTTACGTGCCGCAGCCGTATCGGCTTGTGTGCCAAATGCTACGGCGCGAACATGGCAAGCGGACGCGCGGTGCGTATCGGCGAATCCGTCGGCATCATCGCCGCGCAATCCATCGGCGAGCCGGGTACGCAGTTAACCATGCGGACCTTCCAAGTAGGCGGCGTCGCCACCAACGAGGATATCACCAAGGGTCTCCCGCGCGTAGAGGAAATTTTTGAAGCGCGTAAACCGAAGGGTTTGGCGATCATCGCCGAATTCCCGGGCAAAGTGACCATCAGCGACAGTAAGAAAAAACGCGAAGTCGTCATTTCCAACCACGAAACCGGCGAGGAAAAGGCTTATCTGATCCCCTACGGATCGCGTATCAAGGTGCATTCGGGTGATGTGGTGGAAGCCGGCAGCGAGCTGACGGAAGGTTCCGTATATCCGCATGACATCCTTAAGATCAAGGGTTTGCGCGGCGTGCAGGACTACATGATACAGGAAGTCCAGCGCGTATACGACCTCCACGGCGTAGACATCAACGACAAACACATTGAGGTTATCGTGCGGCAAATGCTCAAACGCGTGAAAGTAGAGGAAAACGGCGACACCGATTTACTCCCCGGTTCGCTTATCGATTGGTTGGAATTCGAGGAGGTAAACAAGGAGGCTGAGGCGCAAGGGCTGGAACCCGCTACGGGTTCGCGCGTGCTGTTGGGTATCACCAAGGCTTCGCTTGCTACAGATTCGTTCCTTTCGGCGGCCAGCTTCCAAGAGACGACGCGTGTATTGACAGAGGCTTCCATCCGCGGCAAGGAAGACAGACTAATCGGATTAAAAGAAAATGTTATTATCGGGCAGTTGATACCCGCGGGTACGGGTATGCCGATGTACCGTTCCATTGAAGTGGGTAATGCGCCGGGGTATGATGACGGGGATGATGATGATTTGTTTTACCCGACGGTGGCGCGGAGGTAGGTTTCCATACCGAGCGGGCGGGGGAACTCCAACGCCGCGCTCAGCGAAAACGGGCGCCGGTCGGCTCGGTCGGGCAAGTGCTTGCGTCGGTCATAAATGCCCGACGCCAAGCACATAAGCCCGCCCTTCGCCGCCCGACACCCGTTTTTCGTAGGCGCGGCTTATGGAGTTACCCCGCCCGCTCGGACGGAAATTCACATGGATTGCCGCGTAAAAACCGAAAATACCCGATGTTATGGGATTGAAAGGATGTTTATAATGGACGCTAAGGTCGCGATTTGTAAGGCGTTGAAGGAAGCCGGTAAACCTTTGAAGAATAAGGACATTGCGGAAGCTATGGGCTTGGATGTGAAGGACGTTACGAAGCTGACGGCTGCTTTGAAAAAGGAAGGTCGGATTATTTCGCCCAAGAATTGCTTTTACGCGGTGGAATAAAAATAACTGTTTAAAATTATTTTAATGCATCGCGAAAGGATTTCGAATGATAAGCCTGCCGTCGATTACTTGATTATCCTGCATATCTTCGCTTAACAGGGTTTGGCAATTTGCTTCCAGTGCCGCGGCAATGATTAGGCTGTCATAAAATGAATATCCGTAACGCTTGCAAACGGTTAGGGCATTAAGAATATGGGCCGTCGTTTCGGGGAGTACATCGGCGACGGTAATAATGTCTTGTATGGCAAAATGCAGGCTTTCGTGTATGTTCTTTGCTTTGTTTAATAAAACATGCGCAAATTCTTTAATCACTTGGGTGGAAACGACAGGGAAGCAGTTGTCTAAAATCGTGAGTGCCGTTTTTTGCTTAGCGGGCTCGTCCGCCGTAAAGGCATACACGAGTACATTCGTGTCGATAAATGTTCTGCTAACGTTCATTTGCTTCCTCCCTGTCAAACTTCCAATCCTTCGTGTTAATTAAGGGCTTGGCGATGTCACTGAAAGTTTTTTTATCCTTCCTTTTTAATGTAATGCCCCCTTGAAACACAATGACCTCTAAAGGATCGTCCAAGCGCAGATTGCTTTTTTCGATCGCTTCTTTGGGTAGGCGAACCCCCGTGCTGTTGCCCCAGCGTTTTAGTGTCGCTGTCATTTCCACGCCTCCTTTTTGTATAATTATACATTGTGTATATCCAAATGGCAATAAAACCGTTTTGTAAAAATGCTTGTAAACGCAACGTATTTGCATATTATGAAGATGATAATTTTCGTTTCAGATATACTATCCAAAAGATATTTTTATTACATTGTATAATCATGGGAAATAAAAAAAGAGTACCGTGCGTACACAAAAATAAACCCCGTACGGGAAGCTCAAGCATCATAAGATGCACCCGCACAGGGCTTACAGTCGCCTCCCCCCGGTACGAAGGGGGCTAATTTATTTGTTTTCCCGTTTCACAACCATTTTTTGTTTTGATGCATTAAAAAAG
>WRDO01000065.1 GCA_009779755.1 Defluviitaleaceae bacterium | reverse complement strand
GATTACCCGTCCTGGCTGTACCAAATTAAAAAAGGTGCCACAACCATATGGGAGCACATGGACGGCATCAAACCCGACGGCTCCATGTGGAGCGCGGACATGAACTCGTTTAACCATTACGCCTACGGCGCAATCGGCGATTGGCTGTACAAAGTAAACGCGGGCATCAATCCCCTCGAGCCGGGTTACAAACGTATCCTCATCGAACCCAAACCCGGCGGAACGCTCACCCAAGCCGAAGCGAAACTAAAAACCCCATACGGTTTGCTCGTTTCTAAATGGGAACTGGAGGACGACCAATTCCGCCTAAAAGTAAAAATCCCCGCCAACACAACGGCGGAGATTCGTATGCCGGACGGAAAAATCCATACCGTCGGCAGCGGTGATCATTTGTTTTCATAAACAGGGGACATGGCAATTGTCCAAAACTATGGAAGGATTGATTTTTAATGCGTATACCAGACGTTGATATGCAAATTCTTTATGATTGGTCGCAAAGGGAGCTCGAACGTATAGAAAAAGAGCATCCCGTCATTCGTGGCGCGTTGGGAGGAAATGCTGCAAGCAAAGCACGTAAAGAACATTTTAAAGAATATAACAAGCGGCTTGAAATATTAAAAGCGCGATATGCGGTTGCGCCGATAACAAAATCACAAACCTTTAACCAGCTCCGAAAAACAGCAGTCGTATAAAAATATCATTATAACGTTATGGCACCCTTCGGGGTGCTTTTTTATAACCGAAAGGGGGTGAATAAATGGCTTCTGTTATATTCGCATAAATATAATTTTTTCAAATGGTTATACAGTTGACAAAGGTATTTAATAGGACTCGTTAAAAACAATCTCATCATACGTTGTCGGGGGGATATACATGGCACATTCGAGTAGACAGTAAGATAATAAACCTCGTTGTGATACTTCCTTCGGTTGAACCAGAAAACATATTCGTCTAAATATAATTGTAAATTCTTTTCGCTAACCGCGCCCTGATGCGTACTCAATAACCAGCGTTTTAACAATGAAGCAATCATATGGACACGCTGGATGAACTTTTTATCATCAGCCAATTCTTTTTTTCAAAATCTTGGTGTGATGATAATCACTTGTATCCAGGAAGGAGTAACCCCTCCAACCATCAGTGACAATAACGCTTCCCTGTTCGATGTTGCTAACCACAAATGATTCAAGGGATTCCCCGGAAGCGTCGGGTATCACGGACATGTGTACACGACCTTTTATTCTTTTAAGTTTTTAGGGATTTAATGATTTCTTTCAATTCGATAACTTCCAACGATGAAGGACAAGTATGCCAATCATGTATCCAGCAAACAATAACATCACATCCGTTTACGTTATGTCCATGATCAAAAAAATTTTTTGATTTGTACTCAAACTCAATAGCGACTGGTTCCCAATGATTTTTATTTTTATCAATAAGTCTTTTTCCTGTACAATCAGGAAAACCTGTATTGACGGATTCAACGATAATACCTAATTCTTCATGGATTTTTCCAAAAAGAAATACAACACCCTGTTCATTCGTAGGTTCGTGTCGCAATCCCCTAAAATCCAAGGGGGAACCGTATACAACATCTTTCTTTTTCCCCCAAGTCTTTCCGGCAGCGACATTTTTTTTATGTGTGATTAAGTTTTGGCTATTTTTTTGATATTTTTCGGCTATCATATTAATAAATTTAGAGTGGGGGTGTGTTTTATTCAACCAAACCCTAAATGCGATTAGAACATGTTGCCATTTACCACCAAATTTTCTCACATACACAGTTGCATCTTTTTTTAATTGACGTTCAAATTCTATTTTATTTGGAATTATGTCAAGTTCTACGCAAACATTAAACAAAGTTGTAAAAAGTTCATCTTCGTTCTTTTTGGTATTTGATGAATTTGGTTTTAATCCTGCTGCTAAGATGAGTTCGTTCCATCCCCCCGCTCTCAAAATATGATGTTCAGATATTCTTGTTAATTGATAAAATTTTCTTTTTGAAATGGATTTGCTGTCATGTTCTCCAGCTATTTGTTGAATTTTAAAAACAAGTTCATCCTTCGACATTTGCTTTACCCCTTTTAGTCTTAAATATTTTGATAAATTTCACAAACGTTTATTGTCGTCGCTTCTTTGCGTTCTTGAAATTATTAGACGAACAAGATGATTTTTAAAGGCGAGTCGTCGTTATAACAAGTGAAAATATTTTTAAATAAAGACAAATGCTTGCGAATCCCTACAGCATTTTTTTGCATTTTAAGGTAGAAGAAAAGGTTGATTGTACCGAAAAATCCAGTAAAATCAACCTTTTCACACACCAGGGGCAGAAGGATTTGAACCCTCGACATTCGGTTTTGGAGACCGACGCTCTACCGCTGAACTATACCCCTTCGCGTTTCGTCGCTCATTATAATGACCGTGTGGTTTTGTGTCAAATATGCTACAATCCCTTTAACAAAACATAGAGGATGATAACGATGCCCTTACCTAAAAACGCGAAGCCCGATACCGTTTTGTTGCACGCGGGCCACGACCCCAACGCGACCGGTGGTTCGGCGGCGGTGCCGATTTACCAAACGGTGGCGTACCAATTCCGCGATACGGAACACGCGGCCAATTTGTTTAGCCTAAAGGAATTGGGGAATATCTATACCCGCTTGACCAACCCGACGACGGCGATTTTTGAAGAGCGCGTGGCGGCGTTGGAGGGGGGCATCGGGGCGTTGGCGTTTGCGTCGGGCCACGCGGCAATTGCGGGTATTATTTGGAATCTATGCCAAAGCGGGGATGAAATCGTCAGTTCAACCAATCTGTACGGCGGCACGTATAACATGTTTTCATGCTCGATGGCGAATTTGGGTATTAAAGTGAATTTCGCGGAAAACGCGGCGCCTGAAAACTTCCGCAAGGCGATTACGCCCAAGACGAAGGCCCTCTTCGCGGAAACCATCGGCAATCCCCGCATAGACGTAGCGGACATCGAAGCCATCGCCGAAATTGCGCATGAGCATGGGATCCCCTTGATCATTGACGCAACGTTTACGCCGTATTTGAACCGTTCGATCGACTTCGGCGCGGATATCGTCATCCATTCGGCGACGAAATTCATCGGCGGGCACGGCACCAGCATGGGCGGCATCGTCGTGGATTCCGGCAATTTCGATTACGACAGCGAAAAATTCCCGCTCCTTTCCAAGCCCGACCCCAGCTATCGCGGGTTACGGTTTTGTGATTTGGGTAAAACGGCCTTCATCACACGCTTGCGCACGCAGGTAATGCGCGACTTGGGCGCGTGCCTTTCGCCGTTTAACAGTTACATGTTTTTGATCGGCTTGGAAACGCTTCATTTGCGTATGGAGCGGCACAGCGAAAACGCGCTTGTCGTTGCAAAATACTTGGAAGCGCACCCCAACGTCACATGGGTGAGTTACCCCGGCTTGGAAAACCACCCCAATCACCATTTGGCGAAAAAATATCTGCCGAAAGGCGCGGGCGCGATTATAGCCTTCGGCATTAAAGGGGGTAGAGAAGCGGGACGTAAATTTATCGATTCCTTGCAACTGTTCTCCCATTTGGCCAATGTCGGCGACGCCAAGTCGCTGGTAATCCATCCCGCCACTACTACACATTCACAGCTTTCCGAGGAACAAATGGCATCGACAGGCACAACCCCGGATATGGTGCGCTTGTCGATCGGCATTGAGGATATAGATGATATTATCGCGGATTTGGAGCAAGCGTTAAATTAATTTTTCGCACTCAAAAATAACCAAAAAAATGCCGCTTTCATACGAGGCGGCATTTTTTGGTTGAATTTAATGAATAGCCGGTTTATTTATTCTTCCGCGCTTCATCCATTGCACGCAGCATCGCGCCGGTCTTGTCGCCGGAATATTCCCAGTACATGAGGCCCTTCATGCCGCGCTCCATTACGTATTTGATTTTATGCGACACGGATTCGGGGTCGTCGTAGGAGATGAAGATATCGCCGTTATACAGGTACGGCGCCTTGGCAGCGTCGTCCCAATGGCGGGCGAAGCCGTTTTCCTTCTGCCATGCGGGGTCGGTGAGTTTATCGTACTTGTTCCATTCGCGGTAGGCACGCGCGGCGGACTTCGCGTGGAGGCCCGTGCCGTGTTCGCCCGCTTCCACACCCGTCCAGCCGCGCCCGTAGAAGGCCGCGCCGATGACGAGTTTTTCGATCGGCACGCCGTGTTCCACAAACAAATCGATGGCGTACTTTGCGCTTGCCACGCGTGTGTCGGCGGGATTGTTAAATAAATTGGTATGGTGACCGGTGATTTCCGACGTGCCTTGGCGCATGTCGTAGCTCATTAGATTTATTTCGTCCAGGAACGTACCCAGTTCTTCCAGTTCCATAATGTGCGCGTAACGCACGCTGCCGCAGCCCACGGCCATGCTCAAATGGTACTTGCGGTTAGTGAGGAGGGTCAGCGCGTCCATTTTGGCACGCAACAGCCACATCATCTTGGTAAAGTTGATCTTATCCTCCGGCCGCGCGTCGATGCCCGCGTCGTCGCAGCAGGGGTATTCCCAATCCAAATCTACGCCGTCGAAGTCGTATTCCAGCATCAGCTCAATACAGCTCTGGGCGAATTTTTCGCGCCCTTGCGGGGTCAGCACCGCGTCGGAATAACCGCCCGCACCCCAGCCGCCGATGGAGAGGATTGTCATAAGATGGGGGTTGGCTTCCTTGAGGGTCTTTAATTGCCCGATGCCTTTCCAATGCGCGCCGGAGCATTTACCGTCCACGCACAAGCCGAACGCCCAGTTAATGCGGTCGAGGATTTTCGCGTCCTCGGGGGTGACGGTCGTTTCACCGTACAGGTACGCGGCGATGAAGGGTCTTCTTTCCATGGTTGCCTCCTCTAATTTGTTTTTCTTACACCCGTATACTCCCTCGGCGGGATGAGTGTACCGTTCTTTTCCGCTTCTGCCCAACGCTTTTTCGCTTCCGCGATCGCGTCGGCGTACTGCGGCAGCCATTGCTCCTGCGCGATGAGCATTTCGTCCACCATTTGATCAATTTCGCGTGGGGTGCAGACGGCGCCCGTCAGCGGGTCGAGCAGGACGGCTTGACGCAGCAGCCATACATTTCCTTCCACAGCCGCCCGCACCGCAAGGCGTTGCACGTTGACGCTCTGTTGGCAGATTGCCGCGGGTCCGTCAGGTAACAACCCTACCGAAGGTACGGAAATACCGTTGCCGTCCACATAACATGGGACCTCCACTATGCAATCAACGGGTAAATTTATGATACAGCTTTGGTTTACCACGTTAAACGTCCCGCGGTACGGGCGGCGGGTATGCAACGCTTCTATTATATAGGAGCCGTGTTCGCTGCCGCGGTCGGTGCCGTCGTATTTTTTGGGTGGGGCGGACATGGCGTTGGGATAATCTTGGATAAACCAATCGCGCCTGCTGCTGCAATCGCGTAAATAACCGCCCGTTTCACCGTGGATCCACGTGGAAAGGTCGATCCAATCGGCCAATTCGCCTTCGCGTTTGCGGTACCATGCGAGGTATTCGGACAGGTGGCCGTTCGATTCGGTCGAATAAAAGCCGAAACGACGCATGACGTCGATACGCACTTTTTCCTGTACGGAAAAGACAGGGTGTTTCTCAAAGGCTTCCAATAATTTGCCTGTGAGTTCTTCCCCGTCTTTTTTTACGGAAATAAACCATGTTTGGTGGTTGATCCCCGCGCAGATATAATCCAGTTCCTCGCGTTTGTAACCCAATGCCTCCGCGATTTGCCATTCACCGCCCATTACGCCGTGGCACAACCCGACGGTGAGCACACCGCCGTACATATTACATGCCCATGTCGCCATCGCATTCGGATTCGAATAATTTAAATGCAGTACATTCGGCGCGGCAACCTCGCGCATATCCTTACAAAAATCCAAAAGTTCGGCGATGACCCGCTGCCCGTACATGATGCCGCCGATGCACAGCGTATCACCCACGCATTGGTCCACGCCGTATTTAAGCGGAATGTTAACGTCCGTTTCAAAGCCCTCCAACACGCCGATGCGCACGCAATTAATCACGTAGTTGGCGTCCTTAAACGCCTCGCGGCGGTCGAGGGTTGCGTGGATTTTCGTATCAATGCCGTTCGCATCCAAGTCCCGTTGGCACAAAGCCGTTACCATATCGAGGTTATGTCGGTTGATGTCCATGAACGAAATCTCCGCGCCGCGCAGCTCCGGTACGCTCATGATATCCGTCAGCAAATTCCGCGTAAAGCCGAGGCTCCCCGCTCCGATGAAGCAAATTTTCATAAAGCCACCCTCTTTTTTTGCAAATTCTATTCGAATAAGCAAATAATGGCAAGGATGATATAACAATGGTATGATTTGAAAAAAACAAGCGAGGTTGCGATGATGGAATTAAGGGATTACGCGTTAACCGACGCGTCCGCGGTTGATTCCCCCGCGCTTTTATACTACCCCGAAACCATACGGCGAAACATCCAAAAAGCGATCGAAATCGCCGGAGGCGCGGATTATTTATGGCCGCATGTCAAAACGCACAAGCTCACCCAGATCGTGGATATGCAGCGGCAGGCGGGTATCCGGCGTTTTAAATGCGCGACGGTCGCGGAAGCGGAGATGTTGGGTTCGATGGATGTTGAGCATGTAATGCTTGCGTACCCGCTTATCGGGCCGTCGGTTGCGCGTTTTATACGCCTTTTGGATAAATTCCCCCAAACTACGTGGTGGGCGTGCGTTGACGGTTTAGCCGCGGTGGAACAATTAAACCGTCAAGCGGGGGTAGCGGGATTGCGGTTTAATATATTGGTTGACGTAAACACGGGTATGGACCGTACGGGTATCGGGATTGATAAGTTGGAGGAATTTTATGTAAAAGCCGCCGGGTACGAAAACATACAATTACGCGGCTTCCATTGCTACGACGGTCACATCAAGGACCATAACCCGGTCCAGCGCCGAATGAATACCGATATCGTCATAAATAAAATAATCAAAATCCGCCATTCCTTGCAAAACCGCGGATATAACCTCGATACGATGATCATAGGCGGTACGCCAACCTTCCCGTGCCACGCGGAGCGCATCAGCGGACGGCGCGCTTGCGAGGGCGTTTACCTATCCCCGGGCACGCTGTTTATCCACGATTACGGTTATTGGCAGCGATATCCCGATTTGCCTTTTACGCCCGCGGCCGCGCTTTTAACGCGTGTCATAAGCCGCCCCGCACCCGGCTTATTTACGCTCGATGCGGGTTCGAAGGCCGTCGGCCCCGACCCGGAGGGTGTCCGAGGTGTTATCCTTTCGCTCCAACACGCAGAATCCGTGTCCCAATCGGAGGAGCATTGGGTCTTTAGTTTGGATGAAAGCGATCCCGGCTTCCCCGAAGTCGGGGATGTTCTTTATATCATCCCAACCCATATCTGCACGACGGCCGCGCTTTATGAAGAAACCTTTGCCGTGCGCAACGGCGTTATCGGCGAAACCTGGAGGCCCGCTGCCCGTACACGGAGGATTTCGATTTGACCGGTTACGACCCCGTGGATTTGTAATGACGTAAGCCAAAACGGAAAAGCGCGTAACACGGCAACAGGAACAACAGCGCAACCGCGGGCGTTAACGCGTATGTAATGCTTTCCTCGCGGCCAACCAAATAGAGTAGGGGATAATATTGCACCAACGCCAGCGGAACTACATAGGTAAGGAATTTCAATACGCCTTCGCCGTATACGCCGAAGGGGAGGCGTCCGTGTTCGCGCCCGCCGTGGGTGAGGGCGTTTAATATCTCCAAGCCCTCGAGCGTAAAGAAGGATATCCCCGCGTAAACCACATACAAGCCGCAGAATAATAATGTCCCGCAAACGAGCATGAGTGACAGGGTCAGCACCTTGTCCCATGTCCAATCCACACCGCTGCGTGGGAGGGCGTACGCCAGCACGGCAACCGATTGGATAAAACGCCCCAAGCGTGAAAAATCCATCTGCGAAGCAAGGACTTGGAATATCTCATTGCGTGGCCTAACCAAAATACGGTCAAAACCGCCGTTGCCCAACAGCGAAGGGAAGCGGTCAAAACCCCGCCCGATCCACTCCGAAGCGGAAAACGCCATCCCCAGCACGGCGACGCAAATCAACACTTCCTCGTAGGAAAAGCCGGCGACCCCTTCGATGCGGTTAAACATGAATTGTATGCTTAAGAAAGTGCCGAACGCCACCATAAATTGCCCCAAAAAGGCAAAGAAAAAGGACGTTTTGTACTGCATTTGACTTTGGATATGCATGGAAAAATATTTCATGTACAGCTTCATGTCCTCACCCGCCTTGTACGATGACGCGCCCCAAGGCGCGTTTCATAAGCAACCGCCCCGCCAACACCAATGCCGCAAGCCAAAATACCTGTAACGCCAACGCCTGAACCAAAGCGGAATCCGTCAAATAACCGCTGTAAATCAACAACGGGGTGTTTTGCATGGCACCGAAGGGCGACAACTCAACCACCCTGCGAAACCCTTCGGGGAAAAAAGGGACGGGAATGTACCCGCCCGCTAAAAATTCACCCGCGGAGCTTAACACCATCCGCGTACCGCCCGCGTTAAGGGTGGAAAACGCGGAAACATACACCAGCATGACAATCCCCACCGTTACGCCCGTGGCAAGCAATAAACTGACAAAGAAAATCCCCAGTTTCGCAGCGTCGGCGGGCAACACCAAGCGGAAAGGCGCGGGCAAGATAAAAGCCACTAATAAAATAGGCGCGCAACGCAAAAACGCCCGTGCCATACGGTTGGAAACGGCTTGGGTAAACCAACGGTTATATAAGTTTAAGGGCCGTGCCAGTTCATAGGAAATCTGTCCGCTTTCAATGGAATCGAAGATGCCGTAATCGTACGCCCACAGGGCATACAGCGCCAGAAACGCTTGCTGTATCCAAATATACGAAACGGTCTGCTCGAAGGTCATGGGGAACGCCGCGGGGTTGCTTGCGTAAAAGGCGCGGAACGCCAATACATACATAAATCCCCAAACAAACTGTGTACCAAGCCCCGCTAATGCCGCCGCGCGGTATTGCAAAGAATTCGTAAACTGGATACGGAAAATCGCCTTGTACGCGTTCATATTTCGTATTCCCTGTACAGCGCCGCCACCATTTCCTCGGCGTTGGCACCGATGGGGGCGCGTTCCTTTAATTCCGCCAGGCTGCCGTCCAGCAGGATTTGCCCTTTGCCGATTAAGATAATCCGTTCCGTCAGCGCCTCAATGTCCTGCATGTCATGGGTGGTTAACAGCACGGTCGTTCCGCGTTCCGTGTTCAAACGCTTGATGAATTGCCGTACCGCCAGCTTCGATACCGCGTCCAGCCCGATCGTCGGTTCGTCCAAAAATAAAGTCCTCGGATTGTGGAGCAAGCTCGCCACGATTTCACAACGCATACGCTGGCCCAGGCTTAGGCTCCGCGCGGGGGTTTTAAGGATTTCCGACAATTCCAGCAGTTCCACCAATTCGTTAAGGTTCCTTTTATAAACGGAAGCGTCCGTACGGTAGATATCGCGGATCAATTCAAAGCTGTCGATCACGGGTACGTCCCACCACAATTGGCTCCGCTGGCCGAACACCACGCCGATCTCGCGCACATGCGCCACACGCTCGCGCCATGGGGTACGCCCGTTGACGCGGCATGTGCCGCCGTCCGGGTTTAATATGCCGCACATGATCTTGATCGTGGTGCTTTTACCCGCGCCGTTGGGGCCTATGTAACCCACCATTTCACCGTCGCCAACAGAAAAAGACACGTCCCGCAGGGCATGTACGACTTCGTACTCCCGCGAAAAAAGTGCCTTTACCGCAAGACCGAACCCGGCCCGCCTCTTTGCCACACGAAAGGTTTTGTTGATGCCATGTAATTCGATCACATTCATCCCCCCTTCCAAGCAAGGAGGGGTATGATAATACAAGCGTTTTTATATGTAAAGAAGAAT
>WRDO01000064.1 GCA_009779755.1 Defluviitaleaceae bacterium | reverse complement strand
TTCGATGACCTCTTCCGTTAATTCGACGGTGACGGTGTTGCTTTCCACTTCAACGGCTTCGCTGATGTTTCCGACGGTTACCGTTTCAATGATTTCCGGTTCGGGGGTGGGGGTGGGTTCGGGGGTTGGCGAGGGTTCCGGTGAAGGTGAAGGTGCGGGAGGAGGAGGCGCTGGGGGTTCCGTTATTCCGCCGCCGCCGTTTTGATCGCTGCCGCTGTCTTGCGGAATATTTTCAAACCTTACTCCGGTTATCCATACCGTATTGGCGGGCATGGTAAAAGTGACGCTCATCGCGCCCGCAACGTTGGTAATGATAGCACCCCTAGCCGAAATGCCGTTGGCCGCTAAGCGTTGGCCTGACGGAGGTGCCACATTGAGCGTAACCGTCGCGCCGCTTGCAAAAGCGGGGCCGTTTTGCACGGATACACCCGTTACGCCCCATGCCGGCGTTACGCTAAAACCGGAACCGGGAAGCCATTGGGCTGTCAATGTCAGCGTTTCATTTACATAGGAATCCATATGCAGGTTTGTCGTCCACCCAACGAAGACGTAACCCGGACGCTTAAGAGGTCCCCACCAATCCACGGTCGGGTCAAAGGTATCAGAAATAAGTTCGTGTACCTTTCTTTCGGTATGGTACCAACCGTGATGGCTGGGCATCGGGCCGGTATCCGAGCCGTACGAGCCTTCAATGGTTCCGCCGTTATAATGGAAGTATAGGGTAAATCCATAGAACCAATCGACGTACAGGGTGGTATCTTCGGTAAAGTTATGTTCCCAAATATTAATTCGTGATGGGTTTCCGAGCTCGAAGAACATGCCGCTGTATTCATGCCTGTCTTTTTCCATAAGTTCATAGAACACAGGCCAATAATAATGCCCGATTACATCATCGGGAAGCACGAACAGCTCTAAATTATCCGTGTTCCCGAATAAATTGCCGCCTTGCAAGTCAATGGTTACGGCGAGGGCATCGGGATGCGGCTTGTACGTTGCATAAGCCGTACCTGCTCCCATCGCCGTAACAGGTGCGCCCGCCGCATCCGTTTGGCGCCATCCGTCAAATACCCATGCGGGGTTGTATGAATAGGGAGTTAATCCGTAATTATTAAGGATATTCAAATTGAACTGTTGGCCTTCGCCGATCCCTACCCTAATTGAGTTACTCGGCCACCAATCGTTCCTATCGCCAAACCCTTCCATATTCGAAAAATTCAACGTTTCGAGATTGGTTTTGGCTTCTTCGTTTTGTAGCAATATAATCCCCGTATTGGTGGGAATAACGTTTGTCGCATTAAAAGTACCGTAAATATCAATGAAACCATTATTATTAAGGTTATTGACGATAAGGGATGAAAGGCTTTGCACATAAGTCCCGTTATTTTCCGATACGACGAGCGTACCTACGGTTACGACGGAACCATTCGCGGCAAACCAATTCTCTCCTGAACCGGGTGGGTCATCTTGCCACTCATTTCCGGACATCACAACAAAACTGCCTTCTCCGGTTGCGGATACGGTACCGCCGACGGTTACTTTGCTGCCCCCGACGTTTATAGCTCCGGCATTAATGCCGGAAGCGGTTACATTGCCGGTTACAATAATATCGCCAAGATGATGCTCAATACCGTGGGCGTTATTACCGTTTACGTTTACGGCACCTGCGTTAATTACGCTTTCGTAGCCGTATATACCGCGGGCATCATTACCGTCTACGGTAATGACACCGTCAACTGTTATATTGCCCTTCCAAGAATTAATGCCGTAGGTGTAATCACCGATTACGGTAATTTCACCGCCAACCGTAACTTCACCGCCCTGTGCCCATATACCATAAGCACTAATACCGTCTACGATTATGTCACCGGCGATTTCAACCGTTGCGTTAGCTCCTGCTTCTAGGCCGGAAGCACCATTGGTTATATCAATTTTACCGCCTACGGTAACCGTTGAATTATCCCATGCCAATACGCCGTTACCATCGGTTACAATAATATTACCGCCTACGGTAATCGTTGATGCACTCCAAGCCCTTACACCATAGCTGCCGGTTGCGTTTATGTCACCGGTTACGTTAATTGTTGCATTTTGAGTGGTTTGGACACCGGTAACGCCATTGGCCGTTATGTTGCCGTTTACGTTAACCGTAGCGGAAGTTGTTAGGCTTCCGCCGCCGAATATTTCCGGCAGACTTACGCCGGTAGACGCCACGGCAAACATGCTATTGCTTGCAGTTACATTACCGTCTATGTTTAACGTTCCTTCGCCGGCTACCATAATGCCCCAGCATGGCGTATTTCCTTCCTCCCCGTTAATCGTTACGGTTCCTATGTTAAGTGTAACGCCGTTTGCTATTGAAAATACGGGTGCTGTTCGGGTAACCCCATCAACCGTAAATGAATTAAATACAAGCGGACCGCTGTGCGTATGCACTTTTTGCCCATTATATTCCCGCACAAAAATAACGGATTGCAATCCGCCCGGCAAAGTCTGAAATTCCGCGATCGCATCCGTCAAAGTGTGGAACGGGGTATCGTTAACCACAAACGCCGACGGCGTGGTCACATCGGCGGAAAGAACCCCAATTAAATATGTATCAGTTGGGGGGGGGGGGAGTCTCCCGTAGCCGTTTTCGGCACAACAGAAAAAAGCAGAACGAGGCTTAATAAAAATGCCGCCATTCTGCCCGCTTGTGAATTTTTCATGCGGTTCGCTCCTTTAAGGAATATTATTATGCCATTCCGACACAATACACAAAGTTTTATCACATGATGAAAATGTTGTCAAATTGAAAAATTCCGGTGCTTCATATCGTTTTTATTACCCCGATTCTGTTCGCGCCCAACTCAGCGTTCCATATATCGCGGTTGGCGAATCGGATGCAGCGGCGATTCTTGCTTTGTTCCTTCGGGTCGTTGATTTTAAGGTAAACGTCGTATTCGCCGCAGGGTATGTCGGCTCCGAACGCTTTTATATCTATTTCGCACTTTGCTGCCCGCCATGCGGATATGTTGTCCGCTTTGCTGTTACCGTTTTCGTCAACGAGCCAATCCCGCGCGTCGAGGTCGGTATTTGCTGTAAAGTTTTCGCCGTTGTTTTTTGGTTGCAAGATTACCGATACGTTCTTCCGATTGATCACGTTCCCGAAGCCGACGTTTTGGATTTTCATTTTAATGCGTAATATACCGCCCGCTTCCGTTTGTTCGTTTATATACGATTCCCGCAACACCAACCGGTACCCCATGCGGTCGCGGAAATATTCCAAGGCGTTTTTACCGTCGTACACCGGGTCGTCAAACGCCGTGGATTCGCTCCATGTCGTATATTTGCCGTGGCGCATGTTGAGCGCGGTCGTACGCAAGCGGCACGCCTCCGCGATGGCGTTCGGCATCCGCGAATATTCGTTTTCATTTAATCCGCCCTCACCCTGTACGAAATTGTTTTGCTTGTGTATCCATGTGAGGATGCGCGCGCGGTCGTAGCCGTAGTCGTCCGCGTCCGGCATCAGCATCCCGCCGCCTTCGGACAGGGAACCGTTGTCGGATGCGTCATCACCACCCGCCGCGTAGCTGTCGTTAAAGAAACCGAACCGCGCCTCGGGCGTACCCCGCTTGGGCACGGGCATGGTATCGATGTTGAAGAAATTAAAGTCCGTACCGTACGTCGCGTTGTACCACGCCAAAAACCCACCCGCGTGGGTCAACAGCGAACGGCTCGCGGGTACGGCTTCGAGGTACGTATCCAGCAGGGATTTATATACCTTCGGGTCACGGGACATCGGTGAGGAGTGCTGTTCGCCCCACGCGCCCACCATGCCTGTTTTCACGCACATGATGATATCCTCGAACTCCGCAAAGACAGGCGCAAGCTGCCGTATATGGCGTACGATCCAATCAAGTTCGGGTTCGGGTCCGCGTATCAAACCTTCGGTGAGGTTTAATTGGGGGTATTTAAACGGTTCTATATAATTGAAGCCGTTGCCGTCGTAGGAAAACTTGACGAATGCGACGCCCTCCCCTTCCCGTACCTTTTGCAGCAAGCCGCGGATATAATCCAACGCGTACGGCGTCAACGGCGCGGTCTTGCCCGTACGCGGCTTTTTCGTTTTCGGGTCAACCAACAAGCCGTCTTTCATATAAGCGAACGCATCCGCCGCACTTAGGAAAGCGTTGGACGAAAAATTAACCAAATCGAACGCCATAAACGATATGGCGGGTACGGCGGATACACCCGTCCCGCCGATGTAGGGCCCGTCGTTTTGGTTTACGCCGTTAAAGAATTCCGTCGGTTCGATATCGTCTCCTTCTACGGGCGGCACCTGCCTGCCGTGGTACAGCACGGAGCTTTCGTCCACCGGCACGCGATGGTCCACCTCCGGCGTGATACCGAAGGGTGAATTGGTTTCGTTGGCCAGCGACGGCGGAATGTTTTGCCAACGTCCCCGATACGGCCCTCGGTCGGGGTTGGGGATGTCGATAGGGTTTTCCGAATAATCCAATTTTTGCAAAACCATGATATACCCCTTTAATATTTATTTGCGATTTGTAGTGCCTTTTCCTTAATAACATTGATAAGGTACGGCGGTTCCAGCACTTCCGCGTATGTACCGAACGAAAGGATTTTGCCGTACAGCCAATCATCCTCCGGCCAATAAGCCGTAACGATATACCCTCCGTCGGGTTGTTTCTTCGCCCCTTCCCAAGGAAACTCGTCGAACACGCGGTAATTCATCTCCGGCGCGATCTTGAGTTTTAAGCGAATACTGCGCATGTATTCTTCACAGGGTTTTTCGTCGTGTTTCGGCGGGGGTTCCGGGATGTCCCGCTTAACAAAGGCGATATCGGTAACCGTCAAATCCCGCACCCGCGTAATCTTAAACAGCCTCATATCCTGCCGCAACAGGCAGTATCCTTTCAGATACCACGCTTTGGATTTGAACCATAGTTGCATCGGCTCCACACGGCGTTGGGTCTTTTCCCCGTTCCCGCCGAAATAGGTGAACTCGGCGACCCTGCGTTCCAATATGGCGGTCTTAAAACCGTTAAACGCCGCGCCGTCGTCGAAGCCCCAATCGGTAAAATCAACCTCCAGCCAATCGGAAGCGGTTTTGTTAAACACGCCCGATAATTTTTGCAATACCTGCCTCGAATCGCCGCTCCCGTTATTCAAAAAAGAGAGCCCTTGCAGCGCGGAAAGGATTTCGTGCTGCTCCTGCTCACTTAGGATCGATTTGTTAAGCACGAAGCCGGGCAAAAGCGAAATACCGCCGTTCTTACCCTTTTCCGTATACACGGGGATGCCCGCAAGGCTCAGCGTATCCACGTCGCGGTAGACCGTCCGTGTGCTTACGCCGAACTGTTCGGCCAATTCACGCGCGGTTACGAGCTTCTTGTTTAATAATATATAGATAATCTCAAACAAACGGCCGGTTTGCAAACCCATCGCAAACACCCCTTCGCGGTTGAATCCCTCCATTATATACACACGCCGGTACTATACCATGTAATTAAGACAATCGCATGTCATATAAGGTTCCCGGTTGTTTGACAGTACCATACGGTCACGGTATATTCATGACGGATTCCAATCGTTTTTATCGGAGGTTTACATGCGTCGTAAATTAACCTTCATATATATAACAGCCTTGTTCATATTCATATTATCATCCTGCGGGAGGGACAAACCCGCCGTCACATTGGTTTTTTCCCCCGCCGTAACGACTTTTGAAATGACCGCTTTGGAATTCGCCGTTGAAATGGGCGTAGGGTGGAACCTGGGCAACGCGTTGGATGCTTTTTCACGCCGCCGCGCGTCGGAAACCGCATGGAACAATCCGCGCATCGTGCCCGAAATATTCCACGCCATACGCGAAGCGGGTTTTACCAATGTACGCATCCCCGTCACATGGATCGGCCATATCGATGACGACAACGATTTCGCCGTAAGCGAATCATGGATGGACCGCGTGGAGGAAGTCGTCAACTACGCGCTGGACGCGGATTTGTACGTCGTAATCAACGTACACCACGACGGCAACAATTATTTCGCGGGGGGCGCGTGGCTGAGCGTGGAGGAATACCCCGACGGCTTGCACCCCAATTGGTTCGCGGGGGACGGGCCCCATAACCCGCCAAACCAAGAATATATCCGCGCACGTTTTACGGCCCTTTGGCGGCAAATCGCCGAACGCTTCCGCGATTACGATGCGCGTCTTTTATTTGAAGGACTTAACGAACTCCGCGAACTGGGTAACTACGACAACCCTTTTCGCCCATCCTCCATACAAAACCTCAATGTCTTAAACCAAATCTTCGTGGATACCGTACGGGCGACGGGCGGCAACAACGCCCTTCGTTATCTTATCGTGGGCGGTTACAACACCAACGCCTCCATTACAATTAACAATTACCTCGTGGGCGCGTTTATTATGCCGTCCGACACGGTTCCCCACCGCCTTATGCTTTCGATCCATTTTTACGACCCTTGGAACTTTACGCTGAACACAAACAACCGCCGCATTTACAAATGGGGCGATGAGCTGCGCCAAATCCGCGACAATAACGTGGACACATGGGGCAACGAACCCCACGTTCGCCGCATCTTCGAGCGCCTTTATAACACTTTTACAGCGCAGGGCATCCCGATTTACATGGGTGAATACGGCGTGACAAGTAAACACGACGTTGATCGCGTCAACCGTGAATACCGCCGCTATTGGCTGGAATACGTGACCCGCGCCATGGTCGAATTTAACATGGTACCCGTTTATTGGGACAACGGCAGCATAAGCGGCAGCGGCGAAAATTTCGGCCTCTTTGACCGCCGTCACGCCGTACCCCGCTTCGAGGATTTGGTCTTCGCCATCGTACGCGCACCCTACGCCGAAGCGCGGCCCCTTTTCAGCCGTCAAATGTTTGAGGAAACGTTCCGCCCCTATACCCGTCAGAATCCCGACTTCCGTGCGCTTTACAACGAGGCGCTGGCGGCAGCGGACGCATATCGTGAGAATATAAGCCCGCAGACCTTGGCTGCGGTGGAGGACGCGTACCGGGCACTGTTGGCGGCGCGGTGAAAAATTGACGGGAGTGATAATTTGAGCCAAAAACGTAAATTAATAAATCGGTTATATTCACGCCCGAAAAATTTTACGTATGACGAAGCACGCACATTACTGAAAATGTTGGGCTTCTTTGAAGATACGAAAGGTCATTCGTCGGGTTCACGCGTTGCGTTTGTCAACCGTACGCAAGATGCCGCTTTTCGACTACACAAGCCCCACCCCGGCAATATTTTGAAGGCTTATCAAGTTAAAGAATTGTTGGAATTTGTTAAAAATTTGGAGGTGAAGCAATGAGCAGATTGATGGAGTACAAAGGTTATTATTCAAACCCCATGTACAGTGCCGAGGATAATATTTTTTGGGGTAAATTAGAAGGCATTGCCGACAGCATAAGTTTTGAAGGAACAACCGTGGATGAAATTTACACGGCGTTTATTGAAGCCGTTGACGATTATTTGGATATTTGCGGAAAAAATAATATGGTTCCCAAGGTACCCTTCCCGGGGCGGCTTGAAATTGAAATCGAACCCGATATGCACAAACAATTATTGATATACGCTTCAAACCGCGATGTTTCGTTAAATCAAGCCGTTGAAGCTGCCCTAAAAAACCTGCTAACGGCTTAATAATAAATCAAATGATTAATTTATATTCACAATATAATAACTTCCGGGAGGAAACCACATGAAATTCACCGACGGCTATTGGATGCTGCGGCCGGGCAACACCGCGTTTTCGTGCGTGGATATCCGCGACATGCGCATCGAGGAAAAGAAGGTCACGTTGTTCATCACCCCGTGGAAGGTGTACAACCGGGGGCAAACCCTCGACGGGCCGCTGTTTACCGTGTACATCACCGCCCCGCGGGAAGGGATTTTGCAAATCCACACCAACCACCACATGGGGCAAAAAAAGCGGGAACCCGAATCCTTCCCCCTCTTCGAAGACGCCGCCCCCCTAACCGTGGAAAAAACGGACAAGGAATTGAAAATCACCACGGGCAAGCTGTCCGCAACCTTTAACCGTGAAACCTTCCGCATCCGGTATTTTTGGGATGGCAGGTTCCTGACCGAAAGCGAGCCGCGGTCGCTTGCGTATTTGACGACCAACGACGGCCCCCATTGGCGCGAACGCCTGCTCACAAGCGTGGACGAAAAATATTACGGCTTCGGCGAACGGTTCACGCCCTTCGTTAAAAACGGCCAAGTCATCGACATTTGGAACGAGGACGGCGGCACCGCCAGCGAACAAGCGTACAAAAGCGTACCCTTCTGCCTTTCCAGCCGCGGGTACGGCGTGTTCGTCAACCACCCGGAAAAAGTCAGCTACGAAGTCAACTCCGAAGCCGTAGGCAAGATGCAATTCTCCGTACCGGGGGAAGCCCTGCGTTACATGATTGTGGGCGGCGACACCCTTTCCGACGTACTTTCCCATTATACCGCTCTCACCGGACGGCCCGCGCTGCCCCCCGCGTGGAGCTACGGTTTGTGGCTCTCCACCTCCTTCACCACCAGCTACGACGAAAATACCGTCAACTCCTTCATAGACGGCATGTTCGAGCGGGACATCCCGCTTTCCGTATTCCATTTCGATTGCTTCTGGATGAAGGAATACCAATGGTGCAACTTCGAATGGGACCCCGATATGTTCCCCGAACCCGTGGAAATGCTCAAACGCTTGAAAACGAAGGGCTTGAAGATTTGCGTATGGATCAACCCCTACATCGGGCAGAAGTCGAAGCTCTTCGCCGAAGCCGCCGAAAAAGGCTATTTAATAAAAAATACCGACGGCGGCGTGTGGCAATGGAACAAATGGCAGCCGGGCTTGGGCATCGTGGACTTCACCAACCCCGACGCGTGTACGTGGTACCAAAGCCACCTGCGCCGCTTGATGGACGAAGGTGTGGACTGCTTCAAGACCGACTTCGGCGAACGGATTCCCGCCGACGGTGTGTATTGGGATGGCAGCGATCCGTTAAAAATGCACAACTTTTACACGCAGCAGTTTAACAAGTGCGTGTTTGACGTATTAAAGGAAGTAAGGGGCGAAGGCGAGGCCGTCCTGTTCGCGCGTTCGGCCACGGCGGGCGGGCAGCAATTCCCCGTGCATTGGGGCGGCGACTGCGATTCCAACTACGTCTCCATGGCGGAAAGCCTGCGCGGCGGGCTGTCCCTTACTTCCTGCGGCTTCGGCTACTGGAGCCACGACATCGGCGGGTTTGAAAATACCGCCACCCCCGACGTGTACAAACGTTGGGTTGCCTTCGGGCTGTTCTCCTCCCATTCGCGCCTACACGGCAGCATTTCCTACCGCGTGCCGTGGCTGTTCGACGATGAAGCGTCCGACGTACTACGCTTCTTCTCCAAGAAAAAGAACGCTCTCATGCCCTACATCTACGCCCAAGCCATGAAGACGCACCTCACGGGTGTACCCATGATGCGCCCGATGGTGCTGTCATGGCCCAACGACCCCGTAGCCGTCAACCTCGACATGCAGTACATGTTCGGCGAAAACATCCTCGTCGCCCCCATTTTTAACGAAGAAGGCACGACCAACACCTACCTGCCCGACGAGGGCGGCGCTTGGACCAACCTGCTCACGGGCGAACGGCGCGCGGGCGGACGGTATGTACTTGAGCAACATGATTACTTCTCCTTAGGGTTGTGGGTGAAGCCGAATTCCATCATCGCTACGGGCAACGAGGAAAACGTCGTATACAACTACGCCGAAGCCCCCACCCTCCACGTCTACGAACTGACCGGCCACGCTTGCGCCAGGGTGTACAGCGGCACAACCGGCGACAACGAATCCAAAATCCACGTACACCTTGACCGCGAAGGCGCGGAAATCAAAATGACCGCCGATGCGGGGCACGGCGGGTTTACCCTACTCTTCCACAATACGAAAATAAAAGGTGAAAGTGAAAAAATCACCGTCCCCGCCAGATGTACGGAGAAGATATTCACGATGGAATAATTGTTTAAACCTTTACGGAAAAATAAAAACACGATAAAAATGGACTGTCTTGTTTTTAACATAGCAGTCCGTTTTTGTATATAATTGATTAAACCGAAAACAGACTATCCAGTGCGTCATCGAAACAAGTGTAAAAACGAAGTGATTTACGAAGGCTGCATTTGAGCCAAGCCCAAAATTTTTCGATGGGATTGAAGTCGG
>WRDO01000063.1 GCA_009779755.1 Defluviitaleaceae bacterium | reverse complement strand
CAACCTTCGTTATATGATGGAAGAAGTGCTCAACGGTATGGTAGACAGCACAAGGGCAGCTGACGGTACAAGGCTGGCTCTGTTCAGCGCACCCCATGCTGAAGGCCCCATAGTTAACATCACTATCGAAGGCGCCTATCCGAACGCACGCGTAATCGCAATGGTTGGCTTAACGCCGATACCCGTTGCAGCTCGCGTAATCGACGGCAGCTGGTATGTGAATGTCCAAGCATTTGCCCAACTGTTCGGCTTCATGCCCGAAGTAAACTAAACTTCTAAACTAACGATAACCAACGTAAACGACGACACCCCCGTATATGCGGGGGTGTTTGTTGTTTATTCTGCGGGATTGCGGGTTTATGTTTTATCGGATTAATTACGCTTCTTCCACTTCATCAAGGGTTAGCCCGGTTAGTTGGCTGATCATCTGTTTGTCCATGCCGGTGGTCTTCATGTTACGAGCGATCGCATAAGCCGTGGCTCGGGCTCCTTCGATTTTACCTTCACTCCTGCCTTCACGTATACCTTCGATTTTGCCTTCGCGTATACCTTCGATTTTACCTTCATTCCTACCTTCATACCTACCTTCACTGATGGCGCGTTCGTACAGTGATAACATCCTGACCGCCTCCTTGCTTTCCTTAAACTCGTAGAAACTCGCTTGAAACGCGTTTATGATGGCTTGTACTTCCTTATGCACGGGTTCGGATTCCTTGCCCAGTAAATACAAAGCCAGCTCCCCTGCGGGGGTGTTTTCCTTTGATAGCTCCCTCAGGCTTATATACAGTATACCCGAATCGGTCGGGTGCATGTTACCCGTCGATTCGTCTTTTAGTATGTACCGTGCGAATGTGTTCCTTTGTAACACGGAGTCCACGTCCTCGGCCAACAACCACATTTGGTTCGCCGTTCTTCCTTTGCCCTGCCCGATCCCCAAACCGAAATACTTCATCGAACGGATCTCGATGGGTATGTCGGTCTTGCCCCTGTTTTGGAACTCGATGTAGGTTGATCCTTCGTCTTCGTCGGTTAGCTTGATATCCTGATCCTTTGTCGTGTTATTGATGTCCACCATATGCTTAAACTGGGTCCTTACTTGGATGGTTCCTTCGATGGGTTTCAGGCGGGTTTCGGGGTTGTTTACACGATAGGCTTCTATCAACAGGTTTACGGTTGTGCGCAGGGTTTCCCAGTACGCGGCGTTTTCGAAGGTGAAGTTAAGGAAGATATCGTTCATGGGGTATATGGCTTTCGAACCGTTAGGTAATTCCACATATCCGATGGGGGTGGTTTTCTTTTGCATTTCTTAACCGCTCCTTTGTTTTGGTTGCTGCCGGTATATTACCATATATCATAAAACCGCGCATCGTCCTGCGTGGAAATTTCACAAATGACGGAAGTTCTTCTTGATTTTAACCGAAGGGATGTTTTTGATCCGCCTTTTATGGTTTTAGGTTATAATCCGCTTATACCGTTACGGAGGGATTAAATGAAATCCGAAGAGATATTCAACGAAAATATATACAAAATCATCATAAGCGACCCCGTAAGGGACGGGAAATATAAACGCGTGGAAATCACGCGAACGGGATCGGAATACCAAGCGGCCATGTATACGCAAAAACAGGTATTCCATCGTAATTTGGAAGCAAACGAAATCGAAGGATATGTGGCGGGTTTGCTGGGTTCGGCGTTTAAACAATACAACGCGTGGGACGGTGAATACCGTTATTCGGCGCGGATAAGCAAAAAAGGCAAATGGCTGACTTCCCGTACGGCAGACGCGACGCCGCAAAAAGAAAAAAAGACAAAGAACCATATATTAAATGAAGGAATGGATATACCGGCGCTGGCTGATATGAAGGCGGACCGTGAAAAATTAGCACAGATCAACCGTTTTTTGGAATTGATTTCCGACGAGGTGCGCCATTTAACGCCCGATGATGCGATGAATATTATCGACTTCGGCTGCGGGAAGTCGTATCTCACGTTTTTGGCGTATCATTATTTTACCGTGATACGGGGTTTGCGGGTACGCATGTGCGGGTTGGATAATGACGGTAAGCTGGTGGAGCAATGCAACGCCGCCGCGCAAAGGTATGGGTATACGGGGCTAGATTTTCTGCAGGGTGACATCGGGCAACGGGATAGACCCCCGTTTGCCGAATGGGGGCATGAAGGAACCTTTAATATGGTCGTGTGCCTACACGCGTGCGATACGGCTACCGATCACGCGCTCTTTAACGCGATAGAATGGGGTGCGGATTTGATATGCGCGGTACCGTGCTGCCAGCACGAATTGCGCGGGCAGATGCAAGCGGGAATTTTGCCGTTATTTTCGCGTTACGGTATCGTGCAGGAGCGGATGGCGTCGTTGGCCACAGACGCAATCCGCGCGGCGATGCTGGAGTGGCGGGGGTACAAAGTGCAAATCATTGAACTCACCGACCGGGAGAACACGGCAAAAAACCTGATGATAAGGGCCCGTAAAAAAGGGTCACCTATGAATGAACAAAAAAAAGCCGCCTATCATCAGGTTATGCAGATGATGGCGGCGTTTGGGTTCGAACCTGCTATATGGCGGTTACTTCACCCAAGTCCTTCAAATAAATAATTTCATCAAACAAGGATTGGAACCTTCCGTCACTTTCGTGGGTGATGGCGATGACGGTGAGTTCCTTGTCGGTAAAGACGTCGGACAGGATTTGGCAAGCAGTATCCAAGTCTACACCGGAAGTAATTTCGTCCAAAACCAATACCTTGGGTTTGTGCAATAATGCCCGTGCCAGTACCAACCGTTGCTTTTGCCCGCCCGAAAGGCCCGAGGTGTTGGAAATGGGGCGGTTGAGGGTTTCTTCGTCGGGAAGGAAGTCACTCACGCGGGTGAGGGTGAGGATGCGGTTAAACTCCGCGGCATCGGGCAACGCGTCGAAGAAGGCGACGTTGTTAAGGGCCGTATCGTTAAACAGGTAGGGGTCTTGGCGCACGTAACGCAAAATCCTGTGGTAGTCGTGGGTATTGAGGTTGCGGATGTCTTGCCCGTCCAAGGTTATCGCGCCGTCGAATTCGGCGAATTCCAATGCCAATGCGCGGGCGACGCTGCTCTTGCCGTAGCCGCTGGGTGCGAAAACGGCATATTTACCGCCTTTTTTGAAGTTGAGGTTTAGGTTTTGAACCACGTATTCGTCCTCGGTGTAACGTAAGCCGAGGTTTTTTATTTCGATCGAACGGTTGAAGTTAGATACGGGTAATTTCGCTTCCGCGGGTGGGTTGGTTTCGGCGGCTTTTTTACGGATTTCCTTGGAAGAGCGTATGGCGTTGACGGATTCGATGATTTGCCGGATGGGGCTGAAAACGTGGTTCATCAACTGCACGATCGCGATCATAAAACCAAAGGTCATACGGCCGGTAATAACGAAGTAACAACTGAACCCCAAGACCACGACATGTACCAATCCGCCCATGTAACCGGGGATGATACCCGCCATCGCTTCGAAAAAGTCTTTTTTCAAACGGCTGTTTTCGATGTTGCGGTTTTGTACATCGTGTCGGGCGAGGAAGATTTGCTGCTTGTCATACGCGACGATTTCACGCTTGCCGTCGATGCATTCCTTTACGGTTTCCACATAGGTTTCCGCCGCTTCGGAATAATCCTTCGTACGCTTTGACAAACCGCCGGAAAAGAATCCGCTGGCCAACATAGGCAACATAGCCACGCCGATGGCAATTAAAGTAACAAACCAGTTTATCCATAAAAGCGAAGCCAACGCGAATATAAACGTGGCGACCAGCAGCGGAAGCCGCGTCAACGCGGTGTAATACGAACGGTCCAATATATCCGCATCGGCGGTAAAGAAGCTCAGGTCCTTGGCATTATCCTCCGCAGGGGTTTTGGATCGGCGGAAGAACAGGAAATCCATGCGGTGGCGTTTTACCGTAAGCAACATGTCGCGTACGTATCCCCTGCGCAAGCGTACCGCGATCAACCATGAACAGGTATCGAATACCAAGATAACAACCGCCAATGAAAGGACGATAAAAAGACCGTGTATGTCTTCCCGGGCGGCGGCGTCTACGGCTTGTTGCAACACAAAAGCAATCGAAACGGTCAGCGCAGCACTGATAACGCCGAATACCCCCGCAAATATTAACGAAAAACGGGTTTTGCCATTCATTTTCATAAGACACTTCCCTCTGATATAGTATTGTATGTGATAACATACGTGTTATGCAAGATACGAGTCTGAAATGATTTACTATATTATCCCATTCGCATATAATACAGGCGGAGCGTGATGAATATGCCAATCAAACCGTTTATTCGGGAAGCTGTTTTTTCGGACGAAACCCGGCAATTCGTTTCCCCTTACGATGCGCAGCCCGGGGATGCGGTGACGTTTACGCTGCGCACGGCAAAGGATGACGTAACGGTTGCGCACATGCATGTGGATTCCGATACGGAGACAATACATCCCATGATAAAAGGGGATTCCGACGACCCCGTTTTCGATTATCATACCGTTACCCTTACCGTACAAAACCCGATACGCTATTACTATACCGCCGAGCATGACGGGCAGACCTTCTATTATAATAAGGAAGGTCTTTTTGATGTGCTGAATACGTATTACAATTTTCGGTTGATCCCCGGGCAACGGGTTCCGGATTGGGCGCGGGGCGCGGTGATGTATCAGATTTTCGTGGACCGTTTTTTCAACGGGGACCCGACGAACGACGTCGTCAACCACGAATACGCCTATTTGGGCGCGACCGCCAAGGCGTGGCCTTGGGACAAGGATTTGCAACCGTTTGACGTATGCAATTTCTGCGGGGGTGACTTGCGCGGCGTAATGGAAAAAATGCCGTACCTCAAGTCCTTGGGCATAGAAGTGCTTTACCTTAACCCGATCTTCGTCTCGCCTTCGACGCACAAGTACGACGCGCAGGATTACGATTACGTGGACCCGCATTACGGCGTCATCGAAGAGGATGGCGGCGACGTGCTGCGCTTTGAACGGGTGCAGAACAAATACGCGACCAAATACGTGAAGCGTGTAACAAGTATGGTGAACTTGGAGAAAAGCAACGCGTTGATGGCGGAATTTATCTCAACGGCGCATGAACACGGTATGCGCGTGATATTGGACGGCGTGTTTAACCATTGCGGCGACTTTAACAAATGGATGGATAAGGCCGGGTTTTACAAAGCGGCGGGATGGCCGGACGGCGCGTACCATTCGGCGGCCAGTCCGTATCGCGGATATTTTTTATGGTACGGCGAGGATTGGCCGAACAACGACGACTACGACGGTTGGTGGGGTAATACCGCGCAACCGAAACTAAACTTCGAGGACTCGCCGGAGTTATGTGAATATATCTTGCAAATCGCGAAAAAGTGGGTTTCGCCTCCGTACAACGCCGACGGTTGGCGGTTGGACGTAGCGGCGGACTTGGGGCGCTCCCATGCGTTTAACCACGCGTTTTGGGCGGAATTCCGCAAGGCGGTGAAGGAAGCCAACCCCAACGCGGTCATCTTGGCGGAGCATTATTATTACAACGGTGAAACGTCAAAATGGTTGCAAGGCGACCAATGGGATACGATCATGAACTACGACGCGTTTATGGTACCGTTGACATGGTTCCTCACGGGTGTGTGCAAGCATAGCGAGGAATCGCGGCCCCATATGCGTAATGACGCGATGGCTTTCGAAAACGCGATGCGCTACCACATGGCGCAAATGCCTATCCAAGCATTGGAATCTTCCATGAACCAGCTTTCCAACCACGACCATTCGCGTTTTTTGACGCGTACGAACGGTATGGTAGGGCGGTTGCATACCGTAGGCGCAAGGGCCGCGGAGCGCGGCGTCAATAAAAACATCATGATGGAAGCCATCGTTTTCCAAATGACGTGGCCGGGTGCGCCTACATTATATTACGGAGACGAAGCGGGCGTAATGGGCTGGGCCGACCCCGATAATCGGCGTACCTTCCCGTGGGGTAAGGAAGACCCCCTATTAATGGAAGTGCACCGCGCACTGATCGCCATGCGGCGCGAATATCCCATGCTGCGCCACGGTTCGGTCGTGTTCCTGTGGAATAACACGGGTTTTATCTCCTACGCGCGTTGGGATGCGGAGCAAAAACTGGTCGTGGCGATTAACAATAACGGGAAACCCGTCACCGTACGCCTACCCGTATGGAAAGCGGGGATCAACGGCGGATACATCACAAACATCCTCGCCACCCACGATGAATACCTAAACCGATTGGCCATGCGCCACCCCGTAACCGACGGATACGTAAGCCTGACCGTCCCCGCGTACGGCGCGGTTATCCTTGAGGCGGAGCGTTGAATTGCGGTCTATAAAAACAACGGCTTTTTTCCAAGTAAAAAATCTTCCAACCCAAGATTGGCGCTCCCGATTACAAGAGAGAGCGCTTCCGGGTATTGTTGCTTAAAAATAAGACTTCCACCGACATTTTTAACCCTGCCGCTTTTAACTTCCAGCGCTGTAAGCTGACTTCCCTTTTTGATAACAAAATCAACCTCGTCTGACCGTTCGCGCCACCAATAAATTTCAAAGCCTTCTTCTTTTCCCCGCGCAAGCAAATATGCACCAACGGCACTTTCGACAAGTCTGCCTTTATCGGTGGGATTATCAAGCAGACGCCGCCTGTTTGAACCATCCGCGTATGTCATGAGCGATGTGTCATATACCATAAATCGCGGAGAACTTTTACGAATGCGGATTTGGTTGCCGGAATAATTCTGAAGTCCTGTAAGCATATTTGCTTTTCCGAGAAGTTCAAGATAATGCGCCAAAGTGACTGTATTTCCGGCATCTTGTAATTGCCCCAGCAATTTTGTGTATGAAAGCTCCTGCGCACTGTAACCCGAACCGAGAATAAAAAGCGAACGCAAGAGTGAAGGTTTACGAACTTCTTGCAGCATAAGGATATCTTGTGAAATAGTAGGTTCAACGATAGACGTCCCCATATAACGTGCCCATCGATTTTCGTCTTTGATTAGTGCAGCAGCACCGGGATAACCACCGAAAAACAAAAATTCTTCAAGACTGTAACCGAAGGCTTTTTTACATTCCGCAAAGTTCCAATGCGGTGAATATAACACCTCAAACCTGCCCATTAAAGATTCCGTAAGCCCTTTCTGCAAAAGAAGCGGAGACGAGCCTGTTAAAATAACCTTCAACGGTGTTTTTATCCGGGAATCTTCATCCCAAAGAAATTTTACAATTGATGACCAATCGGTAATTTTTTGAATTTCATCAACAACAAGAATGGCTCCCTTGTCATTCTTGGCAAGTGCACGGGCTTGCTCCCATTCATTACGCAGCCATTCTTTCCCGGCAAGACCCGGCTCGTCTGCGCTGACGAAGTGATTGGGTGCATTTAATGATTCGAGTGCTTGCAAAACTGCTGTGGTTTTTCCTGTCTGTCGCGCCCCGACAACAATTTGTATATATCGACGTGGTTCGTTAAGCCTGTTTACAAGTTGTGCAACCAAGTTTCTTTTGAACATAAGCACCCCTAAACATTTTACTCATTATGATTTACTATATACTCATTATATGAAGTTTATTCTTTAATGTCAAAATCTTCATAATCCGGTAACTGTATTCGCGGCATCACGCGCCATGTTAAAATTGAAATCGATGGGGATAAAATAAGCGGGCGGTTGATCAGCCAATTAACCGGTTTAACCCTTGATAAAGTGGAAGAAGCGTAGTTAATCGGATCGTGTAACTAATAAAAATCATAAAAAACGCCCCTCCGGTTATAAACCGAGAGGGGCGTTTGTCATTTGTCAGTGCGTTTGGTTGTTAGCCAATGAGGTAGCCGAACAGGTCGGTGAATACGCTCACCGGTACATACCAAGTTCCATCGATTACCGTGAGTCCGAAGCCTGCAGCTACTATCGGGGATACAGGTTGGCCTGCGATCCTGATGAACGGAGGTTCGTTTAATCTCGGGTCGGGAACCATGATTTGAACCATGGGGCCGCCGTCAGCTTGAGGTGCGGAGAACGTAGAGACGCTGTTTGCCCTGGTAAGAGAACCGTTGGGGATTACGCTCTCAAACAAGCCGCGAAGGTTTACGAGATTTCCGACGAAGTTGGGTTGAAGGAGGGAGTTTACTGATGCTCTGTCTACCGTCAACTTAGCGGGTTCGGATACCGCGGGGGGTTGTACCGGGGGAGCTTCCGGAGGAGCTTCCGCGGGGGGTTGTTCGCCGAGTACAAGTTCACCTATTATGCGACCGACAACGGCTCTGTAAGCAGTGCGTTGTGCCGCTGTTGCATCTTGTGCTTGGATAGCTGAACCATACACAACAAATTCAAACTCAATACCGGGTTCGCTGATTATAGCGCCTGTCAATGTGCTGGCGAAGCTAACACTGGGTACTTCTTCTCCAACACGATCCAACCTAAAGGTAAAGCCGGCAAATGCATGGGGTACTCTGGCAAGAGCTTGACCATAAACGACTCCATCTGCCATCCTGAAGTCTTCTCCTTCAACGGATGCGGCAACGTTCCAAGAAAGACCGGTTAGAACGGGAAGCGTAAATGGATTGCCTTGTGAATCAACCGCACGTAAGAACACATGGAACTCATTGTCCAAACCAAATACATCTTTATCTTTGGGTTCAATGGTTACGGTACCCAACCTGCGCGCCGGAAGGAAAGCTAAATCAGAATCGCTTCTGATGGGGATTTCGCGCACTTGGTCTACCGAAAGGGTAATGGGGTCGACAATTTCTGCGATATTACCCGTCCATGTTGCGGTGTCCGGATGGGTCATAACGGTTACCGTTGCCGGAACGTTTGCATTACCCAAGCCGGGGGCTACATTTAAGCGAAGTTGAATTTCAATCGTTCTTGCGATGCCACGGTCTGTACCTCCTGCAAAAGCGGGAGCAATAATTGTATCACCGCTAACTTGAGCGGTGCGCCATTCATCATTACCCGGGAATTCATTACCGCCTCCTGCCGTGTTACGGATTCGGGCAGCAGCAACTGTGACACCGGGTGTGTTTAATTGTAACAAAATAGGCGCGTCTAAAATTGAACCCGCTCCGCCTTCCGTTACCGTTATAACGGCGGTGTTCCAAACCGAACCACCGGGTACAATTCCGGAATTAATCACCGGTGCAGCTGCGGCAGTGATGGTTGTGCCTCTTATTTGTTGCCTGGCAATAACGAAGGTGCGGTCACCGTAAACGATGCGGTCCTCGCCTCTGCGTACATCCAAGGTTACTTCCAGGTTTTCCACGCGAAGGGTATGACCCGCAATCGGTTCCAATCTCATGCCTTGGAGGCGCAATGAACCGAGTTGTGCGGCTAGAGGACCGGCACCACGGGATGGAATGTTTACCGTTGCTTCTATACGATGGCCCGAATCAGAAATATTAGAATCGCCCAATGCTTGAGAAAAACCGGCAAAGCCATTTATCGCGGCATGTGAAGTTACGATTTCACCGGCCGTTACCCATTTGTATCCGCGGGGTGCGTATAATGTTATGGTGAACGTAGCCGGTGCTGTAGGAGCCGCTACACGTTCTGTAAACGTGACATGACCTACACCTTGTTCGGTACGGATGTTGAGTAAATTTGTTGCTCCACCTACTGCTGCGGTAAAGTTGGCAGCGGGGGGTTCGCCGACCGGAGCAATACGCGTAAGAACGCGAGTGGAAGCTAATAAATTGACGGTACCCGCATGCGGCAATCCGGTTAAACTTGCGCTGACGGCAGTCCTCGCGTCCACAATACCGGCAACCTCTATTGCGATGCGCAATACTGCATTCCCGGGCATGTTGGTAAGGCCTGCACCGTAAGCGGCGGTATCGTTATGAGCAAAAGCGAAAAACCTATGCGCGGGTGCGCCGATTCCTGCTACTATTGCTGGTCCGGTTACGGTACCGGCATTAACCCAAGTGACACTGGGTATAGTGACGTCAGCACCTGTTAGAGCACCGCGGTCACCATTTAATTGCACTAAAAGGTCAAGTGCATCCCACTCTGATTGAGTGCTGATTCCAAAAAACACACTTGCGGGTACATCAAAGGTTACCCTTGCCGTGGTTGGGGGAACGTTGTTATCTTGCCCAGGTACACCCACAACGCGTGTAGGTGCCTGTACATTGATTGCTTCCGCCCCAAACACATTCATCGGCACAAGTGACAGCATCATCACCAAGGCCAACAGTAAAGCTACTTTCTTTTTGAGATTTTTCATACTTTCTCCTTTCCGGTTTTTGAAATAAATTTTCCGATTT
>WRDO01000062.1 GCA_009779755.1 Defluviitaleaceae bacterium | reverse complement strand
TTGGGTGCAACGTGGGTAGATAAGGATTACTATCAGCAATTCGCTTATGAGGTATTGGAAACGCCTTATTATCAAAAGAACGCGATTAAGGTTAATTATTCCGACCACACGGGCGAATGGAATATCTCCGGCAAAACCACTCCCCGCTACGACGATGTAAAGGCATATACCACCTACGGCACAAAGCGGGCGAACGCTTACGCCATCTTGGAACAAAGCCTTAACTTGAGGGACATCCGCGTATATGACATCAAGTATGAACACGGCAAGGAAATCCGCGAAGTTAATAAAAAAGAAACGACCCTTGCCATGCAAAAACAGGATGCCCTCAAAGAAGCGTTTAAGGATTGGATATTCAAAGACCCTGACCGCCGCCAAGCCCTTGTGAGCAAGTACAACAAACTGTTCAACTCCACCCGAACACGGCAATACGACGGCTCACACATCGAATTTGCCGGAGCATCGCCGGAAATCACCTTGCGCCCACACCAACGCGGAGCGATTGCGCGGATTCTCTACGGCGGCAATACCCTGTTAGCCCATGAAGTGGGTGCGGGGAAATCCTTTGAAATGATTGGCGCGGCAATGGAAAGCAAACGGTTGGGCTTATGCAGTAAATCTATGATGGTTGTACCCAACCACATCATTGAAGACATGGCGGCGGAGTTTATGCGCCTGTATCCTTCCGCAAATATCCTTGTCGCTTCCAAGAAGGATTTTGAACCGAAAAACCGCAAGAAATTCTGCGCCCGTATCGCAACGGGGGATTATGATTGCGTGATTATCGGCCATTCCCAATTTGAAAAAATCCCCTTATCTGCGGAACGGCAGGAACGGTTGTTACGGGAACAGATTGACGATTTGACCGCGGGCATCGAGCAAGTGAAACGCGACAAGGGTGAACGCTTCACCATCAAGCAAATGGAAAAATCTAAGAAGAACCTTGAAATACGCCTTGAAAAGCTGATGGACGATTCCCGCAAGGATGATGTCGTCACTTTCGAGCAGCTTGGGGTAAATCGGCTCTTTATTGACGAGGCACACAATTACAAAAATCTGTTCCTCATCACCAAGATGCGGAATGTGGCGGGTTTATCTACTTCCGAAGCGCAAAAGTCCTCCGACCTTTTTATGAAGTGCAGGTACTTGGATGAAGAAACGGGTAACAAGGGGGTGATTTTCGCCACGGGTACGCCCATCAGCAACAGCCTTGCCGAAATGTATACCATGCAAAGGTACTTGCAATACGACACCCTTCAAGACATGAACTTGGGGCATTTTGACGCATGGGCATCCACGTTTGCGGAAACGGTGACGGCGGTGGAGCTTGCCCCCGAAGGCACGGGGTATCGCGCCCGTACAAGGTTTGCCAAGCTTCAAAACTTGCCCGAACTAATGACCCTGTTCGGCGAGGTTGCGGATATTAAAACCGCCGACACGTTGGATTTACCCCGACCCAAGGCAAACTTCCATACCATTGTCGCGCAACCTACCGACATACAAAAAGATATGGTAAAGGCGTTGTCCGAAAGGGCTACAGCGGTGCAGAACAAACAAGTTGACCCCTCCGAAGATAACATGTTGAAGATAACCTCGGACGGGCGAAAAATCGGGCTTGACCAACGCATGATGAACCCCATGCTCCCCGATGACCCCAACAGTAAAGTCAACTTGTGTATGGAAAATGTGTATCGTATATGGGATGAAACCGCAGAGGACAGGCTGACACAGCTTGTCTTTTGTGATTTCAGCACACCCAACAAAGACGGGCGTTTCAACGTGTATGACGATATTCGTGATAAGTTGGTTGCCAAAGGCGTACCCGAAAATGAGATTGCATTTATCCATGACTTCAACACCGAAGCGCAAAAAAAGGAGTTGTTCGCAAAGGTGCGTTCCGGCAAGGTGCGTGTGTTGTTTGGTTCTACCGCGAAATGCGGGAGCGGTACGAACGTGCAGGATAAACTTATCGCCCTGCATGACCTTGACTGCCCTTGGCGGCCTGCGGATTTGGCGCAACGGGCGGGGCGTATCGAACGGCAGGGCAACAACAATCCCGAAGTGGATATTTTCCGATACGTGACGGAGGGTACGTTTGACAGTTACCTTTTCCAAACCGTCCAAAAGAAACAGGAATTTATCTCGCAAATAATGACGAGCAAAAGCCCCGTCCGCACTTGCGATGATATGGACGAACAGGCGTTGTCGTATGCGGAAATAAAGGCGTTGTGCGCGGGAAATCCCCTCATTGCCGAAAAGATGGGATTGGATGTTGAGGTTGCCAAATTAAAAATGTTTAAGGCTCACCACCAAAGCCAACAGTACCAACTGGAGGATAATCTGCGCCTTACCTTCCCCAAGCAGATTGAATCGTCCAAGTTAGCGATTGTGGGTTACAAAGCCGATATGTCGCGTTTGGAAGCGAATACACACAAAGGGTTTGAAGGTATCAGCCCCATGAAAATCGGTGCGTTTAACTATACCGAACGCAAGGATGCGGGTACGGCACTTATACAATCTTGTCATAACGTAAAGGGTACAACGCCGGAAAAGGTTGGCGATTATAGGGGTTTTGATATGTATGTTTATTATGAACCCCTCGGAAGCGAGTACAAATGCTTTTTGAAAGGCGCGATGTCCCATACCGTTTCGCTCGGTATCGACCCGGTAGGAAATATCACCCGTATCGACAACGCCCTTGAACGAATCGCCATGACCCTTGACGGAACGGAAGCCAATTTGCAAACCCTTTATTCCCAAGTGGAAAACGCCAAATTGGAACTTGCCAAGCCCTTCCCCCTCGAAGATGAATTAACCGTAAAATCGGCAAGGCTTACGGAATTGGACGCGCTTTTAAGTTTGGACGGCAACGATGCACCGGAAGAACAAACCCGTGAAGGCGACGCGCCGGAAGTTGATGTACCGCCAACGCCGCCACCGAAAAAACCCGAAGCTAAAACAGACGAAAGAACACCCACACAGCTCACACCGTCCAAACCAAAAAATAAAAGCCATGATGAACGGTAGGAGGGGGATGTATTTTATGAACAGAAACCGCAAGCGAAAAATCCGTGTTGAGGTACGGCTGACGGATGATGAGCGCGATTTGCTGTTGCGGCGCATGAATGACGCAAGGATAACAAATATGCAATCCTACGTTCGCAACATGGCTTTGATGGGGTATATCCTTCGGATGGATGTGAAGGAAGTCCGCGAGGCATTACGCCTGATGGCTAACGCCACAAACAATATCAACCAAGTGGCTAAACGCGCCAACGAAACGCGGAGCATCTACGCCGCCGACATGATTGAATTGCGGGAGGAGGTTAGTAATTTGCGTTTGCAAGTGTCCGATGCGTTAAAGGTTTTCGGAAAGGTACGAAAATTATTAAACTTGTGACTTCATTTTTGACGAAAAACGAGCATAAAAAAGGAAGCGGGGGATGGCCGATTTATGGTTCATCCCCCGCGCTTTTTTGTTTTTCAAGGTTTTGCTTTTGGCGTTTTTCACGTTGGTTGGCATTGTAACTATCCCTCAATTTGCGGTATTCGGGGTCGGTGGCAAGGCGTTCCGTGTGGAGTTGGCGGCGTATGGCTAGGCGTTCTTCATGCTTTTTTTTGGCTTCGGGATCGGTAGCGATACGTTCTTTTTGGGTTTGCCGATTTTTGGCTTTGATTCTTAACCGTTGTTCACGGGCGGCGGGGTCATTGGCGTAACGCGCACGGGCGGCGGCGTTAATTTCCTCTTGGCGGGCTTGGCGAATGGCTTTCCTTTGCTCGGATATTTCCGCTTTGTTTTCGGCGTAATATCTATCCATGTATTCCTTGCGACTTTGTTTTTCGTCACCCAATTTTATACCACCCCGCTCCGTTTTTTATTTTTGCATAATGAAATTATAACGAGGTGAAGCAATGGGAACAAGTCAAATCACCCCCATCCATCCCAACAAGGCATGGGGCGCGGCGCAGACTTTGAAGCGCACGATTGAATATTTAATGAACCCCGACAAGACCGAAGGGGGTACTTTGGTTACGGGTTTTGAATGTGAACCCGATGTAGCGGCACAGGATTTTATGTTTGCGCGGGATGAATACCGTTATAAAACAGGACGCGACCAAGGCGATAATGAGATACTGGCGTACCACGTTCGGTTTTCATTTTTGCCCGGTGAAACGGATGCGGAAACGGCAAGTAAATTGGGTTGGGAGTTGGCGATGGAGTTATCAAGCGGCAACCATTCCTTTGTTGTTGCCACCCACACCGACAAGCCACATATCCATTGCCATATCGTTATCAACGCCGTAAATTTGGATTGCGATAAAAAGTTGCGTAACGAACTCCACTCATATAAGCGTGTACAAAGGGTGGCAGACCGTATTTGTAATGAACAGGGTCTATCTGTAGTGGAGAACCCGAAGCACAGCAAGGGGAAGTCAAACCGCTATAGAACGTCAACCAAGCGGGATGGGTTGGCGGGGTTGATTGATAAAGTTTTGGAAACCCACCAACCTAAAAACTTCGATGATTTTTTGAAGTGCCTTGCAAAAAACGGATGCAAAATCAAACGGCGGGGTAAAACCATTTCCATAAAACCGCAGGGCGCGGAACGCTTCTTTAGGCTCACAGCCGGAAAAAAAGGCTTGCCCGAAGGGTATGATGAACTGTCCTTACGGAGAAAAATTGCCGAGCTGCACGATGTTAAACAAGATGAAAAGCAAGTTATATTTAACGAAGAAACACATGCGCCAATGGTAAATAATGTATCGCCACAATCCCACGATAAGAAAATAAACCTTATCATTGATTTGGAAAATTCAATCAGAGCAAAGGATTCCCCCGGTTACAAACGGTGGGCAAAGGGCTTTAATTTACAACAAGCCGCCGAAACAATCTTGTTTCTACAAACCCACAATCTCACCGACATGGACGCGCTGACCCACGCCGCCGACCACGCCCAAGCCGAGTATGACGAGCTACAAAAACGCATTGACGCAAGCACCGTCCGTATAAATGAAGTCAACGATTTACAACGGCACATCGGCGCGTACAACAAAAACAGGGATGTATTTTCCCAATACCTACGCTCGAAACGCAACCCCACTTTCCGAGAAGAAAACAAAAAAGCCATCGAAACCGTGGAAACGGCGAAGGCTTTTTTTGATTCCTTGAGGCTTGATAAGCTGCCGACTATTAAGGAATTACGGGAGGAATATTCCGCATTATCCCAAGAAAAATACGATTGCCAACAAGTCCGAAACGGCATGAAACGATACGTTTCTGATTTGCAATCGGCTAAGAGGAACACGGAATTATTACTTGGCGTTGACGGCGCACGGAGTAACGGACGCACTAAAAACGTATGGAGCGGTGACGACGCACGATAAATTTTTTATACTTTTTCATCCGTGGCGGCACGGTTTTGACATTCCCCGCAAGCGAAGCGCGTCGGAGCAGACGGAGCAACGCGACGGCTTCATGGCACAAAACCCGCACGGGTTTTGTGCCGGGGTTTGGGGTATACCCCAACAAGCGGCGGGTGGAGGAAACGAAGTGACCGACCACACGCCTTGCTTGCTGGATTAGCAAAACCCCCGAAAAGCCTATATCCGGCAACGGCACAGCCGTTGCTTTTTTAGTGATGATATAACAATAGAGAAAAGATTTACGGGTTCTATTTTTTTGTGTACGGACGTTTTTCATCGGTTAGACCAAGCAGATAATTAATGCTTGTTTTATATATGATTGCTATTTTTATTATTGCTTCATTGGGGATGTTACGTTCTCCCGTTTCATATTGGGACATGGTGTTTTGCGCTACCCCCAATTCCCCCGCCACATGACTTTGGCTTAAACCACAGTCATTGCGTATATCCTTAATACGGTTATATTTCAATACTTCATACTTCATGTCCATCACCGTGGAAATTATAAGGTATCTCAAATAAAAAATATTGCGTTGTATCTCAATATGAAATACATTGAACGACGAGATAGTATATATGAACTGTGAAAACAATTATTGTATATACAACAAGGAAAATACATGCCGCGTTTCCCCGATAACCATTAATTCACTCGGCATGTGCGACGAATGCATCATCATTTCATTGGATGATAAATTTTTAAATGAAGAAAAGGAAAGACAATTCCAAGGAATTGAAAATCGGTAATGATTTGCAGATAAGTTTAAAAATCGGGGGGAAAAAAGTTTGACTTGCATGAATATAAAATTGTAATGGAGTGGTTGGATAAGATAGAATAGATTAAATGTTCGTTAATGGATTTGATAAACAAAATTATATCACGGTGAGAGTGGTAATTGATATGGAGTGTGGGAACACAAGAAAGTGAAATCAATAAGTATCATCACAAGTCAAGCTAATTGGCCGAGAGCGAACCTCACGGCCATTTTTATTCCAACGAAGGGAGATTTATACCTTGATGAACTACAACCAATTTTACCAATTCATCACCGAAGCCGTACCCGCCAACCTCAACATCCATAAATATCTGATGGTTACGCGAAACAAGCTACGCGAACATAAACGCATTGCCTTGTCTTACAGCGGCGGGTCGGATTCGGATATTATGCTTGATATGATTGAGTCCGCCGTTCCCCATTGTGCAAGCAGAGCCGCAAGCCGACAAGCGGGGCGGTTCACACGGAGCACGAAGCCTAATGGGCAGAAAGGCAACGCAGCATGGCGGAGGTTTTCCGTTCGGACGTATCGACGCCATCGGCGGCGAAGCCCGCAGCAGCGCCCACGACGGGAATGGCGTAGCCTAACCGTCAGAATGGGTCACACGCTTTGAAAAAGCGGGTGAAACGCACCCTGTTCCCACTTCGCTTCAACTGTTTTCATCTTCTTTCGCCACTCGTTTGTATTCGAGAATATCACCGGGCTGACAGTCTAAAACATCACATATTGCGTCAAGCGTAGAAAAACGGATTGCGCTGATTTTTCCTGTCTTGATATTTGATAAGTTCACGTTGGCAATGCCAATTTTTCCCGCGAGTTCATTAAGTGATATTTTTCTATCAGCCATCATTCTATCAAGCCGCAAAATGATAGCCACAGTCATCACCTCACAATGTGGTATCTCTTTCGTTTTGAAGTGAGCGTCCATAATCGAAAATCAGACAAAGCACCCAAACGATACCAGCCGCAAAGAAAGATGTTAGTCCCGCAACCACACCCATACAAAGAAGGGCTATCGCCAATTTCTTCAAAGATTTTACTACATCATCACGAAACGGCGAACCATTTTCTCGCAACAAGCTGAAAACTGATTTACCGAATCCAAGTCCAATAATTGTAAAAACAGTAAGCATCAAATCTTCAAATCCAATTTCAAAAAGGGAGCGTGTACCCATAATATCGAAATTGGATTCCCACGCCATTGGCAGATAGAGTTTTGTTTCACCCAACTTGAATAATAGCGGAGCTTCCATTTCAACCCCGGCAATCGTAACAATTTCTGTGTTTAGGTTTAATAACGACAAGAGCAAAGAAAGCGCTTGTAATGAGCCTGCGACGATAAGCACAATAAACGCTATCTTCAGCAACACATAAATGACTTTGCTGAAGCGCATAATTTTTTCTGCTTGCTTTTCCATTTTGGAAAACCACCTTCCAGATTTATTTTTGTATGTCGTGATAATCATAATATAGCACCATGATTTATGACTGTCAAATGTTTTTTAACGAATAACATAATATTTATTATTTATTACATAATAATGAGTTAAATAAACAAATATCCAAGCCTTCACTTCGGAAAGACGTCACCGCCGAGGGGTTTTTATATAGATGGCAATTAAAAATCCAAAATAAAAGGAATAATCCCAATGAACGAAACAACAAGCACCACCGCGCCGAAAGTTTTTGAAATCATTGACGGCAATACTCTCATGGCGCAGAAGTATGAGCCGTTGCAATTCGCCGTTGAAAAAATACTGCCCCACGGTGATGTTTTGTATCTCGCTCTTGAAGATAATTACCCGCGCTTACAGGACAGACTGAACAAAATCAAAGCGGCGGCGGTAGACATCTCACGGCTGAAACTTACCACGGCTTCATTCGGAATTAACAGCGGCTTAATTGAACAGACGCACAACCACTTAGCCGCTTACCACGACACGAAGTTAATCATCATCGACACGTTAGAGCACGTCCGTGATACCGAGTTTGACAAAAACATTTACGCCTGTGATTACCGCGACATGACCCTGCTCCGCGAGATAACCAACAAGCACAAGCTGACCCTGCTTCTCATTCATCACACGCGCAAGTTGAAAGACGATGACCCGCTTAACACCCTGTCGGGCAGTATGGGCTTGGTCGGTTCGGTGGACGGCGTGTTTGTTCTTGAAAAAGAAGAGCGGACGGGAACAGACGCGAAGCCGACAATCGCCAACCGCGACACCGAGGGATTCTGTTTCAAGCTGCGGTTCGACCCCGATAACTGCAAGTGGGTTTTCATGGGGAACTATGACGCGACGGCAAAAAAAAGCCGAGCAATCCGAAAAAGACGAATGGCTGTTTCTCTTGGTTGATGATTGGCTGAAAGAGGAGTGGAGCGGGAAGGTGATAACCATTAATTCACTCGGCATGTGCGACGAGTGCATCATCATTTCATTAGATGATAAATTTTAAATGAGGAAAAGGAAAGACAATTCCAAAAAATTGAAAATTGGTAATGATGTGCAGATAAGTGTAAAAAAAGTTTGACTTGCATGAATACAAAATCGTAATGGAGTGGTTGGATAAGATAAAATAGATTAAACGTTCGTCAAGGGATTTGATAAACAAAATAAATTAAAAGGTTTACGACTTTACAAACATTTTACATAAACTATACACTTTCATGGTAGTACGAAAAATTTTTTATGAGTAGAATCCTTAACGAAGTTAAAAATCGTTAAGGAGAATGATTCATGAAGAAAACGCTTGTACTTATCTCCCTGTTGGCAATTTTCCTGCTCGCTTTGGCGGCTTGCGGAAATTCCAATGGGAACGAACCCGCCAACACCGCTACACCACGCCCCGCCAACACCGCCACACCAACCCCTGCACCAGCCGCCACTTTTGATACAAGTCGCGTTATCGCGGTATTTACCCGCGAAGACGGCAGCGGTACCCGCGATGCGTTCGTTAGCATCACCGGCGTGGGCGATGACATGTACGTGGAAGCCGTGGTGGAAAATTCAACAGCGGGCATACGCACCAACGTAATGAATAATTCGTTTGCCATCGGTTATATATCCGTAGGGTCAATGAATGACACGGTTAAAGCACTCAGCGTAGATGGCGTACTCCCCTCGGACGATACCATCCGCAGCGGTGCGTATGGATTGCAACGTCCCTTTACCATCGTATACAATGTAGACAACGCAATTAACGAACTGGCGCAGGATTTCATCGCTTTTATGCTTTCTTCCCAAGGTCAAGAAATCGCGGCAACAAACTGGACGATGGTAGACGTTAACGCCCCAACATACACAACCCGCGGCCTTACGGGTACGTTAAGGGTCGGCGGTTCCACTTCGGTCGAACCCCTGATGCAACGGATGAAAGAAGCGTACGAAGTGCTTAACCCCGGCGTCAACATCGAAATCTCCAGCGGGGGTTCCGGAACCGGTATCAACGAAGCCACCAGCGGCGTAATCGATATCGGCATGTCCAGCCGTTTGCTTCGTGAAACCGAAAAAGCCGCGCTTACGGATATCGACATCGCGCTTGACGGGGTAGCCGTCATTGTCAACACGGCAAACCCGTTGACCAATATTACCATTGACCAAATCAAAGCCATTTTTACAGGCGAAGTTACGCGTTGGAATGGGATTAATTAAACCGTGGCATAAATATCCGCATCACAACTTCGTGTCAATTTGACACGAAGTTGTGATGTTATGAAAAAAGGAATACATAATGAATAAATTAAAGAGTTTGCAATGGTGGTTGAAGAAGGAAAACCTTATGCGCGGGGTTTTCTTCATTACGGCGTTGGTTTCCATTTTAGCTGTGGTGCTGATATGCGTCTTCTTGTTCGCGCAAGGGATACCCGCGATAGGACGTATCGGCATCATGGATTTCCTGTTGGGGCAGCGTTGGGCACCCACCGCCGCCGAACCCGCTTTCGGCATTTTACCCATGATACTCGGTAGCCTGTACGTAACTGCCGGTGCCATTGTATTGGGTGTCCCCATTGGGATATTTACGGCTATCTTCATGGCGCGTATGTGTCCCCCGTGGTTATACGGTTTGGTAAAACCCGCGCTTAACCTTATGGCGGGGATTCCGTCGGTTATATACGGGTTCTTCGGTATGATGGTGCTGGTACCCATGATATTCGATGTGTTCGGCAGAAGGTTCGGTATGATGAGCGGCCAAACCATGCTGGCTGCCTCTATTTTACTCGGTATTATGATACTCCCCACCGTCATCAGCATTGCCGAAACCAACATCCGCGCCGTGCCGCAGGAATTATATGAAGGCGCGGTCGCG
>WRDO01000061.1 GCA_009779755.1 Defluviitaleaceae bacterium | reverse complement strand
TCCCTGCTATTATACCATGCAAGCAATGAATCGGATAAACGAAGGGAGCTTTCCTATGCCTATTCCAACCCCCCACATCACCGCCAAGGCCGGTGATTACGCAAAGACCGTTTTAATGCCGGGTGACCCGCTGAGGGCGAAGTTTATCGCGGAAAATTATTTGGAAAACCCCGTGAAGGTGAACGGCGTACGCGGGATGCTCGGCTACACGGGTACGTACAACGGCAAGCCCGTTTCGGTGCAGGGCAGCGGGATGGGTGTACCGTCGATCGGTATCTATTCCTATGAGCTGTTCAATTTCTACGAAGTGGACAATATTATTAGGATCGGCTCGGCCGGTGCGTTGGACCTTAACCTCGAATTGGGGGACATCGTGCTGGGAATGGGCGCGTGTACCGATTCAGACTACGCCAAGCAATACCACTTGCCGGGTACGTACGCGCCCATCGCGTCGTATGAGCTGTTGCGCAAAGCGCAAGGCGCGGCCGATTTGGTGGGAAAACCCGTAACCGTGGGTAATGTGCTGACCACGGACCTCTTCTACGCCGACGCGAGCGAAACGCTTAAGTATTGGGTAAAAATGGGTGTCCTCGCCGTGGAAATGGAAGCCGCGGGGTTATACATGAACGCCGCGCGCGCGGGTAAGAACGCGCTTTGTATGTGTACAATTTCCGACATATGCTTCACCGACCAAGCCATGAGCGCGAAGGACAGGGAAAAATCCCTCACCGACATGATGGAAGTCGCATTAACGATGCTTTTGATGGATTAATAAGAATGCTTGAAATAAAAAACCTGAGTAAATCCTATAAAACGAAACAAGGCCCCTTGTTGGCCCTCAACGACGTAAGCGTGAAGGTCAACAAGGGGGATATATTCGGTTTCATCGGGCTTAGCGGCGCGGGTAAGACGTCGCTGGCGCGGTGTATATCCGTGTTGGAAAAAGCCGACGCGGGGGAAATTTTGCTTAACGGGGTGGATATCACTCGGTTAAAGGGTGCGAGGCTGCGCCAAGCCCGACGCAAAATGGGTTTGGTGTTCCAACACTTCAATTTGCTGATGAATGCCACGGTGTTTGACAACGTGGCTTTTCCTTTACGCATCGCGGGTAAATCGAAGGCCGAAATCCGCGCACGCGTGACGGAGTTGTTGGAAGTCGTGGGACTGACCGAAAAGGAAACCGTGTACCCCGCTACATTATCGGGCGGGCAAAAGCAACGTGTGGGCATCGCCCGCGCTTTGGCTGCCGAACCGGAATTGGTGATTTGCGACGAAGCGACCTCCGCGCTCGACCCCGACACCACGCGCCAAATATTGGCACTACTGCGGAAAATCGCCGCGGATACGGGGGTTACGTTTATCGTCATCACACACGAGATGGACGTGATCAAGGCTCTGTGCTCGCATGTGGCGGTGATGGAAGGCGGGGAGATCATCGAACAGGGCAAGGTCATCGACGTACTGACCGCGCCGAAAACCGACACCGCCCGCCGCTTCTTCGCCAAGGATTACAGCTCGGAGGGTTGGTACAAGGCCGTGCAGGAGCGTAAGCTCGGCCACCATATCTTCCGCGCGCTTTTTATCGGCGAATCGGCTCGGCGGTCGTTCATCCATGACGTGATCCGTAAGTTCGATATCGAATTGAGTATCCTTTCCGGCAGTATCGAATCCGTTTCGGGTACGATGGTGGGGTCGCTGATACTGGAAATCACGGGGGACGAACCGGTGCTTGCCGACGCGATGGAATATTTCCGCATAAACGGTGTGGAAATCGAACCGGTGGACCATACATAAAATATTGACATTGGGGTTTTGGAAAATGCCCGAACAAGGATTCTTCGAACTGTTATTTACGGGGAAATGGGACGATTTGGCGCGTCACCTTTCCGGTAATATCCACATGGATATGGAAAGGTATTTGAGCCATTTGCAACGTACGTTGCCGCAAGCGACGATCGATACGGTGTATATGGTGGGCTTCGCGTCGTTGTTTGCGGTGATGTTCGGCGTCGTGGTAGGGATGGTCTTATACGTGACGCAACCGGGCGGGATTTATGCCGCGCCGCGGTTTAATAAGGTATTGGGTATTTTGATCAACGTCGGGCGGAGTATTCCCTTCGTTGTGTTGATCATTTTGGTATTTCCCCTATCACGTATGATCGTGGGGACGTCCATCGGGCGTACGGCGAGTATTGTGCCGCTTACGATCGCGGCGATCCCGTTTATGTCACGCGTGATCGAAGCCGCGCTTAACGAGCTGGGCCGCGGCATTATCGAAGCGGCCGTGGCGGCCGGGGCGACCCCGCGGCAAATCATCCTGCGCGTAGTGCTGCCGGAAAGCGCGCCGGGGTTGGTTTCGGGCTTTACGTTGACCATCATCAATTTAATAACGTTTTCGGCAATGGCGGGGGTCATCGGCGGCGGCGGTCTGGGGCATATCGCGCACAGCTACGGCGTCGCGCGCTTCCGCACGGATATACTCGTGTACGTGATCATCATCCTTATATTACTGGTGCAAATCGTACAATTTACGGGGCAATATATATCGAGGAAATTGGACAAAAGGTGAATGTGAATGGGTAAGATCGAGCAATTCCGCAAGCGTGTAGCGGAGCAATACCATGCGTTCGATTTGGAGGAAGCGGTAAAATCGGGCGAAGCGCTCCTGCGCGAGCATTGGAACAACCAATCCATGATGACGCTGGGTTACGCGCAGGATATCTACAATTTGGCGCGGGTGTACGACGAATTGGGTGATTTCGAGCGTGCGGTGGAGCTCTATACCGACGGCGCGCAATTGTTTTCGCGTCATTGTGTAGGCGATGCGACGGCGTATACGAATTGCCTTAACAATTTGGCGGCGGCTTTGTACGACATGGGTTTGGAAGGGCCGTCGGCGCATTTGTTCGGGCAGTTGGTTTCGGTCAAGCGGTTTTTTAAGCATGAGCAAGATGAAGCGTTTGCCGACAGCTTATATAATTTGGCCAATTCGGCTACGGATAAGGTGTTCGAACCCTTGGCGCGGAGCCTTCACAACGAGGCGCTGGCCATACGGCGCGCTTTAAACAACGCGCAGGACGTGGTGGACAGCTTGCACAGCCTTGCTTTCCTGCACGAAGAAAAGGAAGAATACGAAAAAGCCGTTGCGCTGGCAGAAACGGCAATGCAATTGGCGCATGGTGATGATTATACCTGTGCCTGTCATTACTTGGCGACGCTGTATGACGCGTGGGGGCAATACGATAAAGCCCTGCCGCTGTACGATGAAGTGATGGACCTGACCCGCGAACGCGTGGGGCGCACGCACCGCAGTTATTTCGAAGTGGCTTTCGACCGTGCGCAATTATTAAACAGAATGGGGCGCCCAAGGGAAGCGTTGACGATATTGGCGGAAATCCGCGCCCTGTATGAAAGCATGGAAGATACGGCACCGTATGCATACACAAAATGCCTGCGGAATATCGCGGACTTGTATAAGCAATTGGGTGAATACAACCGCGCCGAAGCGGTCCTCATGCGTTCGCTTAAAATTAACCGCAAGCAAAACGAGGATATGACCGAAGACGTCGCGGATTTGATCAAACTCCACATGCATTGCGACGATAACCGCAAGGCATTGGAGGTATTGGTTTATTCCCTCATGCACAGTGAAGCGAACGGGCCGGGCTTGGCGGAGTTGTTAATCAAGCTGGCGGAAGCCTTTAACCCCTCCACCGACCCCGCGCCGGACATCATCCTCAACGCCGTACGCGAAATGAACGACCGCGCCGCGCTTGCGCCGATCATCGACAAATGGCGGCGATGGGAAAACGAGCCGTTTATACCAGCGTTCGTAATGCCGCCGCCAACTGATCCGGGCAGGAAGTAGCCTTGGGGCCGCAACGGATACCGTTCATCAATGGGATAATTTCAGATGCCTTGCGGCCTTTGGCCAGCTTCGCGATACCCTTCAGATTGCCGTCGCAGCCGTTGGAAAAAGAAAGGTCCTTAATAATGCCGTCCTCTACCGTTAACGTAATCTCGCGGCAGCATACGCCCTGCGTTTTGTAAGTCATGGGTTGTTCCTCCTTTTGATCTTGCTGAATAGGTTATTTATACGCTCCGCTCGTGCGTCGGTTTCTTTTGTATCGATACACCATTGGTCGTTTACGAATAACAGGGTGTCACCCGGTTTTGCCTGCACGGGTAATTCGCTGCGGTGCAAAGCGCGTTGGTTTTCGCCCCGTTCGTCTTCACATACGGCATAGTCTTCCTCAAAGCGGTCAATCGTAATCCTTACCATAACCTGACCTCGGTACCGTCGGTATAGAATACGATCGTGCCGCGTTCATCGGTACGCAGGATACGTATACCCGCCGCGTTAAGCCTGTCCAGTACATCACGGTGCGGATGGCCGTGGGTATTGCCCGCGCCCGATGTGATGACGGCCGCTACGGGGCTGACCGCGTTTAAGAATTCCTGCGTGGTTGATGTACGGCTGCCGTGGTGACCCACATGCAATACCGTGGATCGAAGGGTATTACCGCCGGCTGTCATCGCTTGTTCGGACGCTGTTTCCGCGTCACCGGTAAACAGAAAAGACGTGTTTCCGTGTACCATCCGCAACGCAACGGAAGCGTTGTTGATGTTCGCGTGGGTACCCGCCGCGGGTGCGAGCACCGACATATGGATTATACCCGACGTGATTTCGTCCCCGGCGGAGACAATTGTAACTGGTACTTGGTGGTTTTCGATAGCGGTTAGAAAGTTTTCGAAGGCGACGGTGTTATTTGTCGCGTCGGGCATGATCACGCGCCCTACCTCCAGTTGGTTTATCACATGCGTTAATCCGCCGATGTGGTCTGAATGCGGGTGCGTGGCGACGATATAATCGAGCCGTGTAATACCCGCGTTACGCAGGTATGTTACCACTTGTTGGCCGTAACGCGGTTCGCCCGCATCGATGAGGACAGCATTGTCCTGCGATTGTATCAATACGGCGTCACCTTGACCCACATCGATGAAATGGACGAATATTTCACCTTGGACCGGTATGTGTGTATTGTCTCCGGGGAAAAGACGATCCCCGCCGAAATGGAAAAACACCGCAAACGCAATCAATATGATCATTACCATAAAAAAGGATCGATTGGCGGCGCGGGTGGGTTTGTTTACGGATGTCCGCTTCGCGGGCACACGCTTTCGTTGGGCGGGCATGGAATCACCTCGCCGTTATTATAGCATTTACGATTATTTTTTACACGGGAGCAATATCATGCAGATAATCATCACCACCCGCCCCGAAAGCGCCGCTTTTGCCATGAGCGAATTGCAACGGTATGACGCCGCTGTTCGGCCCGTAAAAGATTTGCAAGCGGGGGTTAAATTAATCGATTTGCCCGGCGGGTATAAAAAATTAATTGAAGATGCGCCGCCGCTTATATTTGTGCGGCATATGTTTCCCGTGCATTTCAGATATTCGGAACCGGCGACATCGGAGCCGTTTACGCAAAGGTTATTACATGAAATTAACATCCCTGAATGGTGTGCCGGTAATTTCTCCGTACAAGCACGCGGATCGGTGCAAGCTGAAACGATCCGCGAATTGGAAAACCATATAAAGGAAAAAGGATTTATACAAAACGACAAGCAACCCGATTGGGTTTTGTCGTTGTTTTTGCATGAAGGCGATTTATACGCGGGGATATCCTCCGTGCAAGCCAACCGTTCCGCATGGAACGGCGGCGCACGGCGATACAGTAAGGACGCGGAGAGCGGCTTCATCAGCCGTGCGGAATTTAAGCTGATGGAAGCCATCGAAATCTTCGGGATAAAAATCCTGCCCGGTACAAGGGCCTTGGACTTGGGAGCGGCGCCGGGCGGTTGGAGTAAGGTCTTATTGGACGCGGGTTGCCGCGTGACCGCCGTGGACCCCGGCGCATTGGATGCGCGGTTACGCAAGCGTGAAAACCTAACCTATGTATGCGCCACGGCGCAACGGTTCTTTGAAGCGAACGAAATCCCATTCGATATTATCGTAAATGACATGAAAACGGATATGTTTGAATCCATCCGAATTATGTCAGATGCGGCGCATCGGCTTGCCGCAAACGGTACGGCAGTTATGACCCTTAAGCTGGCAAAAGGCCAAGGACTCAGCAAAATCACCAAAGCCCTCGCGTTATTGCAAAAAAAATACCGCGTAACGGATACGCGGCAATTGTTCCATAATCGGGATGAGGTTACGGTGTGCCTATCTGCCCAACCCGCCTTTTAGTTGGTGCTCGAACAAAGCGAGCGTTAATTTATTTAATTCTTCCGTCAAATCCTTTTCACCGCCGCTGTACATAAAAGCGTAATCATATCGGTACAACGGGGAAAGCGAACGTTCGCCGCCCCGTACGAACTCCGTGGGGAAGCGGAACGTAATACCGTTCGCCACAAATTCGGACATATACACCTTGCGCAATTGAATATTTATTTTATCGTTGGAGAGGAGCGTAAGCCCGCTGCGGGAAACGTCGTACATTGCCCCTTTGCAAATCAACTTGCCTATTCCATTGGAGCTGTCTTCCGCTTTTTCGTACAGGTTTATCGACATTTGGACCCGTATACGATGCGAACGTCGGGGAAACTTTCTTATCAAACTGGTGGCGTTAAACAAAAGGACGTTGTTATGAAAATGTTGTCGGCGTTCCACGATCTTGGCATCGAAGGAATAAGCCTCCGCTTCGCGGAAGAACGTCAGCGTATAAATTTTGTTATAATCCAAATTTTCAAAACGTTCATACAGCGGGTCGCAGGAAACAAGGAACGAAATACCCTTATCCATTTTTACGAAAATGCCGTAATACGTAGTCGAGTTTTCATCGCCCATAAGCTGGATATCCATGCGCGTGCCATCGTCGATAAACCGTAACTCCATATTCGCGTCTCCTTCCGGTATGTACCCCTTCGTAATTTGCACAAATTATACTATAATACGGAAAGAATACAAGAAAAAACGGAGGTTATCCATGAAAAAGGACATCGAAATCGCCCAATCAACGGAATTAAAGCCGATCCAAAAAATCGTGGACGCGCTGAGTATCCCGCCGGTACACGTTTCGCCGTATGGGCGTTATAAAGCAAAGATCGACCACCGTTACAAAGGTATGCCCGGCAAATTACCGGGTAAGGTCATCCTCGTCACGGCTATCAGCCCCACGCCCGCCGGTGAAGGCAAGACCACGACAACCGTCGGTTTGGGCGACGCGCTGGCGAAGCTCGGCAAGGACACGATGATATGCCTGCGCGAGCCTTCCCTCGGCCCCGTATTCGGCGTAAAGGGCGGTGCGGCGGGCGGCGGTTACGCGCAAATCGTACCGATGGAGGACATTAACCTGCATTTTACGGGGGACATTCACGCCATCACCACGGCCAACAATTTACTGGCTGCGTTGGTGGACAACCACATACAACAAGGCAACGAACTGAACATAGACCCGCGGCAGGTAACATGGCGCAGGGCCATGGATATGAACGACCGCCAACTGCGGTTCATGGTCAACGGGTTGGGCGGCAAATCGAACGGCCAGCCGCGCGAGGACGGGTTTGATATTACCGCCGCATCCGAGGTAATGGCCGTTTTTTGCCTGTCATCGTCTTTGCAAGATTTGAAGGGAAACCTCGCGCGTATCGTGGTGGGGTACAATTATGAAGGTAAACCCGTAACGGCGGGGGATTTAAACGCGCAAGGAGCGATGGCGGCTTTATTAAAGGAAGCCTTCGACCCCAACATTGTACAAACGTTGGAAGGTACACCCGCGCTCGTACATGGCGGCCCGTTCGCGAATATCGCCCACGGGTGCAACACCGTCGCCGCGACCAACCTCGCGACGGCGCTGGGCGAATACGTCGTAACCGAAGCGGGATTCGGCGCGGATTTGGGCGCGGAAAAATTTTTCAACATCAAATGCCGCCGCATGGGACTGACGCCCTCCGCCGTCGTGCTGGTGGCGACCATCCGTGCGCTTAAGCACCACGGGGGCGCGGAAAAGGACAAGCTCGGACAAGAGGATTTAACAGCCTTGGAAAAGGGCCTTTCGAACCTGCGCCGCCATATTTCCAACATCACGCAGACTTTCGGCTTACCCTGTGTTGTGGCGGTCAACAAATTCCCGAATGATACGGAAAACGAAATCGCCGCCGTAAAGGCAGCCGCGCAAGAGGAAGGCGTACCCTGCGAACTCTCCGAAGTCCACGCCAAGGGTGGGGAAGGGGGCATCGACCTCGCCAAAGCCGTATTGGAAGCGATGGAACAACCCAATAACTTTACGCTCACTTATAAAAGCAAACAAAAATTAAAAGATAAAATGGAGGCCGTCGCGAAAAAGGTCTACCGCGCAAACGGCATCATCTTTGCTCCCGAAGCCGCTCGGCAACTGCGCAGCTTAGAAAAGCTGGGTTACGGTCACCTGCCCGTATGTATGGCCAAAACGCAATATTCCTTCTCCGACGACCCTAAGAAGTTAGCTGCGGCTGAAGACTTTACCATTACCGTGCGCCAAGTGCGCCTGTCTGCCGGGGCGGGTTTCGTCGTGGCCATCACGGGCGATATCATGACCATGCCCGGCCTACCGAAAGTCCCTGCCGCTTGCAGCATTGATTTGGACGACGGGGGGGTAATCGGCGGGTTGTTTTAAATTGGGATAAAAATAATTGATTCAAGGCTTCGCCCATAGGGTTGGAGCCTTTTTGTTGACAAAAATTTTATACCGTATATACTGCACATATACGGATGCGACCGGATATATTAAGGAGGTACTTATGCGCATTGTATTATCCCATCATTCGGCTGTCCCCATTTATGAGCAAATTAAAGAACAGCTAAAGGCTTCGGTCCTGTCGGGGGAATTAACCGAAGACGAACTGCTCCCTTCCATCCGGCAACTCGCCCGCGACTTGAAGGTAAGCGTCATCACTACCACGCGGGCGTACAACGACCTCGAATTGGAAGGATTCATCCAAACCGTGCCGGGTAAGGGCTGCTACGTTAAGAAAATCGACGGCGACTTGGTACGGGCGAAATTCCTGTCCGAAACGAAAACCGCGCTGCGTGAAGCGGTACACCTGGGTAAGATGGCGGGTTTGGGAAAAAAAGAGCTTCACACATTATTGGACGAAACGGAGGCATAACGGCATGGAAAACGCGATCGAGGTAAAAAACCTCACGAAACGGTACAAAAATTTTCTATTGGACGATATTTGCTTTAATGTGCCGAGCGGTTATATCTGCGGCTTTATCGGGCAAAATGGCGCGGGTAAGACGACGTCCCTCAGGCTCATGTTGGGTATGGCGATGAGGGACGGCGGCGAAGTGAATATTTTGGGCAAACCGAACGGGGATGTTTCCGTAAAAGAGGATTTGGGCGTGCTGTTTGACCGGCCCTATTACCAGCCTTATTGGACGCCCATTCGTTTAGAAAAAGCCCTCCGCTCCTTTTACAAGCGCTGGGACGGCGAAGCATACCGTCGGTGGTTGCAAAAATTCCTATTGGACCCGAAGCAAAAATTCAAAACCCTGTCGCGGGGCATGATGATGAAGCTGGGGCTTGCGGCTGCGCTTTCGCACGATGCCAAGTTGTTGTTGCTCGACGAGCCGACCTCCGGTTTGGACCCCGTTATGCGTGACCAATTGCTGGATATTTTGCGGGATTATATCGCGGAGGAAGGGCGAAGCGTGTTCTTCTCCTCCCACATCACAAGCGATTTGGAAAAAATAGCGGACTACATCGTATACATCCACAAAGGACGTATCATCTACAGCGGCTTGAAAAGCGAACTGACGGAAAAATACTGCGTCATCCGGGGCGGAATCGGCGAGCTCCCACCCAAAAAACGGGTGCAGGTCATCGGCTTCCGCGAACACGAACATTATTTTTCCGGCTTGATAAAAAGCGAAGACATCGGCGGACTGCCATCGGGAATCGTCACCGAAAAAGCGTCGCTGGATGAAATCATGGTCCATATGGACAGGGAAGAAGAAAGGACAGGTGCATAACATGGTTGGTAAAATTATGATGCTGGATTGGCGGGCGACGCTTTCCCTGGCAAAATGGGTATTTATCGCGTACCCCGCCGTCGTTTTTTGCTTCGGTTTTATAACGTCACAAATGTTGGTCGTCCCGATCAGCATGTGGCTGTCAGCCCTTTATTCTTTTAAGGCCTTTCAAGTGGAGGAAGAAGTGGGCCTAAGCCACCTCTACCTTACCCTCCCGGTATCAAGGAGCCAAATCGTCAAGGCGAGGTACGGTTTCGCGCTTATCATGATGGTGTTCGGCATTATCATGGGGCTTGCCGTTATGCCCGCCGTGCGGCATTTTTCAAGGTCAATGTGGTATATACAATTCGAAGGCCATGTTGCCGTCGCCGCGGTCGGTGCCTTGTGTTTCGCCGTCCTGATCCTTTCCATGTACCCGCTGCTGTTCAAATTGGGATACCAAAAAGGTAAGATCATCGGTTTGTTTATACCTGTCGGGGTATTTTATGCAGCCATTTTCGGGTACTATATTTATATGATAAGCGGCAGCCGTAACATCACCCTCGATTTCGTTTCATTCGCGTCGCGGAACGTGATTGCGGTCAGCGGGGGATTGCTCGTATTGGCGGTTCTCATTTTTTTGCTGTCGTATGTGCTGTCACTAAGGGCGTACACACGAAGGGATTTGTAAAAGCG
>WRDO01000060.1 GCA_009779755.1 Defluviitaleaceae bacterium | reverse complement strand
CGAAGGTACGCTTGAATTGCTTAACTCGACCTACGACGCGTATGCGGGTACGGTTACGTTCCAAACCTCACGACTGTCCTTCTTCGTTATCGGTGAAGCACCGCCGGAGGAAGCCGCCGTTGAGGTAACCCCACCCGCGACCGTAACGATCAACTCACGCGATACCGCCAGCAACGGCGCGCAAGCCGTAGTGACCGTAAACGGCAGCCATTTCATCAACCTCAGGTATATGATGGAGGAAGTGCTTGACGGTGTGGTGGAAAGTACCCGAGCCGCTGACGGCGAAAGGCTGGCGGTCTTTAGTGCCAACCACGCAGCCGGGGCCGAGGCGAGCATCACCATCGCGGGCACCTATCCGAACGCGACCGTAACGGCTACACTTAACGAAACCCCCATGCTTGTCGCCGCAAGGGTCATCGACGGCAGCTGGTACGTGATCTTGCAGACCTTCGCGCAGATGTATGGTTTTATACCCGAATTGATTCAATAACCGATTAGTCCGATTAAACTAAAAAACGCGAACGCCCTGCGGATTAAACTCGTGGGGCGTTCGTTTATTGAAGAACCCCTTTAAATTTTGCGTTTTTATTGTATAATCAACCTGTTATATATTTTGTTTGGAGGCGTACGATGGTTACATACGAAACAATTAAAAACGATGCGCAGGCACGCGCTTACATCGAAGCGGGTAATGATACGCTTAAGGTGTTGGGTTACACCGAGCATTCCTTCACGCATGTATGCCTGACCGCCGAAACGGCGGGTATGATATTGGAAAAGCTGGGATATACCGAAAGGGAAGTGGAACTCGCCAAGATTACGGGCTTTTTGCACGATATCGGCAATATGATGAACCGTAAATACCATGCTGCTGCGGGTGCGGAAATGACGCGGACGATCCTTGAGCGGCTCGGTATGGAATGGGGCGACATCGGTACAGTATGTTCGGCGGTGGGTAACCACGACGAAGGTTCGGGTGGCAAGCCGGTAAGCGCGGTCGCCGCGGCGCTGAATATCGCCGACAAAGTGGACGTACGCCGTTCGCGCGTGCAGGAAACATGTATGGATAACATCCTCAGCGATATCCACGACCGCGTGAATTACGCCGTAACCCGCGCGGAGCTCGAGGTGCTGCGCGGCGAAAGGGATATCATCCGTTTGTGCTTGGACATTGACGCGGGCTTTACGCCTGTGATGGATTATTTTGAGATTTTTTTAAAGCGGATGCTTATGTGCAGGCGGGCGGCCGCTTTTTTGAATGCGGATTTCGGATTGATGATCAACAACGCAAAGATTATATAATCGGCACACGCAAAGGGGCATTTCCTCATGGATTGGACCGCCGTTATCCTTAACTTTTTGGGCGCATTCGGTTTGTTCCTGATCGGCGTCAACGTATTGAGCGCGGGCTTGCAAAAGGCCGCGGGATGCAAGATGAAGCAAATCTTGGGCCGCGTGGCGCATAACCGCTTTACGGGTGTGTTGTTCGGCGCGGGCGTAACGGCATTGATACAGAGCAGCACGGCCACGACGGTTATGGCGGTCGGGTTCGTGAATGCGGGTATAATATCGTTGGTGCAGGTGACGGGCATCGTCATGGGCGCAAACGTAGGCACCACGCTTACGAGCTGGCTGGTAAGCTCGGCGGAGTGGTCTACCTTCCTTAAGCCGGACGCGCTGGGTGCGGTGATGGCGGCAGGCGGCGCGCTCATCATGTTGTTTACGAAGAAACAAAACATCAAGAACGTCGGCTCGGTATTGGCGGGTTTCGGCGTTCTTTTTTTGGGGCTTTCCATGATGCCCGTAGCGGTAAGGCCGATCGCTCAGCTGGACGCGGTGCAGCAACTGTTCGTAACGATGGGGCGTAACCCGTTGTTGGCCGTATTGGTGGGCATCGGCGTGACGGCGATCATCCAAAGCAGTACGGCTTCGATAGGAATATTGCAAATGATGGCGATGTCGGGCCTGATACCTTGGAACGCCGCGCTTTACATAATTATCGGGCAAAACGTGGGTTCGTGCTTTACGGCGGTATTGTCCAGCTTGGGTACGACGCGCAACGCCCGCGCGACGGCGTTTATCCATTTGGTGTATAACGCGTTGGGTGGGATCATCGTCACGGTCGGGGCCGTTATTTTCTTCTTCGCGATCAACCCCGCGTTCGGCGAAACGGCCATCACGAGTACGAATATCAGCGCGTCCCACACGGGTTACAATGTGGCGTTGATCATCATGCTCTTCCCGTTGGGCGGTTTTATATTAAAATTGGCGGAAAAATTAGCGGGTAAGGAAGTCCCCGCCGTATGCAACCTGACGGAACTGGACGAAAGTATTATCGAAACGCCGAAATATGCTTTGGAAAATTCCAAGAAAGCGATAACGCGCCTGACAGACTTGATGAACGATAATGCGGACTTCGCCGAAGTGGACAAAGCCAACGACGTGATATCGGCATTTCTAAAAAAATTGTACGGGCAAAAGCTGACACACGAAGAAAGCGCGGCGACGACGCAATTATTGTTTAACCTTGAACGATTAAAGAACAAAGCGGAGTCGGTTATAAAGTAAGGGGGTACGGTATGGAAAGGGAAAAGCGGCTTCACTTCGGTGTCCTGTTCTCCCATGTGGACAACCAAAACCAATACCAAATATGGAACGGTATCGCGGAATACGCCGAGGCGATGGACATCCACTTGACGGCGTACGTCAGCGCGTACGTCAACAACGACAACTTTACCTCCAACCTGGATACATGCTTCGAAACGATTTTTAATAATAAATCCCTTGACGGGCTTATTTTGCTTTCCGGTTTTATCATATACAGCGTGGAGCGGGAGCGCTTCGACGAACACGTTGCCCGCATCCCCGCTTGGTTACCCGTCGTGTCCGTGTCGTTGGCGATACCGGGGATGACGTCGGTACTGGTGGACAACGTTTCCGGGATGTACGACGCGGTCGATCATTTGATTAAGGCGCACGGCAAGAAGAATATCGCTTTCGTAAAGGGGCCGGACGGGCACGGCGAGGCCGAGGAAAGGCTGGCGGGTTATAAACGGGCGCTGGAGGTTAATGGGATACCCTTTAACCCGGAGTACGTGTTCCCCGGGCAATTCAGCCAATGGTGCGGTTCAAGCGCGGTGAACGGGATGTACGATACGCGGAACCTCATCGTGGACGCGGTCGCCAATTCGAACGATCAAAACGCCATCGGCGTGTTAAATGAATTGAAGAACAGGAACGTATTGGTGCCGACGGAAGTCGCCGTCACAGGCTTCGACGACGATCCCGCGGCGGAGGTATACATACCCTCGTTGAGTACGGTGCGGCAGGACTTCTATGAAATAGGGCGCGTCAGCGCGGAGGTGCTGTACGATAAAATCAACGGAAAACAAACGGAGGAGCTTAACTACGTCGCACCCGCGTTCATTACGCGGCAATCGTGCGGGTGTATCGTTAAGGAAACGACGCGCGGGGGCGATTCGGATTCAATGCACGCCTATGTGCTGTATTGCTTTTCACGGCTTTTCCATCGGGAAATGAACCCGAACGAAATCGAATCGCTTACGGCGGATTTGATTCATAAAATAAAAAACACACCCTTTCGAAAGGGTGTATTCCTAAACTCCTTTAATGAAATCCTTTTCACCTACAACCACCAAAATCGGGATTTGAACCTATGGGACGATGCGATCGCCGGCCTTTCCGCGGGTATCGAGTTGTATCCCGACGAAATCGAATCCCCGCATTCGGTATTGTCCGCGCTTATTTCCGCGACCGCGCTCGTGCACGATATAAAAAGGAAGAAAGAGATTTCCGCTGAAGTCGAACTGAACGGTATGCGCGTACATTTGCGGCGCATTACCAGCCAATTGCTGCTTATATTCGATATTAATTCTCTCGCCGACGCGTTGGCAAAGTCGTTGCCCGAGCTGTATCTGAATACCGCGATGATCGGCTTGTATAAAATCCCCGTAAAAAAAGACGCGGAGAACCCCGATCGCGCCATCGAGACGATGATCGGCTTTGACGGGGACAAAAAGATCAACATGAAACACAATACCTGGAACCCGATTTCATTTTCCGATTTTTCCACGATCGACCACTTCGACTACGAACGCGAACGGCGGACGCTTCTGTTCTTCCCGCTTTTCTTCGACGACGAGGAAATGGGCGTGATTATTTTACCTTTCAATCCGCAAATCCTCGTGGATGCGTACGAGCTGTTGCGCGTAAGCGTTTCCACGGCGATCAAAGGCGCGGAATTGGTTTCCAAGATACAAACGCTTTCCATCACCGACGAGCTCACGGGTATGTTAAACCGCCGCGGTTTCTTCCAATTCGCTTATTCGCGTTTGATGCACCTTAAGCGCAGCACCGAAAACGTACCTATCGTCATGTTTATGGACATGGACGGCTTAAAAACCATCAACGACACTTACGGGCACAATGAAGGCGATAAAGCCATCATGGCTTTTTCGAAGGTCATACGCGAAGCTCTGCGCGAAGAGGATATCATCGGCCGCGTGGGTGGCGACGAATTCGTCGTGCTGTCGTCGGTTAAGAATCAGGAGCAGGGCGCGCAAGTGGTGAACCGCATCCGCGCGAAATTCGACGAATACAACCGGCAAGGATTCCATCCCTATCATGTGGCGTGCAGCGTCGGCTGCGTCGCGTTGGAGGAATCGACGCGGGAATGCTTCTCGGCGGCAATGCTTAACGCAGATGCCGTATTATATAAGGAAAAAATGGAGAAAAAGAAAAAAGGACTTTCACGGAGGTAGGACATCATGAAATTCCCGTTTTCACAGCAGGGTTTGTATGGGTTAAGCAAGGGTTGGCGTTTTATGAAAGGTGACGGCCCATCGGGCCCGTCGGGTATATCGGGTACCGATTTCGATGACAACGCTTGGGAAGGCGTAACCCTGCCGCACATGCGTAAGGAACACGGTACCGCGTGGTATCGGAACAGCTTCCGCTTGGAGGATGTGGATAGGGATAAGCAGATTTTATTGGAATTTGAGGGAATGCCGTCGGAAGCGGTTGTTTACGTCAACGGCTTTGTTATGGAGCGTTTGTTCTTCGACTATACCCCCTTTGCGCTGGACATCACATGGGCGGCCAACTACGGCTCCATGCCCAATATCGTTGCCATCCGAGTCGATGGGGAAGCGGGTACCTGCCGCAACGCGTGGCTGATCAAAAAACCCGCCGTGCATTTGGCGTATGACGGCGTGTTTATCAAACCTGTACGGGAAAACGACGGCTGGCGTATCGATATGCAGGTGGAAGTGGAGAACACCTTTAAGGAAAATACGTTTTTCGTAATCGAAGCGGAAATTGAAACCGCGGACGGGCTGTTGGAAATAAGGCATGACCCCGAAATTGAGATCGGCGGTTTTTCCACGGAAACGGTCAACTTTGATGTACCCTTTTATAACCCCACGTTGTGGGATACGGACGAACCCTATTTATATGAAGCGAAAGTATCCGTCAGGACGAACCGCGCGACGGATTTTATCACCGACTTCATCAAAATACCCTTCGGCTTCCGTTCGCTTGAAAACTACGCCGAAACCAAGCTGATAACGATACCCCAAAATACGGCAAGCGAAGCCGTGTTCCGTGCGTATAAGGAAATGGGCGCGAATGCCTACGTTCGTACGTACGACACCAACCCCGAAGTACCGGATATTTGCGATCGTTTGGGTATATTTGTCATTGATACGCACCGTAAGCTGCCGCCTTCGCGTGACGCGGCGCGGATAACCGAACGTCGGGTACGCCATATACGCAACCATCCGTCGGTTATCGTATATTCGTTGTTTGACGGAGAGCCCGTCTACGGATATTTACGTGCGGCGATTTTGCGGCAGGATTCAACGCGCCCCATAACGTGCGGTTTAATCGATGCGGAAACCGTTGAGGAAATTCCGGATGAAAACCTTTCGGGTTCGGCTGAGGTTCCCGCCGCCGATATGATTAACGGCCAAATACCCGCGCCGGAGCGCATTAATACAAAGGTCGTTTCGGGCTGGCGGATGTATAAAGAGGTTTCCGATACGATGCCGGACATCGGTACGGGGATCACCTCGAATGAGAACAACAACATGGTGTCGGTTACTTTCGGCGATTCGTATCGTTCCCTTTTGCACAACCAACCCGGTAAGTACGCCCTGTACCGTACCGTGTGCGACTTCGGCGGGAATACCGTGCCGCGCATCCTGCATATCGGTCGGGTCAGCGGTTTCTTTTGGTTATATATCGGCGGTCTCCTCGTACACCATACCGAAGAATGCCGTAACGAAGGAAGCGTCGAATATACAATCTCCAACACCGTCACCGGAAAACACGAAGTCACGGTTATCCTGCGCAACATGCACGAGCGGCAAACCCGGGCGGGGATTTATTCGCCCGTGGTGATTAGGGAATATACGCGTTAAAAAGGTAACGGGGGGATATATATGCCGAGCGCACTCATCACCGGCGCGGACCGCGGGCTCGGGTTGTCGTTGTGCAAGGAGTATTTGAACCGCGGTTTTACGGTCTTCGCGGGGAAGTTTATGGAGGATTACACCCTGTTGGAAGACTTGCGTGAAAAGGATAAAAACCTCCATATCCTGTGGTTGGATGTAGGCTGCGCCGAAAGCATAAAAAAAGCGCACGCTTATGTGGCGCAAACCACGGGTTCGCTTGACATGCTTATTTCCAACGCCGCTTTGATGGGTAAATTCGAATGCGACTTATATGCGCCGCCGATGGATTTGGAATCGGTGTGGAATACCTTCCGCGTAAACGCGTTGGGACCCCTACGCCTTACGGAGGAATTCCTGCCGTTGATGGAAAAGGGTGGGGCAAAACGTTTGTGCTTCGTCTCCAGCGAGGTAGCGTGCATCACCCTCATGAAGCACCGCGGCGACGGGCCGTACCCCTATCCCATGAGCAAGGCGTCGTTGAATATGGGTGTACGAATGCTGCACAACCAACTGCATGAACGAGGGTATACTTTTAGATTGTTCCATCCCGGGTGGATGAAGCGGCGTATGGCGGACGGTACGCTGTCGGAAACGGCACGGTTTGACCCCGATGACATCGGCGGAATCGCGGCGCGGTATTTCGATAGGGATTTGGGTGATGAGCACCGTTTGGTGATGGTGGATTACGACGGATATGAATGGCCGTTTTGACACAAGGAGAACGGTATGAAAAAGAATATATTGATTACCGACGCGGAAACGGATATCGGTAAGGCGTTGGCAGCGGTATTCACGCGGGAAGGGCATTCGGTATTTATCCATGACCCGACGCGTGAAACAGAAATCCCGTATGCGGATTATCTTATTGACACGACGGATTTCCGCGACCCCTCGGATGATTTTACGTTGGAGGACGGTATCGACGGCGGTATCATTGAACGCGTGTTCCGCGAAAATGTCCTGCGGTCGATGGCGTTGTTGGAAAAATATTTACCGCTTTTGGACGCGGGAGAAGGGAAGCGTTTGGTTTACCTTTCTTCCGCGCAAGCGTCCATTAACGGGACCCGCGCGGTGAGCGGCTTCGGTTACAACATGAGCAAGGCCGCGCTTCACCAGTTTATCCAATTAACGCGTAACAAGCTGGCCCCCAAGGGTTATACGTTCCGCGTGTTTGACCCCATGGCGGGGGAGGTAACGCCCCAAGCCGCGGCGGAAGCGGCGTACAATTATATTACCCGCAGGCGGGGTACGGAAAACCATGACCCGTTGCGGGATGATGAAGAGAATTTGGTTATGCGCGATGCGATGGGTAGGCAGTATGCTTGGTGAAGCAATGAGCGGGTAAGGGCAGGTAAAACGGGCTCGTGACGGACAGTCGGGAAGCGATTGGGATTCACTTCCTTGAAGGCGAAGTCGGTCGTTGAATCCCAACCGCTTCCCTCTGTACGTGCCTTGGCGTTCGCTTGTTTTATCTGCCCTTACCCGACGCTTGTCTTGCACAAATTATATATAGTTCCTGTTTTTGTCCAACGTTCACATATTTGCGAACCCAGAATTATGATTTTATTATCTTCAAATCGCAAAACCGTCGGTAACAAGTCTACATAAAATTCTTTTTTCGTTTTCGGAAAAAATTTTCTTATTTTTCCGGTCGGGTCTGTAAATGATAAACCGTCAACTGTTATAACAAAACCTAATATATCATTTGTGTAAACGCCGTTTTTTGGAAAATAATCGGGACTTGGTATACGATTTATATTTAAGAATGATAGCATTTCATCTTCAAGGCAAGCCCAATTTTTATCAGAAATTTCAAGAGATAATTTTTTTGTTGGCAATGAATTAAATAATAAATTTGCCATAAACGCATAATCCCGCAAGAATTGTTTAAAACTCTCCGCTCCGGGCGGCTTATTCGCATAATATGGTTGGGCTTTGTCCCTATTCCATATGGAGTTCAAATATGACGTACCACGGTCATTTTCGAGATAATTTATTGTTGCTTCGGTGTTTTCCCTATAAAAATATATCAAACATGGGTTTAATGGTTGTATTATATCTATAATTTGGTTAATGAAATTTTGTAATTCCTCATAAGGTTTATTTTGAAATAAAAATGTGAAAATTTGGAATTGAAAAAGCGCACTATCTATAATATAGACTTCATTTCTATTTTTTATCACTTTTTCGGTAAAATTCGCCCACTTTTCCAATGCAAATTTTTTGTATACATCAAGAGGAAAATTCCAAACATCAAATTTCAACAACGCTTTGTAAATATCTTCGCCGATTTCATCTTTATGATTCCATTGAATTTCGGGCAAATGGATACCGACGGTATTTTTCTTAAACACGGCTATTTTATTGAGAATATCCGATGCTTTGGGATATATTTTTAAGAATTTATTATATTCATCATATGTCAAGCCAACTTCATCAAAAAATAAAACAGGATGCGGCATAGCTACTTCATGTATCCACTTTGCATCAAAATTGCTACGTTCAAGTTGTATATTTATAAATCTTGCATTTGTAGTTTTTCCTGTAGAGGGTAAACCTTCTAACATAATTAATTGTGTATCTATCATTTTTACCTCCGGGTTCGTACGTATTGACACAACGCGTCGGGAATGGGGAAACCCCTACCGGTATTTTTCCGCTTGCAGTTGGTACATTTCCGCGTATTTGCCGTTTAACGCCAATAATTCCGCGTGGCTACCGCTTTCGGTCAAGCGGCCTTCTTCAAACATGTAAATTTTGTCCGCCATTTTTGTCGTGGACAGTCTGTGCGAAATGAATATGACGGTTTTGCCGCCCAAGTTCATCATGGTGTTGTTCAGCTCGTATTCGGCGATGGGGTCGAGTGCGCTGGAGGGTTCGTCCATGATGATGATTGGGCTGTTTTTGTATAGGCTGCGGCTCGTGGCGAGCTTTTGGCGTTCCCCGCCGGAAAGCTCCTCGCCGTCGGTAAATTCGTTGGTGAGCTGACTGTCGAGGCCGTTCGGCATTTTCGCCAGCTTTTCCGCGAAGCCGCCCATTTCGATTGCGCGGGTCAGGCGGCCGTCGTCGGGCGGGGCACCGCTTGCCAGCACGTTTTGCGTAACGGTGGCGGCGTAGATTTGGTAGTCCTGGAAAAGCGTGGCGAACAGGTCGCGGTATTCGGATACGCCGTAGCCGCGGATGTCCTCCCCGCCGTACCGGATTTCGCCCGCGTCGGGGTCGTACAGGCGCATGAGGAGCTTGACGAGGGTCGTCTTGCCCGCGCCGTTGTAGCCGACGATGGCGATTTTTTCGCCGCGGTTGATGGTCATGTTCACGTCGGTCAGGGTGGGCGTTTGCGCGGCAGGGTAAGTGAAGGATACGTTGCGCATTTCAAGCAGCGGCGCGGTGGGGGCGGAGGGCACGGCTGGGTTGGAGGGGTCGGATGGTACAGTTGGGTCGGGCGTTTCCCCGATGGGGAACGGCAGCGGGGTTGTACCCGATGTGATTTTTGGCTCATACGAAAGGAACGTCCGTACCTTTTCGATATACTGGCTGTGTTCTTGCAACTGCGCGAGTGAGCCGGAGAAGTCGTTAATCGTACCGCTCGCCCATTGCGCACTGCGGAACAGCCCGAACAACGCGCCGAAGCTGAGCGCACCCCGCACGATCGTCATAAACATGAGGTAAATTAAATATATCAAGTCGAAGATGAAATTGCCCGTTATATAATCCTGTAAAAATTCGATAACGGCGATTTTACGCGACGGCTTTTTCAGCGTTTCGTACACGTTCGTTTCCGATTGGGTATAATCCTCGTACAGGCGTTCCTTGATGCGGTTTAGGCGGATTTCCTTTACATAGTCGGGCAGGTAAAAGATGCGGTTGATATAGTCGCGCTTGCGCAGGATGGGGTTTAGCTTTTCGTTCAGCTTGAAATCCAGCTTGCTGATTTTAACGCGGAACAGGAACGAAACGGTGAAGGACACAAGCACGAAAATAACGCTGACGCGGTCGGTCAGGAGCATGTAGCCGCCCAGCACGATAAGCATCATGATACCGCTGATTAATGCGGCGACGGTATTGATCACCGCGTCAACCCTTTGGGTGGCGTTGTTCATGGCGAAGACGAAATCGTTGAAGAACGCGGGGTCGTCGTAGCAGGCGATGTCCATGGATTTCGCCTTGGCGAAGAGCCTTTCGCGCAGGGCGCGGTAGATTTTCTCCTTGCCCTTGGGCTCGATACGCGCGGAAAAATATTG
>WRDO01000059.1 GCA_009779755.1 Defluviitaleaceae bacterium | reverse complement strand
ATCAAACAGCAGATACGAGCCTATTCCACCAAGGTGGACGTGGCCGAGGCCGGGAGCGTTATTCATGTCGGCGACGGTATCGCCCGCGTATACGGCCTAACGAACGCGATGAGCGGGGAGCTTTTGGAATTCCCCGGGGAATTGTACGGCATCGCGCTTAACTTGGACGAGGACTCCATCGGCGCGGTACTCTTGGGGCCCGACGCCACCGTTAAGGAAGGCGACCCCGTGAAGCGCACCGCACGCATCGCGGAGGTACCCGTGGGCGACGGCCTGATGGGCCGCGTGGTTGACCCTGTGGGAAGGCCGCTGGACGGCAAGGGTACGCTCAAATATACGCGCACCCGCGTCATCGAGCGTATCGCTCCCGGCGTCATCGAACGCAAGGAAGTAAACGTACCCTTGCAGACGGGTATCAAAGCCATCGACTCGATGGTACCCATCGGACGCGGCCAACGCGAGTTGATCATCGGTGACCGCCAAACGGGTAAGACCACGATCGTACTGGACACGATTATCAACCAAAAAAATACGGGCGTACGTTGCGTATACGTAGCCATCGGGCAAAAAGCCTCGACCGTGGCGCGTATACACCGCACGCTGGAGGAAGCGGGCGCGATGGACTATACGACCATTGTCGCCGCCAACGCCTCCGACACCGCGCCCATGCAATACATCGCCCCCTACGCGGGTTGTGCCATCGGCGAGGAATGGATGGAGGAAGGTAAGGACGTGCTGGTCGTATACGACGACCTTTCCAAGCACGCGGTGGCGTACCGCGCCTTGTCGCTTTTGTTACGCCGCCCGCCGGGGCGCGAAGCCTACCCGGGCGACGTTTTCTACCTGCATTCCCGCTTATTGGAACGCGCGGCTTGCCTGTCCGACGCACGCGGTGGCGGCACGCTGACGGCGCTCCCCATCATCGAAACGCAGGCGGGTGATATTTCCGCTTACATCCCCACCAACGTTATCTCTATTACCGACGGCCAAATCTTCTTGGAAACCGAGTTGTTTAACTCGGGCATACGCCCCGCCATCAACCCGGGCCTGAGCGTATCCCGCGTAGGCGGTGCGGCGCAGATCAAGGCGATGAAGCAGGTTGCCGGCCCGCTGCGTTTGGAGCTTGCGCAATACCGCGAACTGGCCGCGTTCTCGCAGTTCGGTTCGGACTTGTCAACGGATACGATGCTGCAATTGCGCCACGGCGCGCGCATCGTGGAAATATTAAAGCAACCCCAAGGGCAGCCGATACCCGTCGAGGAACAGGTTCTGCTCCTCTTCGCCACGGCGGTAACCTACAAAGGGAAGAAGTTCTTCCGCCCCATCCTGCCGCGTTTTATCGGGCGTACGGAGGCGGCGTTCCGCAATTACTTCACGCAGGGGCATTATTTGGAAATCCGCCCCGAAAGCGAACGGGTGAATATCCTGAGAGAAATCCGTGAAAAGAAGGACCTCAACTTCGGCGGGGAGTTGGCCGCAAAAGCCGCCGCCGCCATCGAAGACTTCCTGTGGATGCCGTACGAGCAAATGCTCCTTTTGCTCAGCGACCCGGAAAATAAAACCGCGCTTAACATGACACCGGAAAAACTTCAGCAAACCGAAGACGCGCTCCTTATCTACAACTTCAACGAACGGGAGGACATCCGTACGTTGTGCAAGCGCGACGGCGGCCTTTCGCCCGAGGTGGAGGAACGGATATTCAAGGCGATTTCGCCGTACAGCCAGTTCTCCAAGTTTGCCGAGCGCGATATAAACGACGACTTCAAGCGGTTGATACGCGCCACCACCAACTTCCTCACCAAACTCTTGGATCAACGCTTTACGGGCTTTAACGAGCATATCGTAAAAATCCGCGAGCTTAAGAGCAAGGGACAGGATTTACCCGACGACTTTAAGACGGAATTGGTCAACGACCTGCGCCTGATGTTGGAACGGGACGAAATGGCGGAATTGTTCGAAAAATTCGCATAAAGCGTAAGGGGACACGTTTATGCCCTCGATGAAAGCGATCAAACACAGACGCGCAAGCGTTAAGAATATGCAGCAAGCCATGCGCGCGATGAACCTCGTCGCCACGGCCAAGTTGCAAAAAGCCCGCCAGGAATGGCAGTACATCCGCGCGTTTGTGGAGGGTACGGACAGCTTAACGTTGTCCGCCGCCGCGGATAAGGACGCGGCGGAGCACTTTTACGTGCGGGGGCGCGGGCCGTCCCGCAACGCCGCGTATTTGGTGATTTCCTCGGACCGCGGCAAGTGCGGCGGCTATAACCTCAACGTGGCGAAGGCCGCGGCCACCCACGCGAGCGACCACGGTAAAAACGCCCTGTTCTACGTAGTGGGCATAAAGGGCTTGGAATACTTCCTTTCCCGCAACCTGCATGTGGAGCAATACGTACACGCGCCCAAGTCACTGGCATCCTTCGACGACGCAAGGGAATTGGGAAAATCGTTGATCGATCTGTACCGCGACCCGCACGAAGCGGCCAAGGGAAATCCCTTTGTACCCGGCAAGGTCGATGAAGTGTACATTGTGTACACGAAGTTTACGTCCATCCTCGCGACGGAGCCGAAGGTCGTACAGGTACTGCCGCTTAACGCAAGGTCGGAGCAGGCGCAAGCGGATACCAAACGCGCGCCCATGGAGTACGACCCCGGGCCGGAGGCGTTCCTCACCTTCATGACGGAAAAGTACCTCAACGCCTATATCTACGGGGCGATGACGGAGTCCGTGGTGTGCGAGCAAGCCGCGCGTATGCTCAACATGGACGCGGCCACCAACAACGCGCAGGATATCATCGAAAAACTGACGTTAATGTACAACCGCCAGCGCCAAGGCGCGATTACGCAGGAAATTACGGAAATCGTAAGCGGCGCAAACGCGCTTAAATAGGAGGAATTGACGTGTCGAATACGGGTAAGATTCTACAAATCATCGGTGCGGTTATAGACGTACGCTTCGAAGGGGAATTACCTTCGTTATACAGCGCGGTGGAGGTGCCGAAGCCGGAGGGTGACTCCGTCATCCTGGAGGTCGTCCAACACTTGGGCGACAATATGGTGCGTTGCATCGCGATGGACTCGACGGACGGACTCTCGCGCGGGTTACCCGCCATCGATACGGGCGGCCCGATTTCGATACCCGTAGGGCCCGAAACCCTCGGCCGCATGATGAACGTACTCGGCCGCCCCATCGACAACAAACCTCCCGCCGCCTCGGCGGAAAAGTGGCCCATCCACCGGCAAGCCCCCGGCTTCGCCGACCAAGCTGCCGCGACGGAAATATTGGAAACCGGGATCAAGGTCATCGACCTGCTCTGCCCTTACGCAAAAGGCGGTAAAATCGGCCTCTTCGGCGGCGCGGGCGTAGGCAAAACCGTTATCATGATGGAACTGATCAACAATATCGCCACCGAGCACGGAGGTTTATCCGTTTTCGCGGGTGTGGGCGAACGTACCCGCGAAGGTATCGACATGTACAACGAAATGACGGAATCCGGCGTTATCAACAAGACCGCCCTCGTGTTCGGCCAAATGAACGAACCCCCCGGGGCGCGTATGCGCGTGGGCTTTACGGGCTTGACGATCGCCGAATATTTCCGCGACGTGTCCAGACAGGACGTGCTGCTCTTCATCGATAACATCTTCCGCTTCATACAAGCCGGTTCGGAGGTTTCCGCGCTTTTGGGGCGTATCCCCAGCGCCGTGGGTTACCAACCCACCCTCGCGACCGACGTAGGCGCGTTGCAGGAAAGGATTACTTCCACAAAGACGGGCTCCATCACGTCGATACAAGCCATCTACGTACCCGCCGACGACTACACCGACCCCTCGGTAGCCACCACCTTCGCCCACTTGGACGCAACCACCAACCTCGCGCGCTCCATCGCGGAGCTGGGCATCTACCCCGCCATCGACCCGCTGGCCTCCACTTCGCGTTTGCTGGAAAAAAGCATCGTGGGCGAACGGCACTACGACGTGGCGCGCGCCGTGCAATCGGCCCTCCAACGTTATAAGGAATTGCAAGATATCATCAATATATTGGGTATGGACGAACTTTCCGAGGAAGACAAAAACACCGTCATCCGCGCACGCAAAATCCAACGCTTCCTGTCCCAGCCCTTTACCGTGGCGGAAATATTCTCCGGGCATCCCGGTAAATACGTACCGCTGGCGGACAATATCGAAGGTTTCCGCCGGATACTTTCCGGGGAACTGGATCACATCGCGGAAGGGCACTTCCTGTACGCGGGCCCCATCGAGGACGTTATCGAGCGGCACAACACAGCGGTCGCTAACCAATAATCGAGGCGATTTATGAGCGATAAAAAGATCGAAATCCGCCTGCTTACCCCGTCGGTACGCTCGGCGCAAAGCCGTTACAAGTACCAAGGCGAAGCGGACATGGCCATTATCCGCACCATTACGGGCGACCGCGGCTTCCTGCACGGGCACGAGCCTTGCTCCGTCGTGCTGGATGCGGGCGTACTGCGAATACTGCGCGACGGCCAAGACGAACTCAAGCTCGCTGTACTCGGCGGCGCAGCGCAGTTTGAGGATAATATCCTCACCTTAGTGACCGAAACCGCCGAATGGCCCGAAGACATCGACAAATCAAAGGCCGCGACAAAACGCGACGAAATCCTCGCCCACATGGAAAAAGCCGCCCCGCAGGAACAGGACGGTCTTCGTATGGACTTACGCGGCGCGGAAACGTTGATACTGGTCAGCGGCTTCCCGCCCAGCGGTATCACGCACGAGAAGTAGATTATAAAATTACACGTTTTTTACAGGAGGACTGCCCGCGCGGCGGTCCTTTTTTTGTTTATATTGAATCATAAATGCACATCTCCTTATTTCAACACATACAAGTCACCCGCGTACATTTCCATGACGCGGCGGTTGATGATTTGATAGCCTTGCGGGGTTTTTAGCAGGATGTTTTTTTCGCACAGTTTACCCAGGCAGCGTAACAGATGGCGGTAGCTCGCACCCATTACACCCGCGAGTTCCGTTAATTTTTCATGAAATACGCCGCCCGTTGCGGTTTGTAATATATAGGCGCAAAGGCGCGTTTCCAAGGGTTGTAAGGCCGTTATCGCCGAATTGACGACCCGTTGCGCCAATTTTTCCGCCAAGTCCTTCGCGACATAATTGATGAATACGTTATTGCGTTTTAATTCCTTGGCATATACGCGCAGGGGAAAGGCGACGCACACCAGTTCCGTAACGGCTTGTACGGTGGTTTGTGTGGTGAGGGCGTCCGTCATCAGTTCAATTTCGCCGATGATCCCCCGTTGGGTAAAGTAAGCGAGCAGCAATTCCTTCCCGTCGGATAAGCTGATAAACACCTTCGCCTTGCCCGACACGACGATATACAGTTCATCCATCGGTTCACCCGCGCGCGACAGATATTCACCCCGCGCAAGGGAAATGCGCACCGCGTGGGACAGATCAAGGGTTTGCAAGCCGTACGGCCCGAGCAACTGCCGATCCTTTTCGGCAAGGGATAAACGTTGCAAGTTGTCTTATCCTTTTTTCTTACACGCGGAGCAATGGCAGTTTTGCTCGCAGGAGGGTCGGCGGTTCAATATCTTTATATTCGCTACGGGATATATACCCGTTTCGGATTCGTCTTTTTCGCGCTTTTTGATGGCGACTTTTGCGGTTTGACGCAGGACCTGTATGCTTAATACCTCTCCATCTCCGTCGGGCGTTGACACCTTATCCCCCACATTGGGCAAGCCTTTGTTAAGCTCGACGTAGGTTTCTTCCTCGTATTTTAAGCAACACATGAGTTTGCCGCATACGCCCGATATCTTGGTCGGGTTAAGCCCCAGACCTTGGTCCTTGGCGGTTTTTACGCTTACGGGTTGGAATTCGTCAAGGAAAGAGGCGCAGCAAATATTACGCCCGCAAATACCCACGCCGTTGAGTATCTTCGCTTCGTCGCGCACACCAATTTGCCGCAGCTCGATACGCGTGCGGAACGTTGAAGCCAAATCCTTCACCAATTCACGGAAATCCACCCGTCCGTCGGCGGTGAAATAGAAGATGATTTTGCTTAAATCAAAGGTAAGTTCCACATCCACGAGGTGCATGTCCAAGCCATGGGCCTTTATTTTTTCCTGGCAAGTGGTTCGGGCTTCTATTTCCTTGGCCCGGTTCGTGATTTCCTGCGCTTCGTCCTCGGGGGTGGCCAAACGGAGGACCTTGCGGATGGGTTGTTGCAGGTTACTTACATCCGCCTCGCGCCGCGAGAGCGATACCAAGCCGTATTCCGCGCCGCGTATCGTTTCCACGATAACCGCCGACCCTTGCGGTGGGTCGAAGTCGCCCGGGTCGAAATAATATATGCGTCCTACGTCCTTGAAGCGTACACCTATGATTATCATGTAATTCTCCTATGCCGGAATATTTCCGCTTATTTTCAATAACATTAATTCGATCGCCAACTGGTAGTTGCCGTTTTGCGAAAGGATCCGCTTGGTGTGGGTGATGGCTTTGATTGCACCCAATGCGCGGGTGTCCCTTGGGTTATGTGAAGCACTTTCGCGGATTCTTTGGCCGTATCCCGCATACAGCATATCCAATAATGCTTGCGCGGATTCCTTGGATTCCTTATACGGTTCGAATTTACCGTACATATCCATTGCCTGTATGACATCCAAGCCATGGGCGGTATCAACGATTTGGCGCGCGAGTGCTTGCATTTCGGGGTCGGCACCAACTAACCGCGCTTCGCTTGCCGTTTCGGACCTCTGTTTAATAACCACGCAACGCGACAGCACCGTTGGGAGCATTGCCTCAACTTGGGTGGTAAGCAATAAAAAAACCCCGTAGGGAGCGGGTTCTTCAATCGTTTTTAATAACGCGTTTTGCGCCGCGGGGGTAAGGGTCTCCGCTTTATCGACGATGAAGACCTTATATTTATAGTTAAACGGCTTGGTCGCCATTTGTACGATAATTTGCCCGCGTACGTCGCCCACACCGATACTTGCGGGTTTGGTACCCGTTACGTACAACGTATCGGGATGGTTACCGCTTTCGAAAACGCGGCAGGAAATACAGGTACCGCACGCGGTTTCGCCGCCTTCCAGGCAATTGAGCGCCTTGGCGAAAGCGTTTGCGGTTTCGAGCAGGCCCGATTCCCCTTCGATAACGTATGCGTGGCCTTGATGCTTCATACGATCATATCCAGCAACAGACCTTGGATTTCGTCGATCTTGTCCAAGATGGCCAAATGATCCTTTTCTTTTTTTAGCAGTTCCTGCGCCAAATCATCGAGGTCTTGATTGACCAATCGGACGATGGCGAATACCCTATGTTGGCCGCGACGATTCAAATAATTCTCGCGGCTGAACTCGTGCGAATGCGCCGTAACCTCGCTGATAAAATCGGCGATCAAGCTACGGTACCGTTTAAGGTCCGAAAAGTCCACATGCTCGGCAATCCGCTTGCCTTGGACCCTGATTTCCGATATCAGGGCCTGCAGACGCTCAGCCAAGCCTTCGTCCGAAAGCCGCTTAAGCGTGAAGCTGAAGTCCACCTGCGGAGGTTTTTCCTTCACGGCTTGCGTTTCAGCGAAGCGTGCGGCGAGAACCTCGGAGACCTTCATTTCCATAAGGGTTAGACCTTCCTGAATTCCTCGATATTGAGTATGAAGATGTTCGCGCCGCCGACGGTCACTTCCACGGGGTACGGGGCAAAGCTCTCGTTGGCGTTGACGTTCATGGCGTTGACGGAAGTGATTTGCCTGCGGCTTTTGCATTTCTTTTCGATGATGTCTATGAATTCGGGCAACCGTTCTTCGGACACGCCGCAGATGAACGTCGTATTGCCCGCTCTCAGGAAGCCGCCCGTCGACGCCAGCTTTGTGACGCTGAAGCCCTTGGCGTTGAGCAGGTCCATCAAATGGAAGGCGTCTTCGTCTTGGATGATGGCCATTACCAGTTTATCGAGTTTCATGGTGTACCTCCTTGTGGATAACGAATGGGGATAATAAATAGTATAACATATTAAACACTTTCTATTTAATCATAAAAATTGCGTAAACGCCAGTATAATCAACAATACCCCCGCCAACCACGAAATATTGAACCGTAAATTTTGTGCGGCCTTGTTGCCGAGAAAGCTGCCCGACCACAAAGCGAACGCGTTGGCCATCAGGGAAAACAGGACGACCAACCCCCCGTCAAACCCCAACAGCGCCGCACCCAAACCCACCGCAAAGCCGTCCAACGAAAGGGAAACGGCCAATACAGTCGCTTCCTTGACGGAGATATGCTTTGATACGTCATGGTCGGCGGTTTCGGGGTCGGCATACACGCGCAGGATAAAATTAAAATTGAGGAGCGATAATTTAATTTCCTTGTTGATGCGCGTATATTTTCGGATAATCGTTTTCGTGATCGAATCCAACAGCTTTGCCATACCGATGACGAACAATATACCGAATGAAATAAACGACGCCGTGTGACCGCTCAAATACGGCGTCAACACCGAACCGACGAAAAAGGATAAACCCGTCGTACCCGTGCAAATCACCGCGATGACCACCCCCGAAAGCAGAGGTATCCTTATTTGCTTGCACCCGTAAGCGAAAGCCGCCGCAAAAGCGTCAAGGGACAGAGACAGCGCGAGCAAAAGCGCGCCGGCGATCAAGACAGCCATTATCATCACCCGTTTACAGGGTATGCAAGGGGCCGTATTAATGCTAAAATCAAATAGATGCATATTTTTCCATAAAGGAGTTGCCATATGAAAAAAACGGTTAACGACATCCAAGTAAAGGGTAAACGCGTACTCGTTCGGTGCGATTTTAACGTGCCGCTGATCGACGGAAAGATTTCCGACGACAATCGGATCGTGGCCGCGTTGCCTACGCTTAGGAAATTGATCGCCGATGGCGGGCGGTTGGTGCTTTGTTCACATTTGGGCAAGCCCAAAGGGCCCGACGCGAAGGCGACACTCGCGCCCGTGGCGGAGCGTTTGGCGGAACATTTGGGTAAACCCGTCAAGTTCCTCGCGGACGACGCAGTGGTTTCGGACGCGGTACGGGAAGCGGTCAACGCCTTAAAGGACGGCGAAGTGGCGCTGTTGCAAAACACGCGCTTCCGCCCGGAGGAAGGTAAAAACGAGGAAGCGTTTTCGAAGGACCTGGCCTCGCTTGCGGACGTGTACGTCAACGACGCATTCGGCTCGGCGCACCGGGCGCATTGCTCCACGGTGGGCGTGGCCGCGCTGGTGGGCGAATCCGCCGTGGGTTACCTGATGGAGAAGGAATTGAAATTCCTGGGCGAAGCGGTGGATAAGCCCGTGCGTCCCTTTGTGGCGATATTGGGCGGCTTGAAAGTATCGGACAAGATCGGCGTCATCAACGCGTTGCTTGAAAAAGTGGACAAACTGATCATCGGCGGCGCGATGGCGTATACGTTCTTCCGCGCGCAGGGCTACGGCACGGGTACGTCCATCGTGGAGGAAGACCGCGTCGGTTACGCCAAGGAAATGATACAAAAAGCGAAGGATAAGGGCGTCGAACTGCTCCTTCCCATCGATACGATGATCACGAAGGAGTTCAAAGCCGACGCGGAATGGCAAAACGTGGACGCGGACGCAATCCCCGACGGCTGGCAGGGCCTCGACATCGGCGCGAAGACGCAAAAGCGCTTCACGGAAGCCCTCCAAGGCGCGAAAACCGTGATATGGAACGGCCCCATGGGCGTATTCGAGTTCCCCGTATTCGCGCAGGGCACGCTGGCCTTGGCGAAGGCGATGGCGGAGCTGGACGCGACCACGATCATCGGCGGCGGCGACAGCGCGGCGGCGGTCATCCAACTGGGCTTCGCGGATAAAATGTCGCACATCTCCACGGGCGGCGGGGCTTCCTTGGAATTCTTGGAAGGCAAAAAACTGCCGGGCGTGGAAGCCGTAAACGCGTCAACGCCGAAGGCGGGGGTGTAAATATGCGTAAGAAACTGGTCGCGGGTAACTGGAAAATGAACTTCACGCCCGACAAGGCGCGGGAATTCGTGCAGGATATAAAGGAAACGATCAATTCCGATGAAGTGGACGTGGTACTTTGCGTACCTTACGTGTCGCTTCAGGCCGTAATGGAAGCGTTAAAGGGTACGCACATTTGCGTGGGCGCGCAGAACATGCACTACCGCGACGAGGGCGCGTACACGGGCGAAATTTCACCCAAAATGCTGGGCAGTATGTGTGTGCCGTACGTCATCATCGGCCATTCGGAGCGGCGCGAACGCTTCGGCGAATCGGACACGACCGTTAACTTAAAGGCATTAAAAGCCCTGGAGCACGGAATCACGCCGATCATTTGCTGCGGCGAATCCCAACGCCAGCGCAAGGAAAACCGGACGGCCGACGTGCTTAAAAAGCAAATCACGTTTGCGCTGGACGAAATCACCCCCGAGCAAGCGGCGAAGATCGTCATCGCTTACGAACCCATTTGGGCGATCGGCACCGGCGAAGTCGCCACGCTTGAACAGGCCGAGGAAGCCTGTGAAATCGTCCGCAATCAGGTATTCGAAAAGTGCGGCCCCGTCGCCGCCGAAAAAATCCGCATCCTGTACGGCGGCAGTGTGGACCACACCAACGCCAAGGATATCTTCGCCATGCCCAACATCGACGGCGGGCTGGTCGGCGGCGCAAGCGTAAAGCCGACGTTCGAGAAGGTCGTCCATTATGCGTAACGTCGTTTTAATGATCCTGGACGGCTTCGGCCTCTCCGACAAGCGCGAAGGGAACGCGATCGCGCTGGCGCAAACGCCGCACCTCGATTGGCTAATGGAAAAATTCCCCTTCCAACCGGGCGCGGCAAGCGGCATGGATGTGGGCCTGCCCGACGGGCAAATGGGCAACTCCGAGGTCGGCCATACCAACATCGGCGCGGGGCGCGTGGTATATCAGGAACTGACCCGCATCACGAAGGAAATCGCCGACGGGGATTTCTATAATAATGAAGCGCTGCTCGCCGCCGTGGAGAATTGCAAAAAGCACGACACGGCACTGCATCTGTACGGCTTGCTTTCCGACGGCGGGGTACACAGCCACAATACGCATTTGTACGCATTGTTGGAATTGGCGATGCGTCACGGCTTGGAAAAGGTGTATGTACACGCCTTCCTTGACGGGCGCGACACACCGCCAACGTCGGGCAAAGGATACTTGGAAGAATTGGAAGCCAAAATAGCGGAAATCGGCGTGGGTAAAATCGCTACGGTCATGGGGCGTTATTATGTAATGGATAGGGACAACCGCTGGGAGCGGGTGGAAGTGGCGTATCATGCGTTGACCGAAGGTGCAAATTTAAATACGAAACCTGATATACGTTATTATAATTCCGCGGCGCAATGCATGGATGCTACCTACGCCGAAGGGGTTAACGACGAGTTTGTCATACCTTCAATTATCCTCGACCCGGAAGAAACCGATACCCCCACCGCCACCATCCAACCCAACGACTCCGTCATCTTCTTCAACTTCCGCCCCGACCGCGCGCGCGAAATCACCCGCGCCTTCTGCGACCCGGATTTCACCGAATTCGGACGCCCGCGTGGCTTCTTCCCCCTGCATTACGTATGCTTCACGGAATACGACCACACCATCCCCAACAAGCATGTGGCGTTCCACGCGCAGTCTATGGACAACGTGCTCGGGCAATACTTGGCCGATAAGGGCATGACCCAATTACGCCTGGCCGAAACGGAAAAATACGCCCACGTCACGTTCTTCTTCAACGGCGGGCGCGAGGAGGCTTACGAACACGAAGACCGCATCCTCGTCCCCTCCCCCAAGGTGGCTACCTACGATTTACAACCCGAAATGTCCGCGCCCGAAGTAGCTGACCGTTTGGTCGAAGCCATCGAATCGCAAAAATACGACCTCATCGTCGTTAACTTCGCCAACTGTGACATGGTGGGCCACACGGGCATCATGGACGCGGCCATCAAAGCCGTCGAAACCGTGGACACCTGCGTCGCCCGCGCCATGGACGCGATGCTCAAAAACGGCACGCGCATGTTCTTCTGCGCCGACCACGGCAACGCGGACAAGATGATCGACGAGGAAAACGGCGGCGCGTTCACCGCCCACACCACCAACCCCGTACCGTTTGTCCTGTT
>WRDO01000058.1 GCA_009779755.1 Defluviitaleaceae bacterium | reverse complement strand
CCGACTTCAATCCCATCGAAAAATTTTGGGCTTGGCTCAAATGCAGCCTTCGTAAATCACTTCGTTTTTACACTTGTTTCGATGACGCACTGGATAGTCTGTTTTCGGTTTAATCAATTATATCATGTTAAAGCCTACATTTTTCCATATAAATATCCCGATGACAAACCACAGAGCATGGGGGGAGTTAAGCCAATCCGTAGGCATGGCGGTGCCGTCATATACAAAGAACATCCTATTAAACATCCCGTTGACGGCAATCAACGCCCGCCAAAAAAACACCATGGACCCGGAGGGTATCACCAAGGGCAAAATAAAAAAGACCATCAGTACCCGCCGCACACGGGGACCGATGGGACTAAGCACCAACGCCAAAGCCAACGCAAGTATCATATTAAGGGGGATGCTTACCCCCATAAAAGTCAGCGTATTGCGCACCGCCAACCGGAAGGCTTGGTTATTCCATGTATTAACCAGATTGGTAAGCCCGACGAACTGCCGTGATACCACGTTGTCAATGGAAGCGTAGAACATCGAAATCCCGAAAGGCACAAGGAAAAACAGGGCCAACCCCGCAAGGCTGGGTAACAGTAACAGGTAAATGGTATTTTCGTGATTAAATATCCGTTTTACCATGTTTATACCCCTACATACTATTTACTACTGCTCCATCAGCCAAAGCGACACCGTATTCTGTATGCGCTGCGCGGCGGCTTCGGGGGTGATGAGGCCCCTTAATAATTGGTTAAGCGGTTCGTTATAAAAGTGTGAAGGTATATCCAATAGTAACGAGGCTATTTCCATTTCGTTTTGGGTTGCCCGCTGCCTGATGGCCCGTTCTATCCCTTCTGACCTGATATTATCATCGTCAAAGCCGATAAAATCATTTCGGTTAAAATATCCGTCGCGTGAATTCCATAAATCAAAATGATAATCAAATACGGAACGTATATGGGGCTCATAATAATCCCTTACGATAGGCGTTCCCATACTGCCCAAACCGAAGTTCCTCGCGGTTGCTCTTTGATTATACTGAGCCGCCGGGGTAGGAAACGCCATGGCATAGGTTAAATGCCGCAAAAATTCCCAAGACAGTTCCTGATTTCCGGCGGCACTTAAACAAAAGGTTGCCCACGATTTGTTATAATCAATTAATAAGCGGCCCCATTCGTCCGCAAGGGGGGCATAATGGATAAAATAGGGATGATTACGGGGGAAAAAGGCGTTGGCCGGTTCGAAACCGCTGCTGCCGCCGGATATAAATACGCAATGCATGGCCATTGCTTCGAAATAAGCATCGAACCCCGTCCCGGGAACATTTATTTCACCGAACCAATCGTCAGCCGTTGTGCTTCCAAATACCTGTACCCAATCATGCAGGAAGGAAACGAAGCGGGGATCCGTCAGGTTGGCGATTCGGTTCTCCATATCAATAAACCCGCCGATTACCGATAACGCTGCCGTAAAAGGATTTCCGATGGTATGACTGTTTCCAAATCTAAGATGGCCGAATTCATCACTATAATCACGCATGAGTTCCGAATAAATCTCCATCATTGTTGCATAGGAAATGACAGACTCCCGAGCAAACCTGTCAATCAGATGCTGCGGAAGGCCGGCGTTGATAGCCACATATTCGGGACTAAAGCTCATGGGGAACGCAAACAACCCGCCGTCCACTTCAAACAACCGCAACATATGGGTGTAGAAATCCTCACGGTCGGAAAACGGGCATTGGTCAATCAGCGGGTATATATCCGCCAACAACCCGGACAAAGCGTAATTCCAATAAGGATGCGCAAACAACGCGAACATATCCGGCCCCTGTCCGGCCATCAACATGGTTTGCATACGTGCGATTACCAATTCAAAATAATTTGCTTGCAGGTTGTCGATGGGGAAATGTATTACATCCGGCACCAACCGCACCCGGTACGGATCACCCCTTGCGGCCCTTTCCGCGTTCATGGCGGTTTCCGCTTGCGCCAGCACACCCTCAAAGCCCCAAATGTCCCAAACTTGTATGGTCAGGTGTTGGACATATGCCTCCGGTACGGGTGTTGCCAGCGGCTCGGGAATCGGGATGTATATATTGCGTACCGTTACCTCCCTGCCCATCCATTCGAGCACCGCATCATGGTTGCGTTGGACAAATTCCTGTGCCGTCAGTTCACCGCCCGTAAACCGTGCCAGCGGGATTTCCGGCGAAGGCGCGTAGAAACGTTGGGGCGGTACCCATGCGGTTTCGTTTGTGTAACCAAGTAACCGGGCGGAAACCAAACCATCAACAAAATCGGTAAAAAGCCCTTGGCTGGTAGGTATATTGCGCAGGAAAAAACCGGTCTCGGTTTGGAATTCGGCTTCCACCCGCATAAACGTGTCGATAAACGCCCGTGCCAAATCCCCGTCGGCCAAATGGCTGACGCACAGCAAGGTTTGCGTGTTTAATATCAAGTGCCCTTGTTCGTCCGCCAAGGGGATGTGATGGATAAAGTACGGGTTTTGGCCAAGCAAGGCGTCGGCTACGTCCGCCCCGTACCAAGGCGCAGCAAAAACATAGTTTTGCGATTGGAACGTGATGTCGGACGATGCCAACATAAACTGCTCTGAGTCGTATTCCCTGCCCAACGCCGGTTTCATCGCGTTAAGCAAGGATGAAAACAATATATCGTCCAGCTGCGATTGTTTGTTTTCTATATCAATACGGCCCCCATATTCGGCTTGATACCCAAGCCTTACGATTTCGGGTACGGCCATTTCGAAATGGCCATACTCCGGATAATCACGCAACAGGTCGTTGTAAAATAAAACCAATTCGGTAATGGAGATGCGGTCGTGCTGTGCAAACCGGCCGATGAACGAATGCGGCAAGCCAACGTTTACCCCAACGAAGGTGTACCCAAAGGTCGTGGGTAGTGTGGGGAGCTTGCCGTTAACCGCGTAGGCGTCCAATACCCCGTCGAAAAAGTCGCCTTCCAAAATTTCATACATATCCGCAAGCAACCCCAGCGCGGCAAAGGAATAGACCGGGAAGCCCGCCGTTATAAAGACGTCCGGCCCTTGCCCCGCCGCTATATGGGCCTTTATGTTTTCGTAGAAATCAATCCGTTCCTCTACGGTGGTGGCATAGCAAAGCTCGTATACAATTTGCAAATCAATGCCCTGCTGCGCCATTTCCCCCCGCAGCCTGTCCCCCGCCTGCCGTAGCAGCACCGCCGAACCTCCGCCGGGCCCTGCAACCGTCAGGGTGTGGGTATCGGGGTTGGACATCCCCACCCCGTTGCTATCCGTGCCGATACCGGGCTGTGGGTCGCTGCCGGTATCGTCGTCGGTGCGGTTCCGCCCCCGCCCGCAGGCACCCAAAAAATAAATAATACAAAGCATTATACATACGAATAATATAAATTTTATTTTTTTCATAACCCACCTCAACTATAATTATATATACCCCAAAATAAAAAACCATATCGACTTATGCAAAATTTTTTCGCATAAATCGATATGGTTCGTAAAATCATAAAAACGTTATGCCTAAATGTTCCCTTGCATATTCGCGTATGTTTTTTATCCCTACGGGTCTTTTCATAACCACCGACCCATAAAACGCTTGCGCGAAATAGGGAATGCTTTTTTTCTTTTGGCCCAATTGAAATAAATTGACGGCGACGTCAATCACAAACGATGACGCGTGCCACAAATCATTGTGTTTTATGCTGAGTTCCAACCCGTTTTTTGCCAAGGCCAAGGCTTTTTCGCGTTTGTCATTCCTGCTTAAAAATTTTGCATATTGGCGTAAAACCGTAAGATATGTCCTCATCCGTTCGCTTTCATCAACATAGTGCGTCTCCATGTTTTTTATTATGCCTTCAAAAATCTTTAACCCTCGATCACTTTCCCCATTGTCGCAAAAATACACCGCCATATCATTCAATATAACTATTTCATAAAAGGTCAAACGCATGTGCGCAATTTTACCTTCATCCAACGTACCTTTGGTAACGCGCCAAGATTCAAGCAGCATTTTCATATATTGTGAATCGTAACCGTTCTTTTCACCGTGCAATTCAGCTTCGCTCATTTTAATGAATTGTAAGTTAATTCCTTCCTTATATTTTTTCTTGGTTTTTAAGTCCTTTAATAACGGTTCCATTTCATCGTAGCTTCTTGCAGCCTGTAAGGTGTATATTTTATCCCTTAATTGCTTATCTTCAAAATCATCGTCGTTTAATAATGTGTAAAAATATTTATCAATGTCACGCCCCATACGCTGCATAAAGGCTTCCAATAAATATACGCTTCCGATCGGGTATTCCGATTTATTCATTTCCATTCTGCTAAATGTGGAGGTGTTACACAACCCTTCACACACCTCCGCCAGCGTCATCCCCGCTTCGCTGCGCAAGCCCCCCATAAGTTCGCCAAAATGGGTACACATTATAGGTTTACCTCGGTCAAATTCCGCGTCGGGTATAAACATCGGTAGTTTTTCCACACCGTATGTATCAAATATTATACCTATATTTAAAGCAAACGTTCTTACTTCTTGTGCCTTTGTGAGGATTCGCATGATTATAAAACCATGGAAGGCGGAAGAAAGTAAATCGGGCAAACCTTCTTTTTGCCCCAAATAATATAGTGCCCTTGCTTTATTGTATGTAAAATCGGGAGCGTACCTCCCCTTGGTACGCGTGGTTGTTATGTCGTCGATGCCACTATCGCATAAATCCAACGCCGAGCCGTATTCGCCCGCGTCAATCAAAAGGCTTGAAAGGTCAAACATGATGGGTGCGAGGTGATGTGTTTTATCCCTGTCGTCATGTGAAAGCCGTGATAATCCTTCCATCGTCCGTTGCAATAAAGCCATCGCTTTACGTGTTTCGCCGCTGTTTTTGTATGCCAACGCTTGCGTATGGATGAGCCGCGCTTCTTCATATAACAGAACATCCCCTTCAAAGGTGTCGGGGTTGTATTCGGGATAGGTAATGATTATACCTTCCTGTGTATATATCAATATCTTTTGCGGGTCTTCCTTCCGGATGATGCTTATGCGGGCTTGGCAGCTTAGGATAAATTGCCTGTTGATACCGGATTCGAAACCTTTATACAATTTCATCCGGTTTAATAGCTTTGTCGATTTATCAAGGTATTTGCGGGAGTGGTGCGCATGGTCAAGCGTATATAATAATCGGTTGCGCATTTCATATACCGAAAGGGGTTGATTTTCCAAGAAAGGATTAAATAATGTACCGGCGGGTATGTCCATTTCGTGTATAATTTTTATGCTTGTTTGGGTATAAGGATTTTGCCGCCGGTTTGTGATACGCGATAAGGTAGTGGCGTTAAATTCACCACATTGCAAGAGCTTGGCTTGGCGTAAGCGTTTCCTTTCCCGTATTTCGTTTATGATGTTACTTTTATTTACACTCGGCATGGTAATCCCCCATTTTGTTCTACTATAACACAAAGGAGCCGTCCCTTATGGGGCTGCCTTTTTTGCTGCGTTGAGTTAAGGAAGCGGGGATTTCACCACGCGCTTCCCCGTTGACGTACAGCATAAAATTTTCAATTTGCGGCCGCGCGAAGGCATCCGCCGTGTCCCCGTAAATAACAAATCAATGCTCCCGACCCCACCGATATAACCCTCCCCCCAATTGGGGCCTTCCCAGCCGACTTGCGCGTACAGGAATTCACCTACGGGTCCCGTGGGAATGTTGCCGACGTTGCCGTCCGTGTTCACGGCGGAGTCGCTTCCGTTGCTTGCCATAGGGCCGTCGCCGTTACCTGATGGTGGCGCGGATGTCCCGCCATCCGGCGCATTATTTGCGGATGGTGTTGTGTTACGGTTGCCGCAAGCGGCGAGGGTGAACGTTAGCATTAAAGCAAAGATAAAAATGAATGCCGCGTTGGATGGTTTTTTTATGATAACATACCTCGATTTATTTAAGGATTCGCGGGGCCGTGTTTTATTTATTTCTATGAATGGATTACATTTTACGTTATAAAAATTTTTTGGGTATAGGAAATCCCACGAAATCATGGATTATTACACGCGAAAATGAAAATTTTTTATTTTTATTGCAATGATATTTGCATAACAAATAACATAAAAAACCCCGCACGGGAAGCTCATGCATCATAAGATGCACCCGAACAGGGTTGACACTCGCCTCCCTTAAGTTCGAAGGGGGCTTCTTTATATAATTATCCGCTTAACATCCGTTTATTACTTTGTTGCATTAAAAAGCGGGAGGGCACCCATTAAAATGCATTACCCGTGACCCGGCTGCGCAGCCTTAGTGGGTCTGATAAATTCATTATATTCATTTCGAATATAATGTCAATATGTTTTAACTTTATTGTGATTTAGCGTAAAAAATCGATATTACTAATCCATGATATACGATATTTTTAATACAAATCCGTTGCGATTGCAAGCATTTTGGTTGTTTGCATAAACAACAAAACCTAATGCGGAAACTCAAATTTTATTTGACAAACAAAAAAGACTGCTGTAGAATATGTAAAAACTACAGGCGTCGTTTTTATTTATACCATAAATTTTGGAGGATGATCGTGATGGGCGATTACAATTGTTTACCGGATGCGGAATTTGATGTAATGCAGATTATTTGGGGGCAGCCGGTGCCCATATCTTCGGTGCGGATATTTACGCTGGCCGCACCGGAGAAGATGTGGAAGCCGCAGACGGTACTTACGCTGTTAACGCGGCTGGAAAAACGGGGTTTTCTTTCCAGTGAAAAGAAGGGGAAGGAACGTTATTATATGCCCTTGGTCACGCGGGAGGAATATTTGAATATGGAAACGGGTTTGTTTGTTAAGCGTTTCCATAAGAATTCGTTGACGGGGCTGATGAGCGCATTGTTTGCGGGGGGCAAGATGAAGGAAAAGGATCTGTCGGAAATCGAAAAATGGTTGGAAAAGCAAAAACCCGAATCATAAACCTTATTTTGAGGGTAAGGGTTTATTCGGGTGCTTGAAAGGAAGTGAACACGGTGTTTGATATATGGGTACGCTTGGTCGAAAATTCGGCGGTGATGTCGGTAGCGATCGTTATTATGTACGGGTTGTCTCGGTTGACGCGGGACAAGACTTCCCCGCGGGTGCGTTATATATGTTGGATTGTGATAACGGTGGGGTTACTTTTGCCCGTGCGTCCGGTGTTATTTACGGTTAATGTACCGGAATCGGTTGCGTGGATGGTGCCGGCGGAATCATTGGGACGGATGCCCGAGGACCCCGTGCCCGAGGGTGCGATTATCATTAACGCCTACGAAGCGGCGGGTTGGGAGTATGAATGCGGGGAAGCCACGGATACGGCATACGCTTATATAGGAGCGGACGTGGCATATGAAACGGTTCACATGACGGGATTAGCCGCGGCTCCGACGGAAGATTATATACGTACCGTAAATTGGCGGACTTTGCTTCCCGTTGTATGGGGTGCGGGGATATTGTTGTTTTTGTTGACCTACACCGTACGGCACATACGTTTTATAAGGAAAATCCGCCGTTGGGCGGTGCCGTGTACGGATGCCGGTGTTATATCATTATTAAACGGGGTGTGCCGCGAAGTAAACCTAAAACGCATACCGCGTTTGTTTGTATGCTCGCTTACGGCTACGCCGATTATCACGGGGTTGTTCCGTTCATCGCTTATCTTACCCGACGATGGGGAACCCCCCGAACGCTTACGGCTTATATTCTTGCACGAGGTACTGCATATCAAACGGGGTGACCTTTGGGTACGGATGCTGACGTTGGCGGCGATGGCTGCGCATTGGTTTAACCCGCTGGCGTATTTGATGAACCGCGCGGTACACAACGAAGCGGAGCTTTGCTGCGACAAGCAGGTCTTACGTATCGCGGGGGACGATGTACGCGCGGCATACGGGCAAACGATTTTTTGTACGGCGCGCCGTACGCAGAAGATGTTTTCCGTTTTAGCCACCGCTTTATCGGGGGAAGGGAAAAACCTGAAACGCAGGCTTGCCGATATCATTGAACGTAAGCATACACGGCGAGGGCTTGCCATCGCTTTTGCGGCGTTGATGATCGGCGGGGTTTTGATTGCGGGGATGCTTGCTTATGAAGGGGAGGTTCCCGTTCCCGAAGGAGGGTTCGTTGAGGATATCGGATGGCTGGGCGACGGGGTTACCTTGGATGTTGACCCCGACCGTTACGCGCCCGAACCGACGGATGCAGCCGACCCTTCACCCCCCCTCGTTGCCAACCCCATTACGCTGGAGGCTAGCGATGAATTGGTGATTTATTTGCCGGCGTACCGGTTCTTTAATCCGCAATTCCAAGTGGCTGTTAATATATTCCGGCGGCGTTACCCCAACGTTACGGTAATTGTCGAACACATCGGCGACCCCGATGATTTCAGAGGAAACGCATACGCACAACGCGTAAGCACCGAGCTGATGGCGGGTACGGGGCCCGATATTATTTTGACCCATTACTTCGACGATATTCACAAGACCATGGACAGCGGTCTGTTCATGAACCTCTCGCCCCTGTGGCACAGGGATGAAAACTTTGACCATCGGGATTCCCTCCATCCCGTGGTTATGGATGCGGGCGTATACCGCGGGCGGCGTTATATCATCCCGTTGAGTTACATAATGCCCACCGTCTTAGGTGAAAAGGGTATGCTGGAAAATGCCGGCTTTGACACGGAAGCTGAAAGGGATATCGTTTCGTTCCTTAACGCGGTTTCATCCTCCGTCCCTTTAGCGAGTCAAAATCCCTTGTTCCGTTTACCCATATTTAACTACGGTTTGCATAACTTTAACATGACGGGCATACCCATCGTTGATTTCGAACGCGGCATCGCCTTACCCGAGGAAGGCGCCCTGCGCGCCCACAGTGAAGCGATGAAGACATTATGGGCCACGCAAAGCGTCGGCATTGATTGGAACGAAACGTTTTGGTCTGCTTCGAATACCGATACGCTGCTGATCCATGGCAGGATGCTGTTAAGCCATAACCAAACGCAGGACCCCATCGGCGTATTTTGGAGCTACTCCCGGTTATTGCACCGCGGTTATACCCCGATACTCACCGCGTTGCGTAACCATAACAATGAAATCCATGCCACGGTACGGCAAAGCGTGGCTATCCGCGCCGAAAGCCCCAATTACGCAAACGCGTGGAACTTCATTAAAATCCTGCTGTCCGAAGAAGTAATGTACGGGCGCATCGGATCCGTCGAAGGGAGTGCCTTCCATGGCTTTGTCGTGAACAACGCCGCCGTCGAAAGACAGGTAGAGGGAATATTAAGAAACGGGCAGGAAGTGGGGACGGCGGAAGGAAATGTTTTCATTAATGCGCTTACCATGGAGCATAAACAACCCATGCTTGACATGGTCAACGATATCGCCTCCGCGTCCTTACGTAACAATGTCTTGGGTAATTTCTACCTCGAAGCCATGGAGCCTTTCTTCGAGGGTTTGCAAAGTCTCGATGACACCATAGAGGAGCTTGGGCGGCGATTGCGGATTTACCTTACGGAATAACCCATGCGTACCCTATCCCTTAAAAACAAGGAAACCCTGACCGGGCTCGCCTACGCCGCATTGCCGCTTGCGGGATTTTCCCTGTTCTATATCATCCCCTTCGGCAACATGCTTTGGCGCACGGTTTCGCGGGGCGGTATCTTCGTTGGTTTCGCACAATATACCGCTGTGTTGCAAAGCGATGCCTTCCGCCTTGCGGCGTGGAATACCTTCCGTTTTATCGGGCTGGGCTTGCCGATGCTGCTGCTGCTTGCCTTATGTACGGCGCTGTTGCTTAACACGCGTTTAAAATATAAGGACGGCTTCCGCGCGGCGTTTGTGTTGCCGCTGGTACTGCCCGCCGCGTCGGTGATTATGGTGTTCCGCGTGTTGTTTGACCACGGCGGCTTTATCAATTATGTATTGGACGGTTTGGGGTTGGACACGGTTAATTTCTTTAACTCGGGCCGTATGTTTTGGATCATCCTTTTCCTTTATTTATGGAAGAATACCGGGCTCGCCATTATTTTAATGTTAGGCGGGTTATTGCAAATCCCCGCGGAATATTACGAGGCGGCGCGGGTGGACGGGGCAAGCGCGTTTTTGCGCCTGCGTAAAATCACGCTGCCCTTGATGGCGCCCACGTTTATCTTCGTCGCCATCCTTTCCATTGTGGGGGCGTTCAAATCCTTCCGCGAGGCTTTTGCCCTTGGCGGGTCCCATCCCCACGACAGCATCTACATGATCCAGCATTTTATGCAAAACAATTTCGAGCGGCTCAATTTCCCGCGTTTGTCGGTGGCGGCGGTGCTGACGTTTATCGTCATCTTCGCCTGCGTATTGGTGATGTTCGCTTGGCCGGAGGAGCGTGAGGGGGAATGAGGCAATACGCGAAATATTTGTTTTTATCCGTGTTGGCTTTTGCCGCGTTGTTTCCGTTGTTTTATACCTTCGTTAATTCCTTCATGGGTGCGGGGGAGTTCAACCGTTATTACGGCGCGCTTTCTGTCGGTATAACGCGGCATAACCCGCTTCGGATTATCCCCGATTGGATTACCTTGGAGGGGTATCGGGAGGTTTTTATTTCGCGTCCGCATTACTTGATGCGTTTTTGGTCATCCATGTTAATTAGCGGGTCAATCCTTGTCGGGCAGTTGGTGGTCGCCGTATTGGGCGGGTATGCGTTTTCGCGTTTCCGCTTCCCCGGGTGTAACGTATTGTTCTTCTTGATTGTCTTAATCATGATGATGCCCTTACAAGTCACCCTCGTACCCAACTTTATCATTATAGAGGCGTTGAACCTAAACGGCACCTACGCCGCGCTGATACTGCCCGGTATATTTTCGGCGTTTGGGGTATTCCTGATGCGGCAGGTGATGCAAGCGGTCCCCTTAAGCCTGTTTGAATCGGCAAAGCTGGACGGCGCCAAATCCTTCGCCGCTTTATGGTACGTGTGCCTGCCCAATTGCAAGCACGGGCTCGCCGCTCTCGCGGTATTAAATTTTGCCGACAGTTGGAACATGGTGGAGCAGCCGCTTACCTTTTTGCACAGCGCGTTACGTTATCCGTTGTCGGTATATTTAATCAACTTCGGGTCGGTCCCCCCGGAGGTTGTGTTTGCCGGGGGGTTGTTATCCGTGTTGCCCGTTATGATGCTGTTCCTGTGGTTTAAGGACGAAATCGCGTTCGGAATCGAATATTCGGTGGTGAGGTGAACCCTATGAAAAGAATCATGAAGATTATTATCCTTTCGGTGTTGGCGGCGCTTGCGGTACTCACCTTTGTATCGCGGACGGTGTATAACCGTAATCTGCCGAGGGTTTCCATCGTGAGGGTTACGGAGGATTTCGTACCGCTCGTTTTAATAGTGGAAACGCCCGTAACCGAATGCGGTGAATGCGGCAGGGTTTTTGAAACCGAATGGATGGAAATTGAAGACGAAGGGGAGCTTTATCCTTATGTCGTACCGCGTGACGGTATTTTTTATTTAGGGCACGGACAATATGCCGTATACGCGGTGGGGAGCCGCCGGGGTTATTTCGGCCCCGAGGATTATGTTACCGTAATCAATATAGACATATTACGGTTAAATGAAAAATCAGCCGCCATTAAAGTAAGCAACGCAAGCGGCGGAACGGAGCTGAGTGGCGCCTTTTTGGCACGGGACATATCGGGCAGGGTTAACAACGGCGACACGGTGTGGGTGAGGGAAAGATAGCGCGTATTACGGCGGAGGTATAAAAGGGGAAGCGGTATACGTCACGCCTTCGGGTGCGCCGTCCATATCAAGCCACAAGGGTTCCTGCCCCGGCACCCAAAATACGTTTGATATATTCACGTTGGTAATCGGGCGCACGCCGTTGTGGTCGTTAAATACCCAACCCGCCAGGGCGCGGTTGCCGCCCAGCACCCATACGCCGTCCACGGTGATGTTATCGATGGCCCAATGTTCGCCGTCGCAGTTGCGGTACCCTTGGAAGGTATGGGGCATACCCGCGTTGCGGAAATCAATAAGGTAACGGAAGCCCGAAGCGTTCATGTTTGCGTTTTCGACGATGATGTTACGGTAGGTGATATCGCGCACGAGGGCGCGGTTATCGTTGTGTATGGAAATGACGGACTGGTGGTTCGCATGGAGTACGTCGATATTTTCAAACAGGATGTCATAAATCTGCGCGTCGCGGTTAAAGCGCCCGCCGAACCACCGTTCGTTGCCCGCGTTGGTTTCGTAGCCGATTTCCATGGCTTGAGCGAGGTCAACCCACAGCACCATGTTGGTATAACGCTGATGCGCGGAATCGATGGGGCTGTAGTTCTTGATGACGACAGCGTCGTCCCACGAGCGTACGAAACTACGGTCCACATGGACGTTGCGGCAGCTTTGTACGGTGATGCCGTCGCCGTTGTTGCCCGCGGAAATGATCTTGATGTTGTGTACGTTTACATATTCGGAGTTGCGCAGCTCGAACACCCAGCGGCTTTGGTTAAAGCACGCGATGCCGTCGATT
>WRDO01000057.1 GCA_009779755.1 Defluviitaleaceae bacterium | reverse complement strand
TTTTTATCGTTTTATTACGTGATTTTTCACCTTCTCCGCCGAATGATATATGCTTGCAAAAGTGCTTAAATTCAAGGATTTCTAGGTATCTGTCCGACATAGCAACGCTATTGCCTCCACATGCCCCGTGATGGGGAACATATCCACGGGGGTGACGGTGTTTAGCGTGTATCCGCCCGCGCACAGATGTTTAATGTCACGCGCCAACGTAGCCGGGTCGCAGGAGATATAGATAATTTGCGGTATCTTTGCATGTATGATGGCGTCGAGCAGTTGCGGTTCGCAACCCCTTCGGGGTGGGTCGAGGATGACCGCGTCAACGCGGAAGCCGTCCCGCGACAGCATGTCCGGTATGATCTTTTCCGCCGCGCCGGCGATGAACCGTACGTTATCGATGCCGTTGAGCTCGGCATTTTTATTCGCGTCGGCGATAGCCGCTTCCGAAATATCCACGCCGATTATATCCGGCTTCACTTCAAACCGGGACGAAGCAACGTACAGCGCGATACCCCCCGCGCCCGCGTGCGCATCCAATATCGTTAATGCCGTATGTAACCCTTCCGAACTTAGGCCCGATTTGTGCCGAAGTTGATCCAACGCCGTATCATATAACACTTTTACTTGCACCGGGTTAACCTGGAAGAACGACGGAGCGGATATACGGTAGCGCACCTCGCCGATTTTTTCCTCAATATACCCGTTGCCCGACAACACCCGAAACCGTTCACCCAGCACGGCGTTGCTGCGGGCGGTATGCGGATTAATCAATACCGTGGTCGCCCCCGTTTCATTCGTAAGCGTTTCCGCAAGTTCCTTTTCTTTAGGCAGCCTTTCGCCGTTGATGACCAATACAACCATAACCTCGCCGGCAGCAAGTGACGTACGTATCATAATCTGCCGCATCGTCCCCTTGTGCGCCGTTTCGTCATACGGCGTAACTTGATTACGCCGCATATATTCCTTCACAACGGCAAGCACCCCCACATGGGCGGAATGCTGTATCAAGCAATCCCCAACCTCCACGATGCGGTGCGACCGCGAAGCGTACATACCGATAGCGAAGCCGTCGGCATTACTCGCGGGTACGACAGGGAAAACCGCTTTATTGCGGTATCGAGCCGGACCGAGGGGGAGCGGGTGGGATTCGGCGACCGACTTCGCTTTTAAGGGAGCGAATCCCACCCGCTCCCCCGACCCCATCCCGATAACATCCGTAACAGGCGGGTTTTCCATCCCACCGACGCGCGTCAACGCGTCAATTACGATCCGCTTCTTTATTTTTAACTGTTCCGTGTAATCACAATGTTGGAACTGGCAGCCCCCGCACGAAACGGAAACCTTACAGGAAGGGGTTATCCGATGATCGGAAGATTTGATTATCCGTTGTATCTTCGCATAACCGTAACGGGTTTTGACCTTTAATACACGCGCCTCAATTTTTTCGCCGGGGAGCGCGCCTTCCACCAATAAAACAAAGTCATTGACCCGCCCGATACCGAACCCTTTTGCGTTGACGTTTTCGATATCCAATACGACGACGGTATTCTTTTTCAACGCCTTCACGAAAAATCGGACCGCCTTATATAACGGTTAAAAACCTTTTGGTAACCCGTCCATGAACCCGCGGTCGAATCCTTATCCAGGATTTCCTCAAATGATTTGAGCTTGGCGTCCATATTGTCGGCGCAGTGAAGGAGAAACGCTTCTATCGTGGAAGGGAGCTTGGGCGAACCAAAATCATATTCGCCGTGGTGCGCCAAAATGGAATGCTTCAACAAGCTCGCCAAATCATGCGGAAAATCAGCGATATTACGTACTTCCTCCGATATCATCTCGACGCCGATGGTGATATGCCCCAGCATTTGCCCGTCATCGGTATAATCGTTCATGGGCATGGGGGAAAGCTCGTAGATCTTGCCGATATCGTGCAAAAGCGCGCTTGTGATGAGTAAGTCACGGTTAACGTGTTTATACCGTGTGCTCATAAAATCGCAGATTTGCGCCACGTTGAGGGTGTGCTCAATCAATCCGCCCATATAGCTGTGATGCATTTGCTTGGCGGCGGAACGTACCCTAAACGCTTCCGCTTGCGTTTCGTCGTTTATCAAAATGCCTTCCAACAACGCCCGCAGCTTGGGGTGCTGCACAGATTTGATAAAATCCAATACTTCGCCGTACAGCATGTCGATATCCTTCTCCGTCGTGGGTACGTAGTTGAGCGGGATATATTCGCCGTCGCGGCTTTTACGCAATTTGATTATCTTAAGTTGCAATTCGTTTTGATACGTGGCGACTTGGGCGTCGATCTTAACCATGTCGCCTTCTTCAAAACTTTGGATATCGTTGTTCATCTCCCAAACCTTGGCGTCCATTTGCCCGGTTTTATCCGAAAGGCGAAGTGAAAGGTACGTTTTACCCCCCCGTGTCTTAAGCGTTTGTTTTTGGCGGCATAAATAATGCTCGACTACATGTTCGTTTTCCTTTACGTCTTCAAGGTAACGCATCAACAAATCTCCTCCGGCGGCGTAAACGGCATATCAAACGCCGATGCGACTTCCTTACAGGTCAGGTAACCGCCGTAGCAGTTGATCCCGGGCATAAGGTTGGCATCCGCGCGTACGGCTTTTTCCAGCCCCATGGCAGCGATTTTAAGACCGGGGCCAAGCGTTGCGTTGGTGAGCGCAAAAGTTGAGGTGCGGCTGACCGCGCCCGGCATATTGGCTACGCCGTAATGCACGATTCCATCGATAACGTAGGTCGGGTCGTCGTGGTAGGTACGGCGCGTAGTTTCGCAACAACCGCCTTGGTCCACGGCAACGTCCACGATGACCGCGCCTTCGCGCATACTTTTTAAGTGTTCGCGTTTGATGAGCTTGGGCGCCGCGCCGCCGGGGATAAGGACCGCTCCGATGACCAAATCCGCTTGGTGTATCGCGGTCTCGATGGTGCTTGCGGTCGAATACAAGGTTTGAATACCGTTGGCAAAGACGTCGTCGAGGTAGGTGAGCCGTTCAATGTTGGTGTCCAGCACCGTAACGTTCGCGCCTAAGCCGACCGCCATTTTTAATGCGGCCGTACCTACGACACCCGCGCCGATGATGGCGACTTCGCCGTTGCGTACGCCCACCGCACCGCCGAGCAAAACACCGCGTCCGCCCATGGGTTTTTCCAAACAACGTGCGCCGACTTGTACGCTCAGCTTACCCGCGATCTCCGACATGGGGCGCAGGAGGGGCAATCCACCTGCCGCGTCGCGGATGGTTTCGTAAGCGACGGCTTTGACTTTGCGCTTCAACAGTTCTTCCGTCAATTCCTTGTCGGCGGCCAGATGCAGGTAGGTATAGATAATCTGACCTTCGCGCATTAGGGGATATTCGGGTGTGAGGGGTTCTTTTACCTTTACGATCATGTCGCAATTTCCCCAAACCTCTTGGGCAGTTTGCATGATCACCGCGCCCGCCTGCTTATACTCGGCATCGGAAAATCCCGAACCTTCGCCCGATCCGCTTTGCACGTACACTTGGTGGCCATGCTTTACGTAATCGAACACACTGCCCGGGGTCAACCCCACGCGGTATTCGCTTTGTTTAATCTCAATAACCGTACCTATTTTCATTGTTTAACACCCTTTCTCGTTATTCTTCTGCTTCCCGATGTATTTCATACAGCAAAGCCTGAAGGTCCTCTATTTGCTCAACGGTCAGTACAGCCAAAAGGAGTAGGGAACCCTTCTCCATGCGGCCGCGTTTGTTCCAATCCGCTTTAAAGACAGCCAAATATTCGGTCAATCGATTATCCGCATAACACAGCGCGACGGCATGAATGCTCTTAAGCCCGGTTAAATCGATATGCTTGCGTAAAAAAACCTCTTCCACGTTACCCATCGCCAACTTATCCAATTCGCGATCGCTGAAGGGGATAAAACCGTAGTCCATCAAACGCAGGTCGGCCCAGCGGTTGTAACGGGGCAGGAATACACCCGCCCGACGGAAACCCATAAAAACAGGCGGGATGGCGATAACCGCCGCTTCAACCGCGCCGATCATACGCATCGCGATCACCGAAAGCTCGCGTTCGCCGATGAAACGCATGACCAAATCGGGGAATCCCCGTTCGTCAAGCGATGCCAATGCGGCGATCTCCGTTTCGGCGCGTAAGGGGAATTCCCCCCACATAAGGAAATAGACAGCCGCGCTGCCCGCGATTACCGCAAGCAACGCCAAAGCATTCCACGTAACCTTAAAGAACCGTTTGATGCCGAACACCGCACCTGCCAACAAAGCGCCAAATAAAACAGGCGCGATAATACGCGCCGCAAAATTGCCGATGGCTTCCATCCAAGCCGAATAAATAAAACTCAGCAGAACCCCCGCCAAAATATACAGAACAAGCAAGGCGGCAAGCCCCACGGCGGGATTCCAACGTATTTTATGTATGCCCATGCTATGCCTCCTCGCAAAAAAATTATACGCAATAAGGGTTTGGAGGTCAAATGCCTGTAATTTGCATCGCGGGTGTTTTTTTCATACAATCGTTTTAAGGAGTGGTTGCCTTGCTGTTGCAAATGAAAGATGTATATAAAAATATCGGCGTGGCGGAAATCCTGCGCGGCGTTTCATTTATTATCGAGGAAAAAGAAAAGGTCGCGCTCGTAGGCGTCAACGGCGCGGGGAAAACATCCGTTTTCCGATTGATTACGGGACAATGGCATTCCGATGAAGGTACGATCATACGTTCCGGCGGCACGCGTTTGGGTTATTTGCCGCAGGGGCCCGAATCCTCCCGTGAATCGTCATTATTGGCGGAGTCGGAAACGCAGGCGGAAATCGAAACGCCGCACGCCCGCCATACGTTATATGAAGTATTGGACGCGGTATTTGCCCCGTTGCATAAAATGGAAGCCGAATTGCGTGCCTTGGAAGGGCGTATGGCTGACGCAGAAGGGGAAGCCCTCGACGGTATCATCAAAACTTATGACAAATTGACCCAACGGTTTGCTTCGGAAGGCGGCTTCGAATCCGCCAGCCGCGTACGCGGGGTTTTGCGCGGGTTGGGTTTCCCCGACGAACGTTGGGCGCAGCCTTTCGTCCAATTATCGGGCGGGGAAAAGACCCGTGCGATGTTGGGCCGTCTTTTGCTGGAGCGCGCAGATTTGCTTTTACTGGACGAACCCACCAACCACTTGGATATCGAAAGCGTGGCGTGGCTGGAGGAGTACCTGCGTGCCTTCCCCGGTGCGGTCCTGCTTATCTCCCATGACCGATATTTTATGGACCGTATCGTGACCAAAACCATTGAAATTGAAAACAAAACCGCGTATGTATATAATGGGAACTATTCGGCCTTCGTTAAGCAAAAATCCGTAAACCGTGAAATCGCCGAAAAACATTACCGCGAACAGCAGAAGGTCATCAAACACCACGAGGAAGTCATCAGGACGATACGCGGCTTCAGCACGGAAGCGGCGATTATCCGCGCCAAAAGCCGTGAAAAAATGCTCGCCAAAATCGAACGCGTAGAAAAGCCGACAACCCTGCCCGACACCATGCGCTTGCGCCTTACACCTTCCATTAAGTCCGGCAACGATGTATTAAACGTTGAAAATTTGACCATGGGCTTCGACGGAAAGATATTATTTAAGGATATTTCCTTCGAGCTAAAAAAAGGGGATAAAACCGCCGTCATCGGACCCAACGGCATCGGTAAGACGACGTTATTAAAAATATTGGTGGGGGAGCTCGCGCCGGATTCCGGCCGGTGCCGCGAAGGCGTTAACGTTAAGCTCGGCTACTACGACCAAGCCCGCCGGCAATTGGACGAATCAAAGACGTTGTTCCAAGAATTGTCCGACACCTATCCCAAGCTGAACAACACAGAAATACGCGGCGTATTGGCGGCTTTTATGTTCATTGGGGACGATGTGTTTAAACCCATCGCGGCGTTGTCGGGCGGCGAACGCGGGCGGGTGGCGCTGGCGAAGATTATGTTGGCGGGGGCCAACTTCCTCGTACTGGACGAACCGACCAACCACTTGGACATATATTCGAAGGAAATATTGGAAGAATCGTTACGCGGCTACGCGGGGACACTCCTGTATATTTCACACGACCGCTACTTCATCAACCATACGGCTACCCGCGTATTGGAGCTTACGGCGGACGGCTTAAAAAATTATACAGGTAATTATGATGACTACTTGGCGGGAAAACAAAAACACTTGCAAGCACAAGCACAAGCATCAGCGGCAGATGATTTCGGGCTACCCGATTCTGCCCCGCTAAACCAATGGAAAAACCAAAAGGAACGTCAATCTGCCGAGCGCAGGAAACAAACGCGCATCAATCGGTTGGAAGAGGATATAGAAAAAACCGAGGAAGCCATTTCCGCTTGCGAAGCGAGGTTATCCGATGATGCGATCGCACGGGACGCCGCCGCTTCCGAAAAGGTATACAACGAAAAAACAAAATTGGAAGAAAAACTCGCTGCGCTGTACGAAGCGTGGGATGCCTCAAATACGGAGGAATAAGGGATGAAGCAAAAAACGCTGCTTGATATGCTCTTGTATATTCTGGGAATGTCCTTTAACTTGGCGTTGATGGCTTTGGTGGGGTATGCGGTATACGTGTTCGCCATACGGGGTTTGGCCTTCGGAGAGGAGATGTCCGAGTACATGGTGGCTACGGGTGAGGACTACGAGGTCGAATTCATATTGGAAGACTACACCCCCTTGGCGGAGGTGGCGCGCAAGCTGGAAGAGGAGGGACTCATCCCCAACCAATGGATGTTCCGCCTGGAGCGTATGCTTATGAACCGCGGACAAGACTTCCGCCCCGGTACATTCACCCTTAACCGAAACATGTCCAGCTCACAGCTTAACAATACCTTACGCGCGCTCCCCCCGGCGGAAACCCAATCCCAACGCATCACCATCCCCGAAGGCTGGACGATCGCCGATATGGCCGCCTATTTCGAAAGGCAGGGGTTCTTCCCGGCTGAGGAGTTTATCCATGCCGCCCAACACGGGCAATTTAATTACGGATTCCTGATGGGCGTACCCCACGACCGTCCCAATCGATTGGAGGGGTATCTCTTCCCCGATACCTACGAAATCTCCATGACCCCGTCGCCCGAGCATATCATCCATCGGATGCTCAGGCGTTTTGAGATGCTTTTTACCGACTATTACCACACCAGAGCGGATGAACTCGGCATGACCGTGGACGAGGTGGTGATCATGGCGTCGATTATCGAGCGCGAAACGCGGGTGGCGGCAGAACGCCCCACCGTTTCGCAGGTGATCCATAACCGTTTGCGCGTTGGTATGAACCTCGAGATGTGCTCGACCGTAAACTATACGATCGGCCCGCGCGACCGCCTGACCTACGAGGAAACGCGTACCGAATCCCCGTGGAATACCTACATCAATCCGGGGTTGCCCATCGGGCCCATCGGAAACCCGGGGTGGGCGTCCATCCGCGCGGCTATGTTCCCCGATCCGGGCAATTTCCTGTTCTTCGTGCTGCGCGACCCCGCGACGGGCGAACATCATTTTTCCACTACTTTGGCCGAACACAACGCGGCCGCGGCAAGGTATTTGAATTAAGGGAGGATTATCCATGGGGAATTCCGTTTGGCTGCGCGTAAATAACGCGGGCTATAAACCCGACCGCACGAAATCGGCGATCGTGTTATCGGACGCTAACATCGCAGGCGAAGCGTGGTGCGTCAAGCAAGGGGAAACTATCGTATTAAACGGAACGCTTGCGGAGGGCAGGCACGGGGATGACGTGCATGTGAAGCAAGCGTTTTATTATACGCTTGATTTTTCCGCTTTGCGTGAGGCGGGCGTATATACGCTGGAGCTCCCCGGCGCGGATCCGCAACAAATCATAAGCAACGATGATCCGTACGCGAAAATCGCCGAACAAGCCCTATACCACTTGCGTACCGTACGCAGCGGTTGCCCCACGCCGTTAACCAACGAAGGACATCCCGGCGACGCCGAAGCCATCGTATATATCGTGGACGGCGATTGGACGGAGGGGAAATGGAAGGAAGCAACCCCCCACAGGACGATCGACATGCGTGGCGGGCATTATGATGCGGGTGATTACATCAAATTTACGCTAACCATAGCGTCGCTGGCGTGGCACCTTTTACGCGCATATAAAGAGAACCCGGGGATGTTTACAAAGGCGTGCACCGGTTCCGAATTACCGAATATATTGGATGAAGCCAAGCATTCCCTTGATTACCTGTCCAAAACCTTCCCCGACGAAAATACCTTCGTCATCCAAACAGGCGACGGCAAAGACCACAACGAAGGCTGGCGTTTGGCCGAAAACGACACGCTTAACGGCAAGCGTCCCGCGTTTTGCGCGCTTTCACGCGTGCATATGGGAGCGACGGCGGCGGCTTTGGCTTTGGGCGCGGCGGTTTTAAAGGATTTCGACGAAGAAGCCGCGGCGTTATACGGACGGAAAGCCGTCGCGATTTACGCCCGCGCGCGTATGGACGACACGTTGGCTTCCGCTTTCGAGCGTAACGCGACCAACGACTTCTACTACGACCGTACCGACGAAGATAACATGGCCCTTGCCGCCGCCGAGCTGTATCGTTTGACGAAGGAAGCGGTGTATTTGGAGCACGGTGCGGAGTACGCCCCGTCACCGGCGGGCAGCGTAAGCTGGAGCGCGATGAACGGCGACGCCAACTACCGCCTTGCGCAATCGGGGGACACCGCCGCAAAGGAACGCTTCCTGAAGGAAACCGCGGAGTATAAATGGGATAACGTATGGGACCTGCCCGGCGGACGGTATTCGTGGGGTAGCCTGCCCGTGTGGATGGGTATGGCCAACAACCATGAAATCGCGCGGCGTTTATACGGCGAGGCCGCCGAATCCGTGCCTTTCCTCGGCGTGTTGGATTATACCTTCGGGCGCAATAACTGGGGCATCGGTATGGTCGCAACCGACGAAATGCCCAATACCATCCGCAACGTATACAATTACGTTACCAATGTATTGGGCAAGGTCGCCGTGGGCGCAATGTCGGAAGGCCCGGGGAACAGAAAGACCCACGATTCGTTTAAGCATTACTTCTCCAAGCAGGAAGGCCCCGACCCCTTCGAACCGTTTAATACCTCCGCCGCCGTGTTTACGGATGATTCGTACGACTTCATGATCGCCGAAAGCACGATATGGGGGCAGGGGAATTTGATCCTCATGCTTGCGCTGGCGTAGGATAAAAAATACGGCAACGTAAAAGAACCGCTTTTATTTGGGAAGCGGTTCTTTTTTTGCTTACCGTTTGGTTTCTACCACCTTCTGCCCTGCCAAAATCTGGGGCGGTTTTGCATGGGGTAGCAGGACCAACAGGGGTCGCGCCTTTCGCAGCGCGGTTCTTCGCAGATTTCGCCGCAATAGTTGGGTCGGTGCGGTACGTGTTCGTTGTGTCTTACCACTTCACGTTCGCGTACCACGTCACGGGTGTTGAAGGTGTGTTCGTGGGTGACATCAAATTCGTTTATCGTGTCGTGGCGGTGGCGGACGAGGTGTTCGTGCCGGACTACGCGTTGTGTGCCGGGGCAATCAAACACTTGGCGCATAACGGGATCGGGCCTGCAAAGGTGGCATCCGTTTGTGCAGTTGCAATTCATGATTGGCAGCTCCTTTTTTAATGGGATCGTACAGGTGATATGTAATACATATTATGCAGGACAGGGAGAAGGGTTCGTCTTTATACTTAAACCTTGCGGCACTTGACAACAGCGTACTAATACATATAATACACATAACGCTTCCGAAAGGGGGATCCGTGTGTTTCTGATTGATATAAAAAGCCGTACGCCCATCTACGCCCAAGTAGTGGATAATTTTAAGCGGTTGATCAACAAGGGGGTGCTGCGCCCCGACGATAAAGTCCCTTCCGTACGCGACATGGCGCAGACATTGACGATCAACCCCAACACGGTGCAAAAAGCGTACCGTGAGCTTGAGGCGCAGGGGTATTTTTATACGGTATTGGGGCAGGGGAATTTTATCGCCGTGCCGGATACGTCTCATGAAATCGAGGCGTTTTTTTTACGCTTAAAGGATATCGCGCAGGATTTGATAGACCGAGGTATCCCAAAGGAACGCATCATCGATTTTATACGGGTGGGGTGGAATAAATGATAAGGATAGAAAACTTGACCAAAGCCTTCGACGGTTTTACCGCGCTGGACGGGCTCGACCTGCACGTAAGGCAAGGGTCGATCTACGGTATGGTGGGTGTCAACGGCGCGGGCAAAACGACCGCGATCAAGCACCTCGCGGGCGTGTACCGCCAGGATGCGGGTGAGGTACGCATCGATGATACGCCCGTATACGACAACGCCGCGTTAAAGGCTCGTGTGGGATATATCCCGGATGAATTGTATTTTTTTCCTTTTTATACAATGGGAATGCAGCACGGCTTCCTGCGCCGCGTGTACGGAGAACGGGGCAAATGGAACGATGAACGCTATGAAAAAATGCGCGGCTTGATGGGCTTGGACGAAAAACGCCGCTTGGGGAAATTTTCGAAGGGAATGCAAAAGCAAGCGGCTTTTGTCTTCGCCATGAGTGCGATGCCCGACGTGCTTTTGTTGGACGAACCCATCGACGGCCTCGACCCCATCGTGCGTAAGGTCGTGTTCGACCTTATCATCGAGGATGTGGCGCAACGCGGATTAACGGTGTTGATTTCCTCGCACAACCTGAAGGAAATGGACGGTATTTGCGATTCGGTGGGTATCATCAAGGCCGGACGGATGGGCATCGAGCGGGATTTGGACGATTTAAAGGCCGATGTGCATAAAGTGCAAGTCGCCTTCGCACAAGACACGGAAGGGGATACCGGAGAGGCTTGCGGTCAACCGAACCACAGGTTCGACGGTCTTGACATCCTGCACCGCGAAAAACGCGGCGGGGTGGAGCTGCTCGTCGTCCGCGGCACGCACGGAGAAGTGGAAGCTAAAATCAAAGCCATGAACCCGTTGTTATATGACCATTTGCCGTTAACCTTGGAGGAGGTGTTTGTTTATGAAAACCTTCATTGATGATGGGTTCCGAAGGAATCCGTGTATTAATATTCCCTTATTGATCGAACAGTTAAAACGCTTTTGGGTGATACCCGCGGTTACGCTGCTGGCGTATTTACTGTTTGTTGTGCTTATCTTGTTCACGGCGAGCCCGAGTACATGGAACAGCCCCGCTCGTATTATGATAAACATATTAACGATGCAGCATCCCGTTATCATCGTCGCGAGCGTGCTGGCACCGCTGAGCGCGGCGGCGTCGTTGTTCCCGCACCACTACAGCCATTCGGCGAACACGGCGTTCGCGTCCCTGCCAATCAGCAGGCGGCAGTTGTTCATCACCAACATTGTTGCGGGTGCTTTAATGTTCATCATACCGCTGCTGGTACTCGGCTTGATTTTGTTAATCCCCGTACGGTTGACTTTTGCGCATTCGAATATGGGGTGGGACTTGCAACCCGCGGCGGAATTGATCATGAACCGTGAGGTTGTCATCGGGCAAATCATCAACACGCCCCTCGCGGTGGGAGGCTTTTTCCTGCGGGTGGTGCTAACCTCCGCTTTTTATTTCGCGCTGGGTATCATGGCGGTATCGGTAGTGGGCAGCCGCGTAATCGCGGGGATGATTGCGCTTGTCGTTTCGTTTCTGCCCGTTGCCGTATTGGGCTTGGGATGGGTCATCGCGGAGTTCTATGTATTCGGGTTTGCTTTCAGAGGCATGTTCATTGCGGACGGGGTCATGCTTTACATGCACCCCGTAACGATGGGGATGTTGATAGATAATTTTTGGCGGTTGGCCAACTACGCGCCCTACGGCATGTGGCCTTTTTATTTGAGTTATATATTATTAACGGCGGGAATGCTCGCGGTGGGTTATTTCTGCTGTATGCGCCGCAAGGCCGAACGCACGGGAGAAACGGTGGTATTCACGCCCCTTAAGAACATCATGGTATTCATCCTTTCGCTGGCGGGTATGGGTATCGGCGGCGTATTCTTTATGGCGATGTTTAACGGCTCGCGGGTGGGGTATTATTTCGGCTTCGTCCTGGGCTTCGCGCTGGCTTATATCATCGCCCAAATGATTGCGGAAAAGAGCCTGCATATTTGGTATAAGGTAAAAAAGCTCCCGTTGTTCGGCGGGATTGCCTTGGGTATGTATGTAATGGTACACGTCATTACAAGCGGTGTGATGTACGGGTACACTACCCATGTGCCCGACATGAATAACGTAGCGGGCGTGTATATCGGCAACCCCATCCGTAGTTATAGCAATGAAGGACGGGATTTTACTTTCGTTACCGACCGTGCGGTTATCGGACGCACGCTGGCAATCCACGGGCAAATCGTGGAGGAACGACGTATGCTCCGACCGTTAAATACCATTGGCATGTGGAATAGCACATCGAGGTGGCACACGATGTCCATCGAACGCTTTACCGTCACGTACCGCTTAAACGACGGTAAAATAATTTCCCGTATGTATAATCTACCTCGGGAATTTATGCTGCGTTCGGGCGCCGAAGCGCTTCTGCGCGAGGAAGCGGTTATCCTTTCATATTATCCGGCGCTGCTTGACACCACTTTTACCTCGCGAATCGAGATATTCCTCCGCGGTCCGGCGGGGCAAGAACAACATCCCGTCGTGGTATACAGCCGCGCGCAAATCGAATCCCTGACGGAAGCCCTGCGCCGGGACACCGTCCGCGACGCCGTCAACGAAAGGCAATGGCGAGCGGGCGAAATCCCGTGGCCGAACCGCGATAACCCGTTCTCTGCTTCGGTTAATATACACCGCATAATAAATGAAGACGGCAGGCCCCTTCAATGGAACCGGCATTT
>WRDO01000056.1 GCA_009779755.1 Defluviitaleaceae bacterium | reverse complement strand
TATGATGCAAGTCATCGACAGGCGTTGGATGGACCACATCGACGAAATGGACCAAATGCGGCAGGGTATTTCCCTGCGTTCCTACGCCCAGCGCGACCCGCTGGTGGAATATAAGTTCCTGGGTTACGAAATGTTCGAGGAAATGAGCAACAACATCCAGCTCGACACCGTACGTGCCATGTTCAACATCCAAATCACCAACGAGCAGCAGCCCGAAATGAAGCAAGCCGTTAAAACGGAGGACCTTTCGACTAATTCCTCCGAAACCGCCGCCGTTAAGAAATCCGCCAAACGCGCGGAGGGCAAGGTCGGGCGCAACGACCCCTGCCCCTGCGGCAGCGGTAAAAAATACAAGCAATGTTGCGTGAATAAATAATGCCTGAATTATGGGATGTTTTAGATAAGCACGGTAACAAAACCGGCCGCCTGCACGAACGCGGCAAACCCCTTGCGCCGGGCGATTACATGCTGATCGTGCATGTATGGAAGCACAACGGACGCGGCCAATGGCTCATTGACAAACGTGCGCCGCGGGGTTACGGCCACATGGACGGCAAATGGGAAACCACCGGCGGCTGCGCGATCGCGGGGGACGATTCCCTCACCGCCGCCCTGCGGGAAACAAAGGAAGAACTGGGGATCACCCTCGACCCGGGTAAAGGGACATTCTACAAACGTATACCCTACGAAAATTTCTTCGTGGATGTGTGGGTGTTCGAACATGATTGCCCGATAGGGGACATCGTCTTCCAAGAAAGCGAAACCACCGCCGCACGCTGGGCCGCCGCCGATGAAATACGTGTAATGATGGCCGCGGGGGACTTCTTGGTTGAAGGCAGACAAGGCCCGTTTTATCCTTATTTTGATGAGATGGTGGCGTGGGTGGAACGAAAGTAAGGAAAGGCATGTGAAAGTATTGTTGCAATTAAGTTATGAAGAGCAGTTATCGCTAACGGAATCGCTTAATTGGGATTATTCGGACAAACCGGAGGACATACTTGCGTTAATAAAAGGGCAGCTTGAAACCTGCGGTTCTTTTACCCGAAATACGTTATTCGTCCGCTCCTTGGAACGTTTACCGTGGCATTACATGACGGCGCTTTGGGGTGTTGATGCGATTAAAGAATTGTATACTCCGGAAATTGCCGAGCGTATTTGGCCCAAAGAAAGGAGGTATCATTTTGACTTCGCCCTCGCAGTATTACGAAGAGAACCTCTACCCCCTTCAAGATGGGGTCATGAATATTATAAGTCGCAGCGGCACCGATTTTTTTCTGACCGGGGGGACGGCGCTTAGCCGGGGTTATTATCATCACCGTTATTCGGATGACTTGGACTTTTTTATTAACCGTTCGCAAACTTATGATGATCAATTGGATAAAATCTTCACAATGCTTCGTGATAACGGTTATCAATGGGATATGGATAAAGGGTTCATTCGGGCGGAGCATTTCGCAAGTATACGCGCAAGGAAGGATTCAAAGGTATCATTAAAGCTCGATTTCGTTAACGACCTTGTGCCGCATTTTGGTGAAATAATAAAAACCGACCTTTTTTATCGAACGGATTCGATTCAATCATGTGGATTAGTAAACCCGATTGGGATGAATTTCGGAACGATATAAAAAATATCACGTTTGATATGTTAAATGGTTCGGAGGGATAAAAGATAAAATTATGAAATTAACGCCGCCGCAGTTCGCCGGGCGAAATTATTTTATTCCCTCTTCGGAAGTGATATATGTATGATGTATAAAGAGGTGTTTGATTTGTTCCTGATGGACAGGAAAAAGATGCTCTGTTATGAACCTTAAGCCCGCTACACTCGTCGCCGGGGGAATCTTCTTTCTGTTGGGCGCGGTGTTTTTCATCATCCAATTCGCTGTTGTGTTATATTCCGCAGCGAATTCCGTTGCGTTTTTCGTATCGGGCGGGATAATGTGCGCGCTTGGGTTCATATTTCTCATGGTCGACGGGCGGCGCAAGCGGCTTCTCGAACGTTTAAAATATGAAGGCACCGCGTATGAAGCAGATAATATATGCATCTATACCCCTTATTTTGAACGGGTGGGTATTATAGATATCAATACGGGCGCGACCTTCGTGCGTATCGGTCCGTGGATGGACGCGTACGCCGAATGCGCGTTCCGCGACGATAACGGTACCGGCCGCTCCGTGCGCAGCCACCGTTTTATGTATAATGTGTTTGAAAAGATACCGGTCGGCGCGCGGATTTGGATAGATTCGCAAGATGAAGCGATTTATGCAGTAGAGGTTTTCCCATTTGAATAAAAAAGGACGTGACAAACAAAGCGGATTTTAACAACTCCGGTAAATAATAAAAAATATAGTATATTACTATATCGCGGGAGGTTAGCAATGGTTAAAAGATTGAATGAAACGATTGTGCGTACAGAAAGGGAAATCGACCACCTTTATCCGGGGCAATGGGTATTATTGGATGAACGCGATTACCCGCATCAGGGTCGCGGTCGTATCGTCGCCATTGGTGAAAATACGGACGCCGACCTTGATGATTTGCTCAATATTAAACTTACCGAATTTAAAGGGAAGGGACATATGATGTGCGGTTGTCCGAACAGGGGAGAAATGTCAAGTGGCATACAATTTGAATATTCACACAAACGCTAAGCATCGGATTTATGTAACGGCATCGATAAAATATATCCATCCCGCCAATGAATTAAATGAAGTACGCGTCATGGTGGATACGGGATGTTATAACACAATGGTCCCTCTCTGGATGGCAAAACGGACAGGGTACAACTTAGGAATCAATCGGAGCGTTGTAATCGGCGGAACAACGGGTACGGGGCAACTATACGCGTTAAACATGCTTCATTTCGGCGGATGTGTAATAGAACGTGCCGTTGTGCTTGCTTACCCTTTCCCCGCCGCAAACGAGCTTTATGACACCATCTTATTAGGGACAAATATCTTCAATAATTGGCGGTACACCATTGACCGTGAAACAGGCACCTTTACTTTTACCGAAAATCTCCCTCACTTTCTTCCCAATAAAATAAATCCATACTAAAATTATTTCAACGAAGCCTACGAATACGTATCTGTTCAAATCTAACCCGCAAAGGACGTGACACACATGCTTGCCTTGGAAGAACTCTTGCGCGCACTTGCGCCGTACCGCGCGCGGCTTGTTGAAATGGGGGATTCACTTTGACTCCGTTAACGCGCGTGTCGAAATCGAACGACTGGAAGCCCTGACCGCGGATGCGGATTTTTGGGCTGATCCCGGAAGGTCGCAGGGTGTACTGCGTGAATTGAAATTATTGCGCGGAAAGATTACCGTTTATGACAGGCTGCGCACGATGTATGACGATGTGCAAACGTTGGCTGAACTGGGGATGGAAATGCAGGACGAATCCGTTATCCCCGAAGCGCGGGAGCTTTTGGCGAATTTTATTGAAGGATATGACCGACTGCGGGCGGAAACGCTGTTGGCGGGTGAATATGACGGCAACAACGCCGTCGTTACGCTGCACCCGGGCGCGGGTGGTACGGAGTCGTGTGATTGGGTATCGCTTTTATTACGCATGTATAATAAATGGGCAGAAAAGCGCGATTTCAAATTCGAATTGCTGGACTTGCTGGACGGCGAGGAAGCGGGGGTCAAGTCCGCCACGTTCCAAATCAACGGCGACAATGCCTTCGGGTATTTGAAGAGCGAACGCGGCATCCACCGGCTGGTGCGGATTTCACCCTTCGATTCGTCGGGCAGAAGGCATACGTCCTTCGCTTCGTGCGATGTGATGCCGGAGCTTGACGACAATGTTTCCGTCGAAGTCAACCCCGAGGATTTAAAGATCGATACGTACCGTTCGGGCGGGGCGGGCGGCCAACACGTAAACACGACGGACTCCGCTGTCCGCATCAGGCATGTGCCTTCGGGGATTGTGGTGCAATGCCAAAACGAACGCAGCCAAATCCAAAATCGCGACCGCGCCATGAAGATGCTTAAAGCGCAGTTGTTCCTCAAACAGCGCGAGGAACAGCTCGAAAAAATATCGGGCATACGCGGCGAGCAGAAGGACATCGCGTGGGGTTCGCAAATCCGTTCCTATGTGTTCCACCCCTACAGCATGGTGAAGGACCACCGCACAAGCGAGGAAACGGGCAACGTACAAGCCGTGATGGACGGCGCGCTTGACCCCTTCATGAATGCCTACCTGATATGGCTGGCCAAACAAAATGGATAGGATTAACGCCGGGGCACACGGGGATACTTTCTATGCCGCATAGGTATACCATACCGCCCCAAGACGCCAACCGCCGCTTGGACAGGTTCCTCTTCGCCTACCTGCAGGAAGCCCCGCATCCCTTGCTGTATAAATTGCTTCGCAAGAAACGCGTAAAACTAAACGGCGCGCGCGCCGAAGGGAACGAAACCCTAAACGAAGGCGACACGTTGGATTTTTACCTCTCGCCGGAAACGCTCGCAAGCCTGCACGGCGCAAGGAGCATCCCCCCCGCGGCGAAATTAACGGGTATTATCTACGAAAACGAGCATTTATTGATCGTCAACAAACCCGCCGGTATGCCGTCCCACGGCGGAGCAACTATGGCAAGCGGCGAAAACAACGATCACTTGCTGGCGCGGGTGTTGCATTATCTATACGAAAGCGGCGGTTACGACCCGTCGGATACCTTCACCCCCGCGCTGTGCAACCGGTTGGACGTTAATACAAGCGGTTTGGTCGTTTGCGGCAAAACGTTGTATATGTTGCAAACCTGCGCAGGTTTATTCGCAAACGGCGGCTTCGATAAGGAATACTTAGCGGTGGTTGAAGGGAAGCTGGAAGGCGAAGCCGTGTTGCATGGGGAATATATAAAGGACGAAAAGACGAATACAGCGCGGGTAACATCGGCGGTTGGGGGGCATTCTCTTCATCCGCCGGATTCGGCTAAGCCGGTGATTACGCGTTATCAATCCCTTGCCGTATCCGATATGTATTCCCTCCTCCTCGTCCGTCCCGTCACGGGCCGTTCGCACCAAATCCGCGCACACTTGGCAAGCATCGGGCATCCGTTGGCGGGGGATAAAAAATACGGCGGCAAAACCACACCCTACGCCCCTGCGCAATTGCTCCACGCGTACCGCTTGACGCTTACGAACTCCAAGGAAACGGACGGCTTTCCCACCCCCGCTTCATGGACGGCGCCGCTCCCGCATAAATTCCGCCGTTTCGTACAAGAATGCTTTCATATCAACATAAATAAAATATAAAGGAGACCGATCCATGAACATCATCCGCACAAAGGTAGTCGAGCTCACCACCATCCCCGCCGTGGCGTACAAGGTAAAATTACGCACGGGCGGCAGCGGTATCAAGCTGCATTTTACCGACCACGACGCGACCGCTTTCGCCAAGGTCGACAAGCGCACGGGCGAGGTCGTGCTGGACCCCGTGTCCGAAGCCGCCGAAGGTCTGCGTGAAGGTTTCGAGGAAGCGCAGGAATTGTTGTCGGGGTTGCCGTATTCCGGCCGGGGCAAGGTAAAAATCATGGTTTCGAATGAATGCGAAGACGACGAAGTCACCGAGGAGGAAGCCCAAAAGGTTACCGCCGCCTGCATGGTATCGAGTGACGAATTTAAGGCCATCATCGACCGCTATTCGGACGAAAACGGTAAAATCAATTACGCCTTGATGAACAAGCAATTCATCCAGTTCGCGTCCTCCAGCTCGGTCGTACGCGACATGGCGGGCAAACGCGCAAAAGCCCCCGAAATCCTGATGTTTATCTTAAAGAACCGCGCGGCCTTCCTCGCCAACAAGCGCGAACATTTACCCGACGACGAGGCGCAAGCGTTGTTGGAAGCCCTCAACGAAATCAACCCCCGCAGCGCGTTTAAGGAATTGAACCTGCACCTGCGCAGGATGCTTTCGCGGTAAAAATTCTTCCGCACCGAATGTACACAACGAGCGGGCGGGGGGTTGTTGCGGCCCCCCGCCCCGCCGCTACCCCCCCGTACAACAAAATTTTCACATCATTTTCGCCGAATAAAACACCACACCCCCCGGATTTTTTGTTATGCTTGACAAAAGAGCTTGTGTTTATACGGTTTGATATATTATATTATACATATCCGACTTAGAGGGTGGAGGAATGGCTGTGACTTTCGGTGTATTATTTTCCAACGCTGACAATTTCGCACAAATGGAGATGTGGCGCGGCATCAACGAATTCGCCAAACAACACGACATCCATTTGATCGCATACATGGGCACCTACCAAAGCAGCCATTTGGACCTCGCGTCGCATATGGATACCTGCTTCGATTCCATATACACCAGCAAGTACCTGGACGGCGTTATTTTATTTTCCGGCTTTATCTCTCACTTGATCGGCGGCGACGAAATCTATAATTCCTACGTCAGCCGTATCCCCGCACATATCCCCTGCGTCTCCCTTTCACAAATCATACCGAATATCCCCTCTATCCTCGCGGACAATGTCGGCGGCATTTACAGCGCGGTTGACCATTTGATCAAGAACCACGGTAAAAGGCAAATCGCCTTCGTAAGGGGTCCCGACGGGCACCAAGAGGCCGAGGACCGTTTGATCGGTTACAAGAAGGCATTGGCGGATAATAAAATCCCCTTTGACGCGAATTATGTATTACCCGGCGACTTCAGCCACGAAGGCGCGCGGCGTGCGACGGTGGAACTGTTGGACAACCGCAAAATCCCCTTCGACGCCGTCGCGACGTCTGATGACATTTCCGCCATACAGATATTGACCGATTTTAAGCGCAGGGGTATCCAGGTCCCTACGGACATCGCTATCACGGGCTTTGACGACGACCGCGACGCCGCCACCTTCATCCCTTCGGTAAGCACATCGAAACAGGACTTTTACGGGATGGGTATCGAAAGCGCGAACACATTGCTTAAAAAAATTAAAGGTGAAAAAGTGGACGACGTACAATATGTGCGCTCCGTTTTTATCGCGCGGCAGTCGTGCGGGTGCTTTAAACGGGACTTTGGCGGTTCGGAGGCCGAAAATGAAAACGCCGAAGCCAATTCCTTCATCCCTTCCGTATTAAAAAAGGTGATACCCCACTTCCCGGCGGAAATCTCGACGAAACGCGCACAAAATTGGGTTACGCAGCTGGTGCGCAAGGTAATCGAAAAACCCTTCCGCAAAGTGGAATTCCTTAATTTGCTGGATGAAATATTGGTCGGCTACAGCCACCGCAGCAAAGAATACGACGTATGGCACGAATTGCTTAACATCTTTATGGTAAGCACGCAGCGGTATAAGGATGAAATCTACGACCCCCACCTGGTGTTGGAAACCCTGCTCCATGCCGTAACGCTGGTCAACGATATCTCCGGCAACGAGGACAAGGTACGCGAAAACCTCGCGAGCGATTCGCGTTTGGCGTTGCGCCGTGTTACGAGCGCGCTTGTATTGATGTTCGACATTGACGCGTTGGCGGACGAGCTTTTCCGTTTACTGCCCGAGGTGCAAATCAACATGGCCCTGATCGGCCTGTACAGCAACCCGATACGCTCAAGCGATACCGAGGCCAACCGTACGATTGATACGCTGATCGGCTTTGACGGCGATGCCCGCTTCAATATGAAGCACAACAGTTGGAACCCGATCATGTTCTCCGACTTTTCCACGATTGATAAATTCGACTTAACCGTGAACGGCGTATGTTGTTTTTTATCCCGCTCTTTTTTAAGGATGAAGAGTTGGGTGTTATCTTCCTGCCCTACGACCCGGAAATTACCGTACACGCCTATGAAACGCTGCGCGTAAATATCTCCACCGCCATCAAAGGCGCGGAGCTCCTCACCAAAATCCAAACCCTCTCCATTACCGACGAGCTTACGGGTTTGCTCAACCGCCGCGGATTCTTCCAATTCGTTTATTCCCGTATGGACTTTATGCGCCGCAATTCCGAAATGATCCCGATGGTTATGTTCATGGATATGGACGGGCTTAAGATGATTAACGACACCTACGGCCATAAGGAAGGCGACAAGGCCATCGCCGCTTTTTCGCACATCCTTAAGGATACCTTACGCAAGGAGGACATCATCGGGCGCGTGGGCGGCGATGAATTCGTCGTCTTTTCGTCGGTCAAGACCAAGGAAACGGGCGATCAAGTAACCAACCGCCTGCGCGCCAGGATAGACGAATACAACCAACTCGGCTTCCATCCTTATAAAGTGCAATGCAGCATCGGCAACGTCGTATTGGAAAACGCCACGAAGGAATGCTTCGAAACGGCGATCCTCAGCGCGGATAACGTATTGTACGAGGAAAAGATGCGGAAAAAAGCACTCGGGATTTCACGGCCACCGGTTAATTAAAGCAATACGAAAAAAAAATCCACGGTTGGCGGGGAAGGAACCAACCGTGGACTTTTTATTGTGAAATAAAAGAGGAGGCTTGGATGTATTACGCCGTCGCGTAAGCGAGTGCCGGTACGGATTCCGACGGTGCGGAGGTTTGGCAACGCCCATGAAGGACCGCGCCTTTGTCGATGATCAGCGTTTCGGTCAGGATATCCCCGGTAACTTCGGCGGTGGCGGTCAGGTGTAAGGCGTATCGGCATTGGATGCTGCCGTACACCGCGCCTGCGATACGTGCGGATTCGGCCAGGATATCGCCTTCCACACGGCCCGTTTCGCCTAAGTTAAGTACGCCGTCAAGCTCAACATTACCTTGGATAACACCGTCCAAGCGCATGGATTCCGATTCGGAACCTACCACGCGGGCGGCCTGGACGGAAAACCCTCGACCGATTACGGTGCCGGTGGGGCGGGTAAATTCGTCTTGTGTGCGGGTTTTTGCCATATATTCACAACCTATTCATTTTTATTCCAACAAGAATTGGCGGGGATTGACCGGACGGCCGTTTACGTGTACTTCGTAGTGGACGTGCGGGCCGGTGGTGGAGCCGGTGGTGCCCACGCGGGCGATAATATCGCCGCGGGCAACCCGTTGGCCGACCGTTACCAGGTTTGCACGGTTATGCGCATACAGGGTTTGGATACCGTTACCGTGGTCGATGACGACCATATTACCCAAACCGCCGCTTGCCCAACCGGCAAACGTGACGACGCCGCCGCCCGCCGCGCGGATACTCGTACCGGCCGGGGACGGGATGTCAACGCCCGTGTGTTGCTGCCATTGGCCGCTGCCGAAGGGGCACCTGCGCCTGCCGAAGCCGGAGCTGATCGCCGCGCGTACGGGCCAAAGGGTGGGGTAGTTGTCGCAGTAGGGTTGGATGCGTTCGCGGTAATATTGCATGTCTTCCTTCAACTCGGTCAGCATTTCCAACGTTGAAAGGAGTTCCGCTATTTGGGTGTGTATGTCGCTTTGGGTTACGGTGGGGGGCAGGGATAAGGAAAGGGAAGTCGCGGCCAGACCCACGACGCCGTCCATACGGGAATTTGCGGTATCTGCGGCGATTTCATATCCGTTGGTATAACCGTTTTCATATAAAGGTTCGGCGGGAAGGAAAGCCGCGCGGATTTGCGCTTGCGAATCACTCAATTGTTCCAACAGATTTGCGATGGCGGGGATGAAGGTACGGTGTGTGAGGCCCGTGACGGCGGCGTTTAGCTTCTCTTCGAATTCTTGGATTTGGCGTTCCAACTCGTTTAAGTAATCCTGTACTTCGTTAAGCGACCCTTGATGGTTGCGCTGCATACTGATTTCCGCGCGGCGGCGGTCAATGATTTCGTCCCCGAGTTGTTCGGCCAGGTCCGCGTTGGCGGCAATCCATTCGTCAAGTTCCGCTTCGGTATCGTGCCTAAACTCCCTGAACTGCTCCTCGGTGAATGACAATTGCGTGCTGTAGTGCCGTGCCATGTGGCGGAGGTAATCGGCGCGGATTTGCAAGCCCGCGATAACGGCACTTACCGCAAAGATGAAGATGAGGACACAGTAGAAAAGCGCACGGGGGATTCGAAGGCTTCTTGTCTTGCCCGTCGTGTACGACGGTACGAGCATAAGCGAAAGGTATTTCTTTTGCTTATGGGAGCCGTTTTTAATAATATCGCTGGCTTTTTTGACTTTTATTGTGGGGGGCACCTGCAGGTTTTTCTTCAAAAACATGGGGTTCATCCTTTTATGTTACATTCATGTGACCGTATGATAACATGGTTACTAAATATTTGCAACACTTTTTTAATATATTATGAATAAATTATTAAAAATGTGTTACGAAGTTCTTCGTGAAGCGAAGCAAACCCCGTTGATTTTACATTATCCCTAATGTTACAATCAAATTACATTACCATAACTACCCGAAAGGGGGTGCAGCGTTGGAAAGACCTTTTATGGACCAAGTGCGGACCTTGCATATCCTGTTCGAAAACGGATTCACCGATGCCTACCGCGACGCGCCCGTGCGCAAACGCAGGCAGTTGATGCCGTATACCGCTGCTTTGTACCGCCGCTGGTACTATTCCACGTTGATAGAGAACACGCCCTTTTCCCCCGCCAACATCATGGAATCGCTTTGCCGATATTACGGGCAGGACACGGCTCTGTACCCGCAAGTGCTCCTGCGCAATATAAATCGGTTCTCCGGCTTCGACATCGAGATGCTGCCTTACGGCGATCCTGTTCACCCGATAATCGGTGATTTGGCGCGTATAATCGACTTTTGCTTCCCCCATACAGACATACGGGAGGGGGATTATTTTTTTGAAGCGCAGCAGCTGGAATTGGCGAAGGGGCTAACCATCCCCGACCCGGCGTATGCCGATTTTTTATTGGATATCGTTATAAAAATGAAGCTGCTGGTAAAAGTTCCTTCATTATATATAAACCGTTTGGAGGTCGCACGCGATTGGGAGGAACGCTTGGCTGTCCACCCGGACGAATTATTTACGGAAATCGTTGAAGCCGCGTTATCGATAAGCGCGCACAACCTGCGGGACCTTATCGCGCTACCCGAAACGATATTTACCGATACGTTCGTACGGTCCATGTTTGCCGAACCCGTGGAAACCGACTCGCTGTTCGAAATGATATACGAAATGATGGGCTACACATTGGAAGATTTGGTCGAGCTGAGCATGGAATCGGACACCTTGGATATCAAAAGCCCGGACGGCGCGTTCCTCGCAAGTACATTTATGATGGGCGTTGTCTTGGACCGATATTTTTTCACCCCGTTCGGCCATTACTTGAAATTGATCAGGCCCCTTTATGTCCTGCCCTTCGATTTCAGCGGGGAAATAGACGATTTTATCGTTAACGCGGATGTCCACGACGACGGCGAACTGTTCATCGCGTTCTTTGCGCCCTGTTCGAACTATACGCTCACCGATTTGGGCCTGCGCATCTTCGGCGCGAAGCCTACCGATAAAAATTATTATGACATCGCGAAAAACATGCCCTTCTCCGTACTTAAGGATTCGCTTTTCGCCGACCCGGAAATGATTGGGATACTGGTACGGATGGCGCAGTTCATACCCGCCGCCATATCAAGCGGGCTGCTGGAACAACCCATTTATACCTTCCGCGTGCGTATGGAAACGGATGCGGCGATGTGGATACACCTGCAAATGCCCGTAAACGCATACCTGAGCGAAATATATGACGAGGTTTTGCACTACTTCCCCCTGCGTGAAAATTACGACTATATCTTCTTCCACGATACGACCGAAAACCACTTCGCGCAATACCCCTCGCCGAAACGCGCCATGAAGCACATCAAAAAAACCGCCGAAATCACGTTGGACAAATTGGATTTTACACGCCAACCCCGAATGCTCCTCACGTTGTATAACCAAGCCCTGCCCTTCGGCGGTAAGCCGCCGATCGTTCGGCTCGAAATCGAAATGATGGGGGAAAAGAATCCCGACCCCGACCAATACTACCCCCGCGTAACGCGGATGAGCAAAGCGATACGGGAAATGGAGGGGGAAATGTAGCCATGCGTATATGTATAATCGTATTGGACAGCGTGGGCATCGGCGCGTTGCCGGACGCCGCCGACTTCGGCGACACGGGGGCGCATACGCTGGGTAATATATATAAGAAGCGGGGCAAACTCAAATTGCCCCGTTTATACGAGATGGGGTTGGCACATATCGAGGATTCCCGCTTGCCCATACTTGATCCCGCCTTACCGATTGCCGCGTACGGCCGTATGGCCACGGTAACCCGCGCGAAGGATACGACCTCGGGCCATTGGGAATTGGCAGGTCTTTCCATGGACCCGCCCTTCGCTACCTTCGAAAAATTCCCCGAAGCACTGCTTACCGCGTGGCTGAAAAAAGCCGGGCGCGAAATCAAATGGCTGGGCAATTACCCCGCCAGCGGTACGGTGATCATGGATAAACTCGGTGAGGAGCACATGAAAACGGGCGCACCCATCGTCTATACCTCCGCCGACAGCGTATTCCAAGTCGCCGCCCACGAAGGGGTCATCCCGCTTGAGGAATTGTATCGCTTGTGCGCCATTGCCCGGGAAATGCTCGTGGGGGAATACTTCGTGGGGCGTGTGATCGCGCGTCCCTTCCTCGGCGCACCCGGCGCGTTTAAACGTACGGCAAACCGCCGCGACTACGCCGTCCCCCCCGTGGGGGAAACCCTCCTCGACGCGTTGGAAAAACACGGCCAAAAAACCCTCGGCATCGGTAAAATCGAGGACATCTTTTGCAACCGCGGCGTTACCTATGTAAACCACACGACAAGCAATACAAGCGGTATACAAGCCACCATCGACGCCCTGCGGGATAAAACCAACGACGCCACCCTCATCTTCACCAACCTCGTGGACTTCGACATGCACTACGGCCACCGCAACGACCCCGAAGGCTACGCGACGGCCCTCGAATATTTCGACGCACAGCTCCCCGATATAAAAGCCGCCCTCAATGAGGATGACCTGCTGATCATCACCGCCGACCACGGCTGCGACCCAACCACCCCCGGTACCGACCACACCCGCGAATACGTGCCGCTGTTGGTATACCGCCACGGCATCGCCCCCATCAACCTCGGTACCCGAAAAACACTGGCCGACGTAGCCGCCACCATATACGACGCATTAGGGCACGGCACTTGGCGCGAAGGGGAAAGTTTTTTCACCGGGAAAGGGAAATAACCGTGGACTTTATCGCCGGTTAGGTTAAATTTGTTTTATGCGGATGATACTACGACTAACAAAGTTACGACATCAAGCTGTTTATATTATTATTGTTTATATTATTATTTGACACAAATGGGTATGCTTTATATAATAAAAACGGCTCTTGGTTGAGAGGAGCCGATTCATGACAATGTCTTACTTTTTATCAGAACCGTCCCTACTACGAATAGGGGCGGTTCCTCCTTTTCTTCGGTAAACTACGTGCTTGGCAAGCGTTGTGACGATAACCTTGACGAATGCCTTTATCGTAATCTCGATTAAAGAAAGAGCCAAACTGCTCATGCTCTCACCTCCTTTCCCAATTACCGTAATGAAAGAAAGGCGTTTG
>WRDO01000055.1 GCA_009779755.1 Defluviitaleaceae bacterium | reverse complement strand
GTTGAACACGATTGATTTCAAAAAAAGCATGGGTTATAACCCCTTCGCCTATATTTCAAGCGAAAAGGATATTTTGAAATTCGTGACGGCGTTGATTGCGAATACGAAGGGTGAAGGAAAAGGTGGTGACGATTTTTGGCTTAAAGCGGAAACGCTCCTGTACCAAGCCCTCATCGGTTATATATGGTACGAACTGCCCGAAGCCGACCAAAATATCAATACGCTGGTGGAAATGATAAACAGTATGGAAATCCGCGAAGATGACGAAAACCACAAGAACGCCGTGGATATACTCTTTGACGAACTGGCAGAAAAAGACCCCGAACACTTCGCCGTGCGTCAATATGCCAAATATTCCCTTGCGGCGGGCAAAACGAGTAAAAGCATACTCATTTCCTGTGGTGCGCGTCTTTCGCCCTTCGACATAAAAGAAGTCCGCGATTTAATGATGCACGATGAATTGGAATTGGATAAATTGGGTGGCTATCATATCGAACACAAGCGGCGCAGACGTAACAAAGCGACAAGCGAAATTGTGGAAGTGGTTGATAAAGAAGTTATAAAGCGTAAAACCGCGCTGTTCGTAATCATTTCGGACACCGATGCGTCGTTCAACTTTATCGTATCGCTGATGTATAGCCAAATGTTTAACCTTCTTTGTGACCGTGCCGACAACGATTTCAACGGGCGGCTTCCCGTTCACGTTCGTTGTTTGTTGGATGAATTTGCCAACATCGGACAAATCCCGAACTTTGAAAAACTTATCGCCACCATCCGCTCCCGTGAAATTTCCGTTAGCGTAATCTTGCAAGCACAATCGCAATTAAAGGCTATCTACCGCGACAACATGGACACGATTGTGGGCAACTGCGACACTACGTTGTTTCTTGGCGGTAAGGAAAAGACAACCCTTAAAGAAATCTCGGACATATTAGGCAAAGAAACAATCGACATGTTCAACACAGGGGAAAGCCGCGGTCAATCCGCATCCTACAGCATGAATTATCAAAAGTTAGGTAAGGCTCTCATGTCTGAGGATGAAATCGCGGTAATGGACGGCTCGAAGTGCATACTACAAGTCCGTGGAGTACGTCCGTTTCTTTCAATGAAGTACGACATCGAAAAACACCCTAATTACAAATACCTTTCCGATTCCGACCCAAGTAAAAGATTTGATATTGCGGGGTTTGTTAAGGTTTTTAAGGACAATAAAGCAAATCTGATGGAAGGGTTGAATAAAAACGATGTTGTATACACGGTTATTGAAATCAACGACGATGAAAAGAAAACCGTACCAATATCAAATACTCCAACACCACAACCAACACCCGCATCGACACAAAATCAAGATGAAGCAACAAGCAATGAACTAACCGAAGATTTTTATGATGATGGGGACGAAGATGAATATTTTGACCCAAATGACAATGAATTGATATAACTTGCAAATTTTTTAGTTTACCGCCGTGGCGAAACCCCTCGGCGGTTTTTTATTGCCAGCCGGGGCTTACGAGCCTTCACATAAAAAGCGCAAAGCGCAAAACCAATAAACAGGAGGAAATTACAATGAGTAAAGTAAAAACGGTATTTTGCAACACAATGGCTTCCATCGATAAAAGGCTGATGGACGTAATCCCCACATCATGGGCATCGAAATTCGCAAAGGCATTGGTGCTGATGTTGGCTTTCGCCTTTATCGCCCCCATGCAAGTGCAAGCGGCAGCGTTCATTTCCGAAGCCATCGACATCTTAGGCATCGTCATAATCGCCATCGGCGGCGGGCTTGGCATTTGGGGTGTCGTAAACCTTCTTGAAGGGTACGGCAACGACAACCCCGGTGCGAAATCACAAGGCATTAAACAACTCATGGCGGGCTTGGGTTTAATTTTGCTCGGCTTATTCGCTATCCCCCAACTCGAAACGCTGCTCCCCACGTAAACCCACGCAAAAACGGTACACCCTTTCGGCAACACACTACCCCCGAAGCCTCGGCTGGTCTTTCGGGGGGTAGCGGTTGTCCGAAGGGCAAGATTTTATACACAAAAATATTAAGCATGGGGGGTGATTGCCTTCATTGGAGGAATTGTAGATTCAATAATCAATTCAATACGTGAAATATTTATCGGTGCTGTGTTAAACGCCGCCGAAGGGTTATTTGACACCATAAACGAGGAATTGATTAGAACCGCCGACACCGTAGCGGAAACCCCGATGGATTTTTCCGGCGGCGGGCCGTGGGATTTGGTTGTAGGCATCGCGGGTACAGCAGGGACAGCCATACAGACCGTCGCGGGGCTTATTTTGGGCTTCTTCATCGCGTTGGAGTTGGTGCAAATGCTGATTGAAAAAAACAACCTCGCGGATTTAGATGTGATGAACATAGTAATCAAATGGATTATCAAGAGTTTCATCGCAATTCTTATCGTGTCAAACGCCTTTGTTATCGTGGGGGCGATTTTTACCATCGGTAATGAAGTAATCACGGGCGCGGCGATTGATGCCACCGCAAGTATCGGTGACGGCTTGGACTTGGATGCGTTCCATGAACTGCTTGAGGATGCGTCATTGGGCGACTTGGTTGGGCTTTGGTTTCAACTCAATATTTTTAGCCTTATCTTCCCCATCGTGCGGATTGCCATATTCATCGTGATTGTCGGACGCTTCTTGGAAATTTTCATGTATGTAGTGGCCGCACCTATCCCATTGGCAACGATGGGCAACCAAGAATACAGGGCAATGGGTAATAACTACTTAAAATCATTATTATCCCTCGCATTTCAAGGTTTGCTGATGCTTATTGTGGTTGCCGTTATCGGCGGCATGATGGTGGATGTGGTTAATGACTTCGCCGTAGACACAGGAGGCGCGGGATTTTGGGCGATTTTAGGTTATCTCGTACTGATGTGTTTCGCCCTTTTCAAAACACCCGCTATTTCCAAAAGTATATTTGGCAGCCATTAAAAATGTGAACCACGAAAGGGGTGATTAAATGGCTTATGTATCCGTACCCAAAGACATGACCGAAGTAAAAACGCGTTTAATAATGAACCTTACGAAGCGGCAAGTGGTTTGCTTCGGAGCGGCGGCCGCCATCGGTATGCCGCTTTTTTTATCCTTCCGAGGGATGTTAGGTAATACAGGCGCAATGACCTTAATGATAGCGGCGGTGATCCCCGCTTTTTTCTTTGCGATTTACAACAAGGACGGGGTTATCCCAGCGGAGAAGTTTTTGCTGTTGATTCTGCGGCAAACGATTTTCTACCCAAAAATACGGGTATACCGCACAAAAAATATGTATGCGTTTATCGAAAAGAACGCGGAAAAGGAACAGGAGGGACATTTTGACCAAGCCACAGGAAAAACCAAAAACGCCAACAAAGGCAGTCCAAAGGCCAAGCAAATCAGCGCGACCCGCAGACCCTAACGCAACACCCAAGACGGGGATATTAGGGTTTATCGCTCGGTTTGTCGCATGGATGCGCGAAAAATTCTTTGGCACAAAAACGCCGCCGAACACCGTCCAAGAAACCATACCTTATAAGGAAATGTTTAGGGACGGTATATGCCAAGTGACTGACAGGCTCTACAACAAAACCGTCACCTTCGGCGATATTAACTACCAACTCGCCCAAAACGAGGACAAAGACCAAATCTTTAACGCTTATTGCGAATTTCTTAACTACTTCGATGCCACCATCAAGGTACAGCTTTCCTTTGTAAATAAATACGGCAATGCGAAGGATTTTGAAAAATCCATCCATATCCCCGACCAAGACGATGCGTTTAACGCCGTGCGGCGGGAATACGCCGAAATGATGAAAGGTCAGCTATCCAAAGGCAATAACGGCCTTGTGAAACACAAGTACATCACCTTTGGCATCGAGGCAAAAAACCTTGCGGAAGCGAAGCCACGCCTTGAACGCATTGAAGCCGATGTACTAACGGGTTTTCGCACGATGGGGGTAGTAGCGCACTCCCTCACGGGTGCGGAACGGTTGGAAGTATTGCACGGGCAAATGCACCCGAACGGACAGGATAAACTGCATTTCAATTGGAAAAGCGTACCCGCATCGGGGCAATCCACGAAGGATGTTATATGCCCTTCATCATTTGACTTCCGCGATCCCAAATGCTTCAAAATGGGCGGCACGTATGGGGCGGTTAGTTTTATTCAAATCATCGCGCCGGAATTGACGGACAAAATGCTAAACGACTTCCTAAACATGGACAACGCCGTAACAATCAACCTTCACATCCGTTCCATCGACCAACAGGAAGCCATCAAAACCATCAAGCGGAAAATCACCGACTTGGACGCGATGAAGATTGACGCACAAAAAAAGGCGGTACGTGCGGGGTATGACATGGACGTTATCCCTACCGATATATCCACTTTCGGGGACGAAGCCAAAAACATCCTCAAGGAATTGCAAAGCCGAAACGAGCGGATGTTCCTTGCTACCATTTTAGTGATGAACACCGCCCCCACAAAGCAGAAGTTGGATAACCTCGTTTTCGCCGCGCAAGGTATTACCCAAAAATATAACTGCGCCTTGAAACGCTTGGATTTCCAACAGGAGCAAGCCCTCATTTCCTCCTTGCCGTTGGGCTTAAACCAAGTGGACATTCAACGGGGACTTACCACAAGCAGCACCGCCATTTTCGTACCGTTCACCACATGCGAGCTGTTCATGGGCGGCGCATCGTTGTACTACGGACTTAACGCCCTTTCCAATAATTTAATCATGGCTGACCGAACGCAATTAAAGAACCCGAACGGGTTAATCCTCGGTACACCGGGTGCGGGTAAATCCTTCTCCGCGAAGCGCGAAATGGTAAACGCTTTTTTGATTACCGATGATGATATTATCATCGCCGACCCCGAAGCCGAATATTATCCGGTTGTTTCGCGGCTTGGCGGGCAAGTGGTAAAGCTCTCAGCCACAAGCAGCCATTATGTAAACCCAATGGACATCAATATCCATATCGAGGACGACGACGACCCCCTCACCTTAAAAAGTGATTTTATCCTATCCTTGTGTGAATTGGTTGTCGGCGGTAGGGACGGCCTCGCCCCTGCAGAAAAAACCATCATTGACCGATGCGTCCGAAGGGTATACAGGGATTACCTCGTTGACCCACGCCCCGAAAATATGCCCATCCTTGAAGATTTATACAATCTTTTGCGGGAACAAGAGGAAACGGAAGCACAGAATATCGCCACCGCATTGGAAATCTATGTAACAGGCTCGTTGTCGGTGTTCAATCATCAAACCAACATAGATTTGCACAATCGGTTGGTTTGTTTTGATATTAAAGAACTCGGAAAAAGCCTTAAAAAGTTGGGTATGCTCATCCTCATGGACTGCGTTTGGCAGCGTGTCACCCTAAACCGCGCCGCCAAGAAAAAGACTTGGTTTTACGTGGACGAATTTCACCTTCTTTTGAAAGAACCTCAAACGGCGGCGTACTCCATCGAGATTTGGAAGCGATTTAGAAAATGGGGCGGCATCCCTACGGGTATCACACAGAATGTCAAAGACCTCTTAATTTCAATGGAAGTGGAGAATATTTTTGAAAATTCCGACTTTGTGCTGATGCTGAACCAAGCACCGGGGGACAGGGAGATACTTGCGAAAAAGTTAGGCATATCGCCGTATCAGATTTCTTATGTATCGGGGAGTGGGCCGGGCGAAGGGCTTATGTTTTACGGCAACGTCATTATCCCGTTTGTGGATAAATTCCCGAAGGATACGGAACTGTACAGGATTATGACAACCAAGTTGGACGAAATTGTGAGCGCGGGGTAAACAACAAAATAATGGCGAGGGGGTGTATCACTTGCAAACCGCTACCCCATCCGGCACTCCGACCAACCAATCGCCCATAAACCGCAATCCCGTCAATACACCTACACATGATGAAAACACCCACCAACCCCATACCCCTGTTAAAAAGCCAAAAGAGAAACATGACAACAACTTAACCTCACGGGCGTTGCACAAAATTGACCAACTGCTCCCCGACGATAGGGAAAACGACGCGGTACAGGCGATTAAACACGATGTTTTGGAAACCCCTGCGGCCATCCTTAACGCTACAAAAGAAATACGGGAAATGCGTACTCGCGGGCGGCGTACTTTATTTGAAAACAAGAAAAACGTACCAACCGTAAATAACAAAACCAAGCGGAAAAAGAAAGACCGTTTGTTGCGCCGTACACTAGACCGTGGATATATCGCTTCCCAAGCCGCAGCCAACATGATGCCCGATGAACAGGGTGGTGAGGATTCCGGCACAAAAGGCGTAAGGGCGATGATTCAAGAAGGGGCGAAACTGGTTAAAATCTTTGCCACGGCGGAACGCAAACCCGATGATTCAAAACTACGCCATAATGAGCAAAAGTTGGCACACGAAAACATCCCCGATGAAAGCCGTTTGGCATATAATGGCGTTGAAAATAAAAGCGTCATTATTTTGCTTCACGAGGACAGCGACCCAAAGACCAAGAAATTGGAAGCAAAAATCAAAAAAGCCGAAGCAAAAATCCCTACGAAAAAAGTTAAAATCACCAAGTTGGTACATGACGAAAAATCGGGTAAGGAAAAACGTAAGATTTCTTTTACAGACGAAAAGGTTGAAAAACCCGACGCGAAATGGAATCAAGCCGAATCCCGTACCCTGTCCGCCAACGCCGGACGATATGTTACGGGACACGCTTCTGCTTTGGTACACAGTAAAATATCGGAAATGGAAAACCTCACGGGTAACACAGGAGTAAAAGCCGCGCACAGCGGCGAAAAAGCGGCGGTCAAAACATATCAAACAGCCCAACGTGTACGCCGCTATGTTAAAAACCGACCCTACCGCCGTCTACAGCACCTAAAAATCAAAGAAGCCCAAAACAAGGGGAGGCTTGCGTATCAACAACTCTTAAAGAATAAACCCGAATTACGAAAAAATACCCTTTCGCGCTTGATTCAAAAGCGACGTATCAAGCGCGATTACGCCAAAGCCTTTAGAATGGCGCAATCGGGTAGGGTAATGGGTAAACTCGGCATAGCCGGTGCGGTTGTCGGCGCGGGTGCGGCGGCAATCAGCGGTGACGGTAAGGCACTCGCTAAAATGGGTGCGTCCTTGGGATTGAAAATCGCTTTCAAAAAGGCAGGGTTGGCGTTAGCAAAAGCCGCTGTGCCTATTTTATTGAAAATCGGGGGGATTTTATTGATTCTCGGTGCAATCCTTTTGCTGTTTACGATGTGTTTTTCGCTCCTCGGTTCATCTACGGGTTATGTGCTTGATTACATCTCCTACAGGGCTGATGCGGACGAAATAACGGAGTACAGCGCGTATTACACACGCCTTGAAGTGGATTTGAAGCAAGAAATCCTCGAAGCCGCCGTCGATGTTGAAGGCTTGCACGAATTTAGATTCATATTAAACCGCCCAAGCGGTGGGATGGATGTGATATTTGAAGGTACGCTTATTGAAGTGGGTTTGGGGCATCCCTATTTTGAACCACCCGTATATGACCCGCCCGATTTTGACCCCCTTGTACTGCTTCCGTTTCTTAGTGACATCACCCATGACCCGTTCCAACTTATGGCGTATCTAACGGCGGTGTACGGTGACTTTGACGGACACGACATACACGCCGTCTTGCGGAGCGTTTTTGATACGGCTTTTACCTTTGGCATTTCCGAGGGTTACGAAGTCCGTTATGCCTACGTGGAAGCATGGTATTACGAATTGCAAGATTTGGGCGGTTATGAAGATTTGGGGGAATGGGTTGATTTCGGCGAATACGTTGACGGTGTATGGGTGCCGGATTTGCAATGGGTGGAGGACATACAATGGGTAGAGGATTGGCAGGAAGTACGGGTTGAACCTTTCGAGGAACGGCTGTATTTCAACTGGTATTACCGCGCCGTTACCCTAACCGTAAATATGACCGTTTCACAAGTATTGCAAAACCGCATGAACGATGAACAAAAGGAATTGTACGATGTCCTCATGGACAGCTTGGGTCTGCGCCAGTTTGTGGGAAGCCCCTTCGAAAATAATTGGCTTGGGGTAATGACAAGCCCCTACGGGTACAGATTCCACCCTGTTTACATGGAGCGGTCATTCCACACGGGTATTGATATAGCCCTGCCCGAAGGTACGCCGATTTTAAGCGGTGCGCCGGGTATCGTAACGGCTGCGGAGTATATGGGGGGTTACGGCAATACCGTTATCATCGAATACGTTGACGAGGAACGGGGTCTGGGTGTTCGGCTTTTATATTCGCATATGGCCGTGATCCATGTAACGGTGGGCGATGAACTGGAAATGGGCGAAGTTATTGGCACGGTGGGGCAAACAGGGACAGCCACAGGCCCACATTTGCACATGGAAGTGTCAATCAATGAGGACGGCGGGGCATGGCGGCGTATCAACCCGCTTTTTTTTGTGCAACCGTATGTCAGCTAATAAAAAAGGGAGGAAGTGCAACATGGATAAAATCCAACGATTACGGGGACGGCTTGCGAAACACCGAAGCATTATTGCCGAACATGAAGCCGCCGCATTGGTAATTGAACGTGAAATCGTCGAAGCGGAAAAGGAACAATTGTCCTTACTCGCCCGTTCTGCCGCCAATACCCTGTCCGGCGGAATGGAGGAAATATTTGAAATATTGCGGGGTTTACGGGCGAAGCCCGCAAGCCCGAACGATTTACAAAAACCAAGTGATAAAAAGGAAGGTGAAAGCGTTGAAATTAACGATGATATTGAATAATCAACAGCTTAAACGCTTTGTAAAGATGAAATGCTTGATGGCTCTGTTGCTGTGCATGAGCCTTTTTCTTGCGCCAATGACGGTATTTACAACAGCGGTTACACCCGTTGCACCGCCGATGGTGGAAGCGGAAATCATTGGTTCGTTGCTTAGAATCCGAGCCACGCCGGGGTTTTATGCGATTGAAGCCGTTTATATCAACGAACGGCGGTTTAATCACAGGGTAGATTCGGCTCTTGTGGTGGACATTGGCCAATATATTGCCGCGGGCGATGCGATAACCGTTTATGCCGTTGATTTTGCGGGTAATCAATCCGATACGGTACTGCTCACCCCGCCACCCCCTGCGCAACCGCCCGCACCCAACAACATCACCCCCGAAGGACAGGGCGAAATACTTGACCACCTTACAAGCGGAGATGGTATCGAGTTTATTACCATAACCACCCCCACGGGCAACGTGTTTCATCTAATCATTGACCATACACGCTCAAGCAACAATGTTTATTTCCTCAACGCCGTTACGGAATGGGATTTATTAACCCTAGCCGCAGAAGCGGAATTGGCTGTACCCATTTATATCCTTGAACCCCCGCCACCGCCACCCGACTCCATCATCATCCCCCATGAACCAACACCACCAGAACCCACGCCTGCCGAACCTTCACCCACGCCCCAAGCCGCCGAGGAAAAAGGCGGCGGCAGAGCGGGTACTTTTATCTTCCTTTTGATTGCGGGCGCGGGTGCGTTTGGGGTTATCTATTATTTGAAAATCCTCAAGCCCAAACGTGAACGTGAAATGTACGGAAGCAATGAGGATGAATCCCCCAAAGGAGATGATTTTGAAGATGTGGATGATGATGCCGTGGCTATCGAGGCTGTAGACGTTGAAATAAAAACGGATGCTTACGATGTTGATGAAGGTAAGTATGTAAAAGAAGAGGACGGCGCGACTTGATAAATTCCCAAGCGCATGAACGTACCCATAAAAAATTGGATGGAGGATTTTGAATGAATAGAAGAAAACATAAGAAGCATTTTATTTTCGCCATGTTTGCCGGAGCAAGTGCCGCCGCATTTGTCGTGTTAAGTGTAGGCGGATATCTGCTTCACAGAAAAACCATGAAACACTACTTGCACGAACTGGCGGAGCAACGGGCGTTAAATCTTTCCATGTACGACGATATGTATGATGAAAACGGGTTTTTCAAGGATTTTGCAAGTGACGATGATGATTTTGAGGATTACGGCAATGATTCCTTAAATCATCATCTTAATGAATCCAATCGGGAGGGTAGCGGCGTATGAAAAGTAAACGTAAATTAAATAAAAAAATCATAATCCTTACGGCGGTGGCGTTAATCACCGCCGTTTTGGGTACATGGTTGTTTTTCGCACCTAACCGTGAACGTGATTATATCAATGCCGCTCAAGAAGCCTTACTGGACGATTTGATGTTGGATATTCAAACGAACCAAGCCCTGCTGCATGAAGTTTTATGTACCGGGTCGACGGCGGCTTTTGAAGCCGTGGAACTTGGATATTTGGGTGCGGTTACACCGGAGGTTGTTTGCGAAGGTATGTATAATGAAGAAATGCAATTAGCTGTATATGAAGCGGATGGGTGCATTGTTGATTGTGAACCCGCCACGCTTATTTATAAACCCATCCCCGACAACGATTTCCCCAACGCCATAAATGGCATCGGGATTCTAACTATTGAATCCATTGGTTTGCGCTTACCCATTGCGGAAGGTGTAGACGAGGAAACCCTGCGCATTGCGCCGGGACGAGTGCCGCAAACGGCACAGATTGGGGAGATAGGCAACGCCGTCATTGCGGGGCATCGTAATTATATCTTTGGTTCTATGTTTAACCGCTTTGATGAATTGGAAATCGGGGATGTCGTGCATTACCAAGCCCGTAGCGGTGAAATGATGGCGTTTGTGGTTTTTGAGATTGCTGTTATCGAACCTCACGATCAAATCGCTTTTTTACAGCCCGTGAATGATTCCATCATCACCCTGTACACTTGCACCCCAATACAAACTGCGGAATATCGCTTGATTATTCGGGCGTATCGGATTTATTAGAAGGGATTGATTTTTTTGAAAACCAAATATACAGGCAAACGTAGCCGCCTTGTCGCGGTTTTTTTCATGGTCATAATTATAATGATTGTTTTGACCGCGCCAACCTTTGCCGCAAGCTCCCCATATGGAAGCGGTCAACAAAACGGTTGGTTGGTTATCACCAATGTATGCGCCGTGACAAACGCCCCAATGGTGGACGCACATTTCACCTTATCGCGGCAAAATGACCCGCATCCTATAATCATTATCGCTACGGATGAACAGGGTATGACGGAAGCCATCACCCTACCCGAAGGCGATTATTATCTTGAACAGATACAGGTACAGCAGGGTTATTACCGTATTCCGCGTATTTATTTCACCATCGCGGAAGGAACGGAAACGAAAGAGAATATTTACAGCTACCCCATTGACCCGACAAATACAACGGCTCCACGGCTTACCATAACCAACAACCCCGATGCGGTGATGCCCGTTAACCAAACACAGGGCGGTCACATGGAAGCGGGTACTTCGTTGAACATCGTACCGGGTCATGCTGACGGGTGGCAATTTACAGGATGGAGCATTGACAGCCTTACACAGCGAAGCGACTTTATTTCGTTGTTTTTTGTTATGCCGGACACAGACATAACCATCACGGCGCATTGGGAAGTAGCTAACAATTATATCCCTGCACCTACCCCTGCACCAAACCCCGAACCCACCCCCGCACCGATGGGACGGTTAATAATCACAAGCCGAGCGCAGGGTACGGGGGATTTATTGCGCGGTGTGTTCTTTGAAGTTCGGCGTATTATGGACGATGAATTGGTCGCGCAAATTGTTACGAATCATTTTGGCGAAGCCGCCGTCAACCTTCCTGCGGGCAATTACTTTTTGCGGGAAGTGTACGCGCCTTCCGGTTTTACCCCCAACGCCAGTCGTGTATCGGTGCGGATTACCGCTGACAGGCTGACGGAAATCAATGTCGTTCACAGGCCGATTCCACCGCAAGCGGAAACGGCTACAGCGAACAACACCCACGGGCGGTTGTTAATCACCAACAGGGAACGCGGAACGAACACGGCATTAAGCAATGCCTTTTTTGAAATCCGCGGCATCATGGATGACCGTCTTGTGGCACAAATGCAAACCAATCCATATGGGGAAGCGGCGGTCAACCTTTTACCGGGGGATTATTACATCCGTCAGATTTCACCCGCTGCGGGTTTTGTTTTGGATTCTACGCGCACAAATATCAGAATCACGGCGGGGGAGTTACTCTCCATAACATTTTTCAACGTAGCGGAAACTGTACCCGAAGTTGAAGCGGATGTTGATGTAGTTGCTCCCGTAAATGGTCGTTTGTTGGTAACGCTCATGTCCGGCGCAACAGGCAACCGATTATCCAACGGGACGATAACCGTCCACGATATTATGACGGACGCGCTGGTTATTACGTTGAAAAGCGACTTTTTCGGGGAAGCGTCCGTGTTTTTGCCACCGGGCAGATACTTCATGCGCCAATCAACCATGCCGCAGGGGTATATTACAAACTTGGACAGAATCCCCGTAACAATCAATGCGGGGGATATAACCGATATGTCGCTGGCTGTTCGGGCAGAACCTACGCCGACCCCTGCACCTATCCCAACGCCCCCACCGGCTACGGTAGCTCCATCCCCTCCGCTACCCGTGGAAATCGAAGCGATACCCGACACCCAAAGCAAAATTAAAATAAGTACCCGTGCGGCGGGGTCGGGAAATCCCTTATCGGGGGGGGTCTTTTCCGTACACAGAGCATATGATAACCGCCGTGTTGCGGAACTCACTACGGCGGTGGATGGTTTGGCTTATATGGAAGTTGAACCGGGTTTGTACTTCATCCGTGAACTGCGTCCTACGTTTGGCTTTTTGATTGAAACCCAACGCATATTTTTGGAGGTTGGCGAAAACGAAACCGTAAAAATGGAACTTACGAAAGAGCGGGATATGAACATCGCGGAGTTACCGATGGACGAGGAAGGAGGCGGGATTATTTATATCCCGCAGACGGGTCAAATCCTTTCCTTCCATTACACAAGCGGCTTGATTTTGATGGGTATTTCATTATTATGTGCATTTTTGCTTGGGGCTGTGTTAGTTAAATCATGGGGGAGGGATTGATTTATGCGGTTAGTGATTGGTGAAAAGCCTTCCGTTTCAAGGGCAATCGCATCCATTGTCGGTGCGAAGTCTAAAAAAGACGGTTATTATGAAGGTAACGGTTACATCGTTTCATGGTGTATAGGTCACTTGCTAGGGCTTGCCCCGCCGGATGCTTATGGTGAAAAGTATGCGAAATGGCGCATTGACGATTTGCCTATCCTCCCCAACCCGTGGATATACAAACCCAACGACAGCACCAAGAAGCAATTAAAAACTCTCAAGGAACTGTTAAGCCGTTCCGATGTGGGAGCGGTGATAAATGCTTGCGATGCGGGGCGCGAAGGTGAATTGATTTTCCGCTTGGTTTACAACCATTGTAAATGCAAGAAACCGATGCAAAGACTTTGGATTTCGTCAATGGAAGAATCGGCTATTGCGGAAGGTATAAAGAACCTACGCAAAGGGACGGAGTATGACAACCTCCACCAAGCGGCGTTATGCCGCCAGCAAGCGGATTGGGTTGTGGGTATGAATTACTCCCGCTTGTTTGGTTGTTTGTACAATGTAAAGGGGTTAAGCATCGGGCGGGTACAGACCCCAACCCTCGCCATGATTGTGGAACGGGAGGATAAAATCAAGGATTTTACCAAAGAACCGTTTTATACGATTGAATTGGTGGGTACGGGATTTACAGCGGTTAGTGAACGCTTTAAGGATAAAACCCAAACGGAAAGCATAGCTGCCAAATGTAATGGCAACAACGCCATTGTTAAATCCGTAACCAAGCAAGAAAAAAGCACCACCGCCCCGAAGTTATACGATTTAACCACCCTCCAACGTGAAGCTAACAGACTTTTTGGCTATTCGGCAAGCGACACGTTAAAATACGCGCAAAACCTCTACGAACAAAAGATTTTAACCTACCCGCGCACGGATTCCCGATTCATCACGGAGGACATGGCGGCGGGGATTCCC
>WRDO01000054.1 GCA_009779755.1 Defluviitaleaceae bacterium | reverse complement strand
TTCTTAACCATGTAGCCGCCTACATAACCCGTTTGGGCGGAGGTTAAGTCGCCGTTGTAGCCTTGCTTCAAGGGCACGCCGATTTCGTTGGCAACTTCAAACTTAAATTTGTCCATGGCTTCACGAGCATGGGGTACTGCGGATGTGTCGATCTTCATCGTATTCGTCTCCTTTTGTTCTGTTTTGGATGTTTCGATGCTAGTATGGACGGGGAGCGAAATATTATGCAATTTAACGGCGAATCCGCAATTGTAATGTTTTGACAGGATTTTTAACAATATATTAAGTCAATCATTATTAAGTAAATATATATTGACTAATTTGAAATCATCAAATAAAATACGCCAACCATGACGGGAGGCGTATTGTATGTTCCTCGGACGCGAAAAAGAATTGAATACCCTGCGTGAAGCCTATGCCAAGCCGGAATTTACTTTCATTCCTATTTACGGCCGCCGTCGCGTGGGTAAGACGCAGCTTATCGAAGAATTTATCCGCGGCAAACGGGCAATTTTTTTCACCGCCATCAACCGTGGGACGTATAAAAGCAACCTTGAACTCCTAAGCAAGGCGATATTCAATGACGGGGAAAGCGCACCGGTTTATGGGAGTTTCTACGACGCGATGGACGGCATACACGAACAAGCGAAACGTGGGAAGTTGATTTTCGTTATAGATGAGTTCCCCTACCTCGCCCAATCCGATGAAAGTATCCTATCGATTTTACAACAGTTTATTGATTTGAAATTTATGAAAACGGATATGATGCTTATTTTATCCGGTTCGTCATTGTCTTTTATGGAAAATCAGGTGCTGGGTTATCAAAGCCCCTTGTACGGCAGGCGCACGGGGCAAATCAAGCTGCTTCCGTTGGATTTTAAAACGGCACGGCTTTTCGCGCCGGATATGCCCTTATACGACCAAGCGGTGATGTTCGGGGTTACGGGTGCGATTCCTAAATATCTGACCCTTTTTAATGCCGGCAAACCGTTGGACGAAAATATCTGTTCGTTGTTCTTCGACCGAAACGCTTACCTTTTCGAAGAAACGAATAACCTGTTAAAACAAGAATTTAAGGAACCCGCTTTATATCAAGCCATCATAACGGCTATCGCAAGCGGTGCGTCACAAATGAAGGATATAAAGAATAAAACCGGTGAAGAATCGAGTACTGTCGCCACTTATATAAAATCATTGCTGGAAACCGGTATCGTACGCAAGGAAGTACCCGTCACGGATAAACCCGTCAGCCGCAAGACAATATACAGGTTGGACGACGGCATGTTCCGTTTTTGGTATCGCTTCGTGTACCCCAACACGTCGCTTGTCGCCCTCGACAAGGGCGAACTCGTGTATAACCGCATCCGCCCGCAAATCCCCGCTTTCATGGGTGAAGTATTCGAAAAGTTATGCATCGAATATATGTGGCATATGTACGATTCGCTGCCCGTTCACTTCCAAAACATCGGCCGGTGGTGGGGCAACAATCCCGACCTCCAATCCCAAATGGAAGTCGACTTCATCGCCTTCCGGAGCGACGGGGACGCGGCTATCTTCGGCGAATGCAAGTGGCGGAACGAACCGTTGGACAAAACCACGGTGAGCGGCTTGATAACGAAATGCGGGATGTTTACACAGTTTACAACCAAGCATTACTTCCTGTTTTCCAAAAGCGGCTTCACATCCGCGGCGCAACGGCTTGCCGCCGAATCGGGGAACGTACACTTGATTAATTTTAAGGATATGTTTATCTAGCTTTCAAGCATTGTTATGTTTTTACAAAAATGATAGACTTTGGACGAAGTGGATTTCACGCGTAAGAAAGGAACCATATAAATGACCGAAAAATTTACCTCCATCAACCAAAAACTATTAAACGGCGTTATCATGGACGTCACCACCCCCGAGCAGGCCCGCATCGCCGAAGCCGCCGGCGCGGTCGCCGTTATGGCGCTCGAGCGCGTACCCGCGGATATCCGCGCGGCAGGGGGCATTTCTCGTATGAGCGACCCCGCGATGGTCCGGTCCATCCAAGCCGCGGTAAAAATCCCCGTCATGGCCAAATGCCGCATCGGGCATTTCGTGGAAGCGCAGGTACTGGAAGCCATAGGGGTAGACTACATCGACGAAAGCGAAGTGCTGACCCCGGCGGACGACACGTTCCACATCGATAAGACGAAATTTACGTCGCCGTTCGTGTGCGGTGCGAAAAACTTGGGCGAAGCCTTGCGCCGCATACAGGAAGGCGCGGCGATGATCCGTACCAAGGGCGAACCCGGCACGGGTGATGTGGTGCAAGCGGTGCGCCACATGCGGACGATCCTCGGGGAGATCAGAACTTTAACGTCCAAATCGCCGGACGAATTATATGTAGCCGCGCGGGACATGGCTGTGCCGTACGCGCTGGTGTTATATGTAGCCGAGCATGGCAGATTGCCCGTACCCAACCTTACAGCGGGGGGTGTTTCAACCCCGGCGGACGCTGCTTTAATGATGCAATTGGGCGCGGAAGGCGTGTTCGTGGGTTCGGGTATATTCAAATCGGGTGACCCGTCAAAAAGGGCGGCCGCCATCGTAAAAGCGGTCGCCCATTATAAGGACGCGAAATTGATCGCCGAGATTTCAAAAGATTTAGGAGAACCCATGGTCGGCATCAACGAAAATGAAATCAAAATAATTATGGCGCAACGGGGGGTCTAGCAAATTATCCCAGCTTCATATCCCCGAATTTAATCCAATTCTTCTTACGCATAAATTCGGATACCCCAAGTGCGATAACCGCGGGCAGGACAAAATGCACCAGCCCCACCTGCAGGAATACTTCGCCGCTGTACCCCATCGCCGTAAACGTACCGAATTGGCCAACCAAACCCGACGTACCCATCCCCGCCCCGGCGGGGATGTTTTGCATGGCGAAAACCGCGGCGGAAACGGAGCCCCCGACCGCGCTCGCGACAATAGCGGGTATCCAGATACGGGGGTTCTTCATGATGTTCGGGAGCTGGAGCATGGACGTTCCCAGCCCTTGGGAAATCAAGCCCCCGATTTTATTTTCGCGGTAGCTTGCCGCGGCAAAACCGATCATATTGGCGGCGCAACCCGCCACGGCGGCACCCGCAGCCAAGCCCTCCAAGCCCAACATGATGGCGAGGGCGGCGCTGGAAAGCGGCCCTGTCAGCATCATACCCATTACGACCGCGACGATCGCGCCCATTAGTAAGGGCATCAAGTCGGTTGACCACATGACGAAGCTGCCGATCGCGTTCATAAAACTTTGGATGGGCGGGCCGATGAGCATCGCGACGCCCACACCCGTAACGATCGTCACCACCGGCGTGACGATGATATCAACCTTCGTTTCCTTGGAAACCAATTTCCCCAATTCCGCGCCTGCGATGGCCGCGATCAACGCGCCCGCGGGGCCTCCAAGGAAGTTACCCGCGAAACCCACCGCCGCGGAAGCGAACAACACCAAAGGCGGCGCCTTTAACCCGTACGCCACCGCTACGCCGATGGCGAAACCCACCGCGCCGGGGTATGTACCCGACCCACCCACGGGACGGCTGCCCGCCGCCATTTCGCCCATGGTGGCGAGGAAGTCGATACCCGCGCGTGAGCCGATTTCATACAGGATCAACCCGATAATCAACGACGCAAACAACCCCAGCGTCATCATGCCCATCGCGTCTACGAAATATCTTTTAAATGAGATTTCTATTTCCTTCTTTTTAAGAAACGCTTTCATATAAAATTCTGTCCTTTCATGTGGGTTCATATCATGTATAATAAGTTAATAAATATAACCGTGCAAGGTATAACCGTTAGGAGGACTCTATGCAATCGTTGATAAAAAATGAATTGGGGACGATCGCCATCGACAACGAGGTCATCGGCCGTTTGGCGGGTTTGGCCGCAATGGAATGCTACGGCGTCGTGGGTATGGCCGCCAAAAGCATCCGCGACGGCTTGGTGCATCTCTTAAAAATCGAAAGCCTGACCAAGGGCGTACGGATAAAGGTGACGGACGAAGGTGATTTGATCATCAACCTGCATATAATCGTGGAGTACGGGACAAACATCGTCGCCATCGCCAACACGCTGATCGACAACGTGAAGTATAAGCTCGAAAGCTGCGTGGGGCTGACCGTGCGCGAAGTGAATATCTACGTGGAAAGCGTGCGTGTGTAACATGGGCCATATCAGCATGGACGGTACGTTGTTACGTAAGATGATCATCGGCGGAGCGAATGAACTGATCCGCAACATCGCCCCCCTCAACGCCTTAAATGTTTTCCCCGTGCCGGACGGCGACACGGGTACCAATATGTCGCACACGGTACAAGCCGCCGCGCGGGAAGCGGCCAAGCTCTCCAACCCCAACATCGCCGACATCGCCAAAGCCGCTTCAAACGGCGCGTTACGCGGCGCACGCGGCAACAGCGGGGTGATCCTTTCACAGCTTTTCCGCGGTTTTGCGAAAGGGCTCGAAGGCAAATCCACCGCCAAAGCAGAGGACTTGGCCGTCGCGCTGGCCAAATCATCCGAAATGGCGTACAAGGCCGTGATGAAACCCAAGGAAGGCACGATGCTGACCATCGGCCGCGCTTTCGCCGAAGCCGCGCACGAAATCGCCTTCGACCAAAACGACATCGATATTTGCCTGACCTTCGTCATCGAACGCGCCAACTTGGTATTGGCCAAAACCCCCGATATGCTGCCCGCCCTTAAGGAAGCGGGTGTAGTGGATTCCGGCGGCATGGGGCTGATCTGTCTCCTGCAAGGGGCGCTGGACGCCATGCGTACGAAAGGGGATGTCGAATTGCTGGAAATAACCGCACAAAGCGGCGAAGGTACAATCGTAGGCGCAGCCGTGATCGACCCCTCGGCGATCACCTTCCCCTACTGTACGGAATTTCTGCTCGAGCTCGCCGCACCCGACAAGCGTACGCGCGGTCATTCCGCCGACGCGGAAGCCACGCTTAAGAGTTACCTGATGAGCATCGGCGATTCCATCGTAGTCATCGAGGACGCAGGCCTCGTAAAAGTCCACGTCCATACGGGCGACCCCGGCAAAGCCTTGCAAAAAGCCCTCCAATTCGGCGAATTACATGATATTAAAATCGACAATATGCGCGAGCAGCACACGGGTATGCTCGATTTCTCAGCACAATCCAAACCCGCCGCACCCCCCAAACCCATCGGTGTGGTGGCCGTTGCCTCCGGTACGGGCTTACGTGACCTCTTTATCGGCCTCGGCGCGGACGTATGCATCGAAGGCGGCCAAAGCATGAACCCCAGCACCGAGGACATCGTACAAGCCATCGCCATGGTGAACGCCGAACGCGTCATCGTCCTGCCCAACAATAAGAATATCATCCTCACCGCCAAGCAAGCCGCCAAGCTGACCAAGGATAAGGAAGTACACGTCATGGCCACCCTTTCCGTCCCGCAGGGTATGGCTTGTATGGTGGTCAATTCCGATACGATCCCCTTGGAGGACAACCTCGCCGGCATGAAGGAATCCATGGAAGCCGTACATTGCGGGCAAATCACCCAAGCCGTACGCGACACCGTGCTGGACGGCTTCACCATCGTGGAAGGAGACGTACTGTGCATCTACGACGGCGACATCGTATTGGTGGAAAAGAGCCTGCTGTCCGCTTCACGCGCATTGGCCGACCGTATGTTGGAAAAAAGCGGCGACATAGTGACCCTCTACCACGGCGAAGGCGCAACCGCAGAATTGGCAAACGAACTGGCGGCATACATCATAAAAAATCACCCCCACTGCGAAGTGGAGGTATATGAAGGCAAACAACCGCTGTACAGCTATATTATTTCGGTGGAGTAGAAGTATCTGATATATAGCGAAATAATTCAGAATCGGTCTTGCCTGTCGCCGAAAAAGCGTTGGAACGTCCGCTATTTTCGGCTCGGGTAAGACCGTTCTTCATTGATTTCGCTTTAAAAGCGGCATATCAAGAAAAGGTAGGGCACAGGATTGGCACAGCTCAGATTTACTACGTTCTCAAACGGCACGACTGGCGCAAGGTCAAGCCACGAAGCCGTCACCCGAAGAAGGCGAGCCCGGAGGCTATAGAAACCTCAAAAAAATTAACGCCCGCATCAATGAATTGAAATGCCAAAATATAACAGGCAAGGTACGGTTGATGTTTGAGGATAAAGCCGGGTTCGGGCCAATCAACAAGCCGCGATATTGCTGGTGCCGGAAAGGGGTACGCCCCAGCGTACCTTGCCACCATATCCGGGAATACCGTTACGCCTACGGAGCGGTCGAACCGTTGACGGGTGAACATTTCTTTTTGGTTCTGCCTTATTGTAACAGCAAATGCATGAACGTGTTTTTACATGAATTGGCGGCATATTATCCTGATGATTACATTTTATTAGTGGCAGACGGCGCAACATGGCATAAGTCAAAGGAATTGAAAATCCCATCAAACATCGAACTTTTTCCGCTTCCTCCGTACACACCCGAAATGAACCCCATCAATCAGATTTGGGCATGGCTTCGGCTTCATGGCTTCCGTAATGAGATATTTCATACCCTCGATAAGGTTGTCGATAGGCTTTGCGAGGTCATATGCTCCCTTTTTGTCGATACTGTTATTTCAATCACTCATCGTAAGTGGATTATGTCAAATGCTTAATTAGAGATTAATATCAGAAAAGGTTAGAATGTTTGTGATTTTTTTTATACAGCCGTACTTTCCACGAAACTTTCTATCCACAGTGATTCACAATATATAATTTGTTGTATAATGCTATAAAATAGCGTTTTGTTATGGATGAAAATAATTATTATTTTTGCATACACGTTTTGCAGCATTCAATTATATGTTTTACATTTTATGTGATTATAATGCGATGAAATTGTTTTTAATAATTTAACAAGAACAGAGGTTTGGCATGATAAACAGAATTGAGCAAACAAACTACATAGTATTTGAAATCGATAACACGCAATCCCATTACGCTCATGCCTTCGCGTTTATCAATGAAGTGGAAAGCAGAGGTGATTTTAAAATTTTCATGGAAGGTGCAGGCAAGCATTTTGTAATAAAACATGTACGCAGTTGTACAATGGATGCTGTCGCATCAGAAATAAATAAAATAAAATTAGCCGCTAAAATAGGTGCTCCCGATATGGTGTTTAATATTATTGATATGCAAAGATTTATATCGAGAGCAAAAAATCACGATTATTATTATTATATACGTATTACACCCACCACCAACAGTAATGTAGTAGAATTTTCATATTATCTTCTTTTACTTATGAATCACAAGCTACCTAACGATAAAATCGTGTGTGGGGTGAATGCCCAATCCTATGCTTATTTCCAACGTTTTTCGCATTTTACAAAATTACTTTCAAATGAATATAAAAAATTTTTTATTTTGAATAACGGAAAATGGAGAACCCCTGAAATACCCATCGATACATATAATTTACTTCCTATTATAAAAATTGACAAAACAAATTATGATGAATTAATTAAACGAAGATGCGTCGCGTTAGATGAAAATCGTATGCATAGTAAAAAATCCATTCTCGTTCGCGCCATCAATTCAATTATATTTATTGAAAAAAATAAAATATGTGACGCAATTATACACTACGCAAATCATTATTTATGTTTGGGAAAGGGAGCAGAGGGTATAAAAGGGAACACGAATGCGCCTTCGTATCTTCAAGCAGCCATTATGGACGTAATAAACAATAAAAAAGGTATATCTGCGGTACATTATCTATTATTCGCGATGTGGGTTCATCTTTTTACTGGCGAAGATATTAAAGACCTTGAATCAGCGAATCGTTTTATCACGGACTGTTACACACAATCGTTTGCTTATGAAAAAGGTGTGATACAAGTATTAGAAAACGCCGTTCAACATTCTGTCGGGAAAAAAGGAATATTAACTGCGCGTATTCTTGACAAATCGGATAAAGAATACTTATCCGCAATACATAAAGTTTTTAACAACGATCAAAATCAACCGGATCGTTTTTTACAAATGATAATAGCCGATTATAATGATAATGATACGATAATAAAGAGTTTTTTAAGTAAGAATAAAGAATCCGCCGCTAATTTATCTGCCGTTAAAGACCAAATCCAATTATCAGACTTTATGGACGAATATGAAAATGCTGCTACCGGTCGGCAATGGATTGATTTCCGAGCTACCAACGTAGCAAAGTGCCAAGGCCTTATCATTTTTGCAAAAGCTATTGCAAGTGGGCAAGCCGTTGTACTTGCCAGAAGTGATATAAATATATATAACAATGACCCAAAAAATTATTGGATGCGCGATTTTAACGAAGGCGTGGAAAATCAAAACCTAAAAGCTGATATAGAAAAAGTATATATACCGGGAACGCAATTTAACATATTTTTCCCCCTTAAAAAATTTAAACAAAAAGGACGTTATCCACTGGACGATGTGATTAGAACTACGTTTGACAGTTATGCTAGGTTTTTAGGGTGGGGCATACGAATGATTCATTCTGATAATATGCATGAGGCCCTTTCAACAATTAAACAAGAATGGGAATCCGAGAAAATTAATGCCGAAATTATTAAAAAGCAATATTTATGGGATAAATTTACCCAATATTGGAATGAATTGTACAACGTACATAATCAAGTTGTATTAGAATCCGAAAATAACAAAGTAATATATGTAATAAACATGGAAGTCATTACTAAAAAAATGAAAGACGAATCCGTAACTTGGATCGAATCATTGTGCAAGGGCTTTTTAAAGTCCAAATGGATGACAAGAGAGAAGGAAAAATATATAGCTTTTACATATTACGATACAAACTTTGCTAATATATTCCTGTCGGCACTTTCTGCTGCTCGCCGTGGTTTAGAAAATGTTCCGGCGCAAATATTTTTTTCAAGCGGTTTATGGAACGACGGCAACCCTGATTTAATAGGTCCTAAATTGCTGGTTACAGAAAGGACGCTGGGCGATGCTCAACCCAAATTACCCAAAGGCGGGGAAATACCGCGTTTACCGTGGGAATGCTTTAACATACCGGGTACGACAAAAAATGCGCTTAACCAGTTGCGCAACTATGCCCAGCGCGAAATGCAAGACAATCATAACGGTGACGGTTACGGTTACAAACTTAGCGACACACACATTAAATTAGGCAATAAAATTCACATTGATACGTTTTATGAAATAGCACCGCATTTAATGAAGCAGGAAATCGCCAAAGACATTGCATTTTGTTTGCTCCAACAATTATTTTTACAGCCTTGCTTCCGCAAAAACCTAAAAGATAAAAAAACGCACATTTATTTATACGGGTACGCATCTTATTCACGTACTATTATTAATGCCGCCCATGAAATGCTTAGTGCATACGGCGAACGCGCCGCCAAGGTATCGTTTATCATATATCAAACAAAACAAGCTGGCACAAATATGGACTACGAAGAACAAATTTACATCAGCGACCCGCCTAATCCGGGCGATGGCATTAGCACATCCATAGTGCAAATTGTGCCCATAAGCACAACCTTTACTACTTTCCGAAAAATGTGGAAGGAATTAAAAAGAAGTGGGAAAATAAGCGAACCCTTCCCCAATAAACCCGATTATAACCTCACTGCATTGTGGGTACGCAATGAGTTGGAATCTGGGATGAATTTTGATGATCGTGCAAAAGAAGAAGAACCCTTCTGGTTACCGAAATATTCTTTTTTACCAAATGGATATGGTGGTACTGTTGAAACACACGATATAGAAATTACAGGTATACCCTTTTATTTACTTGCACTCCATGGAAAATGGCGTACGCCCGTATATTGTGAAAAATGTTTCCCTGAAGCCCTTGGAAAAGAGTTTCCTTTAATAAAAACCGATGATTCGTCTACCGTTCCTATGTCGCAATATTATCCACCGACAAAAACACCGCTTAAAATAAATAAGCATAATCCTAAATATATTGCTTCACTTAAAGATTTTGTAAAATTCGGTCACATTAGCCGAGGCACAAACCACTATCAATTCTATATTGATATGCAACGCTATTATCGTATAAACAAACCAAACATAAAAAATTGGCTTGAAGGAATGAAGGATAAATACGTTAACATTTCCCATGTGGTAATCGTATCGCCACATAAAACAAACAATATTGAATTTGCTCAATATATTAATGATAATTGTTTTAAAGGAAGTGCACACATGTTGTGCTTGGATAGTGAAAAACATTACAGAAGTAATGTAAAATTAGAATTTGCGGAATACATGAAATTATTTAATAAATATAAATTCATCTACGTTTATGTTGATACATCTATAATAACGGGGCAAACATACCAAAGGATTGCGAGCTTGATGAACACCATAGCCAATAAACGGATGGATGCGGAAGATAAACCTTTTGTCTTCAACGAAGTTTTTTTGTTGGTGGACAGGCTTTCTACGGACACCAAGCGGACATTCGTTGAAGATATAAATATAAATTTCCATTCCTTTACCCAATTGAATATATCCAATATGCGGACATATGGCGATTCATGTGTGGGATGCAAGCTGCACAATGATGCAAAGCGATATTTTAGCAACGCTGCGACCAAAGGTGAAAGCGTTTATTGGGAAAAGAAGATAGTTAAGAATATTCCTATTTTCCATGAAAAATGGTGCTCTGAAAATTCGAATCCCAACGTAAAGGAAAAAATAGAAAAAAAGCGTGTTCAAGGTTTTTTACGGTTGATTGCATCCCATGTTTTAACGGAACGCTTACATGATGTTCGGGGGCACAACCCCCATCGATATTTCGAAACGTTGGGCAGCCTTGTTTTAGAATTCTTAAAACGTTCCCGTGGACTTAGGGTTTCAGATCAATTATCTCCATACCAATATATACCGAAGGATATCTCACTTAAACACGGTACAAGTATGGAATCGCCCATCGTATCATTAATTAAATCTCTAAGCCGCCCGTTCTTCAGTTATGATTTTCATTTAAAGAGTCAAATGGCGGACATATTGATGTATTTCGTCATGCTCATCCTTGAAGATTTTAAACCTGATGACGCTTTAACAAAGCTACGCGGACCCAAAATGGATACATTAGAAGAAAAATCGGCTTTACGTGCAGAAAATAAAAAATGGCGGGAACAAGCCGCAAAAGAATTAAAAGAGTGTTTACCAAATAAAAATATACATTTTGATTTTTTGATGATATTATTAAAAGCATTGGCAGATATGCAAATGAATTTTATTTTTAGTTCAGATTTAATAAGTAACCTAAATGGGTTTTTAATAAATAACAAACTGAGTGTAAACAATTTTTATCGTAGTTACAGTCGCTATATTATTCGTGTAGTCAATGGGGAAGGGGACGAAATAAAAGCCTGTAGGTTGGAAATATTATTAAAAAAAGGTTTCTTTATTCCTTATAACGCATGTGAGGAGGAAATAAAACAATTTAATCAAGCACATGAAATAATGTTGCTGGAAAACAATTCAGCGCTCATACACGGTGTGCAAATACTATACAATGAATATGTCGATAGTGTACCCCAAATATTTATAAATATCGATACCCACTTGCATGATTTTGAATATTTTTTAAAAATACAAATGGGGGAAGATAAGAGCAAAATAAAAGATTGGTTCACCGCTAATGTGAATTTATTTAAAACATTAAAAAAAGAAAAATCTCCCAGCGAAGAAAGCAAAAAATATGTTTCTGTCGTCAAAATAGGGGAAAAACGGTATTTAAATCTTTGTAGCCACTTAACAAATGTATGTAAGGTGTATTATCATGATGCTGTGTTATCGTTGGCTTCCCATCACGGCAACAACGGACAAAACTATTCATATCGGTCGGAATTTGATGAGCGGTACTTTTTTGTAGTCCCACCTTCGAATCTGGAAAATGAAACATACAATTCAATTAAAGAATTAAACAATACCCTGGGTATTTTTGACAAAATAAAAAATAATACATTAAATGAACAAGGATATTTTATTGATGATAAACATATATGTATCAAACTTGAAAACAACCATGCAGAGCTTCTTGAATCGATAAAAAATCACGAACACGATGTCAACGGACGTGTACATATACCTCCGAACATGCAACCAGTATATTTATACATCACATCCGTTGAAATATCTGGCGACAGATATAAAGCTTTATGTCTGGTACGAAACTTATTAATGTACCGACATCATCTTATTGATTTTTTAGAAAAGGATTTTAATAATAATACCATGTCAACAATCGCGTGGTACAGGCGCTCTTCTTCATTATTAGCCGCTCAAAAAGCCGACAGCCATATGGATAACGATGATTTGCATGCGGTACGCCGTGCCTTACAAAAAAACCGATGGACGGATGACTTGCTTATATTACTCTTCCATCAAAACGCAAACATTCATATTGCACGTATGTTTCGCAGGATGATTGAATGCGAAGTAATGCAAAAACCAAATCTTTCGTTAGATTTTTATCCCGAAAACCGAATGGAAAGATACGATACTGCGTCCCTAACATCTTTACTTGATGTTTTCGGCGAGGTTGAATATTTGTCAGAAAGCATCAAAACTTACAGTGGTGCACAATGGGTTAAAACAATGCTTGGCGCCATTGATATATATGTGGGTAATGATTTAATTAATTTAGCAAACTTCCAAGACATAACTTCGAAATACCAATTTTTGGACTTTACCCTAGGTACAAGAGAAATACGTTGGTATTGCGCAGAACGTTTTGGGGCTTTTTTACTCGATTTTTTATTTAGTGCTATGAAACATGGTGTTAAGTGGGCGACGGGAAAAAATAAACGTTTAGAGGCAATGAACTACGACGATGGCCCTGCCGAACGTTATAGGTATTATTTAGAAAGCGGTAATAAATGTAAGATATGGATGAAGTGCGAACCTGAAGAACCGATAATATGGCAAAACCAAATAAAATATCGCAACCTTATCATTGAAACTATTGCAAAAACTGAATACATTAAAAAGGAGGGTATGTCAATCCCCACTGCAAGATGGTATTTTGATGGATTGTGGTCGATATTTGCTAATTATAGCGGACTTTATGAAGAATGGGTCGATACGGGACCCAAAGCAGAAGCGAAGTATAATAACGGAAAATATTCTCTAACACTTCCTATTTTAAAATAAAAGGAGAATTAAAATGGTTATTAATGAAGATGATCGTATGGTTTTTTTCGCGATTGAGGATGTACCCACAAAACGGTTTGCTTTGTACGCGGAAATGATTAAGAATTTATTAAATAAAAAGAATCCAAATTTTATAATAAAAGTAATAGGACTTGTTCCAGAATATGATATAAATACAATCAAAGATTCATACAAAAATAATCTAGCAGAAAAATATGCTGATATTAAAAATTTTATTGAATTTATCCCTCTTTCTTATTTAGGAAATAAAAATAATAATCATGGGTACGATTCGCCTTTATATAAAAATATATATGATATTATTTCGCAACATGCACGCCTTGAAACAATCAACCCCGCAAAATATTCGATTGTATTAGATTTAGCGCTCTTTGAGCAAGCTGATGAAGAAAAAATTAAGAATATGGAAAAGCTTCTTTCACACAAAATATATGAATCGAACAAAACAAGATGTATTTTATATTCAACGCTCCCAAATACTTTTGTGGATGCATGGGGGAGATTACTTGGTTTAACCAACGAAGAAATATATAACCTTCCGTTTTATAATATACCTATGATCTTATCGAATAATATTAAGATTACGGTAATATCTTCATTTACGCGGGATGTGTACGACAAAGCAATATGAATATGTATATTTTAATAATTTGAGGGTATCTTTATTAACAGGATTTAATCAAAACAACACTGGCACTATTAAAAATATTAATCTCTAATTAGGCTCTACCCAACAACCTGACAAACCACAAACCTCTGTCTACAAACGCGGTTATCCACAAGCAAACATGCAAGTTTGAGTAAGGTCGATAATAAAAACAAAAAAGTTCGCAACCTTC
>WRDO01000053.1 GCA_009779755.1 Defluviitaleaceae bacterium | reverse complement strand
CAATGCCATATCCTATGCCCCCGCTTTAAGGGTAAATGTCTTATAACAACTGCAAAGCACGAAATGCCCGGGGGAAACTTCGTGGTATTGGGGATCTTCCTCGTGAAGGCTCGCGTGGTGCCATGGGATGCGCTCGGCGAAACGGCAGCCCGACCGCGGGAGGTTTTGAAGGCTCGGAACGATGCCTTGGATCGTATGCAACCGCGCTTCTTCGGTTAACGCGCTGGGCATGGAGTTAAGCAGGGAACGGGTATAGGGGTGCAGGGGGTTGGCGAAGAGTTCGAACACCGTCGCGATTTCCACGATTTGCCCGGCGTACATGACGGCTACGCGGTCCGCGATATCCGCCACCACACCCAAGTCGTGGGTAATCAATAACATGCTGCCGCCCGTGTTTACGCGCAGTTCGTCCAGCAAGTCCAATATCTGCGCTTGGATGGTCACGTCCAGCGCGGTTGTGGGTTCGTCGGCGATGACCAAATTCGGTTTGGCGGCGATGGCTGTCGCGATCATGGCGCGCTGGCGCATTCCGCCGGAGAGCTCATGCGGGAATTGTTCGTAGGTAAGCGCGGGATTAACCATGCCTACCTTATCCAACAACTCCAAGGTACGTTCCTTTTTTTCACTTTTGTTAAGTGTGGAGTGGTATGTAAGGGTTTCCTCTATTTGCGCACCTATCCTCATGAGGGGATTCATGGCGGTCAGCGGGTCTTGGAAGATCATGCCGATATGCCCGCCCCTGATTTTGTTGATTTCCGGCAGGGTCATGGAGAGCAGGTTCTTGCCTTCGTACAGCACTTCCCCTTCGCAGCGGGTGTAGTTCATGTTGTGCAAACGGGTAATAGAAAGGGCCATGGCGGATTTGCCACAGCCCGACTCGCCTACCAAAGCGAAGACTTCGTTCTTAAATATATCCAAATTAACGCCGTCAACGGCCGCGTAGTATTCACCTTCTATGCGGAAGGATGTCCGTAGGTCCTTAACCTGCAACAATACGTCCTGCGCCATCTTACACCGACCCTACATATGTATTTCCACGCATTGTACTTTGCAAGTAATGAATTGTCTAATTTTATAAACCGCTAAAAGCGCGTCCGCCTTTGTCAAAATGCATAAAACGAGGACCTTACGCGCACCGCATTTCGGTAAAACGCATAAGGCCCTGTTCGATTAACGAAAAATCATTACGCTCGTCGGCTTGTCCCAACGTTAAAAGGGGGAGATAAGCCCCCAATCCCCCGTCATTATGCCGAAAGTAAAGGGATTAACGACAATAAGCCGATCAGGAAACCGAAAACCCCGCCCAACATGACGATTATCTTTAATTCGCGCCCCACAACGGAGAGGATCATCGATTCCGCTTCGGCTACGTCGTATTCCGCCATCTTACGCTCCACCATATCAGCGATGGGGATATTTTGCGCGACGGTGAATATCTTGTCGTTCAACAATGATTGGTTGGTTCCGTCGGAAAGGTATTTGACCAAACCTTCCTTGATGCTCGCGTACACCTTATCCTTGTTGACGAACATGGACGCGAGGCCGCTGACGTTTTCCTTTATGATATTGCGCGTCAGTTCCGCCAGATTTTTGTCCAATTCGGGGAAGCGTTCGGACAGGTTTTTTATATTGTCCACGGTGTCGGCGAAGAATTTATCGGGATCGGCCAGCGATTGGGTCAGCACCTCGGGGGTAAGCAGGTGTTTTTGTATCGCTTCACCCAGCTTACGCCCCAGCTTCGCTTTTTCACGCGGGACCAACCCCGGCGTAAACGGGACGCGGAATCCCATGATACGTTTTTCTGTATGCGGGCGGAACAACATGACGATGGCGATCCAATTGGTGGAAAACGCGATGACCGCACCTAAGACGGGGGGGAGTAACCAATTGAGGATATGCATGGGATACGGCTTCCTTTACATGGTATAATTTGTATGTAGCGCGAAAGGGTGGTTTGTATCACGAACGTACGTTTACTGCTGGCAAGGCACGGATTATCCCCTCGAAAAAACTTGGGGCAAAACTTTCTCATCGACGAGCATGTATTGCAAAAGATCATGAATGCCGCTTCGCCCGGCGCGGGGGATTGCGTGTTGGAAATCGGCCCCGGCTTGGGCGCGTTGACGCGCGGGCTCGTTGATGCCGCCGACAAGGTGTTGGCCGTCGAATTGGACAAGGGCATGGTTGACTTCCTGTCCGTCGAGTTTAACGAGCAAATACGGTCGCAAACGCTTGAAATCATTCACAACGATATCCTTAAGGCGGATTTACTTACCTTGGTCGGCCCGTATCGCCATATGCGGCTTAAGGTCGTGGCGAACCTTCCTTATTATATAACAACCCCCGTCATTATGCGGTTGCTTGAATGCGGGCTTCCTTTCGAATCCCACACCGTAATGATACAAAAAGAGGTCGCACAGCGTATAACCGCCGTCCCCGGTACAAAGGACTACGGCGCGCTCACACTCGCCATCGCTTACCATGCCGCGGCGGAAATCGTGGCCAACGTCCCCGTCAACGCTTTTGTCCCCCGCCCCGAGGTGGATTCGGCGGTGATCCGTTTAACGATGCATTCCCGTCCGCTTGTTTCGGCGGATAAGGATTCCTTATTTAGGATCATCCACGCCGCGTTCGCGCAGCGCCGCAAGACGCTGGTTAACGCTTTGTTTTCCGCCGGAATGGGTGAAAGCAAGGAGCATCTGTCCGATACGCTTATCAAATGCGGCCTTCGGCCCGACATACGGGGCGAGGCGTTGGACATCCATGCGTTTGCGCGGTTGGCCGAAGCATTGCAAGGAGGTCGGGCTTGTCTTCATTTGTAATTAAACTTATCGCCGTTACCGCGATGCTCTTGGACCATACGCGGTTGGTCTTTCCCGATACCTTCCCCATAGGGTTTCGGGTAATCGGGCGTTTGGCGTTCCCCTTGTTTGCGTATCTTATCGCCGAAGGCTTCCGTAAGACCCGTTCGCGCGGGAGGTTCCTTGCGCGGTTGTTATTGTTCGCCGTAATATCCGAACCGTTTTTCCGCCTTGCCTTTGCGGACGCGTTAAATGTAAAGACGTTCGGGATTATCAGCTTTTCGAATATTTTCTTTACGATGTTCCTCGGCGGCGTCGCCATCACCGCCTATAGATACGTGCTTGACAAGCGGAATGTCGTTTTCCTTGCGTTGCTGCCCGCGGCGGTATGCGTATTTTTAGGCGGATACCTCGGCGTGGATTATAACTGGATAGGCGTTTTATTCATCTTTGCCCTGTACGCCGTAAAAAAGACACATACCCGCCTGATCGTTATGGCGGGTATGTGCCTGCTTATTTGGTTGCCTGTTTATATGCTTATATTATCGGGGTTCGGCGATGCCGTAACCCATGCCCATTACGCGATGATCGCTTCCACACTCCTTACCGTCCCCATCGCCGCTTGCTACAACGGCAAACGCGGTTATCGGGCGAAGTGGTTCTTTTATATCTTTTATCCCGCGCATTTGGCCGCGCTTTGGGGGGTTGCCGTATTTCTTATCTCCTCATCGGGCTGATATAGACCTGATTCGCGTTCATCCCCGTCTTACGCATGGCGGTATCGAGGATAATGGCCAGCTCCGCGTTGGTGAGCGTTTCCTGCCCGACGATGATGTCCACGCCGTTATCGGAGATACGTACGTACACTTCCGAAAAGCCCTTTGATTCGAGCAGGGATTCCACGCCCGATTCACGCTCCACACGCCGCTGGATTTCGAGTTTGTCTTCCACGGCTTGTTCGCGTTGGGCGTCGGATATGTTTTCGTTATTGATGATTTCGGTCAGCGTCGCGCGCAGGCTGGAGCGGTGCTGTTCACGGTTCAGGCGCGCTTGCACAAAGAAGGACGAATCGTTTCGGCGGTCCACGAAGATGGCTTCGCCCGCTTCGGTGATGTTTTCCTCGTTGGTGGGGATGGCGATGATTTCGGAAAGGTCCAAGCCGCCCAAATTGGGGAATGTGATACCTTCGCCCGTAGCGGTGATGGCGGGGTTATGTTCCGCCGCCCACGGGTCATCCTCCGGGAAGAAGCTGACCAACCCGCCCGTCGGGCCGATCAACGCGGCGATTTCCCCGTCGTTGAGGCGGTAGCCGATGTGTTCGTCCTCGGGCCGTGAATCCAGCCAAGTCAGATAACCCGCTACGGCGATCATAATCACCAACGCGGTGATGATGACTTGGTTCCTCTTGAGTACAAAGATGTCGCCCGGTACTTTGAATTTGCGATCCTTCATTTATATATCCTCCTAAATTTTATTCACTTCGCATGGTTAGTACCTGTATCCGATGGGCATCCAATCCCAACACGGCTTGCGCCGCCCGCGTGAGCTCCGCGCGTACGAGCGGGCTGTCCCCCCCCTCAGCGATGATGACGATCCCCTCGATGCGCGGTTCGCTTTCGCGTAATACCAGCGGACGGCTTGATCCGTTGCGGTCGGGGACCAATACCGTTTGGGATTGGTCGGATGTTTGCCGCATTTCCCGATTGCCGCCCTGCGCGTCTTCCTCCCTTGTGAGGGATTCGCTGGATATGATATCCATGGCGAAAACCGTTTCGCGGTGCGCGGTAAACCCCACCATTACGCGCACCTTCCCCGCGCCCTCCACAAGGGTGAAGAATTCCTCCAACCGTTCCTCCACGGCGCGTATGTCCGTCACATCGGCGGGCGGCGTTTGCGGGACGTACGCGATCGGTATTTGCGAATCCCCGTTTTCAAGGACCCGCTCCTGCGCGGTAAAAAAACGTCCCAACAGCATCACAAGCGCACCCGCAACCAAAACCGTAAACATCAATGCCTTTTTGTTCTTTAGCAGCGTCACATCCATCACCTCTTATGTGTAATCACATGTATATGCTCGCGCGGCAGGTTATAGAAGTCGGCGATCAAACTTTTCGCCTCTTCGGCAATCGGGTCGCTTTCGGGCTCAGGCGGGCCGCGGTTGACCTGTACCGGTTCAATGCGGATGAAGGGTACCCGCCGCGTCGCTTCCTCACGGCTTAGGGTGACGCGTACCGCCGTTATCCGTGAAAAGTCCTCCGTGTACGTAAACGCGGCGTCGTGAAGGTCGAAATTATTTCGTTTGAGCATGGCTTCCAATTGGAGGGTCAATTGCTCTTCGAAGGCCGTAATCAGGCGTTTATCATGCAAATGCGCGTATTCCCCTTGCGGAAGGGTCGCTTGCACGGTTGGCATGTTCACCACACCCGTAAAGAAGTCCGCTACGTTAAAGTCCTTGCCGATACCCCGCAACGGCGCAAGGACGATAACGACCAACACGAAACCCGTCACCAATGACACGAATTTCTTATATTTACCCGCGGGCGCAAGCATATTCACGGCCGCCGCAAACAGCAGATAATACGTTATATTCGTTATGTAACCGAAAAATGCAGACATGGCGCCCCCCTAAAACGACAGCATTATCACCACGGAATACAGGCACATGACCCCCAACAACGCCGCGGCGGAAAACAATTGCCCCATTGCCTTACCCGCGCCGTCCATGCATTTGACCAGCCGTTCGTCCGATACGGGTTGTATGACGGCTGCGGTAACGCGGTACACCCACGAAAGGACGAGGATTTTAAGCATGGGTGTGGCGAGGGTGAGGCAAAGGATAAGGACGAGGGCCACAAGTACGCCGCTTCTTGCCGCTTGGCTGAAGTGGATGACCGTATCCATGGCGGCGGTCAAGGCATTACCCACCACGGGTATCGCACCCGCCGCGCTTCTTCCGGTACGCAGGGCGGCGTTGTTGATGATGGGTGCGGATATACGTTGCATGGTGAGTAAAAAAGCGAACACAGCGACGATGGCTTTTAGCGCGTAATCGGAAACCTTTCGCAAAAGCTCCGCCAATTTATCCAACCGGTTTTCGGCGGACAGTTGATTAACGATGTCGAGCGCCGCCGCCGCCAGCACAAGCGGTATAAAAATAACCGTGATAAACCACGTCACCAACTGGAGCGCGAAGAACAATAACGGATGGAATCCCGCCGCACCCACGAAATTGCCGCTTATTGCCATCAAGCCGATCATCACGGGTACGGCAGCGATCATCATAGCCCGTACAGCTTCAACCAACCCGGTTAAAATATTGACGGATACACGGAAGGACGAAACCGCCAGCAATATCGCCATCAAATACGTTACATAAAAGCCCATTTCCCCCGCGGACTTGTGCGTGAAGGCTTGCGTCAGGCAACGCATCAACGCGCCCAAGATCGCGATAATCAATAACTGCCGTAATATCAACCCGTTGGCGAAAAATTCCGCGAAGATAAGGTTCCCTCCGGCGGAAAGGATACCCGACAGGGATAGATCAAGCTCACCCCGTACGGCTTGCTGCGCCAAGTCGATAAAACGCGGAAGCCCGGGCCTGTCCAACGCCCGCAGGTCGTATTGCTCGAGCGGGACCCAATCCCCGATATTTATGTTTTCGACGGCGCTCACGGCAACAACCCGATAACAATACCCACGATATCAATCACAATCGGCATCGCCATTACCATGATGATTAACCGCCCCGCCATGTCGATTTTAGCCGCGATGGCGGATTCGCCCGCGTCCGTACAAACCGACGCGCCCAATTCCGCCATATACGCCACACCCACCACCCGCAGGGTAAGCCCCACATACCGCAACCCGTTGTGTTGCGATCCGCCGTCCATCATTTCACCCAGTTGCGTAAACACCCCTACGGCGTACGCAAGCTCCGGCAACACCATAACGAACAGGAGGACACCCGACGTTATCGTGATGAGCAGCGCGATTTCCGGCCTTTGTTTCTTGACGGTGAGCGCGAGCACGGCGCACAGGATACCCGTGGCGACAATCTGTAAGATAGCCATGGCTACAGGTTAAAGATGACCTGCACTTCGGTAAACAGTTCGCTCACGTATTGGATTACCCAAAAAAGCACCACCAGCAGACCCGCCAAGGTTGTAACCATGGCTTGCTCCTCACGCCCGGCACGGGTCAGCACTTGGTTGAGCACCGCGACGAGGATCCCTACCGCTGCGATCTGGAATACGACGCTTATATCCATCTTTCACACCTCACCACAATACGACCGCCAACAAGAGCCCGCCGATAACGCCCAGACTTCGGTACATCTTCTTGTTTTTATCCGCCTGCGCCTGAAGGCTCGTCGCTTTTTCGTCGATATAATCCACCGTGTAGCGGATGGCGTTCTGCTGCATTTGTTTATCCAAATAACCCAGCGTTTTACCGAACCCTTCGACGACCTTCCAATCCTCTTCCGCCAAATGGGCTTGCCCTTTTATTTCCGCGATTACCCGTATCCATACCTGATATGCCGTTTCGCCTTCGCTTTGCGCCAAATATTCGCCGAAGCGCGTAAACAGCGGACCCACCCACCGTTCCGACCGCTTGCCTATGTTTAGCGAAGCGGCGGGCAAAGGCGTGCGCATATATTCGATTTCCGAAGAAAGGATGAGCAACGCCTTTTTAAGCTCCAATAAATCCTGCGCGCGTTGCGCTTCCTGCGACGCGTAATAGAACCCCAACGCCGCCGCGCCGCATATGACCGCCGCCGCGCCCAACCAACGCATTAACATAAGTCACCCTCCTTCGTATAAACGCCTTGTATCCGCCCGGGCGCGTCCAACACGACAAACCGCTCGAACGCATCCCGTTTAATTAACCGCGCCATCGACGGGTTTTTGCGTATATCCTCCACGCCGTACCCGTGCGCCGTACACAGGAGCTTAACCCCCGCGTTTAAGGCTTGTTCCACGGCCGACGCGTCCTTTTCCCCACCCAATTCGTCAACGGCTACGACGTTCGGCGACATGGCGCGCAACAGCATCACCATTCCCTCCGCCTTGGGGCAAGCGTCCAATACGTCGGTCCGTTTTCCCACGTCGTTTTGGGGGACCCCTTGATAACATCCCGCCACTTCGCTGCGTTCATCCACCAAACCCACCGTCAGGCCCGCGTCCGAAATCTGCCGCACGATATCACGCAGCAGCGTCGTCTTACCGAACCCCGGCGGCGAAATAACCATTGTGTTAAAAAAACGCGTACCCGCGTATATAAAAGGAAGCACTTCGTTCGCGCAGCCTTTTACGCTGTGCGCGATACGTATCGCCAACGAGCCGATATGCCGCCACGCCATTACGGTACCCCCTTCCACCACGGCTTGCCCCGCCACCCCTACCCGATGCCCGCCCGGCAGCGTGATATACCCCTGCGCCAATTCCGATTCGAATGCGTAGCAGGAATAGCGGCTGATGCGCTCCATCGTTTCGGCGATGTCGGCTGACGTGGGGATATAGGGTGCGGATATTTCCTTTGTCCCGTGCCGTGAAAAGGTTATAACCATGGGCTTGTCCGCACGCAGCCGTATTTCGGTCACGTTCGCCGATATATCCCCGCCCAGCGCATTTAACTGCCGCGCCGCCTCCGCGCCGAGAAAGTGAGTTACCATCCACCTTCACCCCTTATGGAGAAATATATGACAAGCCTTGCCCGCTTATGTCCAAAACTCTAAAAACAAGCAAACGCGTTTAAAAACATAATGCAAACGGGTTAAATTGCCGTAAAATCGCCCATAACCGTTATTCATTGTCCTTGCGGATTGGCACTCATTCGCTTAGAGTGCTAACAACAAACAAAAAACACCATATAGCGGAACCCCGCGCAAGCGCGCCGGGTTTCACAAAAGGAGGTAACACATGCAACTCAAACCCTTGTGCGACAGAGTCGTAATCAAGCAGCTCGAAGCCGAAGAAACCACCAAATCCGGCATCGTACTCCCCACCGGGGCAAAGGAAAAACCCCAGCAAGCCGAAGTCGTGGCGGTAGGCCCCGGCGGCGTCGTGGACGGTAAGGAAATCAAAATGGAAGTAAAACCCGGCGACAAGGTCATTTATTCGAAGTACGCCGGCACGGAAGTAAAATTGGAAGAGCAGGAATACATCATCGTAAAACAAAGCGATATTCTCGCGATTGTAGAATAGGAGGCGCACATGGCGAAGCAAATCAAATACGCGATCGATGCCCGCACCGTACTCGAAGCGGGCGTAAACAAGCTGGCTGACACGGTCAACATCACACTGGGACCCAAGGGCCGCAACGTTGTTTTGGACAAGAAGTACGGCACCCCCCTCATCACCAACGACGGCGTAACGATCGCCAAGGAAATCGAACTCGAATGCCCGTTTGAGAACATGGGCGCACAACTCGTAAAGGAAGTCGCCACCAAAACCAACGACGTAGCCGGCGACGGCACCACCACCGCCATCGTATTGGCCCAATCCATGGTGCGCGAAGGCTTAAAGAACATCGCCGCGGGCGCCAACCCCATTATCCTGCGCAACGGTATGCAAAAGGCCACCGACGCCGCCGTTTCCGCCCTGCAAGCCATGACCCAAAAGGTTGACGGCAAGAACCACATCGCCAAAGTCGCCGCCATTTCCGCCGGAAGCGTGGAAGTGGGCGACATGGTAGCCGAAGCGATGGAGAAAGTCTCCTCCGACGGCGTTATCACCGTGGAAGAATCCAAAACCATGATCACCGAGCTGGAACTCGTGGAAGGTATGCAATTCGACCGCGGTTACCTGTCGGCGTACATGTGCACCGATATGGAAAAAATGGTTGCCGTACTCGACAACCCCTATATCCTCATCACCGACAAGAAAATCTCCACCGTAGCCGAAATCCTCCCCGTCCTGGAGCAAATCGTACAAACGGGCAGCAAATTGGTCATCATCGCAGAGGACATTGAAGGCGAAGCCCTCACCACGCTTGTGCTCAACAAGCTGCGCGGCATGATCCATTGCGCCGCCGTTAAGACTCCCGGCTTCGGCGACCGCCGCAAAGCGATGCTTGAAGACATCGCCATCCTTACGGGCGGGCAAGTCATTTCCTCCGAATTGGGCCTCGACCTCAAAGACGCGACCCTCGAATCCCTCGGCCGCGCCAAAACCGTTAAGGTGGAAAAGGAAAATACCATCATCATCGACGGCGCGGGCTCCGCGGACGAAATCAAGAACCGCGTCGCGCAAATCAAGTCCCAAATCGAGGAAACGACCTCCGATTTCGATAAGGAAAAATTGCAGGAACGCCTTGCCAAGATGGCGGGCGGCGTAGCCGTAATCAAAGTCGGCGCCCCCACCGAAACCGAACTCAAGGAAAAGAAGCTCCGCATGGAAGACGCTCTCGCCGCCACCCGCGCGGCTGTTGAGGAAGGTATCATTAGCGGCGGCGGCTCCGCGTATATCCACGCCATGGCCGACGTAAAGGCCGTCATCGACGGGCTTACCGGCGACGAAAAAACCGGCGCGGAAATCGTCCTCAAATCCCTCGAATCCCCCTCATGGCACATCGTGGCCAACGCGGGCCTGGAAGGCGCGGTCATCGTCAACGAACTTAAGAAGAGCGACAAAGGCATCGGCTTCGACGTACTCGCCGAAAAATTCGTCAACATGGTGGAAGCGGGCATCATCGACCCCACCAAGGTAGCCCGTTCCGCGCTCCAAAACGCAACCAGCGTCGCCTCCACCCTCCTTACCACCGAAGCCGTCGTCACCGATATTAAAGAACCCGAACCCCCGATGCCCCACGGCGGCGGCGGCGGAATGGGAATGATGTAATACCCCTTCGACCCGATAAAGCCCGCGAAACCCGCGGGCTTTTTTAATGTATCAATTTATGATAAAGTACGCACAACAAATAGTAAGGGGGTACGGTTATGGCAAAGGAACGGGTTCCCACCGACACGTTGTTGCGCCGCTTGTTTAAAACCGCTTCCCTTAACCGTTTCGTCGAAAGGTTGGAGGAAAGCGGGCAGGACGCGCCTCCTTTCCATGTGCACATAAAGCAATTGTGCGATGAAACGGAAACAACCGTGGAGCATATAATCAGAACGGCCGAGATCGAACGCACCCACGGGCATAAGTTCTTTAACGGCACGCGCATCCCTTCGCGGGACAAGGTTTTGCAGCTTGCCTTCGGCTTCGGGTTGGACTGCGCGGGAGCGCAAAAGCTGTTGACACTTGCCAAGCGAGGCGCGCTGTACCCCAAAATCAAACGTGATGCCGTCATCATCTACGCCCTCGAACGGAAACTCGGCATAACGGCGGTGCAGGATAAATTACATGACCTGAAATTGCCGCTCTTGGGTACGGAAAAATGAACGACCCTTGGGCCGATTTTACGTTTACGGAGTCCGACCTGCCGGAGGAAATCGCCGCCCGCTTCGTTACGGTGGAACGGGTGGGGAAAAACGAGTTCGGCGATACCTTTGTTTTGTCGGAAAAAGAAACCCACGATTTACATATATTCAAAACGTCCCACGGGCGGGAAACGGACAACGAAGCAGAGCTCCTCGCCGGGTTAAACCATAAGGGGCTGCCGCAAATCGAGGTCGTTATTGAACAAAACGGCACGCACTATACCCTGCGCAAATACATACACGGAAGTCCCCTTAACGATTATTTTTCGGAAGCGGAGCACATAAGCCCGACGCTGGCGGTTAACATATTTATATCCCTCTGCGATATCCTCATCTACCTGCACGCGCAACCCGAACCCATCATCCATCGCGACATCAAGCCTTCCAATATTATCATCGACCCCGAAACCCACGCCCCCACCCTCATTGACTTCGGTATTTCCCGCAAGTATTCCGCTTCCGCCGACAACGACACCACTTACCTCGGCACACACAAATACGCGCCCCCCGAACAATACGGCTTTGCCCAAACGGACGCGCGTACGGATATTTACGCCTTGGGTGCGGTAATGCAATACGGGCTGATAAAAATACGGGATAAAAGGCTGGAACGTATCGCCGCCAAATGCACGGAGCTCGCGCCCGCCAAACGTTACCAAAGCGCGGCGGCGTTAAAAAAGGCATTGCTCAATTACAAAAACCGCACACGGCGTAGGGTATACAGCCTTGCGGCGTGCGCGGTTTTTACGTTTGTAATATTTTTCGGGATATTTGTATTGACCGCGCAGGAAACTCCCGTCGCAATGCCCGCAGCTCCCGTTTTTGCCACGCCGTACGGCTACAATGATAACGATTATCAAAAGCTGGTTGCGTTCTTTTTATACGGGGATAATCTTGCGAAGATACAGGCGCAAAACCCTATTTTTACCATAGAACAACCCGCGACATGGTATCATTGGCCAAGGGGCGGAACATGGACGGACGACGACGGAAACGTACATGCATTGGTAAACCTTATCGGCCTACAGCATGGCCGCGTATACTGTATATACCTGTACGGCTTGGAACTGACGGGCGAACTGGACGTTTCGGGGTTTGAGTCCTTGAGGGTTTTGGATATTGCGCGTAACGCGCTGACGGGCGTCAACCTTGCGGGCTGCGTCGCCCTTGAAGAACTGAGGATTGGAATAAACCAATTAACACGCCTCGATTTAACGGGCCTGCCCGCGCTTGTTGATTTGCAATATTACGGCAACCCGCTCCGTGAAGTGTTACGGTAATATATTATTTGCAGTTTTAAAGTTTCGTTTGTAATACAAAGCAGCTAAAATGAAATTAAAGTGTTGACATGTTACTCATTATGTGTATAATTGGTTTTATCAGACCCACTAAGGCTGCGCAGCCGGGTCACGGGTAATGCATTTTAATGGGTGCCCTCCCGCTTTTTTAATGCAACAAAGCTAAAAAACGGTTGTGAAACGGGAAGATAAATAAATAAACCCCCTTCGTACCGGAGGGAGGCGAGTGTCAACCTTGTGCGGGTGCATCTTATGATGCTTGAGCTTCCCGCACGGGGTTTTTTATTTCTCATGAAAAATACCTCTTGCGCAAATAGAGGTAAATGAGTAAAATACAAATGAGCAACCGCAAAGCGGTTGACGCAATTTTAATGGTTAATAGAAATAACCGCTTAACCTTGGTCGGGGGCGGTTATTTTCTTTTGGAAAATATATCGCTTTCATTTTCCGTTCACAACAAATAAAAATACCCCTTGCATAAATGGGGGTAAATGAGTAAAATACAAATGAGCAACCGCAAAGCGGTTGACGCAGGCTGATTGGTTATTAAAATAACCGCTTACCTTGTCCGGGGGCGGTTATTTTCTTTTGGAAAATATATCTGCGATGTAAATCATCAGCTTCACCAATGCTATGATTAACATCATAGCCAAAAATACTAAGGTTACAGCTTCATATACAGACATGGTTTCACCTCCTTTACGGAAGTGTCGCCAACCGCCTTGCCTTTTGATTGCTCGTCACCAAGATAACACAAAATATTCCATACATCAACAAAAAGACGCTTTCATTTTCCGTTCACAACAAATAAAAATACCCCTTGCATAAATGGGGGTAAATGAATAAAATACAAATGAACAACCGCAAAGCGGTTTACGCGGCTTTAGCTAATTTAAATAACCGTTACTTTGTCGTGGGGCGGTTATTTTTTTGGATTTTTTTTCCTTTCACAACAAATAAAAATACCCTTGCACAAATGGGGGTAAATGAGTAAAATACAAATGAGCAACCGCAAAGCGGTTGACGCAAATCTAGTGATTAATAAAAATAACCGCTATCTTGGTCGAGGGCGGTTATTTTCTTTTGGAAAATATATCTGCGATGTAAATCATCAGCTTCACCAATGCTATGATCAACATCATAGCTAAAAATACTAAGGTTACAGCTTCGTATACAGACACGGTTTCACCTCCTTTACGGAAGTGTCGCCAACCGCCTTGCCTTTTGATTGCTCACCGCCAAGATAACACAAAATATTACATACATCAACAAAAAGACATCTTGAAAAAAATATTGGGCAATTCTTTTTTTGTGTACACACGGTACACCTTTTTTATTTTTTTGTGTTTTATAATGAATAAAATATTTCGGGAGGTAATGATAATGAAGAAACGAATCGTGGCAATCATGTTGGTATTTGTGCTTGCACTTGTGTTTATTGTGCCGTTTGTCGGCGTAAGAGCTTCCGACCCCCCATACAACCCTTTCGACGTCGCGGCAATGAACGCTATAATTGAGGTAAATGGGTTAACAGGTTTTATGACGTTAGCGGACCCCGCGGACGGTTCTGTTATTCCGGCCGATTGGTATGAAGGAGGAGGTGGATATGGCAGGGTTCGATGGACGAACGACGGACGTATATGGGGACTATCCTTCGTAGGTTTTGATTTAGTCGGACTTCCAAGCAATACGCTAAACATCAGCGGACTGCCTTATTTAACCAGTTTGGAACTGGACGGTAATGGGAGTATTTCTTCATTGAATCTATCAAATCTTCCCGCGATTGATTATTTAGGTACCGGATCATTGGGATTGACCTCTTTGGATTTAAGCGGTGTACCTTCATTAAAAACAGCGAATATCGACGGAAACGAAATTGCCACACTCAACATTGCGGGATTGGCTTTGGAACACCTAAACGCCGCAGGCAACCGGCTTACTTCAATAAACCTCGGTAGCTCGGCGGCATCGTTGAGGAGCCTTGACTTGGGCGCCAATCGCTTCACGACGCTTGAAATAGCCGATTTACCCGAATTGGTGTATTTAAACGTCGGTGATAATATACTTTTGGAAAATATTATCATTAATAACCTTGTAAACGCGACTTTTATTAATCCGGACCAACCGACTCCCAATGCGAAATATATGTTTTGGGGTTCCGACGCATTGAAATCGGTGACGATGAGCGGTTTACCCAGTTTTCAAGGACCCTTGGCATTTTGGGGCATACACGGTGCGCTGGAATCGCTAACATTAGAAAGCATGCCCGGTTTAACTGATCTTGACCTTTGGGTTTTAAAAGAAACGGAAACGTCCAAGTTGGCGTCGCTTAGCCTAAGCAACCTGCCCGGTTTAACGTCTCTTCCATTAAGCAGATTGCCTAATTTAACCAATTTGGAATTGTTTTATACCGGTGTTGATGCCTTGGACCTTTCGAGCGTGCCTTCGTTG
>WRDO01000052.1 GCA_009779755.1 Defluviitaleaceae bacterium | reverse complement strand
TGACCGACCCGGGGTACGGGGGTACTTTCAGCGGCTTTTTCTTTTGTGTTTCTTTAGTATGACGAGACATTATCTCACGATAATTATATGACCTTTACGAGACATTTTCAAATGTTATTGACAATAAATCTAATTTACGATCGGCATGACGAACGCCGCGATCGCGACCGAATGGACGATCGACGCCGCGTTGACGAACAAGTGGAAAACCGAATGCATATATTTAATCTTTTTGCCTACCGCGTAAAAGATGACGCCCACCGTATACAAACCGCCGCCCACCACAATCAGTACGAAAAACGGTGCGCCCAACACTTCGATCAGGCGCGCGATACGGAACATCGCGCTCCAACCCATGCCGAGGTAGCAGATGATCGAGAAGATTTGGAACCGTTTTCGGTCGATAGCGGTCAACGTAATGCCCAACAGCGCGAACCCCCACAGGATACCGAACAAAATCCATGCGTCCGCAGGGTACGCCGCGCGGAACGCACCCAATAAGATAGGCGTATAAGTACCCGCGATCAGAATATAGATCGTGCAATGGTCCAACACGCGGAACACACGCTTGGGGAGTTCCAGCTTTAGCCCGTGATAGATGCTTGACATGGTGAAAACGAGGATCACCGTAAAACCGTAAATGGCTCCGCTCGTGACGCCCCAGCCGTTTTGGTGGTAGGCAGCTACGATTACGCAGGCCAACATCGCTACCAAACCGAGCGCACCGCCCACGATATGCGTCGTCATGTTGAAGATTTCTTCGCCGCGCGTATAGTTGGGGAGCGCGGAGGGTTCGCGTTTCCTTAACATCAATGCCTCTTTTCCAATGCCTCAATTTTGTCTTGCAATTGCTTGATGGAGGTGCGGGCGGAACATTCCTTGCGGATATTGCGCGCGGGGTCCGATACGACGGTCGCGCCGTCGGGTACGTCGCTGATAACCAGTGCGCCCGCGCCGATCTTTGCGTCGTCGCCGACTTTAATAGGACCGAGGATGATCGCCGACGCGCCGATAACGACGTTGTCGCCGATGACGGGATGGCGTTGCTTTATGCGGCGTTCCTTATCCTCTTGCGAACAACGATTACCGGTTGAATGGCCCGATACCGAACATCGCCCGCTTCGCGGGGGTTTACCCGTCGCGCCCAGCGTCACGCCGTGATAGATAAGCACATTGTTACCAATCCTGCATGTTTCACCAATGACCACACCCATGCCGTGGTCGATGAACACGCCCCGACCGATCGTCGCGCCGGGGTGTATTTCTATGCCCGTCATCCATCTTGAAAACATGGAAATAAATCGGGCTGAAAAATAACATCCCCGATTATATAACCTGTGCGCCGCCCGATGGCAGAACATCGCCCATATACCGGGGTACAGCCAAGCCTCCCTGTCCTTATGCATGGAAGGGTCGCGTTTCTTTATTAGTCGTACAATATTTTTGGTCATTATATTATGGCTCCGTTTCAAATAATTCCGTTGACAGGTAACGTTCGCCCGTGTCGGGGAGGATCACGACGATTTGCTTGCCGGGGAACCTGTGTCCCAGCAGGCTGCAAGCGAAAACCGCCGCCCCGGAGGATACACCTGTAAGCAATCCTTCCGTCCGCGCCAAAGCACGCGTCGTCGCAAAGGCGTCTTCGTCCTTTACCGTTACGATTTCATCATAGATTTCTGTGTCCAGTACTTCAGGGACGAAACCCGCGCCGATACCTTGTATCCTATGCGGGCCTGTACAACCGCGTGACAATATGGGGGAGGAAGCGGGTTCGACCGCCACGATACGAATCGCGGGGTTAACCTCCCTAAGGAACCTGCCCGCACCGGTAATCGTGCCGCCCGAACCGATACCCGCGACGAAAATATCGATGTAACCTTTCGTATCCGCCCAAATCTCCGGGCCGGTGGTTGCGTAATGGATCGCGGGGTTCGCGGGGTTCGAAAATTGACCGGGGACAAACGCGTTAGGGATGGTTTTTGCCAGCTCATATGCTTTGGCGACCGCGCCCGACATGCCGAGCGCACCGTCGGTCAGCACCGTTTCCGCGCCGTAAGCCCTAAGCAGTTTGCGCCGTTCGCCGCTCATCGTTTCGGGCATGGTGAGGATCAGGCGATACCCCCGCGCCGCCGCCAACGCCGCCAAGCCGATGCCCGTGTTGCCGCTCGTGGGTTCAATGATGACGGTACCGTGCGTAAGAATACCGCGTCGTTCGGCGTCGTCCAGCAGGGACATCGCCAAGCGGTCCTTCACGCTGCCGCCGGGGTTGGCGGCTTCCAACTTTCCGATGATGCGAGCGGGGATATGATGTTCCTTCACGTAACGGTCAAGTGAGATAAGCGGGGTTTTTCCGATTAACGTACTTATGTCCGAATGGATCATTCCAAAAAATACAACCCCTTTATTAAAAGTACGTTTATTATAATTATACGCATGTGAGTTTACAACGTCCCGCAATTTTTATATGATTGCGTGGATTTAAGTATGGGGGGATCATATCTTGAAAAAATTAATGTACGTTTGTATTTTCTTTATTGTCTCGCTGGTTTCGATCGGATTTAACCAAACCATCAACGCCGCGGATATCTTCTTCGAACATTCAACCCTGTATCACCCGTCGCGCGGGGTGGAGTATGAACACCTGACGCAAATGACAAGCATCGGCTTGCGCGATATCCATATCCTGCGCATTCCGTTGAACGACCCTTATATCGACGTTACCCCCGTGGCAAGCCAACAAAGCGTGGGACGGCGGGAATCCGCGAGCGCGTTGCTTTCGGCTGCCGGAGCGGTGGCGGGTATCAACGCCGATTTTTTCCATATGACGTCGAACTATGCCGTGCATTTGGGCCCCGTGATCAGCGGCGGCGAATTGGTGGCCGCCCAAACGGAAACCAACCGATATTCGAACAGCCTCGGCACGTTTTTACTTGACTACAATAACAACCCGTTCTTTCGGTACATACGGTTCGATATATACGTCTTTGTCAACGGGATACGCAGCATCCGCGTCAATTATTTCAATAATATAGGGAACACACTGGACGAACCGGTGGTGTTCACGCACCAAGCCATGCGCGATACGAGCGCTTTGGACGTGCGCTTCCCCTTTACAGCCAAGGCCGTTTCCGACGGGTCAAGCATCACCTATATTTCTTATCCCGGTGAAACAGTCGAGATACCCGAAGGGGGATTCATCATCGTTTTCCCCGAAAACATGGCGCATCGGCGTTTCCATTACGCGGTGGGGGATTCGGTACTCCTTTATATAAGAAATAGCTTGAACATCGACCTCTCCGCCATACAAACGGGTATCAGCGGCGCGGGGATGATATTAACGGAAGGCGAAACCGCAAACGACGGCGGCTATATCACCACCGGGCGGCAACCGCGCTCCGCCGTGGGCGTATGCCGTGACGGGCGTACGTTAATCCTGATGACGGTGGACGGACGGGGGATTTCGGTCGGCGCCACGCATACGGAATTAGCCGAGCTTATGCGCCGTGCGGGGGCGTACAACGCCATGCACTTCGACGGCGGCGGGTCAGCCACGATGGTGATACGGGAAGATGACCGATACAATGTGGTCAATACCCCGTCGGAAGGGACGCAACGGCGCGTGGTGAATGCGTTGGGCATCTTCGATAACGCGGTACCCGGCGAAATGACGGGCATCGCACTCGAAATGGCGCAGCAACGCGTCGCCGTAAACACACCCGTGGCGTCGCGGGTCTATGCGCGGGATGCGTTGGGTTTACGCTTCCCCATGCCGGAAGACGTTCCGCTCGCCTATATGGTATTGGACCGCGATATGGGTACTTGGCAGGACGGCTACTACACGCCGTTGGTGGCGGGCGAGCATACCGTGCACGTGTGGTACAACCACATGTGGGCGACGCAAACCCTGTATGTGGTGGAAATCGCGGAATTGCAAACCTCGCCTTTGTCATTGGCGAATGGCGAACGACGGCGCCTGCGTTTTACGGGTACGGGCACGGACGGGTCTACCCTTACGGATGTAAACGTCACGGACTTTATCGTGGTCCCTGCGACGATGGGGCGCGTGGAGGACGGTTACTTCCATGCCACGGGTCAGGGTGTGGGTTATATACGCGCGTGGGTCGGCCATACGGTTACATACATCCCCGTGAGCGTCGGCAGGGTATCCGCGGCGATTGATATGCGTTTGAACACCCCGCATTTTTCGAGTTATCCCGCCGCTTTTGTGCAGGGTGGGGTGCGGTTTGATCAAATAGGTGCGCACCTTATCCCGCGATTGGATTATAACGTGGTGCATTCGCCTGAAACACAAGCCGCGCACATGGTTTTCGACCCGCCGATCGTTATCCCCGCCCTACCGGGGGAAAAAATAACGGCCTTACGCATGCAGGTACATGGCGACGGATCGGGGCATTGGCTGCGCGCCCGCGTGACGGACGGCAACGGAACGTCGCATAACATCAATTTTACGCAGAACGCGGACTTTATCGGTTGGGAGACCTTGACGGTGTTATTGCCCGCAGGTGCGCCCGGGCCGTTTACGCTGGAGCGGATATGGATGGCCGCTTTGGGCGCGGAGGAGGACGCCGTACATTCCGTTTATTTCTATAATTTACAGGCTTTGTACGAACCTCCGCCATTACAGGAGGTCCCTTTGGGCACACGTTTTGCCGATCCGTTAAGGACCCATGGCGTGTTTACGGGTGTACCCGGCGGCGGAAGCCATACGTTCGACGTGACGTTCGTTACGCAAACGTATCGGTTTAGGCATGAGGACGATATGGCAATCATTCGGTTGTTGGCGAACGCTTCGGGCTTAACCGAACGCAGGCAATGGGAATATATGATGCGCGACGTACGCGCGTCTGACCCGTACCATATCGTGATCCTGTTGAATACGAACCCATTCGCCTTCCCGCCGATCGTATTTGAATTGTTCCATAATATGATGCGTACCTTCGCGGATGAAGGGCGGACCGTGTTTGTGGTCTCAACGTCGGCGGGTTCCGCACAAGGTTCGCTAACCCTGCGCGACGGTGTACGTTACATCGACGGTGCGGATGAAATACACTTCTTTACCGATGGAAGGCAAATTTGGTGGTACGGAGGGTAATATGCCGGGATTCCTTACGCATTACTTAGGCGGGCAAGCGGTGCTTGCGCAACTGGCCGAAGACATGAAAACGCTGATCGAAGGAGACCACGAGCGGATCTATAACTTGGGGACCCAGGGGTCGGATATCTTCTTCTATTACGTGCCGGGGTTCTTACGCGCGCGTTCGCGGGGTATCGGCAGTGATATACACGATGGAGATTTCGGCAGGTTTTTTATGGAGATGGCGCGTTGGTCCAAACATGAAACGCTTTTCCCCTATTTGGCCGGTTTTTTGGTTCATTATGCGCTGGATACGCATTGCCATCCCTTCGTGTTCGGCAATACGCAGCGTGAAGGTGTAACCTCCGCGCAAGCGTCGGCGGACCATCGGCATTTCGAAACCGCCGTGGACGTATTGATGTTGGCGCGCCTCACCGGGAAGCGGCCCGCCGATTACAAGCAATGGGAGTTGATACAAGCCCCCGCGAAGCACAAGCGGGTAGCGGCGGCGGCGTTCGCAACGGCGGTCAACCGTGTATATAAGGATAAAGTCGCGGGCTCAGACGAGTTCCTCCCGCGTGACGTGTACCACGCTATGGGGCATATGGCGCAATTGACGCGGATGCTTCATTCACCCAAGGGCCGCAGGAAAACCGTCGCGGCTTTCTTGGAGGATAAAACCATCGGCGCGCGTTTGTTATCGGCAATGGTACACATGCAGGAAGTGACCGATGGTCGGGATTATTTGAATCTGTCGCGTGCGCATTGGCAAACGCCGTGGGATCCGTCGCGGAGGAGTACGGCAGGTTTCCCCGAATTGTTTGACGCGGGGGTGAGGGAAGCTGTACGTATGGTTAAAGGGTTGTATGCATATATGCACGGCGAAATGCCGCGCAGGGAATTGGCGGAGCTTGTCGGAAACCGTTCGTTGTCCACGGGTGAACCTTGCGAATAGCCGTTATCGGCGGAGGCCCTGCCGGAATGATGGCGGCGATTGCCGCCGCCGTGCATTCCGCGAAAGCATCCGTCGTTTTAATCGAAAAAAACGAAAAACTCGGTAAAAAACTCTACCTCACGGGTAAGGGCCGTTGCAATATCACAAACGCCGCTACCGTCGAGGGTTTGCTGGCGCATGTGCCGCGTAACCCGCGTTTCCTGTACAGCGCGTTTAATCAATTCGATTCGTCTTTGCTGATGTCATTCATCGAAGGGTTGGGCGTCCCGTTAAAAGTGGAACGCGGCAACCGTGTCTTCCCCGTAAGCGATAAGGCAAATGATATCAATCGGGCGTTGGAAGCGCGGTTGCGTGAATTGGGCGTGGCGGTGAGGCTCCGTACTGCCGTTGGGGAAATCGTATATAACGACGGGTTTACCGTTGTCATCAAAAATAATTTCCAAGTGAAAACAAACATAACCGTTGATGCCGTGATCCTCGCCACGGGCGGGCTTTCATACCCTTCCACCGGTGCAACGGGGGAAGGGTTCCTTTTTGCGCGGGAACTGGGGCATACCGTCGTGCCTACGTATCCTTCGCTGGTCCCGTTGTTGTCGGACGAACCGTGGTTGCTTGATTTGGCGGGGTTGAGCTTGCGTAACGTACGGTTGTCCGCCCGATTGCCCGACGGGAAGGTTCTATATGAAGAAACGGGCGAAATGCTGTTCACCCCCGAAGGCGTAAGCGGACCGCTGGTACTGCGCGCCAGCGCATATATGGCGGACAGGATAGCGGAAAAACCGTACCTTTCATTGGATGTAAAGCCCGGATTGTCCCGCGAGCAATTGGACGCCCGTATCCTGCGCGACTTCGCCGAGCAAAAAAACAAGGATTTTATCAACGCACTTGGGGGATTGCTTCCGCAAAGCATGGTCCCCGTTGTCGTTCGATTGTGCGGCATCCCGCCGGATATGAAGGTAAACGCCGTCACGCGCACCCAGCGCACGGCATTGGCGCAAACCTTAAAAAATATAACAATCAACCCCACCGAAACCGCGGGCTATTCGGAAGCCGTCATCACACGCGGGGGTATCGATACCCGCGAAGTAAACCCTTCAACGCTTATGTCGAAAAAAATCCCCGGGTTGTTCTTCGCGGGGGAATGCTTGGACGTGGATGCGCTGACGGGCGGGTATAATTTACAGATCGCGTTTTCCACGGGGTACCTTGCGGGGAAAAGCGCCGTATCGTCAGGATGTGACGCACATGCATGAGCAAACGGGTTTTGCCGTTGCCATCGACGGCCCCGTTGGCGTGGGTAAGAGTACCGCCGCGCGGATCCTCGCGGCTAACCTAAACATGATCTACATCGACACGGGGGCGATGTATCGCGCCGTAGCCTTATATAACATGCGTATGGGTACGGATAAAAAAGACGCGCAGGCTATTGCCGCTTCCCTGCCCGATATCGAAATCGCCTTCACACCCGCGGGCAGCGTTTTGCTGAACGGCGAGGATGTGTCCGCCGATATCCGCAATCAAGCGATTGCCGATTATACGTCCACGATCGCCGCGTACGCCCCCGTACGCGAAAAATTGACGGCGCAACAACGCCAACTTGCCCGATCCGGTCATGTTGTAATGGATGGGCGTGACATCAGCTCACAGGTCCTTCCTTGGGCGCAGGTGAAGATATACCTCGACGCGGATCCGCGCATCCGTGCGAAACGCCGCTTTGAGGAGCTCCAAGCCAAGGGCCAGCCCGCCGAATACGCCCGTGTGTGGGAGGAGACGCTTATACGGGATGAACGCGATATAAATCGCGCCTTCGCGCCGCTGGTACAAACGGAGGACGCGATATATATTGATACATCGTATATGAACTTGGATAAAATGGTTGCTGAGATTACGCGGCATGTGGAGAGAGAGCTTCGTGTGTAACGGCCGCCGCGGATTGGCGGTGCGGGCGGCAGCGTAAGGGTGCTTAACTAATCAGGAAACATATTAAGAAAAGGGAAAAAGAATGGACTATATTATTATTGAACAAACCAAAGAATATAGAAAACGAATAATATATGACCCCAATACGAATACATTTAATGAAACGGAACATGATTGTATATTTTTGTACAGAGGTTTTTCGCATCCTTATGGTTGGTTAAAGGGGTCGGGTACGCCGCCGGGGGAACATCTTGATGTTTTTTTGCTGTCGGGAGGTGATTGTTTTCCGGGTGACGAGTTGCCGGTTAAGGTCGTCGGTGTTTTTAAGAAAAAAGACGGTGACCATAAATTGATAGGCATTTCGCCCGGACGGGAGGAAATGGATTTTTCGCAATTACCCGAACATGAAATAAATGATTTAAATAGGTTATACCCCCGTGTTGATGAAGGCGAAGGTTGGTTCGGAGCGGATGCGGCAAAAAACGTTATCGATGATTTTATGGAAAACGGAAGGGTACGATAATATATTTTATGAGGATTGATGCACATGTTCTATTGGTTCGCCAAAGGCGTTTTGTGGTTTTTGTTCCGTTTGATTTTCCGTATGCGCATAAAGGGGTATGAGCATATACCTAAAGAGGGCGCGTTTTTATTGTGCGGGAATCATATCCATTTATTTGACGGGCCGGCGATGCTGGCGTTTTCGCCGCGCAGGCTTTCGTTGATGGCGAAGAAGGAGTTGTTCCGCAAGCGTTTTTTCGCGATGGTTTTCCGTGCGGCGGGGGTTTTTCCCGTGGACCGCAAGGCGACGGATTTGGAGGCTTATCGGTATACGATGGGGGCGCTGTCCGACGGTAAAGGGGTCTTGATCTTTTCCCAAGGCACACGCATGAAGGATTTTGAAAATGCCAAGTCGGGTGTGGCGATGTTTGCGCTTAAGTCGGGTGCGCCGATCGTGCCTGTGGGTATCAGCGGTTCATACAGGATTTTTTCGCGCGTAAACATAACCTTCGGCGCACCCATATCGATGGAACCGTACGCAGGGCGCAGGGTAAAATCCGAGTTGTTGGACGAAGTGATGGGTGCCGTCATCCCTGCCGTTTCCGCTTTAACAAAGGGAATGTGACAAAATAGCCAAAATATGCATTGCACAATCCACGTACAAGTGGTAGAATAGACAATGGAGTCAATAATTTACAGCATTTGCCCGGGAGGCCAATGATTTATGGATGCGCAAAACACACCCAAAGTCGACGAAACCACGTTTGAGGAATTGCTTGCCGAATCCTTCGCCACGATACATAACGGCGGGATTGTGAAAGGGACGGTTCTTCGTGTGACCAATACCGAAGTCATCGTGGACTTGGGCTATAAATCGGACGGCATCATCACCCGCAGCGAGTTTACCGACGACAACCAAGCCAATTTGAAGGACTTGGTAAAAGCCGGCGACGAGTTCGACGTGTTCATCATCCGCGTGAACGACGGCGACGGCAACGTGCTGGTATCCAAAAAGAAGCTGGACAACCAAGTCAACTATAAGGTGCTGGAGCAAGCGCTGGAGGAAAAGACGCCGTTGCTGGGTAAGGTGACCGATGTGATCCGCGGCGGCCTTATCGCCAACATCCAAGGATGCAAGGCGTTTGTACCTTCGTCGCAAATAGCGGGGCGTTTTGTGGAGGACTTGAACCAGTTTAAGGGACGTGAATTCAACTTCCATATACTGGAGCTCGACCGCCGCAAGCGCCGCATTGTAGCCGGCCGTAAGGAACTTGCCGTACAGGAAGCCAAGGAAAAACGCGACGAGGTCTTCGGTAAGATCGAAGTCGGCGCGAAGGTAACGGGTACGGTAAGCCGCTTGGTGGAATTCGGCGCGTTCGTCGATTTGGGCGGCGTGGACGGGCTCATCCACGTTTCCGAGCTTTCTTGGAAGCGTGTGCGCAGAGCCGCCGACGTGCTTAAGGTGGGTGATACGGTAACGGTCACCGTCATCGCCGTAGACCCGGAAAAAGGTAAGATATCGTTATCCATGAAGGACGCGGACACCAACCCGTGGAACGGCATTGCCGATCGTTATCCCGTTGACGCAATCGTGCAGGGTACGGTCGTGCGCCTTGCACCGTTCGGTGCGTTCGTTAAGCTGGAGGAAGGTATCGACGGTCTTGTCCATATCTCCCAAATTTCGCAAAAACACATCGCCAAACCCGATGAAGCGCTCACCGTGGGCCAATCGGTTAACGTCCTTATAACTGCGATTGACGTGGAAAACCAAAGGATCAGCCTGTCCAAGCGGCAAGCTGACGAACAATTGGGCGTTGAATACGAAGAAGAGCCCGTAGAAGAAGTACCCGTCGAAACAGAACCCACCGAAGAAGAACCCGCCGCCGAAGAAGAAACGATAACCGAAGGTGAAGCGGAAACGGAAGAACCGCTAACCGAGGACGAACCGACCGTTGAAGCTGAAGAAGCACCCGTAAAGGAAGATATTGAGTAAGCCGGACAGCCGCGCATTGTAAAATGTGAGGAAAGTCCGAGCACCAAAGGGCAAGGGTGCCGGGTAACACCCGGCGGAGGCGACTCCAGGGAAAGTGCAACAGAAATAAACCGCCGGGCAACCGGTAAGGATGGAAAGGTGCGGTAAGAGCGCACCGGCGCGTCGGCGACGATGCGCGCTATGTAAACCCCACCCGGTGCAAGACCGAATAAAGCAGTGCGGGTATTACCGCACGAACGGCCCGTTCGAATGCTTTGGTAGTGTCGCAAGAGGCGTGTCGGCGACGAGCGTCCCAGATAGATGGCTGTCTAAAGCGGTTTCACAAAAATCGCCGAAAACAGAACTCGGCTTACAGGCTTGCTCATTATTTATATATTTGGAGATGTACTCAAGTGGCTCAAGAGGCTCCCCTGCTAAGGGAGTAGGCCGTTAACGCGGCGCGGAGGTTCAAATCCTCTCATCTCCGAACAAAAACCATGATTTCGACAATTAACAGAATCATGGTTTTTTTATATATAATTTGTAAATTTATTTATTCTTATCGTCAGAATTTGTATTTTTTTGGAAAAAGTCAATATCGTGCAACCGTTATGGATGGTAATGATTACATAAAAAACTCCGACATAAAAAAAGCCCGGGAAATTACCCCGAGCAAGTTATACCAATTCTCCGGTTACACCACCGGTATCCAAATTTCGCAGCGGCATTCCGAGTCCCTGTCACCGAAGTACATCTCCAAATCGTAATCGCAATCGGCGTGTTCGTAGCTTACGGAAGGGAACCATTCGGCGTAAATGCGCTGCCATGTGTTGTGGATTTTTTCGTCGTCGTTTTCGGTCGCCCAGCCGGTGTCGAATACCGCCCATGTCTGCGCGGAGATATCGAATACCTTATATTTCGGCGGGACGGGTTTGTCGGGTTTGTAACAGGCGATGGCGTAGTTCATGTTGCCGTCGGGGTTGTGTCCATAGGTCACACCCGCGTCGAAAATCCCGTTTTGCGGCTTACCCGCGGCTTGTAACAACGCCGCCATCCTGCCGTCCTCCACGCAAGACATTATAAATGCGGGGATTTCATCGAAGCATCGGCCGTCAATGACGGTCGTTTTTAATTCCTGCCCGAACAACGTAAAAGCCTCTTTCCGTTCGATGCGGTAGTCCATTTCATCCCCTCCTTTTATAGAAATATGGAAGGACATCCTTGGAAAGACCTTCAAAGTTTTGCCCATATCGCGCGCTGATGTGGGCGTGATTTTATGCAGGCTTTTGAAGGCCCTGCTAAACGCTTCGGGTGACTCATAACCGTACTTGACCGCCGCGTCGATGACCTTGATGCCGGTGGTTTGCAATTCCAACGCGGCGAGGGTGAGCCGCCTGCGTCGGATATATTCGTTCAACGGCACACTTGTGATGAATGAAAACATCCGGGTGAAATGATACGTCGAGCAGCAGGCGATTTGTGCGGCGCGGTCGTAGGATATTTCATCCGCCAATCGGGATTCGATATAATCGAGCGCGGCGTTCATGCGGTTAAGCCATTCCATTGGGTTCCCTCCTCGAGAAGAGGATACTAAAAAAGGTGCCGCGGCACCTTGCAAATCATGCACGGGATTGTCAGGTTATCCTAAACCGCGTAAAGAATTTTGACATCAACGCGCCGCATTCCTCCGCCAATATACCGCCGATGACTTGCGGCTGATGGTTGAAGCGCGGTTCGTTTAATATATTAAGGACCGACCCCGCACATCCGGCTTTGGGGTTGGCCGCGCCGTACACCACTACGGGGATACGCGCTTGCAATATCGCGCCCGCACACATGGGGCATGGCTCGACCGTTACATATAGGGTGCAGTCCTCCAACCGCCAATCGCCGACGGTTTCGCAGGCTTGGCAGATGGCGTCGATTTCCGCGTGGGCGAGGGCGTTCTTAAGTGTATTGCGCCTGTTGTACCCGCTTGCGATGGCTTCGCCGTTGCGTACGATTACGCAGCCGATGGGGACTTCGTTTTGGCCGTAGGCTTTGCGGGCTTCGAGCAAGGCTTCGCGCATATTGGATTCGTGGGTCATGATTTAATAATCGATCGGATCTTGGTGATCAGCAAATCGATCCCGACGGTGTTGGACGCGCCTTCGGGGATGATGATGTCCGCATACCGCTTGGAAGGCTCTACGAATTGGTGGTGCGCGGGTTTTACTTGGTTTAGGTATTGGTTTATGACCGAATCGAGGGAACGTCCCCGCTCGACGATATCACGCCTGATCCGGCGGATGATCCGTACGTCGTCGTCCGTGTCCACATATACCTTGATATCCATCATGTCACGGAGTTTTTTATCCTCCAAAATTAAGATACCTTCTATGATGATGACATCCGTGGGTTCCCGACGGATCACCTCGGCTGAACGTGTATGGGCGGCATAATCGTAGACGGGGACGTCAACCGCTATGTAATTCGATAAATCCCGCAAGTGTTTTAATAAAAGTTCCGTTTCGAACGCCATGGGATGGTCGTAATTCGCTTTAAGGCGTTCATCAAAGACAAGCCCCGATTGGTCTTTGTAATAGGAATCATGTTGGATCAACGTAATGGAATGCTTGATAAAGCTCTCGACGATGATGTTGGAAACGCTCGTCTTTCCGCTCCCCGACCCTCCCGATACGCCGATGATTACGGGTTTTCGCATGGATACAACCCCTTTGGAAATTATTTTTACGATCGGTTCTTTATAACCACCCGCGCGTTGCGGCGTAATACTTCTGCACCGCGCCACATCATAGCGGTATGGCCGTATAAGCGGGCGAAAGCATCGTCGCTCATGGCCAGCCAATCGTGCGGGTCTACCCATGTTTTACCACGCGGGGCGTTAAATGGGCAAGCGTCTTGGCAAATATCGCATCCGTAGAGTTGGTTGACGAGCAAACCTTCCTCTTCGAGGGTTAGGGTATCCTTTTGCGTAAGGTAGGAAATGCAACGGGATACGTCGAATTTACCGTCGGGTTTTAACGCACCCGTCGGACAGGAAGAAATACAGCGGTTGCAATCGGGCGGACATTCCTTTAAAGAATCGACGCGTGTTTCCGGTAGGTTCAAATCTTTTAACGGTATATCCGTCAACAGGCACCCGATATGAAAACGCGAACCGAATCGCGGAGAAACCACCAACCCGTGTCGCCCGTAGAAACCCAAGCCTGCGCGTACAGCCAACGCGCGTTCGTCCAAGCCGGGGTTGTCCACCAGAATTCTATGGTTAAAATGACGTGACTTTTTTAACGTTTTAACCAGTTCAATTAATAATGCTTTAACCCGCGTGTGGTAGTCCGTGTTTTGCCCCAAGGATGAAAGTTCGGCTAAGTGTTTTTTGGGGTTATTAACGCCGGGTTGCGTTGATTCCGGATTATCGTTTCCGCATCCGATTAAGATGATGCTTTTTACGTCTTGAAGCGTGGCTGCGGGGCTTGTCCGTTTTTCCAAATCCTTATTGACAAACGGAACAAAGCCCGCGGCATAAGGCTCGCGGGCCAAGGGAGTTGCGTCGCATACGCTGATGATGCAATTACGGCGCACGGTGAATTCGTTTAATACGAAGGTCATTCCTTCGGTTTAAGTAACGCGTTAAGTATGCTCAACACCAATGCCGCGAAGAACGCCGTCCAAAACCCGGAAATGGAAAACCCGGGGACGAACCAAGCCGCCAGCAACAGCGAAAAGGCATTGATCACCAGTGAAAACAAACCCAGCGTAAGGATCGTGATTGGCAGTGAAATAATGTGCATCAACGGCTTTACGATGGCGTTGACAAGCCCCAGCACCGCCGCGGCAACCAATGCCGTGACCGCGCCGCTGATCACGAAGCCCGGGAAAATCCACGTCAGGATATACAAACACACCGCGCTGATTACCCATTTTAACAGCATAAAACCCTCCCGATTTCATATCATTCAACAGTATATACGGAAATCGGGAAGTTATGATTGGTTTATCGGCATAGATACACCGTACTCAACTGCGTGCGGTTTTTCACTTCCATTTTTTCCATGATCACCACGATATGGTTGCGTACCGTTCCCTCGCTGAGGAACAATTCCGCGGCGATTTCCTTGTTCGTTTTCCCTTGCGAAACGAGGCGGGCGATGTCATGCTCGCGGGGGGTGAGGCGCTCGAGAATAGGATTTTCCCGCGGGGTGAGCTTTTTAAGGACATCCGTGCCCAGGACGCTCGTACCTTCCAATAACAAACGCAATTGCCCCGCGATGTTGGCGATTTTGTCGGTTTTAACCAAATAACCGTCTGCGCCGGCGGCCAAAGCCTGCTGGATGACCGGGCGGTCGTCGAAGGTCGTCAGCACCAGCACCTTTACATGGGGGTAGAGCGATTTGATTACGCGGGTGGCGGCGATGCCGTCCGTACCGGGCATTCGGATGTCCATCAAAACCGCGTCCGGCACATGGGTTTTGCATAAATCAATGGCTTCCGCGCCGTCCTTGGCCAAAGCGGCGACGCGGATATCCGGTTCACGGGATAAGCGTTTTTCCAAACCCGCACGGATCAACGGATCGTCATCGGCGATGATCAACCGCATTTTTGGCCTCCTTTGCGATGGGTATCACGCAAATTACCTTGAAGGTATCGTTAAAGTCAACCGCCAGGCTCCCTCCGATGTGATTAACATGAGATAAAGTCCCGTAATAAAAATTGTGAGAAAATGTCTCGTATGAAGGAGACGAGAATCGCGATGAGCGGGAAGCAGTTGAAGCGAGCGCATGTACTGAGGAAGTTC
>WRDO01000051.1 GCA_009779755.1 Defluviitaleaceae bacterium | reverse complement strand
TGGTAGTCGTAACCTAAGCAACCTTGGAATCCTACGAGTTCACCCCGTTGCATTTTCATCTTCAAACCCTTTTTTACGTTGGATGATATATTTTCAACTTCCTGTTGGGCAACGGAGCTTAAAATAACAAGGAGCAATTCACCGTCCATCGTAAGTGTGTTGATATTTTCGTCCTCAAAGAAAACGGCTATATTTTTTTCTTTGAGCATACGGACATATTTAAGCGTGTCTAATGTATTACGGGCGAATCGTGATATGGCTTTGGTAATAATCATATCAACATCGCCGTTTAAGCAATCATTCATTAGGCGTTGGAAATCTTCACGGTTTTTTGTTTGCGTTCCCGTGATGGCTTCGTCCGCATAAATGCCTGCCAAAACCCATTCCTTTTTTTCTTGAATGTAATCCGTGTAATACTGCACTTGCGATTTGTAACTGTTTAGTTGGTCTTCGCTGTCGGTGCTGACGCGGCAGTATGCCGCTACCCTAAGACGGTCAAGCGTTTTGCTGAAAGCCCTGTTCGTTAAATTGTTGGATGCCTTGATTACCTCTACTTGTTTCATAAAATAACCCCTTCCTTTTATGTGTTCCTTCTATTGTGTAGAATAACACAATAGAAATGCGTATGCAAGGGTTATTTGCTTTTTATGGTTGCTATAACAGGAATATTATAATCCTTCATTAAACGTAATTTAAGTAAATTATATTCTTTTTCACTAATCAATTCTTTGTTCAAAAGTTGTTTTATCATGGCGAGTTGCATACTAAACTTTAATAAATCCGGCACATAAATCCCTCCCCTTATTTTGTTTATGTAAAAGCCCAACAGACAGCCGTTGGCGCGGCTTCACGGGAGTTCCACCCCGGCATGGTTCTCATGCCGCCGCCATCTTGCCGGGGACGCTTTTAACGCTCGGACGGGACTTGACGGGAGTATCATTATCCCGATTCATGCATCATCGCCCGAAGGTAACCAACCTCCATTACGGCGTTGTGGTGGGTCGCTCGTTCCTCGTCGGGAAGTCGTGGCGCACAAGCCGTCCGGCTCGGCATAAATCGAATGTATCTGTTTTGCCTGTATACTGCGCCGCCGTTGTCTTGCGGGCTTTCTTTGTCAAGGTGGGGTTTTTCCTATTAACGAACAGCCCGTGCGGAGCGCGTGAGAAAGAGGAAACACGCGCCCGCACGGGCAAGGGTTAAGCGGCTTTGAATGAAAGGATTGCGCTTATCAACTTCGTTTCCAATCTACGGCGTAATCCTGTGTCCATACATAAATGAGGGTTGCCGTATTTGTCATACAGGCGTTTGGTAGCGAGCGCGGCTAAGTAACCGTCATAATGCTTTAACACGGCGTTAATGGCGTATACGTTGCCGCTTGCCGCTAATTCGATGATGGATAACGGGATATGCTTCTTTGATTTCTTACGCATCGGTATGTCCCCCCTCTAGGATTTTTTTCAATTCCTTCAATGTGACGCTTCGTTGATATTGGACGGTGGCGCGGATGAGGTTCAACTTTTCCCCGATTTCACGGTCACTCATATCGAGGAAATAGGATAAAAGTATGATGTCGCGTTTGCGCCCCGTAAGGTTTTTTAAGGCTTCGGCTACGCGCCCGTCCTTTACGATGATGTCATTACCCAATACATTAAATATTTGCATGGAATCAAAGTAATCGTCCTTGGCGCAAAACTGTGCTAACTCTTGCGGGGATAATTCGGAAAAAGATTTTTCACGTTTTTGCTTCCGTTTCATTTCGTTGTGAAAGTTGAAAACTTCATTTTTCAAAACCTTTTTGCAAAAGGAATCAAACTCATGGAAATTGTTAAAAACACGCATCGCAGTCCCACCCCCTTGTGAGAGATGGAAATAAATTCCTCTCTATAAATACAACAAATGGGAATGCGTTTTTGCTAAAGGTTTGGATTGCTTTTCCAAAAAAACTTATCGACAAAGTTCGCAACATGTACCCCTCCCGCTACCTCTATGTGTTTCGCCGTTGGTTCTTGGCGATACATAGAAGGTAGCGTAGAAAAGGCTCAAATTAGGTTCAAATTAGATGCAAATGAGATATAAATGTCGCATTTTCCAACAAAAAAACAGCGTATTTACGCCGCTTCTAGGGATTCCTGTAATATTTTGAATTATTAAAGGCTAGCTTTCATGTTTTACGGGAAATCGGAATCCGACACCCCAAATATTTTCAATAAAACCGGGTTCACCGTTTGTACCGTTTATCTTTTTCCTTAATCGCCCTATCGCGCTTTTCACCACCGTGTCAATGGATTCGGCTCGTTCGTTTTTCCATACGCGGTTATATATCTGTTCAACCGTCAACGTAATCCCCCGATTTTTCATAAAGTAGTGAAGAAGATCAAATTCGGTTTTGGTAAGTTCTATTTCTACATCATTTATAAAAATGTTGTTACGATATTGGGGTGCAAGTAATATACCGTTGTAAGTGATAACCTTTGACGGTGTTTTCTTTTTCTTTGCCCGCCTTTCTATGCTGCTGATGGACGCGAATACAGCGTTTATATTTTGCTCCGGCGCGTCACAATAAGCCCCGTAGAAATCCGCGCCGTTTATCAACGCTTTATGGTGTTCATCTTCGTTATAATTTGACGTTGCGATTAGAATTGGTGCATTGGTTTCATGGCTCAATATTTTTAATTGTGCCATGTAATCCACATCATCCGCTACAATATCAATGAAAAGTAAACAATCGAATTTTGACTTTTCTATTTCAATCGCTTTTTTTATACCTTCGGTCATGGAATTTGCTCTGATGCCGTATATGCCGAGTTTGCTCCACATGTCTTTGTAAAGTTCAAAAACCTCAATGTTTTTTTCGATTGATATATAGTGTTGCATAAAATGGCTTCTTCCTTCCGTACTTGCGTAATGGTGTGATATTTCTTGCGTTTGCCGATAAAAAGCAAACCGCCGTTTGCTGATTGCACAAACGGCAGCGTTTCAGTTTATCGGATTAATATTATGTTAATACCGATTAATACGCCGTTTTTATTTTGCGTGGAAGATACAATTCAATTATCCTCAATTCATTTATAATGAATCTGCTGGAAATTTTTTTCGATTAAAATGAATGATTAGTTAATTACACTTTGCGGAACTCCTCGATGTTTAAAATAAAAACATTCGCTCCACCTACGGTCACTTCTAATGGATATGGGGTAAATCCCTCGCTGTTATTTGAGTTCATGGCATTAACCGACGCTATCTGCCTACGGCTCCTGCATTTCCTTTCAATGATATTAACAAAATCGGGGAGCCGTTCTTCCGGAACACCGGAAATAAATGTTGTGTTGCCGGATCGTAGGAATCCACCTGTGGAAGCCAACTTGGTAACGCTAAACCCCTTCGCGTTCAATAAATCAATCAAATGGAATGCGTCCTCATCCTGAACGATTGCCATAACTAACTTATCCAATTTCATCGCACAAACCCCCTTATAAAATCATAGCATCAAACGCGGTTTCCATTTCATGCTTTACATTAAAGTTATCGCTGTCGGCATCAATCTTATGTATAAAGGCAGCTACAGCGATTAGGATAAATAGGAGAACGATACATGCCAAGCGAACCTTCCAATACCCTTCCACATGTACCATAATATCCCCTCCCCACAAATTAGCATTTAAATTTTAACTTGTGGCTTGTAAAATCGAAAGCATAGTTCCGTAAAATCTTTGTAAAATGTATGTAAATTGGGCTTTCGGATGATGGATTTTCTTGACAAAATGGTATTTCTATCATAAGATGCGCAAATGACATTAGTGTCATTTTTAATGGAAGAGTATTTAATCACGGGGGATTTATATGTATAGAAACCGTTGGAATCATACAAAATGCGTCACAGTAACCGCGATGTTTGCCGCAATCATTTTTTTATTCACTTTTACGGGTATCGGAATCATCCCATTACCTTTTTTACGCCCCACCACATTGCACATTCCGGTCATCGTAGGTGCGTTGTTGCTTGGGCCTAAATACGGAGCGGCGTTGGGATTCACGTTTGGGTTAGCGAGTATGCTATTCGCAACGTTCTTTCCCGGAGCGACTTCGTTCGTTTTTTCACCCTTCATCGATTTGCCGGGAACGTCAAATGGCAGTCTTATGGCATTTATTGTGGCTTTTATTCCGCGTATCCTGGTTGGAATCGTGGCATGGTATGTCTTTGCGGGATTCGATAAAATCCTGCGTTCAAAAAAGAAAGCGGTTTCGTGGGCAGCAGCGGGATTAGCCGGAGCATTGACGAACACGTTACTTGTCTTGCATTTTATTTTTTTATTTTTCGGTGAAACATGGAACGCGGCACGGGCTACACCCTCGGAGGTTATATATTGGGGCATCCTCAGTCTTATTTCCATAAACGGCATACCGGAATCCATCATGTCGGCCATATTGGTACCCGCGATTATAAGTGCTCTGGTTGCCGTTATCAGCCGGATGCCGGAAACGCGCAAGGTGTGATTATGGTGCTTGGTATTGATGTGGGCGGCTCCACTACAAAAATCGTGGGTCTCAATGCTGCCGGGGAATGTATCGGCATGTTGCAAGTGGAGGCAAACGACCCGACCACGTCCGCTTTTGGCGCGTTTGGTAAGTTTACCGCTTTATATGGAATCCGCTTGAAGGATATACGGCAAATAATGTTAACTGGCGTCGGCGCGTCGTTCTTACGTGAAGGCCTTTACGACATCCCCACCAAGCGGGTAGATGAATTCATTGCCATCGGGTTGGGCGGATTGAAAATGGCGGGTTTGGATGCCGCTCTTATCGTTAGTGCGGGAACGGGGACGGCGTTGGTGCGAGCGGTAGGGGGTATAATTACGCATATTGGCGGCAGCGGTGTCGGCGGCGGGACATTGTTAAAAATGGCGGCCCGTTTTGCCGGGGTCAACGGATTTACCGCAATAAAGGAACTTGCAAATCAAGGTAACTTGAATGCCGTGGATCTTCGCCTTGGTGATATTTCATCGGAAACGATGGGAAAATTGTCACCGGATACGACCGTATCCAATTTCGGTAACCTTCGGGATAACGCCGCTCCCGCAGATATCGTGTTGGGATTTATAAACATGATATTCGAAAGTATCGGTATGATGGCGGTTTTTTCTTTGATGAACGATGATGTAAAAAATATCGTGCTGACCGGCGCGCTTTCCGGCATCGAACAAGCCGCGGTCGTCTTTAAAAACTTGGAGGCGTTGTACCCCGTACGTTTTTATATTCCCCAAAACGCGATTTACGCCACAGCGTTGGGTGCCGCTTTTTCGGAATTTAAACAACCTACCAATAATTAATGGATTTCAAAATAATTCCCTGAATGTTGCTTACATACCTTTTTTAATTGCGCGATATCATTTGAAAAATCGTCTATGTTTTGATATGCGTTTTTTTTGTTTGTAATTCCCGCAATAGAAAGGCTGGCGATAAAGAAGTTTTCGGTTACACCACTCCTGTTTTTGGATACGATAAAACCGTTTTTCACATCCTCGTCACGGTATAGCGATGTGACTTGCGAAGCGAATTCATCCAACACGGATTGGCAATAAACCTCCCCTTCGTGGTAATCGCAAATCACGATAAAATCGTCACCCCCAATGTGCCCGATAAATTCATTTTTTTTTGCGCATTTTTTTAAGACATCGGCGGTAAGCGCGAGCATCAAATCCCCGTTTTGGAAGCCGTAAGCATCGTTGTACGCTTTGAAGTTGTCGATATCGTAATAAGTGATGCAGTAGGGTTGGCTCGCGAAAATACGCGATACTATTTCCTTTTCGATTAAAAGATTACCCGGTAGTTTCGTCAGGGGATTGGAATGTCCGGCGATATCCACTTCAATTTTGGTGCAGGTATCGAGTAGATTCTTTATAGTCACAATCCCACAATATTTGTTGTCCTTCTCAACCACAATAGGGTCGTAAAGTTTATCAAAAGACCTTTGCATAGCAAGCCGTGAAACATCGTCTACGGTTGTACTATAATTTACCTGTAAAAAATCGGTGTTTGTGATCGACCGGATGGTTGTTTTGGAAAATAAAGAATACCCGTATCTACCACCCAATTTTTCGTTTAGTGAGGTTTTTGACATAAAACCGACAGCCACATCGTTTTCGATAACCGTAAAATCTGTTATCGTTGGGTTTAGTCGCAACTTTTCGTGAATCGATTCGTTTTTTTCATCGGGAGGAAAGGTATATCCGGGCTTAGCCAAATGCCCGATAATCGGGTAAATTGAACTGTTTATGTTCATATTAAATTTTTTCGTATAATACCTTTGGATTAATTCGATTTTTTCCGGTGCTATATCCGCAAATGACTTACGCGGGATGCCAAGGAAATATCCTTGCCCGAAATCAACATTAAGTTTTATTAGGGTTTCCAATTCCTCTTCGGTTTCGATCCCTTCGGCAATGAGTTGGATGCCCGCATTTTTACCGAAATCCACTAATGCCTTACATAGCAATTGTTTTATTTCATCCTTGTCAATATTCCTAACTAGAGCCATGTCAAGTTTAATAATATTCGGTTTTACATCCGATATGACGTTTAGCCCCGAATAACCAGCCCCGACATCGTCTATTGCTATTCCATAATTTTGGTCTTTATAATTATTAATTGACTTGATAAACGCGTCATTGTCTAATATAGAGGCCCGTTCCGTGATTTCAAATATCACGTTTTGCAAGTCTAAACCATATCTCCCCAAGCGGCTTTTCGTGAATCCGTTTTTAAACCCTTCATCGTGGATGATGTTGGGGTTTACGTTTAAGAACAACTTTTTATCCCCATCCATTCCGGTACTGCCTTCCAATGCTTTCGTTCTGCACAATAATTCAAGCTCCCACGCCTTGTGCGTTTTATCTGCGATTCTAAACATATGCTCTATGTTCATTTTCAAACCATCGTCCGCTATTCTGCTTAAGGATTCAAAACCAAAGATCCTCCCATTTCGTAACGATATGATGGGTTGATATACAGGAATAATATGCCCACCTTTTAGGATAGCGTCGAGTTTGTCAACATCGGTCATTTTTGTTGGATATAAAGGTTCTACTGCTGGCAGCATATATACCTCTTAATTTATTAATATGAAGTGGATGCCTATTTACTATACTTCGCACATGGTTTTGCAACAAGCAATAAAAGGTAAAATGTTGGTATAATTAATGTAAAATATTATAGACCGGTTGACAAAATCCCCGCTGTCTGCAACACTATGAATTATAATCCTGGGGTGCTGTTTAACGGCTGAGAGAGGCTTCCGCCTTAACCCACGAACCTGATTTGGATAATGCCAACGATGGGTGCGGTTTTTACCGTATCTGTAGGGAGAGATTATTTCAACTCGTTTCGTGTTTGCGTTTTTAACGCCTCTTCCTTTGGGTTACATAAGGAAGGGGTTTTTTTATGCAAGCGGAATGTAGGTTTTCGTTGTCTGTTATGAATGATGATTACGCTGCCATGATTATGAATGCCATTGCTTGTGTGGACGTTAGCCGCGTGCAAAGCCATACCGATGCGTTGTCTACCACATATCGCGGTGGTATTGGCCATACGGTGGATGCGCTGCGGTCGTGCTTCATAATAATAAATGACCGGAAAACGCACATCACGATGGAAGCTGCCTTTACCAAAGGGGGAAGTGACGGAATACAAACGGTTGCCTTATCGCGGCAAGCCATACCCGATGCGGCGTTTGATGTACTCGCAAAGTATGCCGTATATCCGTTGGGCACGATGGAAACCACACCCTATATCATGTATACGGAACAATTGGCAAAGGATAGTGGTATTTTTACCAACCAAGCCCCTTATGGCGCGGAATTGTACGGCGACGAAAAAAGTATATTTGCGTTTATTCAAAACGCTTTATCATATTTGGATGGGGAGCTTGAACGCTATGCGTTACATATCACCTTGTCCGTCAACAGCCCATCTGTAAACAGGAGGTCAAAATGAAAAAGTCGTTGTGGAATCTGTACGTTTGGCAATTGAAGGACGTAATTCTGGCGAGTTTGATCGCGGTATTGTTCGCGGTGGTTTGCTATGCGACGGTGCATTCGGTAGTTTTCGCCGTTACGCCGTTGGTAACGCCCTTCGGCTTCGGGGACATCGCCATCGAATTCGTATTTGGTATCTTCTTCTTCTCTGCCATCTTTTCTCCGTACATTATGCAAAAACCCGGCGTTGCCACCGTCGTGGGTACGCTGACCGGATTGATTCAAATACTTATGGGAAGCGCGTTTTCTTCTACGGTATTGGTTTCGGCACTTGTGCAGGGGCTTTCCGCGGAAGCGGTTTTCGCCATGTTCAGGTACAGAAAATTCAATTGGTTCACGATGCTGCTTGCGGCATTGGCTTGTACGGTCGGCAGTTTCGTATTGGCTTGGTATCGGGGTTTGTGGACTGACCTTGACCCCGGCTTCGTGGCAACGCGTTTCATCATCCGTGCCGTCAGCGCGCTTCTAATAAGCGGTATCGCCGCGAAATTCCTCGCCGACCGTTTGGCGAAGGCCGGGGTTTTAAAGTCTTACCCGTTGGGAGCGAAATATAAAGGCGAACCGGATGAATCTTGACGCACGGGGATTGACGTTTAAATACTTTGAAAATGCAAGGCAACCCGTTATTGAGGATTTCAGCATCTCCATCGAATCCGGAAAAATAACGTTGCTTGTGGGTAAAAGCGGTTGCGGGAAGTCAACGTTAGGTTATATATTGGCAGGCTTGTACCCGGAAAATTGCGGTTATTTAACCGAAGGTGGGGTTTATTTCGGCGGTGTCAACCTCAGCACCTTCACACCCGACAAGCGCGCCGCTTGCGTAAGCATGATGTTCCAAAACCCGGATTTGCAATTTTGTATGAACCACTTGGAAAACGAGTTGCATTTTTGCTTGGAAAATATCGGGGTACCCGAACCGGAGCGTCCCCCACGGATAAAGACGGCGGTTAATACGTTGGGGATTTCACATTTATTATTACGGAGCTTCAATTCCTTATCCGGCGGCGAAAAACAAAAATGCGCGCTTTGCTGTATATTGGTTATCGGGGCAAAGTGCATTATTTTGGATGAGGCCTTCGCCAACATAGACAAGGAATCGGCGCGGGAAATTATCGGACATATCAAAACCCTCGGTTTTACCGTATTGGCTATTGACCACAACGTCGCATTGTGGGAAGGAAATGTTGACCGTACCGTCAGCATGGACGGTACATACCCCAAAACCTTCGACTTCCGCCCCACGCTGCATGATACGGGGGCGGAGGTTTTGTCTGTCCGCAATTTGCAAGTAAACGGCATCCGTTACCCTGATATGGTTTTTCCTAAAGGCAGCATCACCGCCATCGTCGGGAAAAGCGGTTCGGGGAAAACCACTTTTTTTAGAACAATAATAAAACAATGCAAATATCAAGGGGAAATCCATTTTTTCGGGCGGGAGTTGTCCCGGTGGCGGAGTAAGCATGTATTCGCCAAGTGTGGCATTGTTTTCCAAAACCCGTCCAACCAATTCCTTGCCTTAAACGCGTTCGATGAAGTCCTATTCAGCGTAAACCGTTGGCATACAGGCAAGGACAAGGCAACGAAAGAAAAAAAGACGATGGAGCTGTTGTCCGTGTTTGACTTGGAGCGATATAAAAAATATTCTCCATACCTATTAAGCCAAGGCCAGCAACGCCGATTAGCGGTATTGACCATGATAGCGGGGGAACAGGAATTATTATTACTTGACGAACCGACCTACGGGCAGGATTATGAAAATATCGTTGCCATTATGGAATTGTTGTTAGAAAAGGCACGGCAGGGGCTTACCGTTATCTTTGCTACGCACAACGAAACCTTGGCTGACTTATGCGCGCATCAAACCATACGCATCGGGGATTGATTTATGAGTGATTTTCTTTTCCGAATAAACCCGTTTTACAAGTTTACGTTTCTCGTTGTATTCGCTACGGTCATTACGTTTATCCATTCATTTTGGATGAACGTGTGGGTGTTCGGGGCTTGTATATTTCTTTTATTGACAGGCACACGCCCTGCTCAACATATAAAAGCATTAAAAATATTGATTCCCGTAACGGTCTTTGCGGTGAGTTTGTTCTTTTCGGGGTTGTTCTTCGGCGGTGGGGCCACGGGGCCTTTCGGCGGTATTTCAACCGCGTCCACACAAAGCGGCATGAATATGGCGACACGGTTTTATTCCTTTGTGGGAATCGGGCTGCTGATTTCACTAACCACAGACCCGTATGCGCTGGTTAAGAGCCTGCGTACCCACGCCAAACTTCCGCGGAAGTTCGCATACGGGATGCTTGCGGCCATCCATTTACTACCCCATATGAAAACGGAATACCAAAACGCACGGCTGGCTTTTAGGGTGCGTGGCGTACCGGTCGGGCCGTTATCGTTGAAGCCAATTTTCGCCATGCTGGTCAACGCTTTCCGATGGTCGGAAATGTTAAGCATAGCGATGATTTCAAGGGGGTTTTATGAATAAATTATTATGGGCAAAAAAGGTGCAGCCCCATAAAATTAAGATACTGTACGAACGGGACGCAATGGGGATATACGACGACGACATTGTCGATGACGTGGGAACGAGCCTGTACGCAAGGGTTGACAGTATGCTTATGGTTACGTCTTCAAATTTAGGGAAAGCCATTTGCATTGAATGTAGAACGGAAATTCAACATAATTATAACCGGGAATTTATATTGGAATGTCCGAAATGCGGATGGTCAGTGCCTTTCGGTAAGTTTAACGATTCCTATAAAGGGCAAACATTACATGGATACGGGGCGTTAGTCGAACTTACGGAATTTGCCAAAAAATATCCGCTTGCTAAAACATATTCCGAAAAAATACTACTTATTGATTGGCTTATCCACACTTTTCACGGGAATTTGCATACGAACCCCTCACGGCCGACCGCGACGAACGTAATCGAAGGAAGCAACGCAGCCGTGGCGAACCTTATCTTTTCCTTAGCCTACGGCGAAGGCAGCACGGTTGCGAAAGAAGAATTGGATATTTGGCTTGAAAAGCACAGCCGTTCAATCCATCGGCACATCAATCCCGCGACGGGGTTGAAGGCTTAAACGCGTGTTATTTTTCCATCCTTCATTCCCCAGATTTCATCCGCAATGGACGATACTTTTTTTGAATGGGTAACGATAATCACACATTTTCCTTCATCATGTGCAAGAATAGTTAGTATTTTCAATATATCGTCTTCGGTTTCGGTGTCAAGATTACCCGTAGGTTCGTCGGCAATGATGATATTGGGGTTGTGGGACAAAGCCCGCGCTATTCCAACCCTTTGTTGTTCACCGCCGGAAAGTTTTAGTATTTTTCGTGCGGCTGTTTCTCTATCAATCCCGATTCGTTGGAGCAAGTCGTAAGTGAATTGCTTTTTATCGTTTTCCGGGCTTCCGCTTATATTCATGGATAGGATTATATTTTGAACCGCCGTAGCGTTTGTGATAAGGTTAAAACTTTGAAAAATAACACCTATCTTTTTTGCTCGGTATACGTCGCGGTCAATGGTTTTCAAATCTTCACCGTCATGTAATATTTTACCGCTTGTGCATATATCCAATCCCGCAATTAACGAAAGTAGCGTAGACTTACCGGAACCGGACTTACCGACGATTGCGTATATTTTCCCCGCTTCAAATGTTGCGCTCACGCCCTTTAGGACGTTTTTCTTTGTACCTTCGTATTTATAGGCAACGTTATTTAACGATAATTTACTCATCATCGCCTAGTTCCTTTCCATCAATATTTTTATTGGTTCGTACTTTGTGATTTTGCTGATTGCCGCAAATGCCGCCAAAGACGCAAGGAACAAGGATATAAGAATAAGTTGCAAAAGGGTATATATGCCGAGCGAAACCGGTATTTCAATAATCGGGTCATCGTTGACAACCCTTGAAAAGCTTCCCAAATCCCGTCCCACAAATAAATTATCCTGTATGTTCTGTACGTTTTCGGCTTGTTGTACCAACAATCTATTTGATATGGGCTGCGCGGCAAGCGAACCCGCAAATATTCCGATGATTAAACAAAATGCGGTAATAATAACCATTTCAAACCACAAACCTAATGCGACTTTTGCTTTTTTCATCCCCATTGCGCGGAGTACGCCGATTTCATATTTTCGTTCCCTTATAGCGATGGATGACAAAAGAATGAGTATTATCGCACCAAGTATAAACACGACAACCATAAAAGTCATTACGATTCCGCGCATACCTTCAACCGGGCCGACAATGGCGTTATAAAGGTGTTCGTCGGTATTTACGTCAAAAATCGGGTGCAGCCCCTTCACCCGTAGTTCCTGTTCAAAAGCCTCCAAATCGGATGGGTGATAAAGATAGTATCTCGCGATTACCTGCGCGCCCGGCATCGTTTCAGCGACGGTTAGTATTTCATTTTGGCGAATTAGGGTCGTGCTTCCCCATGTGCTGACGCTTTCGGCTACGCAAAAATAAATTCCCGTGATGACAAGGTTATAAACAGCCGGTACAAAACCCATTGCGGCGGCTTGCTCCATTACCACCCCGTATAACCGTATGGTGTCGCCTACGGATATGCCGTTTAATTCGGCAAGACCTTCGCTGATGATACTTTCGTTGATTCTTGAAGGCATAACGCCGCCGGGGAGTAAAACCCTATGGCCATTTTTAAAATCATCCCAATTGTTACCTTGCAATTGCATGGTTGGGGCTATCGCATACCCGTGCCCCGTCGTTAATTCTCCGGTTTGACCTATCGCGGTTACGGTTTCGCTGTAAACCAAGGTGCCGTTCATTATCACGCTGCGTTGCAATAGGTTTGAGTCCGCAAATGCGATGTACTGTTCATTGGTAATCGTGATTCCCATTGAGGCTTCCCCTCTTTGGCGCATATCAACGAATGTTTGGGTGTTGCGTTCAATGGTCACTTCTATGCCGAATTGGCCTTTGTATTCGTCGATGATACGGTTGGATGTATTGGTTATCATTAATGCAACCAACGTAGTGGCGATGATGGCGAATACAATCGACGCCAATAATATATTCCTGCTTATATTGCGCCCGATGTTTTGGAACGCGTTGTATATGATATACATAACTATTTCCTTCCGTGAGTTGTATTTTTCGTCAATTTTAATTAAACGTAAACGGCAGGTAATTCCAGTTTAAGGATAGACGTTCACCATCATATGTCCTTATATTACTGGAATATCTGCCGCTGTTCAATGGTAAATGTGTGTTTTCGGGGTAGATATATGATGTTTATTCATTATGAAAGGATTAATTAGACATACCCTTATTTAATTAATAAATGGTGTTTGTTGTAGCCTGTCTTTGAAAAAATTATTTATAGAATTTATTTTTTTTTCAATTTCTTTTTTAATTTTATTTCTATCTTCAAGGTCATATATTAAACGGAATAGATTAGCTTTTTCTTTCCAATCATAATCTGGAGGAGGTGCTTTCGTAATATAGTGTTTAGCTTTATTATGACCATAATATGTTTTAAGAATATGTATAGCAAAATACGAGGCTTCTAATTCTTGTAAATTGCATTCATTTTTCTTTAATATTTTTTTATAACGTTGTTTTAATTGATTAGTTAGATGTAATACTAGATGACCTAATTCATGAACGATGGGGAAAATAGATTCATCATCGTTTAAATCCTGCGCACACATAACGAATGCGTTATTTTCTGTGAAAAATACACGAGCCACACCATCATTTTTAGTTAAAACACTACTGTTATATAAATAGACTTTGAAGCCTTTTTTGTTATTAAATGCTGAAATATAGTCTTCAACACTTGATATGATTATTTTAATAAAATCATTTAAGGCCATTTCATCACAATTATCGTGAAAAAATGACCTTGGATGATTAGATTTTGATTTAATAATCAAAAAAGCTTTCCTCCATATAATAAAATACTGTGTTTAAAAACTTCATAATAAGCAGCTAGTTCGTTCTTTGATGGAGAATATGAAGCAATCATAACATCACCTATTCCATGACCAGTTGCGTTTATAAGACGTTTGAGGCGTTTTCCTTCATCTTTTGGAAATCCGAATGTATCAAACACATTGTCGAATTCTTGTACCGTACAACAACTTTGCAACTTTGTGTCCATGTCCTGATTCCAAAGTGCTTCTTTTTGACGTTTGTTCATTACAAACTACCTCCTTCACGCTCACGCTTACCATTTTTATGCCTTGCTGTATTTTATCATGCCAATTGTAAATTTTATACGTATATAAATGTAAAATTTATGTAAAATCATATTATTTTACTAAATTTTATTTATAATCGTGTGGAGGGTCTCTCAATATTTTAACTAATTAAATAATGGTGAATTCAATCCTTTCCTTAGCCTACGATGTGGTGTTAAAAAAAATAATTATTTCCGTACCCAAGCCGAGCTTACTTTTTAACGACAGCTTCCATCCGTACAACGCGCAAATGTGCTTTACGATCGAAAGCCCCAACCCCGTGCCGCCACCCTTTTGTGAACGGCTTTTCTCCACGCGGTAGAAGCGTTCGAATACCCGAACCTGTTCCTCCGGTGATATGCCAATACCCGTGTCGGAAACGGATAGCTGTGTGAATCCATCGCTTTCATTGATTTTAACCGTCACTTTGCCGCTTTGGTTATTATACCGAACGGCGTTTTCAATAAGATTCTTTATAAGGTCGTAAATATGCCTATATTCGGCGTGTATCGTACCGTTACCGTCGGCATCAAAAAGTATACCCCTTTCATTTATCCCGGTCTCCATCGCTTCACGCACATCGTTTACAATATGGGAAAGCGATAAGGGTTCGGGGTTGGTTTCCGGCATATTTTCGAGTTCGGATAACTTTAACATACCTTCAATCAGCAAAAGCATCCGTTCCGTTTGGCGGGTGATGCCGCTAATAAAATTATCAAGGTTTTCGTCGTGGTTGTTTATAACCGTCAACTCGTTGAAGGCTTTAATGGCGGTCAGGGGGGTTTTTAGTTCATGGGAAGCGTTTGTGAAAAATTCTTCCCGTCGTTTTGCGTTTTCGCGGTTTTCCGTAACATCGGATAAAACCGTCATGGTTAGGTTAGTAAAGGGGAGCCTTTTTATCATCGTCATGTATATTTTCCCGTCTATCCTAATGTCAAATGATTCATCCTTCGCCATATCCGCGTTATTTGCGACAGCCGTGATGAGGGTTTTATTATTGGTCAAATAATTAATATTTTTATCCGTGACGGTTTGTGCGGCGTTGAAAATACCCTTTGCGGCATTATTAATGAAAATGATATTGCTGTCTTTATCGACGGTAAAAATCCCATCGTTAATATTATTTAAAATATAACCGGATTTATTTTTTTCTTCGTGAAGCGAATTCAAGTTATCTTGCAATATTAGAGATACCTCATTGATTTCGCGCAATATTGCATCCGCTTCATCAAAGGCATCCGTTACCGGTTCCGTTTTATATTCGCCTTTTGATAACAACCGCAACTTTTTTTCTACTACGGCAAAGGGCCGAACGAATCGGTTTGCCATACTTCGTATAAGGAAGAAACAAAATAAAGCCACAACAAATAATATCAACAAAAACAACGGCAACGTACGCAGAACGTACGCGTTGATCGCGGATACGGGGATACTTGCGCGTATAAACACGTAACCGTCGCCGCAATCCACTTTCAAGGCGTAATAAATA
>WRDO01000050.1 GCA_009779755.1 Defluviitaleaceae bacterium | reverse complement strand
TGCGCGAACGCGGCATCAGACGTATGGATTTGCTTGAATGTATATATAATGGGGAAATAATAAAGCAATACACCGACGACACTCCTTTCCCGAGTTGTTTGATTTTAGGTTATTATGCGTATAATCAACCGTTGCATATTGTTGTGGGGGTTAACGCGGGTGTTTTGTGCAGTATAATTACCGCGTACCGTCCCGACATTAACCAATGGGAAAGCGATTACAAAACAAGAAAGGGGCAATAACCGATGGATTGCTTCCGTTGTATGGGAAAAACGCAGCCCGTTGAAAAGACCCATACCGTAACGCTGGATAATTCCGTAATTATCGTTAAGCGCGTACCGTCTTGGGTATGCCGCCAGTGCGGGGAAGTATATTTTACGGATGATGTAATGCAGAATGTGGAAACGATTATCGACAAGCTGGAAAGTTTAATCAAAGAAGTGGCAATCGTGGAATACACAGCTCATGCGGCATAAATTAGGAGGAAAACCATGGGTTACTTAGGCATTGACTTAGGCACCACCAACTCGGTCGCGATTATCTACAACGACAAGAAGGACATTCTCGACGTCGTAAAGGTGGACGGCACTGATGAAATCCTGCCCTCCGTGGTGTGTTACAGCCCGGAGGGGACCATCGTGGGCGCGGAAGCCAAAGCGGGGGCGATTGTGTACCCGGAAAGCACCGTCCTTTCGGTCAAACGGATGATGGGCTCGGGGGACGCCATCCATTTGGGCGACATGGAAAAAACACCCGAGGACATCAGCGCGGACATTTTGCGCAAGCTGAAGCGCGCCGCCGAGGAACAAGCGGGAGAAACCTTCGACGAAGTGGTCGTCACGCACCCCGCGTACTTTAACGACAGGCAGATTTTCGCCACAAAGCAGGCGGGATTGTTGGCGGGCTTTAAGAACGTCTACCTCTTGTCCGAACCCCTTGCCGCCGCCATCGAATACGGCTACCGCCAATCGTATGCGCAAACGCTGTTGGTGTATGACTTGGGCGGCGGCACCTTCGACGCGTGCGTGCTGCAGGTTTCGCAGGACGAAAACGGGCAGGAAACCTTCCAAGAACTTTCCGACGTGGGCGACATGAATTTAGGCGGCGACGACTTCGATTCCGAGCTGGTACGCTGGATGAAGAACGCCTTCACCGAAGCCAACGGCATCGACCTCGACGACTTGGACAACGCCGAACGCAAGCGCGTGATGCAAAAGCTCAAACAGGAAGCGGAACAAACCAAGAAGAAGCTCTCCGGCACGAACAAAGTCGCCGTACGCATCAATCCGCTGATTATCGTGGACGGCGTACCTAAGAATTTGAACGCCGAAATCACGCGCGAGGAATTTGAAGCCCTAATTCGCAAATATGTGGACCGCAGCCGCGACATCATCGAGGAAGCGTTAAAGCGCGCGGACAGGAAGGCCGACGAAATTTCCAAGGTCGTGCTGGTGGGCGGTTCCACACTTATCCCCATGGTACGCCGTATGGTGGCGGGTTATATCAAGGAACCCTACCGCGCCACCGACCCCGCCAAAAGCGTGGCGATGGGCGCGTCTATTTACAACTACCTGATCCATTTGCCCAATTCCAACGTTAAGGTGGGGCAAATCTCCCGTCAGGTGTTCGGCACAGAGGCGGTCACCAACATCGCCACCATGGAACGCCGCCCCATCCCCATCATCCCCATGGGCAGCCCCATCCCCAGCCGCTATACGGATTCCAACTTCGCCAGCATGTCGGGGGCGAGCCGCGTCAACGTGGACGTGTACCAATGGGAGCAAAACCGCGAGGACGACCGCCGTTACATCGGTACGGTCGCCTTGTCCGGCTTGAGCGGTACCACGCAGCTTGAGATCACCTACGCCATCGACGAGAACAATATCTTCGAGGTTTACGTCAAGGATATGACGACCGGACGCGCCGAGCGCGCCGAATTCGACCGCTCGAAGCCCGCGCCGCCCCCGCCTTCGCGGGATATGCGCGGCGTGGCGGGCACCGACCGCGTCAACGTCGTGTTCCTCATCGACACCACGGGTAGTATGGATACCTATATCAACGGCGTGAAGGACCGCGCCATAGAATTCTCCAATATCCTCGCGTCGAAGGGTGCGCTGTACAAGCTGGGGCTCATCGGCTTCGGCGATTTGGGCGAAAAGGAAAAACCCAGCGTATACAACTTCACCGACGACGTGCCCAAATTCCAAAAGCAAGTGAAAAATATCCCGCGCACCTATGGCGGCGATATCCCCGAATCCTCCCTCGACGCACTGGAAACGGGTATCGAGCTGCTCAAATCCCACCGCGACGACGGCACGGCGCGTAATATTTTTATCCTCATCACCGACGCGCCGCCCCACGTACCCACCATGAGCGGCAAAAGCGTAGCGAACATCTGCGATATGCTGGCGACGTATTCGGTCACGACCTATGTGGTGGCGCGTAAGGATAGGGAAAGTATCGACGCTTACGACCCCGTGACCAAGCCGAACGGGAAATATTACGACCTTAACGATAAATTTTTTGATATTTTGGATAATATAGCGATGAGTATCGCAGAGTTAATAAGGTTGTAATTAGGAATCAGGAATATAAGGCGACAAACACGGCAAGCGATAAAACTTATCAAGCATAAAAACTGCTTTCACTTAAAAATGAAGCAGTTTTTTTTTATTAAACGTAATACATGATCATTGCGGGATTATTGTTTTGGACGGACAAGCCTGTGAAAGTGTGCTATGATTTTCAATGCAAGCAAACAAACCTATATTTTGGAGGTAACTTATGTCAAACACGCTCCCTTTATTGGAAACAGAACGCCTTGTTTTACTTCCGTGGAGGATGGAATATGCCGAGGATATGCTCATATTCGCTTCAAACGAAAAGGTTATACATCCGGCTGGTTGGAAACTAATACCTGATGTTAAAAAAGCAAAAGCGAAAATAAAAAGTTTTATCGACAGGAATGCCGATGAATGGGCAATTGCATTAAAGGTAAACGGAGGTCAAAAAATAATCGGCTGGATAGGGATGCATAAAGTCAATTTAAAGGGTTATAATTTTTCATTGGATTTTGGTTATGGGCTTGCAGAGGAATATTGGGGACAAGGAATAGCCGCAGAAGCATCTAAAAAATTAATGCATTATGCGTTTATAGGGCTTAAATGTGATGCAATGACAGTTTCGCATAAGGTTTTTAACAACCGTTCAAAGCGAGTAATTGAAAAATGCGGGTTTAATTTGCGTGGGATTTATCCAAAAAACAACCAAGACAATCCTGATTCAAATGCCTGTTACTCTCTTTCGCGTATTGATTACATAAATATGTTTAACATTTTAGAAAGCGATGAATATGGAGACGTAAAAAATATTCTTTTAAAATATAAACCAAAACCCCGGAAGGAAAAGTCCCCGCAAAAATATGACCCAAGACAACCGAAGCAAACCAAGGGAAGCCCTTACAGCATAAATAATCCTGTGCGGATAATTGACGGTATTTCATGGATAAAAGAACCTACAGGATATTTATGCGGTCAATCCTGCGTGGCTATGCTTGCCGCTGTATCTGTTGATGAAGTAATAAAAATAATGGGTACGGATAAGGGTACAGGTTATACGCATATCAGAAAAGCACTAAATTATTACGGTATTCGGTATGCGCCGATTAATTATTCACCCGACCCTAATGATTCTTTGCCTGAACTGTGTATGATTGTATTTACGTTGCCCAAATATCGGCATTGGAGTTTATATTACAAAGGCGTTTTTTATGACCCTGAGTTTGGTGTAATAAATGAATACCCTCCCAATGCACTATTAAGCAATGTGTGGGAAATATTTCCTTAATGTGTGTTATAACATTATCAATGGTAAGCCATAAACAATTTTTCCCTTATATCAAGCCCGCATGGACAGATAAGCCTGTAAAGACGTGCTACAATTCAATATAGCAAGCACAACAGTATTTATATTTTTGGAGCGTACACATGGAAACCGAACGTTTATTATTACGAAGATTTACGCGTGACGATTGGCGGGATTTACATGAATATCTTTCGCAAGAAGTTGTGGTTAAATATGAGCCTTACGAAATTTTTTCCGAAGATGCCGCTAAACAGGAAGCGGCAAAACGAGCGGGGAACGATAGCTTTTGGGCGGTATGTTTGAAAGATAACGGCAAAGTAATCGGTAACATCTATTTATCCAAACAGGAGCTTGATACATGGTCGTTAGGTTATGTTTTCAATGCCAATTATCAGGGCATGGGATATGCCGCCGAAGCGGCGCAGGCGATAATTGATGCTGCGTTCAGAAACGAAAATGCTCGACGTATAATTGCTATGTGCAACCCCTTAAATAAACCGTCATGGAAGTTGCTTGAACGGTTGGGTATGCGCCGGGAGGGGCATTTGCTCCAAAATATTTACTTCAAAAAAGATAATAACGGATGCCCAATATGGCAAGATACATACGAATATGGCATATTGGTTGCGGAATGGTTTAGCCGTAGGGTATAAACCTTTTTTGTAAACCTTTGTACAAATTTTCCCTTATATCAAAATAACCCCGTTTTATACGCGCTAATGAAACCACAAAAGGATAGGTTTATCATGACCCCCAAACCCGAGCTCCTGGCCCCCGCCGGAAGCATACAAACCCTCAAAGCCGCCGTACAAGCGGGTGCGGACGCTGTGTATCTGGGCGCTGGTAAATTCTCCGCGCGGGCGTACGCGAAAAATTTTCACGGCGGCGAATTGGTGCAGGCGATTGAGTACGCTTCGGCATATGGCGTAAAGGTATACCTTGCGGTCAACACATTAATGACCGACCGCGAATTAACGGAAGCTGTCGAACTGGTCGGCTGCGCTTATGAATTGGGCGTGGCCGCTTTTATTGTGCAGGATTTGGGGCTGGCGAAGAGAATTAAGGAATCATATCCCAACGCCGAATTACACGCCAGCACGCAAACGACGGCAAAGACGGCGTACGATGTAAATATGCTGGAACGTTTGGGCTTCTCCCGCGTTGTGATGGCGCGGGAGTTATCGCTTACACAATTACAAGAAATCGTTCGCAACGTAAATATCGGGCTGGAGGTTTTTGTACACGGGGCGTTGTGCTCGTCGTATTCCGGGCAATGTCTGATGTCGAGTTTTATCGGGGGGAGAAGCGCGAACCGCGGCAAATGCGCGCAGCCTTGCCGCCTGCCGTACCGCATGGAGAACGCGGCACGGGGGGCGGGACGGGCCGCCAAGTACGCGCCCTTGCTTAGTTTGAAGGATTTATGTTTGATCGATTATATAAATCAACTCGCCGAAACGGGTATCGCCTCGCTGAAAATTGAGGGCCGTATGAAGGGTGAAGATTACGTAAGCGCGGTGGTAAGGGCATACCGCAAGGCATTGGACGGCGTAACGCCGACCGCGAAGGAAAAGGAAAACCTGCTTAACGTCTTTAACCGCGGCGGTTATACGGACGGTTACTTCGTCGGCGATAAAAGGGATATGTACATGAAGGCGTTAAAAAATCCTTATAGGGGATAATAAGGAATTCGGAATAAAAGGCGGGAACCGTATGGAATTCGTTGCAACATGCTTAACGGAAGAACAAGCCCGGGTTTGCGCCGAATATAAAATTAAAGTTATGAAAAATTATACCCGCTCGCTCGGCGAAATCACACCCGGCTGCGTAACGGATTTTTCCGTCCATTGCTTTAATTCCGCGACGCTTGAGGTATTGCGTTCGTTGGGCGTTTTACGGGTTACGCTCCACCCCGAGCTTAATTTGGCGCAAATACGTGACATCGTAAAACCCATCCCCACAGAGGTTGTGATTTACGGTAAAATCCCTTTAATGCGGTTGGGTAATCCGTTAACGTGTTATTATTTGACCGACAGGACTAACGCCCGCTTCTATGTGCATGGAGCTGCTTTGTACAATTCCGTCCCCATCTTTATGGCGGATAAAATGGGCGACGTCGAAAAAACGGGTGTTACGCACGGGCGCCTGAGCTTCACGGACGAAACGGCGGAAGAGACAAAAGATATAATCAAGGCGTACATGCGCCGTACATCGCTTGATATAAAATTTACGCGGGGCAAATTCAATTCAAAGGTATGATCGGGCCGTATATACATAAGGAGGCGTGGACGCGGGTATGATGTGGGCGTGGGTTGTCTTTGCGGTGTTTTCCTCTGTTGCGCTGGCGGCGGTTATCTTTTTGGGCACCCGACGTTTGTCAGCCCTAAAAGCCGATAACGCATCCTTACGGGTGAAGGAGGAACAAAACAAGCGGATGTTCGATGCCGTACCCATTCCTTGCTTCCTGCTCGATGAACGTTTTACGGTCGTCCATTGCAACGCGGCGGCGGTTGGCTTCTTCGGCTTCGCAGATTCCGCGGAAGGTATCGAAAGGTTCGCCCAAATATTCTCCGCGTCAAAAGGCGACGAAATGAAACGGTACTTCGGCGAAGCGTTGTTAAACGGCTGTACACGCTTTGAATGGGAGCTTGTTAACCATTCCGCCAAACCCATCCCCGTGGAGATTACCTTCGTGCGGTGCGGCTGCGGCACGTCGGATACCGTTGCGGCGTATATCAACGACGTAAGCGCGGCGACGAACGTATTAAACGAAAAAGAAAACGCGGAGGCCAAGAACCGTTTCCTCACGCGTATGAGCCACGAGATCCGCACCCCCATATCGGCGGTGCTGGGCATCGCGGAAATCCAGTTGCAAAGCGGCAACCTTTCTTCGGAGCAGGAGTTGGCGTTTGATAATATCTACGCTTCGGGCAACACGCTTTTAGGCATCGTTAACGATATATTAGATTTATCCAAAATTGAGGCGGGTAAAATGGAATTGGTCAACGACGAATATGAAGTGGTGGGACTGGTAGGCGACGTTTCCCGACTTAACCGCGTATACCGCGATGAGAAGGAAATCGAGTTCAGCATCCGCGTGGATGAAAACATTCCCGCCGTGTTGTACGGCGACGAGCTGCGTATCAAGCAAATCCTGAACAATTTCCTGTCCAACGCGTTTAAGTACACCGAAAAGGGGACGGTGTCGTTTTCCATGTACGCGTTGGTTTCCGATGAAAAGGATACGGATACGGTTAATTTGCTCATCACCATCCGCGATACGGGCCGCGGCATGACCAAGGAACAAAAAGATGCGCTGTCCGAGGAATATAACCGTTTTCATATGAAGGACGTCGGTAACGCAGACGGGACGGGCTTGGCTATGTCCATCGCGTTCACTTTATTGCATATGATGGACGCCGTATTTGAAGTGGAAAGCGAGCCGGGGCGCGGCACCACGATATCGCTGCTCATCCCCCAAAAAGCGGTGGGTAAAAAGCTGCTGGGCAAAGAAAACGCGTTAAACCTGCGTAAGCTCAACGACGATGCCCGCATGGCGGATATGCGGCTGCAATTCATGCCCGAGCGGCTACCGAGCGGCAGGGTACTGGTGGTGGACGACGTACCGGCCAATATTTTCATAGCGAGGGGTTTGTTAAATCTGTACGGTTTGCAAATCGACGCTTGCGTAAGTGGTAAGGAGTGCATCGCGCGGATCATGAAAAAGAAGGAATACGACATAATTTTTATGGACCACCATATGCCGGGCATGAGCGGTATGGAAGTGACCCAACAGCTGCGCGAAATGGGGTATACGAAACCCATCGTCGCCCTCACCGCAAACGCGTTGGTGGGGCAGGCGGAGGAATTTATGCAAAGCGGCTTCGACGGCTTCCTGTCCAAGCCGATATCGTCCGTCCGTTTGAATGAAGTCTTGGATAAATTTATCCGCAACGCGAACCCGCAGGGGGATAACCCCGCACAAGCCAACCCGCAAACCGATGTATTGGACGAATTTTATAACCGTCCGGAAGTAAAAGTGGAAATCCGCACCGATTTTGTCGAATCCCAGCGTGATACGATCCCCAAGCTGAAAGCGGCATTGGAGCGGGATGACCTGCGGGAAGCCCTGTACCTCGTCCATACGCTTAAGGGTTTATCCACCCTGCTGGGGGAATCGTCCCTGACCCAAGCCGCGTTTGCGATCGAAACCACCATAAAAAACGGCGAACCCCCGAAAGGGTCCGCCGTAGCGTTGTTGGAAAAATATTTTACGGAGGCATACGAAAAAATCTCGGGAAAATAACTTTTATTCCGGGGACGCCAACAGCCGCGCCGCTTCCGCAAAAAATGCCTCGACCCCGCGGCGGTTCGTCACCGCCCATACATATTCACCATCCACCGAAAATGTGTAGAAATTTCCGTCGAAATCGAAGAAGTCGATTTCCGTTTGCGTGCCGTCATGCAAATAAAACGTAACGGTGAACTTGGGGGTGCCTTGCGGCGGTTGGGGATCGAGCGGTGCGTCCGCCCCGATGGAAATCAACGTCCGATACAACACGCGGAAGGGTGCGGCGGATATTTCAACGCCGTTCACCGTGGGGAAGATATCGTTATTACCCTCGGAAAAATCGTGGTTGATGATCATTTCGAGGTTGCGTTCCGGTATCTGCGTATGGACGATACCTATACGTTCCACGTCCAGGATATTAATTAACGCGATAAACCGCGTGATGAAGTGCATTACGTTGACGTCGGTGATGGGGTTAACCGTAACGAGCTCCGCCATAAAAACATGCGGACGGTCGTTATACATTACATAGATATGGGGTACGCCGACCCCGTCTGCTTCCCGTACGAAAATATCGCCGAAGCGCAGGTGTATCAAACCGTCAGCGGATTCAACCAAAAAGTCGATATACGGGTCATCCAAGCCGAAGGGTGCCAAGTCGTCGGGCATCAACGCCGCCACGCTCCCCAAGCGGAATTCCGCAAAAAATTCCTCCAGAACCATGCGGCTCAGGTTAAACGTATCCACGGTACGCTCCGCCAACGCGGCAGGTTGCAAGACCACAAGCGGGGCAAAACCCCTGTCCGGTATCGTTTCCAATATTTCGGGGTCGTCGGTTCTCGTGATTTCGAACGCATCGCGCCCGCGTTGCGCCAGGCGCATATAATCAAGGCTGTCGGCGTGTAAAGGCGGAAACGCGCGGCAAATAATATCGTCAAGCGTTATCAGCATCCGCGGCGCCAAAAAACGCGATAACAAATACATGGCGGGATCACCGCTTACCATGGCGAAGAAGTGCTGCCTGTCAGGGGTTTCGTTGCCCAAATAAACCGAGGTGATATAACCGTCGGTATCATGCGCGGTAAGGGTGGCTTGCGGCGGGTCGAAGCCGAACTCCGCCAAGTCCGTACCGTACGTGTCTTCAAGGATTCGCTCTTGCGCGGTCAGCACAAAAGCGGAACGCAGCAGGTTCTGTACACCCCAGTCATCCAGCACCCAATCGGGGTGATCGGCCAAATACCATTCGAAGCTGTCCCCCTGCGCCGCCCCCCGCGGTAAAAAGAGTTTGGCTTCTTCATCCCCGTGCCGCACGTATATCCGCGTTACCTCCGCTTGGGTACGGTCGAAAAGGGTAATCGCTTCACTTGCGGGGGGCGGCGTTTCCTCGGGGTTTACCGTTTCCCCCCGTCGGCCGCTCCACGCATATACGATACCCATAACCGCGACGATAAAAACCGTCACAACCAACGAAAGGGTCCGCTTCGTTTTTCGGGCCACTAGCTATGCCTCCTCCTGTACCAGACGAATACGCCTGCGGCAAGCGTCAACAGCGGCAAGAGCCCCATCGAAAACCCTGCGATCATATTGGCTTGGAATTGGTTTAGCATCAATGGGTGGACACCCGGCGGCGTACGGGTAGGGATAAACAAACCCGGCCCCTGTCCCGCAAGCCAGCGCATGGCACCCGCCGCAAACATAAAATTATTGTCCCCCACCACTTCACGCGCGGAGGGCGACCATACGTCGCTGCTGCCCACCACGACGATACGCGTCTCCATACTCCGCCCGGCGGTGAATACCGATTCGGTTATGGCGGCGGCAAGCACAAAATGCGCGCCGTCTCCGCCGTAATCGTCACCCGGGTGGAACAAGGGCGATTCCAGTTGCATATTGGTACGCCCGAAGGCATTGCCTGTCGTAATCAATAGCGGTTCCACCGACGTGGTCGTACGCATAAGCCCCGTTTGCTCGATCGCGGCGGCGAAACGCATAAGCAGGGTCATGCGCCCCGTAGCCGCCAAGGGGAGATTTATTTCATGCGGCCACAATTGCGGTATCAAAAACATCGGGAGCATTACATGGTGGCGTTGGTCGGTTTCCATCAATACATAGTCGCTGATACGTATGCCGTAGGATGCCAGCACACGGTCAAAATTGGGCATACGTCCGCCGAATTGGGGGTCGAATACCATCATCGCCAATCCTTCGTCCTCAAGGAAAGCCAGTATCCTGTCGGCTTTTTCGGCGGGCCAGTCCCATTGCGGCGTGGAGAGCAACAGGATATCCGCGTCTTGCGGTATACCGTCGCGGATGATCGTAATCGCGTCGATGCTGCGTATGATAAAGTTTTCCGATTCCATAAAGGATATGAAGGAAGGTTCCAGCGGCGTTTCACCGCTGCCCAGCACCTTGTATGCCACGGCGACCTCGCCCTGCGTAACGGCGTGGATCGATGTGGTGATTTGACGTTCAAAATTAACGCTTGCGATCCGGCCCCGTTGGTTGTGCTGCAGCGTTATCATCATATCGGGGGTGATCACGCGGTATTGCGTGCCGCTTTGTACGATTATACTTTGGTTGGGTATCGCGCCGTCCAAATCCGCGGAGAATTGCTGCACGAAACCGGGGCTGAGCAACGGATCGCGTGAACCTACGGTTATGCGGGAATTCGTTGACGCGTATTCCTCAAGCAAGGCAGACAGCAAGGGGTCCTCCGCGCCTGTGGGTGCGATCAGGGTAACGGTAACGTCTTGCTCAAGGGTCTCCAGAAAGCGGTGCGATTGGGCCGACAACGTGAACAGGTTTTCATCCGTCAGGTCCCACGCACGGTTAAATTCCCCGGACAACAGGTTAACCAGCACAAACAATATAAACGCGAAAAGCATCATCGCCGTGGAAAAGGTACCGTAGCGGAAGCGTTTATCGCGCAGTATCCCAAACTTACCCAACATTACCGCCACCTCCTTTTTTCGATTACGTTCATGGTAAGGTAGGTGAACAACGCGCCGAATGAAAGGTAGTAGACGATGTCGGCAAGGTTTAATATACCAAGCGACATCACGCCGAAGCGCGTGTACAGGGAAAACCATAACATCGCCCGTACGATGATGGCGTCGTAGATCAGATTATTGTGCAAATACAACCCGACCGCCACGGCGACGCCGATAAAGGCCAATACCGCGGAGGAAAGCCAATGCCGCGTGGAGTAGTACCAAACCCCCGCCACCGCCAATATCACCAACGCGACGAATAAAAGCGACGCGCCGGCGGAGACGGGCATGGTCATAGCCAGAGCGTCCATCACGAACATGACCCAAACGGTTGCGAACGTGGCTACGGCGGCGATGATTTGGTTATCGGTCAGCACCGAAATAAACATCCCCACCGCGATGCAACACACGCCGATCAGGATAAAACCCACGTACGAGCCGACGATCTGACTGACGGGCAATCCTTGGTCCGCGTAACGCGAGGTTATGACCGGGAATAAGACCGTAAGCCCAACGCCGATCAAAAACAATGAAAACGCCGCGAAGAATTTACCCAAAACGATCTGCGCGACGGACAGCGGGCTTGTAAACAACAATTGATCGGTCTTATGCTTCGTTTCTTCGGAGAACAGGCGCATGGTCAGGATAGGGACGAGGATAAAAAACATAAAGGACGTGGAAGCAGCCATCAGCGTATCGCCAAAGCGCCCGCTTTGCGGGAATACGTTGTTAAACGAAAACATCATGCCTACCAAAAACAGCATAAACGCCAAAAACGCATACCCCACCATTTGGGTGAAGTACGCGCGCAGTTCCTTCATATATATCGGGATCATTCGGAATCGCCCCCTTTATACCCCGTCGCCTCGGCGCGCATGTCGCCTGTCAGGCGCAGGAAAACCTCTTCCAGCGATAAATCCATCGACTTCATAAGCAAAAGCGGAAGACTGTGTTTGGCCATACAGCGGAAGATCGCTTCGCGGATGTCCGCGCCTTCGTCGCCCGCCAGTTCGAGGTCGGTCGTCCCCGCTTCGCGGCTGTCCAATACGTTGATATGGCGGATGACCGCGTATTCCTTTAACGCTTCCCGAATTTGTGTGGGGTCGGCTTTTATCCGTACCTGTATCTTCCCGCTCGATTTGGTCAGCTCGGCGGAAAGGTTCTCCGGCGTACCCTGCGCCACGATGCGGCCCTTGTTGATAATCATCACGCGGTCGCATACCGCGCTCACCTCTTGCATGATGTGTGAGGATAGGATAACCGTATGCTTCTTGCCCAAGGCTTTAACCACTTCACGCATTTCGATGATTTGCTTGGGGTCGAGGCCGATCGTGGGCTCGTCCATGATAATGACGCGCGGATTACCCACCATGGCCTGCGCAAGGCCCACCCGCTGGCGGTATCCCCGCGAAAGGTTTTTGATCAACCTGCGGGAAACGTCGTTTATGTGTACCTGTTGCTTGATCTTTTCCAGCATTTCCTTGCGGCTTGTGCGTTTAACGCCTTTAATATCCGCCACGAAGCTCAGGTATTCGTCCACCCGCATGTCGCCGTATACGGGCGGCGTGTCGGGCAGGTAGCCGATTTGCGCCTTCGCTTGCTCCGGTTCGGCGACGATATCGAATCCGTTGATCATCACGTCACCTTTCGTCGCCGCGATAAAACCCGTCATAATATTCATCGTGGTGGTTTTACCCGCGCCGTTGGGCCCGAGGAATCCCACGATTTCGCCGGCGTTAATGGAGAAGCTGAGGTCGTTGACGGCGGTATGATGGCCGTATCGTTTGGTGAGGTTCTTCACTTCTATCAATGCGAGTTACCCCTTTCAACGGTTATGTTGTGGAAAATCGGGCGAATTATACCATAATTACAACGCCGCGGGTCGATATTCGTCCAACACCGCCGTGAATACCCGTTCCCCGTTGCCGCGCCGTACCTTTATTTCGATCGAATCCCCCGGGGCGGCGTTATCCAATATACGCCGCAAGCCGGAGAAAGCCGCTATGCTTTGCCCATGCATTTCCAATATCACGTCACCTACCCGCAAACCCGCTTTATCCGCCGCGCTGCCTTCGTTGACGGTTACGATCTGCAACTGCCCGCCGCCGTTATCGGAAACGACGATCCCTAAAATCGCGCGGCCGCGTACGAAACCATGCTCGATAAGCTGCCCGACGATTGCCGCCGTTTGCGAAGAGGGGATCGCAAAGCCGAGGCCCTCCACGTCCGTCCCCGTGGACTTCGCGCTTACCACGCCGATGACCTCGCCGCGGGTGTTGAGCAGCGGCCCGCCTGAATTGCCCCGATTGACGGCGGCGTCGGTCTGCATCTTACTGATCGATATACCGTCGATGTTGATGTCGCGGTTAAGCGCGCTGATGTACCCTACCGTCATGGTGTTGGCAAGCTGCCCCAAGGGGTTGCCGATGGCGGCGACTTGCTCGCCCACCCTTGCCGCGTCCGAATCGCCGAAGGCTAAATACGGGAAATCGGTTGCATCGATTTTGATTACAGCGAGGTCGGTACCGGGGTCGCGGCCGATGATTTCCGCGGGGAAGGCCCTTCCGTCATGCATGAGTACGGTGATGGTACCCGCGTTTTCGATCACGTGATTGTTGGTGACGATATAACCGTCGGACGTTATAAGGAAACCCGAACCCGCGGAGGGGCGCGATACCTGCTGCCCGAAGGCGTTGCGCCCGATAACCTCGATGGAGATCGCAACGACGGCGGGGTTCGCCATGTCGAACAGATCGGGCAGGGAAAGCGTACGCTCGGTTTCCTCTTCAAAGGGTTCGGCGTGGCCGATATTTTCAAAGTCGCCGCTTGAAGGCGTATCGGCAAGCGTATCCCCATGCGGCGACGACCGTAAGGCAGTTTGCTCGTTCTCCGCTTGCGCCAGCCTTGCGCCGATATACCCGCTTCCCAGCATTAATGCCGCCATGCATATTACGGTTACGATTTTCTTTATTGTTTTCATCGTTTTCACGCTCCCATTCCGGTTATGTATATATTCTACTATCCAATTACGAAAAAATCCGCGCAGAGTTGCGGCAAATTTGAGGCAAAAACGGTACAATTTTATATAAAAAGGGGCTGTCTTACTTGCTGTTGTTCCGTGGGGCGGGGGCGGGCGGATGTTCCAACGCCGCGCTGAACGCAATCAGGTGATGAATGGCTCCGTCCGCGAAGTGGTTGCATCGGTTGCAAGCACCCGATGCCAACCACGTAACGCGCCCGTTCGCCGTTCATCGCCCGATTGCGTAGGCGCGGCTTATGGAACATCCGCCCGCCCCCACCCCACTGGTGTCCGGTGTGTTGGCATCCCGGTCCTTCTTATGACATATCCAACCCAACTTGTGCCCTAATAGGGCAGAAGTTAAAGTAATCGTCTTTCTGCTGTTGCTTGTCCCCGCTTTTCCCCGATAACGTTCTTGTTATAAAGCCCCGACTTAACATTGATTTTGATACAACAAAATGTTATGGTTTATCGTAGATTATTTATATTAGGCGGTGTTAATATGGAGTGTAAATTTGAAAATATAGAACAGTTTATAAGTTTGTTAAAACAAAATAATGAGGTTGTAGGAATTTTGGAATATGGTGGAAGAAGTTATAAAGATATGTCAAGGGGCGGCGATTACGACTTAACAATAATCACCCGAACCTGTATAGCAGAATCCATAGGCGGTTTTCATTTTCACATCGCCAGTATTCCCATTGATTGCATGATAAAGTCTATTAACGATTTTATGTTGGAAGAACCGTCAAGTGAATTTGAGTTGGTACACTTGAATTGTAAAGTATTGTTTGAAAGAGATAGTATTGCCGGTAATTTATTAGAACGGATAAAACATTCATGGAAACAGAAAACCGAGTTGACAGAGCGGGACATTTATTGGTTTAGGTTTACCTACAGACATATTACAGACAAATTAGAACACAGGCTACATGATGATGTTTTGTACTCAAACCATTTCATGTCTGCTTCTCTTGATTGGTTTTTAGAATGTTATGCAAAGATAAAAGAACTGGAACTTGGAAAAACCAAAACACACCTAAAGTATATTAAAGATAATGAATTTCAATTATACACTTATTTTATTGATTTTTATAACACAGTCGATATTGATGAACGTTTCAAATTGTTAAAACTCTGCGCTGAATACATGGCAAGGGATATTGGCGGTTTATGGAAAGACGGTGAGATATTATTTCATCTAAATACAAAATATGCTTCCGAGTATGAAAAGGATGCTGTTTTAGATTGTATCTTTCGTACAAAATAAGCATTATATGTGCTGCCCATAAAGGTACATCTAAACACAAAAATTCCACATAATTGTGTTATGGTTGGGGTTTCGTGTTAAAGCAAGTGTAGTTTATTGCGTTTCCCGTCAAGCAGGGCGGGGGGATGTTCCATAAGCCGCGCCTACGCAATCGGACGATTAACGGCGAACGGGCGCGTTATGTGGTTGGCATCGGGTGCTTGCAACCGATGCAACCACTTCGCGCACGGAGCCGTTCATCGCCCGATTGCGTTCAGCGCGGCGTTGGAACTTCCGCCCGCCCCCCTCCCACTAGTGTCCGGTGTGTTGGCATCCCGGTCCTTCTTATGACATATCCAACCCAACTTGTGCCCTAATAGGGCAGAAGTTAAAGTAATCGTCTTTCTGCTGTTGCTTGTCCC
>WRDO01000049.1 GCA_009779755.1 Defluviitaleaceae bacterium | reverse complement strand
TTACCTCAAAACCGATACTTTCCGTTGTGACTTCCTGTTGCTATCCGTCACCCTCGTCCCCCCCAATTCAAGAGAGACGAACGCCATTATACCAGTACTCCATCCTTTGTCAACACCTTTTTTGAAAAAAGTTTATTATTCTCAAAAATTTTCGGAAACGCTCCGCACCCAAACCGTATCCCCGCTGTTTACCCAACCCGATATGTCATAAGCTATTTTCATTTCGGCCATACGGTCTTCGTCGTACCGGATCCGCGCTTCAACGGACACCAACACGCCGTTGTCACGCAGAATACTAACCGGCACGGCGGTAACAAAATCCTCCGGCCCGAAAAACCCCGAGCGGCTGTTGATTTCATAAATAACGTAACTGTCAAAGCCCGTGGAAAACACGGCGCCGGCGGGTACAACAAAGGATTGCGTCCTGCCTTGCGCGACGCTTTCGTTGCGGATAACCAAGGTGTGGGTATTTTCGTCCAATTGGATAATTCTGCCCGATATGGGAGCCGGCAAGCCGTTTTCGGGCGGGGTTGTAGAAATGATGTAGGCTAACCGCTGTCTTGCGTGTTCCAATTCGGCGGGGGCACGTTCGTCGCCCGCATCGACCGCGTCCTCCAGCCGCAGGATTTCCAGCTCCACGCCGTGACGATCAAGGTCATGAGCGCGTCTGTCAAATAAAAACAATGTATCCCCTCGCTCCACTTCCGCGCCTTCCCTAGCCAAAACTTCCGTTACGCGCCATGTATTGGGTACCGTAACCAAAACGTCACGGGTATTCGTAAGCGGCACAAACCCCGCCGACGCCACCGTTACGGATACGCGGGGCAGGTTACGGTTGTACACCGTCCGCGACACAAAGGTAAGCACGGCTAATATAATTAACACCGTTATACACGAAATCCTGATGATTTTTTTCATACGCGCCCCCTATTTGACTACGGAATATTCCATTCCGAATGCGATTTCATCTTTAAACCACAAAAATAACATAAGAACGGGAAGCACCGAAAGCAAGCCGCTCGTAAACACAACCTCCGGGGGGATTCCCGTAAAGCCGACCAAATACACCGCCAGCGGATATTGGTGCGCGTACCGCAGGAAAACCAAGGGCTGCTCCACCATGTTCCAGCTGTCGGCGAAGTTTAATACCGCCAATGCCGCCAAGCCGTGCTTGCAATTGGGCAGACACATCCGCAATAACACGGCGAAGGAACCCGCCCCGTCCAGCTTTGCCGATTCGAATATACTGTTCGGCAAGGATTTCATTACCTGCCGCATTAGGAACACGCCGAACGCCGAAAATATCCCGGGTAAAATTAATGCCCCGTACGTACCGTGCAAACCCAAACGGTCAACGATAATCAGATTCGGCACCAGCGTAACCTGTAAAGGCATCATCATAATAAGGACGATAACAAAAAACAAAACGCTCCGCCCCGGGAAACGAAAACGCGCAAACGCATACCCGCCCAATACGGCAATCACCAATTGTCCCGCCAAAATCGACCCGCTTAAGAAAACCGAATACCAAAAACGCATCAAAAAATGGGGACGGTTGTAAAAAACCTCCCGATACCCCTCAGCGGAAATCCAATCGGGGATGATGCGCAGGGGATTGAATCCCGTAAGCCCTTCGCCCAAGCCGCCGTAATATCGGCTGAATTCCGCCGAACCGATGAAGGAATTGACGACGACATAAAATAACGGAAATAAAGCAAGCACAGCCAACACGCCGAGGAATAAATATTTCGCCAATTGCTTCATTCGAGTTCACTCTCTTCGGGCCAAGCGAACATGACAAGCACACAGGCGAATATCACGATAAACGTCAGCACGCTTGCCACGCTTAAGCGCGGGAAGTTAAGCCGGTCGAAATTGTTTTGGATAAAATGCTGTACCATATACGCGCCGTCGGGGGGATAGGATCCGCCCAGCGCGAAGGCTTCACGGAAGGACTTAAACGCCCCCACGACGGACAATATCGCCACGAAGATAAACGTCGGAGCCATCAGCGGCAGGGTAATCTTACGCAACCGCTGCCACGCGTTCGCGCCGTCCATACGTGCCGCTTCGTGGTAATCCTTGGGGATTTGCAACAGTCCCCCCAACATGAGGATAATCGCAAACCCCGCATTCTTCCAAATAAATATCCCCCAAAATACCCAAAATATATGAGCGGAACCTAAGAGGTTAACCGTATCCCTGCCCATCCCGGACAGTACATAATTAACAACCCCCCCATGGTCGAAAAAAACCCGTACCACCATGATCACCGCCGTTGCGGGGAGCACCAGCGGAAGCACAAACGCCGCACGGAAACCGTCCTTACCCCGTGCCCGTGTATCAAGTACCAACGCGGCACACAAAGCCAAAAGCATCAACGCGGGTACGCCCATGCCGATAAAACGGAACGTATTCCATGCCGCCAGCCGGAACGCCTCGCTGCGCAGTACGTTTTCATAATTTTCAAAGCCGATCCACGTACCGCCCCGCGTAACGGAACGGTTAAGCATGATAAAGAACGGCGCTATGTAAAACAAAGAAAAGCCCGCCAGCGGTAACGCCAGATAACCCAAGCCGGTAAAGGTTTCTTTATTTTTGAGGGTAAGTATACGCATATCGGTTACTCCGAAACATAAAATTGCAAACGCCGCCGCAACTCGTTCAAACTGCTGTTCATGGATCGTTGGCCCGAAAAGAACGGTTGCATTGAATCATTGTAAAAATTATGCAACAAGATACGGTTGGGCAGGGAAGCGGAGGTGATGCCTTCGATTAAATCCATCACGGGTTGCTTCTGCTCCATGGAAAGCGCGTAAATCAATTGTGTTCCTTCCGTTGTGCCGACATATTGGTCTTCTTCCAAGACTTCGCCGATTTGCCGGTTTAACGCCGCCATGTTTACGGGCATACCGAAGTTTAAGCCTGCATCCGCTTCGCCTCCGACCCTTCCGTATTGGCGGTCTTCCGTTAATAACAAGCGGATAAATTTCCACGCGTTTTCATAATTGGGGCTATGGGCGTTGATTGCCACCCCTTGCGTAACGGTGGCGTGGAGCTCACCCCTGTGGTTACGCAGCGCGGTAATATACGGTTCGCGCCGACGGCTGTGCATTCTGCTGACTTCAAAAAACATTCTGAACGTCAAATCGGAGCGGTCGATAAACATAACGCGTCCTTGATGAATCAACGTATCGGCGTTGGACATTTGCCAAAAATGTTCGGAATAATCCAAATTCCATGCCAAGAATGGCAAATACGCTTCACTAAAGGCGCGAACCTCGGCTTCATAAGGCAATACAATCCCTCGCTCAAAGTCCACAAGGGGAATGGGGAATCGTTCATGTTCAAAGGAACGTAATTCATTAATGGGGAAACGGAAGCGCGGATTCTCCTGCGCCTTGGGTACAGCGGCGTTGACCGCGTTTAAAAATGAAATGATGTCCGTATCGGCGTCAAAGTCAAAGCCGACGTTCTCAAGTGCGCCCCGCTCACTCAGGTAAATGGGGAGCGTGAAACCCAACGGGATTACATACCGCCGCCCCCGATACACCCCCGCGTCCATGATGGCGGGGTTAAGCTGTTCTCGCGCGGTAAAATCGGGGTCGCGGTGCCACAGGGGCGACAAGTCCATAAATAAGCCGCTGTCCATTGTCTTGTGGATATCATCGAAAAAATCCGTGAGGATAATGTCCGGCCCCATGCCCGCCATCAGCTCTGTGGATACCCGCGTAACATAAGCACCCCACCAATCCTCCAAGCTGCCCACACGCTCGACGGTTACTTCCACATCAGGGTTTTGTGACCGGAATACCCGAATCGCGTCCACTATCCGCGAATGACGGGAATCGCTTATCCAACCGCCCGGGAGGTAAATAACCAGGCTTCCGCCGTTTTCCAAGGTGATGGGGTTTTCTGCGTGGTGTTGTACGGAGGGGTCCCATACTACCCCGTCACCCCGCCAGCTTATGTCCTCCGTGAAAATAATAAATTCGCCGTCGCTTAAACGTTCACCTTCATAAGCAAGCATCCCCGCCATCAGCACCGCACCGACCATGAATGCCGCGCAGGCGATCGCCAGCCCCCGCCGCGTGTGCTTCTTTTCAATGATTTCAGCCAACCTGCGTTTCAGGTTCTTCCCTTCGCCCGATAAAGCGGACGCGAAAACGGTTTGCATCGTATGCTTGCGCCGTTCCGTGGTAAAAACGGCCAGCCCGTATTCCGCCCGCGCATCATCGCCCGCATACCGCAGCACATCCGTGTCGCAGGCCAGTTCCGCTTCGGTTTGTATCCCGTGGCTCATCAGATATACCAACGGGTTAAACCAATGTACCGCCGATGCCAAAAGCGACAATACGCGTTTCCAGATATCCCTGCGTTTGATGTGCAGCATTTCATGCAAAAGTATAAGCCGCAAGCGTTCGGGACTTTCCTGCGTATCGGGCAGGATAATGACGGGAGATAATAAACCCGTGATAATCGGCGTCGCCGTCAGCGGGCAGGTTAATAGTTCCGGACAGCGGCGTAAATCCAAGACGCGTCGGACATCGTTTAACAGATCATCCTTTTTCCCTTTCGGCACAAAGGGAAACGGTTTGGCCCAGCAACGGATAATTTTCATAAAATGCATGTGCCGGATAATACATACCAAAAGAAATATACATACCCCCGCACCCCATACGGCGGGGAGCAAGAGCCGCCAATTGATTTGCATACCGTTCCTTTGCCTTTCGTATTCGCCAACGGTAAAATGATTATCGGCGGGTAAAGTAATACCTTCGTTGTATGTATGGGCATAGGATTCGGGATTGCTGATAACGGTTTCGTCGGGCGGGATAACTTCCGGCATCTGTTCCGCCCGTTCCGCTACCCCCTGTACCGCTTGTGCGACCGATTCCGGCAGCGGTACGGTAATCAAAGACGGGCGCACCGGCAAAAGCAACCCCACCGCAATCACAACCCAACAAATATGCCGCACCCGCGGCGAGGTTTTGTTCCGCGTCAGCCGCGACAATACATACATCACGCATATCGCAACCGACATGATTACCGAATTTTCCAATATACGTACAAACAAATCAAACACAACGCCACTTCCTTCCGACCCCGAAGTTATGCCTATGGATTTTTATGCGGTGTTTAATCCTCGGGTTGTTGCGCTTTCAGCCATGCTTCGATTTCGCTTAGGTCCTCGCCCTTCGGTTTACCCCCCGCAAACAACGCACCCATCAATCGGGTTAGCGAATTTTTGTGATACCGCTTGATAAACAAACTCGTTTCACGGTTTAAATAGTCCTCTTGGGTAACCAGCGGGATATAAAAACGTTCCCGCCCCCGTTTTTCGCTGGAAAGGAAGCCCCGCTTTTCAAGTCTGGTAAGCAGCGTCATTACCGATTGCAGCTTCCATTTCTTTTCCGGCTTAGCCAAGCTGTGCACCAGCACCGTGGAAATCGGCACCGGATTATCCCAAATGATTTGCATAACCTCGAATTCGGCAACGGGTAAATTGTTGTGTTTGTTCATCGTGATTCCCCCATAAAAATAAGACAATTGTATTTTCTCTCAAATAATACAACTGTCTTTTCTTATTGTCAACACTTTTATTTAACGGCACCCCTGCAAAGCGGCAACTATTTTCGCAAACGTTTTAAATTCCGCTTATAAATGTGATACCACCCCATCAGCCATAAACTTCGTATCGTAACCGAAACCGCAATACCGTACCATATCCCGTTTAAGCCCCATACCCGTACCGCCGCATACGTGAAGATTACCCGCAATACATTGCAGGTAACGCTCACGATACTCGGCTTAACCGTTTGACCTTGCCCGCGGAACGCCCCCGCGGCGACGCCTTCCATACAACCCAATATTTGCGTCATTGAAATGACGCGCAGATATTCCCCACCCATGCGGATTTCCTCCGGACAGGAAAGGAAAATTGCGACCAACGGTTCGGCGAGGAGAAACAGGAACGCCGCCATCGCCGCGCCGTAGATACCCATCGCCGTCACACCCATACGATAGCCCGTTTTAATCCGTTCCCATTGGCTTGCGCCGAAATTCTGCCCCATGTACGCGGTTATGGCGGAAGCAAAGCCGCCCCCCACAAGATAGGCAAGCGCTTCTACTTGATAACCTACGCGGTGGGCGGCAATCGCCCCCGTCCCGAATTCGGCGATAAAACGCGCCATCACCATAAACAGGAAGGTAAAGAGCATGGATTCAACGGCTACGGGTGTACCCCATATAAAGATTTGCTTAACCGTATGTACGCACGGACGCGTGAAATAACGGTAGGTTTCAAACGGTCGGTTTCTGTAGCGCTTCATCGCCCATATTTTAAGCGTAAGGTTTACCATCGACGCGATGACCGTACCCAGCGCTGCGCCCGTAATACCCAAGCCCGCGCCAAAGGTAAAGGTAAATCCCCCGATTTTCAAAGGGAAGGAAAATATCAAAACAGGGGATATTAATATATTTATAATCAATCCGACCGAATTGATATAAAAAGGGAGCTTCGTGTTACCGAAACCGTTAAACACCCCGGTGAAAATATTATGTATGAATATCAACGGCAACGCCAGCGCGGACACGGCAAGGTACTGCTCCGCCTCCGCCACTACCTGTATATCCTCTATATTAAAGAAGGCGATGAGCGGCTTGCGTACGGCTATCATGATTGCGGTATATACAAGCCCCAAGCACACAGCCACCCACACGGCGTTGCTTGCGAACCGCTTCGCGCCTTCTTCGTCGTTTTTCCCCATATATTGCGAAACGCCGATTTCCGCGCCCATGCGACCGATCATGACAAAAGCCATCGACAGCCACAAATACATGGCTGCCGTACCCACCGCCGCCACTGAAGCCGAGGAAAGCCTCCCCATCCAAAACATATCCGTCAGGTTGTACGCCATTTGCATAAAAGACGTAGCCATAATGGGAACAGAAATAAGGACCAATTTTTTAAGGATTGGTCCTTGGGTCAGATCGTATTTTCGTGCGGTCAAAGGGTTATCCCGACCGTTTGTTTTCCGCTTCGGGTATTTCGGAAACCGAATCGGGCATACCCAAATCAGCCACGTCTTTCATTCCCGATAAAAAACAGGGCAATCGTACCCGGGCCTGTGTGCGCGCCAACGACCGGGCCGATTTCATTGATCACGAATTCACGGTCGCCGTGTTTGGCGATAACCATTTGCTTCAATTGTTCGGCAAGGTCGGGAGCGTCCGAATGGGAAATGAACACGGGCTGCTTGGCGGGTGACATCTCATGATGGGTCATTTGCTCCAGCATGAACTCGAGGGCTTTATTGCGGCCGCGCGCTTTGGTCATGGGGGTTAGCTTGCCTTCCTTGGTCATATGGATCATGGGTTTGATGTTAAGCACCGTACCCATGAAGGCCGCCGCGCCCGATACACGCCCGCCGCGACGCAAATGGTGCAGGTCATCCGCCATTACCCAATGGTGCATAACGGGGATCAGTTTATTTATATAATCGGCGAGTTCCGATATCGTCTTGCCTTCATCGCGGGCTTTGGCAGCGTAGTAAGTAAGGAGGCCCATCCCCAAGCTGGCGGACTTTGTATCGATGGTGATGATCTTACGGTCGGGATATTTTTCGCTCAGCTCTCGTGCGGCCAACTCGCTTTGCTCGTAGCTTTTGCTTAACGCCGAAGAAAGGCACATGTACAGGACATCCTTGCCTTCCTGCAGGAAGGGCTCCCAAATTTCCATATAACGGAATTGGTTGACCTGTGTGGTGGATCCTTTTTTACCCTCGCGTAACGCGTCGTAGAAGCCCTTGACCGACATTTCGCGCCAGTCAAGGTAATTGAAGTATTCCTTACCGTCGAGGTTGAAGATATACGGGATAATCTCAACGCCCCATTCTTCGGCTTTTGATTGCGGTAAATCCGTTGTGGAATCGGTGATGATGACATAACCGCCCATGCGGGTTCGCCCCTTTCGATGATTGGAATCGGCTCACTATAAACGCTTGCCATGTAAATGTAAACAGGATTTTTTGCATATCCGTTTCACGGTTATATTCGCATATTTATCGCAATAGCGGATGGTTTATGCGTGAAGCGGTGACATAATACGTTTCGTTTTCATAACGGACGGTATTTACGTCGATCACGTCGTCGGGTATGGGGTCGGGCAAATCGGCGGTCAGCAGTACGAGATACCGCTCGCCGTCATCCGCTTCATATATATAGGAAGGGTGTTGCATAAGAAAGCCCGTATATTCCTCCAACACCAATCCGTGTTCGTATATGATGGCGGCGTGGGGTACGCCCACGTAACGCAAATGCCAAGGTTCGTAGATGATATGGGTTATGTGCGTTTTCGTTAGCGGGTAACGGATTACGAAGCCGAAGCGGTGCGCATTTATTGCAAGCCATTCCCCCGCTTTTGTATCGCCGAAGGATTGCGTAAGCTGACCCGTGGTGCTTACGTCCAGCGCAAGCCCCGTTTGATGCTCGCTTGCGCCGGGGCGCTGCACGGTAAAGGCGGCGAGGGCTTCGGCTCCCTCGTGCGTATAACCGTATGATTTGTACTGCTTCGTTTTTCGGGTAAAAAGGATTTTTTGACGGGTGTAGTCGCGATACGCACTGTGCAAATGCAGTCCGTATATACCTTCACACTCCATGATGGCCTGCATTCGGATAAACGCATCACGCGCGACGGGGTGAACACGAACACGGTTATATAAGGTAAGGCTCCGCGGCACATAGGATGCGGGCAAGGGATTGTCCGCGTTTACCAATTGCAAAAAGCCGGAATCATTTAACGCGGGTACCAACCCTTCGGCGCTTATATCAATGGTGAATAAAAATAACGCGGCTATCGTTAGGTAAGCCGCGCGCAGAATATATTTATAACAAAAAGCGTTCGGCATAAAACCTCCCGGGGTGTTTTCCCTATAGTTTTATCAACCCTTCCTTTTTTAATGCATCCAACGCGAATACCACACCCGCGCGGGCGTGCGCCGATGTTAAGCCGCCCTGATAAAATACGTTGTACGGTTCGCGCATGGGTGCGTCCGCGCTTAATTCTATGGATGAACCTTGGATAAACGTACCCCCAGCCATCACCACACCGTCGGCATAACCCGGCATGGGCGCGGCGATCGGCGTAACGAAGCTGTCCACCGGCGCGGCCAGCTGTATCCCGCGGCAAAACGCGAGGACCTTTTCCGCATCGCCCAATCGCACGGCTTGCACGATGTCGGTGCGTGTTTCACCGAGCGTTGGGTTGACGGCGAAACCCAAACGTGCGAACACAGCCGCCGTCAATACCGCGCCGCGGATACAACCCCCCACCGTTTGCGGGGCGATGAACAAGCCTTGCAATAACGCACGCGTCATACCCAGCGTCGGCCCCACTTCGCCGCCGATACCGGGCGCGGTCAAGCGTGTTGCGGCGCGTTCCACGTATTCCTTTTTACCGGCCACATATCCCCCGCCGGGCGCGATGCCGCCGCCGGGGTTTTTTATCAGAGAACCCGCGATGATGTCCGCACCCGCTTCGATGGGTTCGCGCTCCTCCGTAAATTCGCCGTAGCAATTATCCACCAAAACGCATACATCGGGACGGATTCCCCGAATCTCCGATATTAAACCCTCGATTTGGGCGACGGTAAAGGACGGACGCCAAGCATACCCCTTTGACCGTTGTATCGTCACCATTTTAATCCGGGGTTCATCGTTTAATACCTTACGGATGCGCGGATAATCGAAGCCGCCCGCGTCCGTTAGTTCGGTTTGGCGGTAGCCGACACCGTATTCCGCCAGCGAACCGATCGCGGGACGTATCCCGATGACGCTTTCCAGCGTATCGTACGGCGCGCCCACCGGGGAATACAACACATCACCCGGACGCAGATTACCGAACAAAGCTGTTGCCAGCGCATGGGTACCCGAAATCAACTGGGGCCGTACCAATGCCGCTTCCGCACGAAAGATTTCCGCGTAAATATCCTCCAACACCTCACGGCCGATATCGTGGTAACCGTAACCCGTGCTGTCCGTAAAGTGGGCGTCGCTTAAGCGGTTGGTTTGCATGGCATACAGTACCTTGAGTTGGTTATGCGAAGCAATGTCGTCCGCGTGCCCGAAGGCTTGCCGTACTACGGGGTCGTTTTCCGCCTTGCTTACGAAATCCGCGACCGTTGCGTCAATACCCAGCGCGGTTAAGCGGTCGTAAAACATGCTTCCCCTACGATATCGGTTTGTATTTCCGATGAGGCGGCTTCGGTGATCGTCACACGATCCACGACGTTTAACCGCAGCACGGACCTTAGCGGGATGATTGTGGAGATGGCATGTTTATATACCATTTGTTGCTTACCGTCCGCTTCTATTATAATGACGTACGCATCATGCGCTTTTATCAAGCCGCGGATTTGGAAGCCGTTGGTGAGGAAGATGGTGACGGGTACGTTGTCCTTACGTACCGCGCTGAGTAAAGCGTCTTGAAAATTCTGCATGTTTATCATCCTTTCATGATTTGCCGCGCGACCGTTTCCGCGCCGTCTTCCGCGTTTAGCCACTCCGCATGGGGGGCATTGTGCCGAAACCATGTCAGTTGGCGTTTGGCATAACGGCGGGTGTTTTGGGCGATTGATTCCATACAGCTTACGCGGTCGTCCGATTTTGCCCCGTTCGTTATATATTCGACCGTTTCCTTATAACCGATCCCTTGCATGGACGGTAAATCCCGTGAATACCCCGCGGCGAGCAAACCCGCCACTTCACCCTCCAAACCGGTATCGAACATTACCCGCACACGTCGGTTGATACGGTCGTACAGCAAGGATCGGGGTATATCCAACACGATGAACCTTATGCCTTCGGGTAAGGTTACCCGCGCTTTTTTTTCGCGTTGGTTTTCGTTGTGCGATGAAAACAGCGTACCCGTACCTTCGCAGAATGCCAACGCCCGTGCCACGCGTTTTATGTTGCACGGGTGGATAATAGCGGCGGATTGCGGGTCGCGATCCGCCAGCAGTTTGTGTATGTGATACGCGCTTTTTTCCACGGCAAGGGCGGCATAATATTCCCGCAACGCGGCGGAATCGCCGTCTTCGCGTGAAAAATCCGTATCGTATACGGTCGCGTTAATATAAAAACCCGTACCCCCCACCAAAATCGGTACACGCCCCCGCTTACGGATATCCTCGATGGCCGCCTTCGCCAAGCGTTGGTATTGCGCCGCCGAAAACGGTTCGTCGGGGTTTACCGCGTCCAACAGATGGTGCGGGATACCGCCGCGTTCCTCCGTCGTGGGTTTGGCCGTACCGATATCCATACCTTTGTATACCTGCATGGAATCCGCGTTTATTACTTCACCGTTAACCATCCGCGCCAAGGTTATTGCCACCGCCGTTTTTCCGCTTGCGGTCGGCCCCGCGATCACATACAGCATTTTTCCGCTCATCCCCGCTTAAAACGACGTTCCAACTCCCGCCGCGTGATTTCGATGATTGTCGGCCGCCCGTGCGGGCAGGTAAAGGGGTTGTCCATGTTAAAAAGCTGCCTCAGCAGGTCGTGGGCTTCTTCTTCCGATAGATTATCCCCGCCTTTTACGGCCGCTTTGCAAGCGGACATGGCGATGAGTTCCGTTTTATTGGCGTAGATGCTTTCGCCGCTTGGTGATGTTTCGGACAGCTTGTCCAAGAGCTCCATAAAAAACCCGCCTGTTATCGGACCCTTAAATAAGAACGGCACGGCGGCGAGGGCGGGTTCGCCGTCCCAAGATATTTCAAACCCCAAACGGGCGAAATGCTCACTGTTGTCACGCAGGGTTTGCGCTTCGCGCGGGGTCAGACGTAAAGGGACGGGTGCGATCAAGGGTTGGGCGTGTATCTGTAAAGCCGACGCGCGTCGGAGGAGCTCTTCATATAATACGCGCTCGTGTGCGGCGTGCTGGTCGGCGAGGTACAGCGATTCGCCCTGCGAAATCAACCAATACGTATTAAACAGTAAGCCGTGGATTCGGTAATGTCGGAAGAAAGGGGTGGGAGACGGCGACTCCGTGAAAGTAAAATTACTTTCCTTTTGCGGTATTGCTTTTTCAACGTTTACGTTGTTTTTTATTTGCTTGTTTTCATTTTCCCTTAAGGTCAAACCCTCGGTCGGTTCGGGTTTTGTTTGCATCGTGTAGTAATGCGGACGTGGTTCCTCCGGTTGGATTTGGATCTGGTCCAATTCCTTTATAACGCTTTCATTATTGCGGATGAACCGCGCCGTGGGGAAAAGATTGTGATTGTCGAGGGCTTCCTCCAACGCCAAACGGACGAAATCGCATACGGCGGTTTCGTCTGCGAAGCGTACGTCCATTTTAGCGGGGTGGACGTTAACGTCCAACGATTCCGTCGGGAGGGTGAGGTTAAGTACATATAAAGGGAATTTGCCGCCGGGAAGCATGGTCTTGAAGGCTGCTTCGGCGGCTGTGGCGGGCAGGCGGCTTTGTATATACCGTCCGTTTATAAAAAACGTGCCGTGACTGCGGTTGCCGCGGGCGATTTCGGGTTTGCCGAGCAAGCCGCGCAAACTGAAGCTCCCGTTTTTTGTGTTGTTTGCGTCCACGGTTATCAATTTGCCCGCTACTTCCCGCCCATATACGTTGAGCATGGCGGTGCGCAGGTCGCCGTTCCCGTTGGTTTGGAACACCGATTGGCCGTTGGAGATGTAACGGATACACAACCCCGGGTTACCCAAGGCCAGTTTTTGTAAGCAGTCGGAAATATAACCCGCTTCGGTGGCGGGTTTCCTCAGGAACTTACGCCGTGCGGGTACGTTGTAGAAAAGGTTGGATACGATAACGGTTGTGCCGTTGGCGCAGCCGATTTCCTGCCGGTTGATGAACGTGCCGCCGTGCACCTCGGCGCGTACGCCCGTCACCGCGTTTTGGGATTTGGTTATCATTTCGACGTGCGCGACAGCGGCGATGCTGGACAACGCTTCCCCGCGGAAACCGAGTGTACGGACGGCAAACAAATCCTCCGCTTGAGCGATCTTTGAGGTGGCGTGGCGGGCGAAAGCCAATAACAATTGATCGGCGGGGATGCCGACGCCGTTATCCGTCACGCGGATCGCTTCAAGGCCGCCGTCGGTGATTTCCACCGTGACGATACCCGCACCCGCGTCGATGGCGTTTTCAATCAATTCCTTCACGACGGACAAAGGCCGCTCAACCACTTCCCCCGCGGCGATCTTATCGATCAGGCGTTGCTCCAATTGGATGATCGGCTTCACATAAAACACTCCCGTTGAAGGAAGTATAGGGTTTTTGGGGATTTGTGTCAAAAGTGAACACACATTGACGGCATTACACGAACCATGGTTGCATATCCGACGAAAGATGGGGAATAGTAAATAAAAACCAAAAAGGAGCGATTTACATGAACAACCCAAATGCATCCGCACTACCCATGATGGCCATGAAGGAAGTCCCCACCCCCAACGCCGACGCGGCGACCATTACGGGTCTCGTTAAGGAAGGCGGCGCGATCGTGGGCTACCAACTTTCCAACGGCCAAACGCTTAACAAGGACGAAGGCGTGGCCCTTGCACGCCAAGGCGGTATTTCGGGCGTGGGCATTTCCGAACGCGACGGGACGGAATACTTGAAATCCCTCCCCGACAACACGGAAGGGAATAACTTGGGGAATTTGCCTTCGGTTACGTTTGAATAATTTTTCAAAAGCGATGACCCTGTGCGGGCGGTTATAATATCTCGCGCAGGGTTTTTGCGTTAAACGCCGTTACCGCCCAAATAGCCGCATATCCGCTCCATAAATTCAACGCGGTCCAACGGTTTGCCGATATGGGCGTTGATCCCCGCGGCAATGCATTTATCTTTATCTTCTTGAAACGTATTCGCCGTCATCGCGATGATGGGTATGGATTTCGCTTTTGGGATGTCAAGCGCCCTGATCATTTTCGTCGCTTCGTAACCGTCCATAATCGGCATTTGCAAGTCCATGATGATCAGGTCGTATTGATCGGAAGCGTTGCGGAACATGTCAACCGCCCGCTTACCGTTTTCCGCGATATCGATTTCCACAAGCGTCGGTCCAAGCAAGGCAATCGCGATTTCACGGTTGATTTCCAAATCCTCCACCAGCAGTACGCGGCGGTTAGGGAATTGCGTTACCGCTTTTTCCCCCGCCTCCGCGTCGCGTCCTTTAAGGTCGTTTTCATTGCCTTGCCCCCGTTTTATTTTAGCCGTGAAGGTAAAGGTCGCCCCTTTCCCAAGCCTTGATTCAACCCATATATCCCCGTCCATCATATCGATTATACTTTTTGAAATCGCAAGGCCAAGTCCCGTTCCCCCAAAATTGCGGGACATTTTGTTCTCAACCTGCCAAAAGGGTTGGAATATATTGGCTTGCTGTTCGACGCTGAGGCCGACGCCGTTATCCTTAACCGACATCCGAATCGTGCAAACGCCATCCTCTTCCTTAAGTATTTTCGCGCTGACGTTAATCGAACCTTCTTCGGGCGTAAACTTAATCGCGTTACCGATAAGGTTTATCAACACCTGCGAGAAACGCTGTTCGTCCCCGACAAGTGTCTTTGGGATGTCGTTATCGGTTTCTATCGCAAAGCGTTGCTTTTTTTCCTGCAGTTGGATGTTAAACACATCGATAACCCGTTGGAGCATCTTTTCAAAATGAAATTCGGAACAGGATAATTCGAATTTACCCGCGTCGATTTTTGACATATCCAAGATAGAATTGATGATACCGAGCAAGAGAACGGAAGCGTCCTCAATCTTGCCGAAACAGTATTGCGCCTGCTTCAAATCGGTGGCCGACTTTCCGATGTTCGTCATGCCAGTGATTGCATTCATCGGCGTGCGTATCTCATGGCTCATGTTGGAAAGGAAATCACTTTTTGCTTTGTTTGCGGAGGTGGCTTGTTCGAGGGCGATTTCCAATTTCGTTGAGGTGCTGCGGATATCCAACAGCATTTCGTTACGGTGATGGGCGTTTGCGTATAATAAACCGATCGAACGGAGCGAGGCTTCTTCGCTTTTGGAAAACACGCGTTCCTTGCGGCAATCATCCAAACCGACGAATCCCCAAAACTGTTCATTTACGAAAATGGGTACCATGATAATGGAAACGATGTCTTGCGGATAAAAATAATCCTGATATTCGCGGTCCATTTCCCTGACGATACCGTTGATGCATTTTCCGCTTCTGAAAAGCCCCTCCAACCCCGGCAATGCTTTGCTGTATGACATATTTACCGTGTATTCGTTATCCTGTTGCGGCGCCGCCCCCACGGACCATTCGTATATTTGCGTGCTGTGGAGCGCCCCGTCTATCATGTGGTTTTTCCAAACATACACACGGTCAACACCCACCGCTTCACCGATGATCATCATGCTTCTGTTTATATCCGACAGATAGGATTCCATATCTGTGTTAAGGAGAAAAGACGCCGATTTGTTTACGGTTTGCAACAAAATGTTATAATCTTCCAGCAAGGCATTATTCTTTTTTAACGCCTCCTGCATTTGCTTTACATCGGATATATCGATGCAATGCTGTATGTGGACCTTTTTACCGTCGGGCCAATCGATATATTTGTCGGTATTCAAGTAGTGGCGATTCGTTAAGGTATTAAGCTCCTCCCAAATGATTTCCTGATCCGGTTCTTTATCAAGCCGATGGCAGGGACACCAATCACATCTTTTATCAATGCCTTGGTTCAGAACCTTATAACAAGGCTGTCCGATAACGTCATCTATGATGTTAAACTGTTTTTTCATATATTCGTTGATAAACAGTATTTCGTCGGTTTTTATGTCGGATACGTAAATCATTGCGTTTATGCCGTTTAAAATGTTCGTCAGGGCTTCTTGGTGGCTTTGGACGGCAGCTTCCATTTGTTTCGTTTCGGTCATATCCATCAAGCCGCCCGCAACCCTGAGGGGTTTGCCCGTGTCGTCTCTTAACGCAGTCCCAAATTCACGGAAATACTTGTATTCACCGTTTTTCAGCATGAGACGGTATATGATATCGTAGGGGGTTTTGCCGGTGCGGTCCGTCAAATGCCGCTCAAAAGCCTTAAGCACTTTGCTTTTATCCTCGGGATGCAAACGGTCGCTCCAACTGCCGAAGACCTCCGGAAAGCCGTTATCATCGTTAAAACCAAGCATCCGCCGAAATTCATGTGACCATTTGAATCGCCTGCCCGGGTTGGCGGGATCGCCGTCCGCGACTTCCATATCCCACAACGCAATATGTAACGCGTTGCTTGTAAGCCGATACTTCATCAATTCATAATCGCTGATTAAATATTTTTTCTCGGCCGCGTCCCGCTCAAGCAAGCCAAGTTGGTTTTGGATCCGAACTTTAACAACGGCGGCACGGAAGGGCTTGGATATACAATCCGCGGCACCCAACGCCAATCCTTTCTCTTCCGCTTCGCCGTTGCCAAGCTCCGTGATGAGAATAACGGGGATATCCTTCGCCGTTTCGGAGTTTTTCAACGCGGCGATTACTTCATATCCGTCCGTTTCGGGCATAACGACATCCAGCAGAATGATGTCCGGCATACTGTCTTCCGCTGTTTTTAAGGCTTCTCTGCTATCCGTTACCGCATAAACGGTATAATCCCCATGTAAAATATCCCTCAGTGCGTTTGCGTTTTGTAAAGAATCGCCCACGATGAGGACGCTGTGTTTTTTCGGTTTATTCATGAACTTACATCCCCTCCATTTTACGGCTGATAATCCTTCAGCCTTTCCGCCATATGCACGATACTTGCGGCGATACCCGCGGGCGGGCGTTTTTCCCGCGGCGTGTCGGGGTCGATTTCGGGTTCTTCCTGTATTCTATCTTTCAACATCGGCAGCATGGCATCGAGGAAATCGTTTGTGCAGTTGTTCCAACTGGTTACCATCATGCCCGCCATGGCACCCGTGAAGCCTTTTTGCTTCGCGGAATCACGCCACTTAAGGGCTTCGTCCAGCAGGTATTTGGTTTGGCCGAGCTTGCGCCACGCGGCGGGGAGGACGGTGAAGCCCTTTTCGATAAAGCGTTCGATCCCGCGGAAGCCTTGCTCGTTCATGTCGTAGTGCCAATCGGCCATGATGATGTCCTTGGGGATGAGGTCGATGGCCTTCCATGTATCCCATATGTCGCCTTCCCACGCGTGGTAGCCGAATTCCTTGGCGTTGTTAAGGCGGTCGGCCCACATGAGCATTTGCCAACCTTTTTCGCGTACGATGTGGTCGTGCAGGATGTTGACCGTACGGGCGAAGAGGAACGGGCGC
>WRDO01000048.1 GCA_009779755.1 Defluviitaleaceae bacterium | reverse complement strand
GGGGGGGGGGGGGGGGGGGGGGATTGTTACGGCAAGGGTTACTTAACGATAAAGCGATCATGTGTTTGCGCCGTAACCCACCGGAATATGTTGCCGCACAAACTCTGCTGGACGAAGCCATCGCCGTAACCATACCTTGTTTCGATATTGAAAAAATCGAGACATATCTACTTGGGGTTAAAGATAATGAAATAATTGCCAAGTTAGCGCGAATCGCCTACGAAACGGGCGAACGTGATAAGGCGATCTATATCTTGGAAAAGCTGGCGGGTAATATTCGCAAGCGTGTGGTCGAATCCATCGAAAAAGCAAGATCATTATTGTTTGTACTTAGTTATTTAGCGATATATTACGACGAAGACAACAAACGACGCGAACAGTTGGCTGTATGTGACGAGGGTATGAAAATCGGTGCGGAATATCAATTATGCAAAAATCTACCTACATTTGCGTTCAACAAGGCTTGCGCGCTGTACGTATTGGACGGCGATAAAGATAAAATAAAAAACCTGCTGTACCAAGCGTATTACGGTTCGCTTTTACACGGGGACAATTATCGTGCCGGTATAATATGCAAACTCGCTGAAACCCGCTTTGGGGTGGGTATAAAAACGTTTGGATAAAAAAAGCGGCAGGCCGGTGGCTTGCCGCTGATGCGTTGTGTCGATTTTCTAGGTCCTTGGTTCAGTTGAGTCGGGAGGAGGGACGTTGTTGAAAGGCGTGATGATAACGGGGGGTGAAGCGGGATTTTGGGCACGGGTTAATTCACGTACCCCATCGGTGGCTCCGTATACGAGCGCCGGTTGGAGAAGGAGATGATGGTCTGCTGCCGAAACAGGCGTCAGCAAACAGACCGCGGTCGCGATTAAGACCGCAATTCCTTTAATTAAATTCATGATGCTTAACTCCTTTATAAAAAATGATGGAGAAAAGACTTGCGCCGGCGCTTATCTTTGATAAGATTAAAACATGAAAAAAAGAGGAATAACAGAGAGTAAAGAGGTATAAAACGTTATTTTTTTATGATTGTTTGGATATAAAAAATGACGTAAAAAATCGACACGGATAAAACGAACTTTAAATTTATCGTTTTAGAGTGGAAATATCGCTGCGTATGATAAAACCGTTGAAATTTATATAGGAGCTTTGAAATAAAAATCATTGCATATATCGATACAGTCGATAATTTATTTAAATTTTATAAATAAAGGAGAAACATTGCCATGTATGACAAAACTGTTAAAATTTTTCCCGATCGTTTAAGGAAAGCACGTGATGATAAAAAATGGTCACAAACTGATTTGGGGAAAGAAGTGAATATGGTTCAATCGACAATTTCAGAATATGAAAGAGGAAAAATTTTTCCTACGTTAGCTATAATATTTAGGTTCGCCGAAAAATTAGATAAGTCACCGGCATGGTTGTTGGGCTTGTCAGAAGAATCGACAGCGGAAACGGGCCATGAAAAAATGATTAATCTTTTAATTGGTATGATGGAAAGCAACGATTCGATATGGAAAGTGGATTTTGATGTACAAAGGGTGGAGCAAGGCAGCGAAAGTACCCTTGGCGTCGTTATCCATACGGATGACGTGCATTATAGGGATTTTGTCATCGCCTACGGAAGAATGGTGAAAGCCGAAAAAAATGAAACGCTTGAAATCGTATATGGAGACAAGGAAAATTCGGACAAGGCAAAAAGGGCAAATTTATTATTAAAGGAATCAGCAAAAGAGAAATACACGAAGATATTAAACGATCCGGAAAGACATGCAAAATATCCCCGGGCTATTGCCGCTAAACAATAATCAAAGAAGTAATCATTTATAAAAAAACAAAATCCCAAACCATTGCCGGAAATGCGTATTACGCGTTCCGGAATTTTTTTGTCTTAAATTTTAAATGTGCGTGAAACTTCACAGACAAGGTATCAAAATGCGCGTAGAATCGGCTTTAGGGATTTTTGTCGTTTCCGGAGTTAATTTCGGAGTATGGCAGTTAAAAAGGAGGATACAATGTTTTGTGGGCAATGCGGTACCAAAATATCCGGTGACACAAAGTTCTGTTCCGGATGCGGAAACCCGATGGATGCACCGTCTGTCGCGGCACCCGTGCATTCAAACGAAGCGGTAGATACGTCTGTGCAGATTCTGTTGAAGCGCGCCGCCATGGCGCTGGAGGACGGAGATTTTCAAAAAGTCGGCCAATTAACGGAACAGGTACTGAGCCAAAACCCGGAAAACGCCGGGGCATATGTACTCCAATTACTGGTAAAGTTTAACCTTACGAGCGAAGAAATGTTGGCCGAATGTGAAGGCCAATGGCAGGACAGCCCTCTCTTCCAACGCGCGCTTCGTTTCGCGGATGCGGGGTATAAAAAGACCTTAACGGATTACGCGGAAACCGGGAAAAAGAACAAGCTGTTAAAGGAAGCACGTAAAAAGCTGTCCGCGACGTTAAACCCGGCCGCGGCTGAGGATTTGCTCACGGTTTTTGCCGGCGACAAGGCCGTCAACGAGTTGTTATCGTTGTGCGCGGACCGGCGGGAAAAGATTGCCGACGCATACATGGATCAGCTCTTGCAAAACCACAACCTTTCCGATGCGGATGAACTGGCCGAATGCTGCGATGATTGGTACGGCAGCCCTGTATATGCGCAATTCGTGCGCTTCGCAACAGAGGAGCGTAAGCAAAAGATTAAACAGTATGAAAAATCCGCAAGCAAACATAAAGGTGAAATCGGCGAAAAACACGGCATCCTGACACGAGCGAAAACATTGTCCGCAGAAACAAAGGGAATTGAAGGGGCATTGGCTTTACTCGAACCGATTGCAGGCTACGCCCCTGCTGATGAATACGCCACCGAGCTAAAAAAACGCCAAAGCGATCTTTATGCCGCCGCCGTGCAAATGTCGGAAAAAAAGGACTGCGTGAATGCGGAAAAAACCTTTACCGAACTCGGCGGCTACAAGGATTCCCGCGAACGTGCGGAGTATGAAAAACAAGCAAGTGCCGAATCCGAACAACGGCGGGCCATTGCGCACAAAAAAATGAAAAAACGTTTATTATTTGCAACCTCGGCAGTGGCGTTTATAACCGTATGTGCCGCTGTTATTTTAATTATTACAGGCGGACCGCCGTCGTCGCGAAGCGTATTGGCGAGGACCGAGCGTTGGCTGACGCAGGAAGCCGGATTCAACCAAACGGATAAAACGTCGCTTAACCAACGTGTGTCCAATGGGGACGAGGTTTTATTTTTGGTCGATTTTATCGCATCCGACGGTTACAAGCGGGTAACGGGGGTAATGACATGGTCCTTTGCAGCCGAAGGTCGCGCACCCGGGCGGCATAACGGGGTTACCCCGTATATGGAAATACATACGGCAGTACCCATCGTAAGCATGGATACCGCTGTTGCCGCCATAATCCTTACCGCTACCGCCAATTTTGGTACCCATGCTCCCGCCGCCGTGTTGGCGAACGCAGATTATCGGATGACATACGAAAACCTGCCCGAAGGACGTACGGACATGCATGTATCAGGCGTATACAACGCGGGTAACGCTATTGCGGAATATGCGTTTACCGCCGCGTTTGTGTACGATACAAATGGGTGGCGGGTTCAAGGAATCCCTGCCCCGTCTTTGGATTTTAAGATGACAACGGCAATAGATGCATCAGACGCATACAATGCCATGGTTACGCAGCCCATTACCTTCGGTGTTGTTACGGTCCAACCCGGGGCATACGAATTGGACCCGGTATCCTTAACATATTCCGATTATTACACGATCGCTGCAGCCACAGCGCATTTTAGTACAACCACGCCTTCAATAAACGTGAAGGGAACGATGCATGCCGTATTTTCCCATAATAACGGGAGATGGTCGTATACCTCTTCGGAGGTGAATATAACGGAATACAGCCAATTACCCGGCGCGGAGTTGACATCCGTCGCCGCGTTACAACAAATGCACGCGCACGATATCACTTTCTATAACGTCAAGTTCGATGCGGGAACGTTGGATATGCCTAACGCCGCTTCCGTTGAATATTCCGGTTATTATATGGAAGCGACAGCGACGACAGGTTTTACTGCACGCGGTGGATTGTTTACGCTGGGGGGTACGTTGCAAGGGCACTTCACACGTACGGAAGCGGGATGGATACTTTTACGTGCGGAAGTTATGGAAGGTTTGTTTACGCCTTTGGTTTCCTTAACGGCTGCTGATGTCCAATCCGTAGTCGACAGCTTTGCGTTAACTTATGACGGGCATAGACTTACGGGTACCCGTGCCGTTACCCGCTTTGATGTCGGCGAAATGGGCGTTGATATGAACACACTTGTTACGGTTGAATTCGAGGTCGAACACGGTATAAAGACTGTGCGTTACCGCACCAACTTCACGTTCTACTTCAACCCGCTGGAAGGGTACTTAAACCGAAGCAATACCGGTGCGGTTTTCATTAGTTCGCGTCTGACCACAAACAATTTTATACGGACCTTCTCGGCCCGTTATACGCTTGCCTTGAGCGGAGCCACACCCACGAACATTACAAATACAGGCGATGCGACCATAACCGTTGAAATAGCAAACGCAAACCGTGCGATCGTTACCGTACGTTATCCAAGCGGTTCGGCGAGATTCGAAGGTGTGTTTAACCCGGATACCGGCGTTATCAGCAATTTCAGTGACGCGCCCGTCAGGGATATCAACGTAAGCTACAGGATTATATTCGCATTAACCGGAAACATAAGGTATACCCCACGTTTGTTCATTAATGACATCAATTGGTTGGATGGCACGATAAATGGCAGTATTTCCTTTACCACGCCAGCCATCGGCGTGGACAACTTCAGCATGTTTTTTTCATAGGAGGGAAGGATTTGTATGGCATCAACCACAAAGAAGATATGGATATGCGCATGCGACGTAAAAAATGAAGGACATGTACGCGAATGCACGAATTGCGGGCTTGAAAAACACCGTGCGCTCGGCATATTGCCGACGATCGAAACGGTTGAGGAATACGTACAGGCGCCTGTTGCGTCGGTACAATTTACCGAGCAGCCACCGCTGTCCCCGAATATTAACGTGCACGTTCAAAAGGAACCCCCGCAAATATACCGCGCCGCTCCGCCACCCGCTCACGCGCCGGTCTATGCTCCGCCACCCGCGCCGGTCCACATCCATAATCATGCAGAAAAAAAACGCGGTGGTTCGGTAATCGGAGTGATTTTCATCATACTTATTATTGGCGTGGCAGGGCTGCTCGCGTTAAGTGCCTTTGACGTATTCTGTATAGGCGAAACCTTGGGTATAACCGCACCCTGCCGGATGGCACCCTTATGCCGAAACAACTCTACTCTGTTCAGCGATTTGTGTTCGCGGTGCGCCGGTGTCGTAGACGGTATATTCAATCACTTTAACAGATAATCTTATCTTACTGTACGTGATTAACCCCTTGCGATATAATCGTTGAAAAACGATCGCAGGGGGATTTTTATGTTTATTCCCAAGGATTATCAGAACCCGCTTGTTACCCACGAAAATCGAGAACGCCCCCGCGCGTTTTACATACCCTTCGGGAATGATCCACCGAAAAATATAACGTTGGCGAACGTATACGCGCGGGGGCAGTCGCCGCGGTTTCTGTCAATTAACGGGGATTGGGCCTTCGCTTATTTTGAGGAAGGTTATACCGAATTGCCCGAGGGGTTTTTCGCGGCGGATTTTCCCGTAAACGGCCTTGATTCCATCGCCGTGCCGGCCTGCTGGCAAACCGAGGGTTATGACCGCTGCCACTACACCAATGTAAATTATCCCATTCCCTGCGATCCGCCTTATGTCCCGGCGCACAACCCTTGCGGTTTGTACGCACGGGATTTTTTTATCGGCGCGGAATGGGACGGGCAGGATATTTTCATTAATTTCGAAGGTGTTAACAGCATCCTTTATTTGTGGATTAACGGCGCGTACGTCGGCATGAGTAAGGGAAGCCGCTTGCCCGCCGAGTTTGATATTACCGCGCGCGTCAAAATCGGGAGCAACCGCGTCACCGTTCTTGTGCTTAAATATAACGACGGTACGTACATCGAGGATCAGGATTGCTGGCGGTTTTCGGGTATTTTCCGCGATGTATATTTGCTCGCGAGGGCGAAGGAACGGGTGCGGGACGTGTTTGTGCGGACGGAGTTTTTGGATGCTCCGCACCCGCAGAACCCAAGTGCGGATACCCCGCGCGTACTCGTACATTGCGAACTTGACGGTACGCCGGGGCTGGAAGCCGCCGTAGTAATCATCAACGAATGCGGTACGCAAACCGTCGGAAAGGAAACCGTCGTACTCGACGAGTTCGGCTGCGCTTACGCGGAAATCCCCGTTGACGCGCCGATTTTGTGGAACGCAGAATTTCCCTATCTGTATAAGGTCATCATTTCCTACGGCAACAGCCAACCGGAAACAATAATCCTTGATATAGGCTTACGTAAAATCGAATTCGCCGAAAACGGCGCGTTATTGATCAACGGGCAATCCGTCAAATTAAAAGGCGTTAACCGCCACGACTTCCACCCGCTGTACGGCCAAGCCGTTCCGCTCGATTGGATGCGCGATGACTTGCTCCTGATGAAGCGGTATAACGTAAATACGATTCGTACGGCGCATTACCCGAACGACCCGCGTTTTGCGGCGCTGTGTTCGTATTACGGCTTTTATGTGGTGGACGAAACCGACCATGAATGTCACGGGATGCGGCCGGATTTGAACGCCCTTTCGAAGGACCCGTTGTGGGAGGACGCTTATGTCGATCGTATCGCGCGGTTGGTGGAGCGGGACAAAAACCACGCGTGCGTTATCATGTGGTCGCTGGGCAACGAGTCGGGATACGGCAGAAACCACGACAAAATGGCCTATTGGGCGCGGGAGCGCGACCCCGACAGGCCCGTACATTACGAAGGCGCAAACCCGCACCAAACGGACGAAGAGGATTTCCTCTCGTTACGCAGCTGCATGTACCCGTCGCTTGAATGGGTGGCGGAATATGCCGCCGATGATACGAAAAAACGGCCTTATTTCTTCTGCGAGTATTCCCACGCGATGGGCACGGGCCCGGGGGATATATGGGACTATTGGGAAATCATCAAAAAGACCCCCAAGCTGATCGGGGGTTGTATATGGGAATTTTGGGACCACGGCCTGCTTGCCAAGCGATATACCGACGCAAACGGCAAGACCTACACCGTACCCTATCGCGGTGCGGAAAAGGCGTTGGCACGAATGGGGTTAACTTCGGAACAATTTGTGACGAAGTCCCCGATTACATTTACCGCTTACGGCGGCGACTTCGGTGACGAACCCCATGACGCGAACTTTTGCTTGGACGGCTTGGTATACGCCGACCGCACGCCGCACACGGGCTTAAAGGAAGCGAAGGCTGTCTACGCCTACGCCCGCGCGGAAATGGCGGACGCGGCGCAAGGTATCATACGCGTGTACAACGATTACGATTTCATCGACTTGTCGCATATCTATTTGGAATGGCGTTTGGAAAACAACGGCGAAACACGCGCGAACGGATATGAGTTTATATTGATGGTACCCCCGCACAGATCGCAGGAAATAAAATTGGCATACGACTTGCCGGAAAAAGAACAGTTGGGTTTTTGCGCGCTCAATTTGCGTTTCCGTTACAAAAACGACCCGTGCAGCCCGCGCTTTCATGAATGGGCGACCCATGGCGAGGAAATGGCGTTTAACCAACTCATCATCGCCGATAACCGCGTCGCGCCGCCACCGTATTTACGGCCCGTGCGACCGATTACCCCGTTAACGGTAAGCGAAAACGACCGAGGACTCCGTATCGAAAACGAAAACCTTTTATATGTATTCGATTTGCGTAAAGGGGTTTTCAATCAAATTATCAGTCAAAATATCCCGTTCATATCGGAACCCGTCACCTTCGACGTATGGCGCGCGCCGACGGACAACGACCGTAACATCCAACACGCGTGGCGGGCGTGGGGCTTGGACCGTGCCGTAACGCACATATATGCCTCCGAGTGGGAAACACCCGACGCAAACACCTGCGTGATAAAAACGCGTTATGCCATCGGCGGTTATTCCGAAGCCCCTATCCTGCGCGGCGAGGCTGTGTGGACGATTACCGGGGACGGGCGGATACGCTTCACCACCGACGTTGATGTTGCCGAGCGTAACGCCATGTGGGACAAATCGCGCCTTCCGCTGCCGCGTTTCGGTTTGCGCTTGGTGTTGCCGGCGGGGCACGAACGCGTACGATACTTCGGGCGCGGCCCCCACGAGAATTACGCCGATATGCGCCGCAGCGTGTATAAGGGATTATTCGAGACAACCGTTGACGTGATGTTTGAAAATTACGCCATGCCGCAGGAAAACGGCGCACGCGGGGAAGTGGATTACGCGTTCATCAGTGACGAAGGACGGCGGGGTTTATTGATCGAGGCCGTTAACGTGCCGTTTTCGTTCAACGCATCCCACTACACCCCGCACGGTTTGGATTTGGCGAAGCACCCGTATGAGATGGTGAAAACGGATAAAACCGTCGTAAACATTGATTACAAGCATAACGGCATCGGTTCAAACTCCTGCGGGCCGGAGTTGCATCGACCTTATCGGTTTGATCAAGGAAAATATATGTTTTCGATTTCGATAATGCCAATAGTATTGTGAAATAATGATATATACATAAAAAAATATGTAAAGTTACCATAGTTAGTAATTAGAATAATATAATTGCTTGACGAGCTTGTCCAATTACAATAAATAAAACATTTCCTTTCGATTGCTGTGTAATTTCCACTTGTATGGGGGAGTATACTACACAAAGGAGGTGGTGGTTTATGAAGATCGGCCATTTAATATTCAATCCAAAGAGGAAGGAAGGAGTAGAAGGTATGGTACAAGAAAGGATCGATACCTTGGAAATATGTAAGGAAGGGCATGACATTGATGATGCTCTTGAGCAGGTGGGATGCAAGACGATAAAAGAAAAATGTGAACGTTTAGTTGCGTACATGGGCGCAGTCGTTCACTCCATGGAACATAGGAAAGAATTGGAAATGGACTATGACACTTTATATGCCGTTACGAAGGATGTTTTCCTAATGGGGCATTGGAGGGCTTTGAATGACTAACGATTCCGCAAAAAGCGGACACCGCCCGAACGATAAAGTGGTGTCCGCTTTTAACATAATGGTTAATGAAATCAATTCTGACGGAATATTAGACCACGAAGTACGCGCAATTGAGACATTGATGGCAAATAAAAAACAATCGGAATATCGGGGGCAACAACGTATATACAAAATTATCAAACATCAAAATTGTTCCATCGATTCCCCGCATAAGGGATTTGCGTTTGTTCATCCATGGGGTGCCACAATCATATATTCACCACATGGAACGAGATTGCAAAAAATGATTGTTATCGGTCACGAGTTGGGACATATCTTTTTGGAACATATCGGCTTGGGTGATAAACGGGGTAATACATCGTATGATCGACTTGATCCTAAGCAAGAAGAAGAAGCGTTTAAATTTTCTGGTATGATTGCCTTAAGGCGATCAAAACAATATCGCGATAATAATTTTTTAGAACCTCGAAGGTATACAAGCAAACAAGTCGATGACGCGATATGTGATATTTATTCAAATTATAAAGGTACCCCCATATAAAAAAACGTAGTAAAGGCGCGTAAGGATTTTACATTATACGCGCCTTTCCATGTATTTTTTAATGTGTTAAACTTTAAATATATAAAGCAATTTGTTTGCTACCTGTATCGATATGAGTTAAAATACGGGCTCGAATACCGTTTGCCGCCGCCGACGTAGAAGAATTGCTTCATCCTGCGCTTACGACGTGTGGCGAATACCACGGTCGAAACCAGCAGCCCAAGGAACGCAACCGTAAGCGGCACGGCCAAAGCAGCCAATTGGTCGCTGTCGCGTAAGGCGTCCCAAAAATTGCCGAAGGTCGCAGAGGGGTTCGACGGTGCGTGAAGGGTGGTCGGATATGCGGATTCCGCCGATGCGGTTTCCCCCGACGCGCCTGCGTTGTCGGCAAGCGATGCGGATGTTGAAATTTCCGCCACCGTGCTTTGCGCCAACAGGTTAACCGTACCCAGCCGCACGTTCTGCGCGTACACGGCGACGCTGCCGAGGGCGTCGCCTTCCGATACGGGAGCGGTTACGCTTTCCGGTACGGTAAGGTCGTAACGTAACATGGTGAGGTCAAAACCCAAGGGCAAGCTGTAAAGCAAATCATCCCCTGCTTGCAACGGTAAACGGTAAACTTCCTTCATTTCCCCGTCGACTTCCTGCAATACGGGTACGACCCGTATATACGATTCGGCATTAAACACCACCCGATCCTCGTAAGGCAATCGGGAAGCGTAATCAAGCAGGGATGTCGTTTCGCGGAAGGGGTCCGTCCCCGAGCCTTGCAGGACCGTGACGATAAGCCTGCGCCCTTCGTAGTTGGCGTAAGTGACGAGCGTGTTGCCCGCCGCGTGTGTCCATCCCGTTTTGGAACCGATTACATGGGGGTTGAAGTAGGGCGTGCCCGGGCGGATCAATTGGTTGGTCGTGTTGATAAAACGCGTTTCCGCTTGCCGTTCCGTCGGGGGGATGGCGAATTGCCTTGTAGCGATGATTTCCTCGAATATCGGGTACAATCGTACGGCTTCGCGCATGATCAACGCCATGTCAAAGGCTGTGGTCACATGCCCCACGGCGGGTAAGCCCGTAGGATTTACGAATCGGGTCTCGAGCGCCCCGACCGATACGGCGCGGTGGTTCATGAGCTCCACGAATTCCTCCACGCTGCCCGCCACATATTCAGCCAAAGCTAAAGCCACTTCGTTGGCGGAACGGAGCAACAGCGCATGGAGTGCTTCATAGACGCTGAGCGTTTCACCCACGTCCATGGAAATGTGGCTGGAATTGCGCGGTATGGAAAAAACCGCGTCGTACGAAAACGTGATACGCTCGTTTAAATCCTGCACATGATCCAGCACGGTCAACGCCGTCATCACTTTCGTGATGCTGGCCGGATAAAACGCATCGTGTTCCCGATTTCCGTACAGTACCAACCCCGTATCCGCGCACATCACCACGACACCGCCCGACGTATAGGAAGGCGGGGTAAGTGCGAGCGCCTCCTCTTCGTACGGCGGTTGCGCCGTGGCGACAAAAGCCGTAAGCAACAATAACGGAAGCTGTAATATCCTCATGTTTAACCATGCTCCTTTTTACAGGTGATAGAAGATGAAGGAATTCCTAAAGAAACATATATATATACTATTGGGGACCGTTTGCATTGCCGTTATGGGGTTCTTGTTTATCGTTAACCCGTCCCGACCCGCCGCCCGCGTCGGGGGGGAGGTGCTTGTACCCCAACCCCAGCACCAACCCCAACCGGAGGAAGCGACGGCCTATGTCGTCATACATATCTTGGGTGAGGTATACGAACCCGGCGTGTACACCCTCCCCGCTTCCGCGCGTGTGGCGGATGCGGTGGAAATGGCCGGGGGTTACACGCGGGAGGCTGATTTAACGCGGATCAACCTGGCCGTCCCCTTGCGTGACGCGATGCAGATCATCGTACCCGCGGTGGGGGATTATACCGTAGTGGGGCAGGGCGAAAGCGGGATCGCATCCGCAAACCCCACGCAAACGAATTCGGATATCATCGACCTTAACGCCGCCTCCCTCGCGCAGTTGCAAAGCCTCCCCGGAATCGGCCCCGCACGCGCGCAAAGTATCATTGACTATCGTGAAAGTATCGGGGGCTTTACCCAAATAGAGGAATTGCTTAACATTTCGGGTATCGGGAACGCTATATTCAACGGTTTAAAGGAATTAATCACGGTGAGGTGATATATGTTATGCCGGCTATATTGGTAGTGGATGACGAAAAAAGTATCGTAAAAGGCATCAAGTTCAGCTTGGAGCAGGACGGTATGCAAGTGGACGCGGCTTACGACGGCGAGGAAGCCTTGTTATTGGCGCGTGAGAACAAATACGACGCCATCATCCTTGACGTGATGCTGCCCAAGATCGAAGGTACGGAGGTATGCCAACAAATCCGCGAGTTCAGCGCCGTGCCGGTGGTGATGGTTACCGCCAAGGACGACGACATGGACAAAATCATGGGGCTGGAATACGGCGCGGACGACTACATCACCAAGCCGTTTAATATCCTTGAGCTTAAGGCGCGCATCAAAGCCATACTGCGGCGCAGCGCGTTGGCAAAACCCGTAACGCGTAAAGTGGAGAAGCTGACCCTGCGTGATATCAGCGTTGACATCCAATCGCGCCGCGTCCATGTGCAGGATAAGGAAATCAACCTGACCGCACGCGAATTCGATTTGCTTGAATTCTTCATGAACAACATTGGCCGCGTGTTCGAGCGGGAGGAGCTGCTGACGCAGATTTGGGGGGTCGATAACACCGGCGACGTACGTACCGTGGACGTCCACGTCAGGCGACTGCGCGAAAAAATCGAGGAAAACCCTAGCGATCCCAAGTATATAAGCACGAAATGGGGAGTCGGTTACTATTTTAGATAAGGTCCGTTGGTTTTCTTCCTTACGCTGGAAGTTGGCGTTAAGCTATGTCGCACTTAGCTTATTGCCGCTTGCGGTGTTTTTTTTCGTGGTTATCGCGCATATCGAAACCGATTACCTTGATGAGCGCGAGGGTGAAGTACAGCCCATCGCATTTATAGCTTCGGACATCGTGGCTGCGCGCGGCTTCGACACGTTGGAGGAAACGACGCTGCTCAACAACCTGCGCGGGATGATGAACCGGCGGAGTACGGAATGGGGTTACCGCGTATTGATCTTCGACGACGGCCTTCGCGTCATCTATGATTCCGCCGCGGGTTCACGCACCGGGCAAACTGTGATTATCCCGGAGGTGATGAATGCGATCAGCGGGCGCACGATTGTCACCCAGCTGCGACGGGCCGAATCCACCTTATATACCGCCGTCCCCGTCGTCAGCCCGCATGACGCGACGGAGCGTGTGGGCGCGGTTTTACTGATCGAAAGCGTGGAAGACATCTTCGAAACCCTGTCCGACCTCCGCGCGGATCTTCTGTTGATCATCGCGTTGGTAAGCCTGGGGATTATCGTTGTCGTTTTCATCATGGCGAACACGCTGATACGTCCGTTGCGCCGTATCCTGCTTGTAGTACAGCGTATGGCTACCGGCAGGCTCGACCAGCGCATCACCAATGTTGAGGGCCAAAACGAATACGCGATCCTTGCAGAATCCTTTAATTCCATGGCGGAAAAGTTGGAACGGGTGGAAAAGACGCGCGAAGAATTCGTATCCAACGTATCGCATGAACTGAAAACCCCCTTATCCAGTATGAAGGTGCTGTCCGAGTCGATCCTTTTGCAGGAACATGCGCCCGAAGCCATGTACCGCGAATTCCTGCAGGACATCGTCAACGAAGTGGACCGCATGACCAACATCAACAACGATTTGCTGGCTTTGGTACGCAACGACCAGCGTGAGCAGGGGCTTAACATTTCAACCGTATCCATCAACAGGATGGTGGAGGATATCCTCAAACGATTGTCCCCGTTATCCGAGCAGAAGGAAATCGCATTGATCTACGACGACGTGCGGCCCGTGGAAATAAACGCGGATGAAATAAAACTCACGCTCGCCATTTCAAATATAGTCGAAAACGGTATAAAATATACCCCCCAAGGCGGAACGGTGAAGGTCGCGGTGGACGCGGACCACCAATTTGTGTATATCAGTGTGCAGGATACGGGTATGGGTATACCCGAAAGCGAACAAACCAAGATATTTAACCGCTTTTATCGGGTGGATAAAGCCCGCGACCGCGAAACGGGCGGTACGGGTTTGGGACTGGCGATTTCCCATTCGGCGATATTGGCGCACAATGGATCGATTCGGGTTTCCTCAAAACCCGATGAAGGGGCCGTCTTTACGATACGCATACCGATAAGGAGGAGCTGAGCCGTGAAAACGTTGTTAAAAAATAAAAAGCGCAGGATTTTGTTCGCGGCGGTTATCACGTTCCTTGCCATGTGTGCGTTGATCGTTTTTTTTGTCATGGGTATGCAACGGGGTTCCTCGTTTGCCGGGGGGTTGCGCGTCTTTCACTTTAACCCCGCCGAAGGGCGGCTGGAAGGGACGGCGGTAAACGTGCCGCACGGACCGCGGGAAATGTTGGTTCAAACCATGGTCAACCATTTCTACGGTTCGCCGCGCTATTCGTCGCTGCAAAGGCTTTGGCCGGAGGATTTGGGCGTGGTTTCGATCGTGTACCGCGATGACTTGGTGGGGATCGCTTTCCCGCGGGAATACCGTCAGATGACCCCGCCGGAAGAGGCGTTGTTCCGCATGGGGTTGGCGCTTACTTTGATGGAGTTGTCTTTTGTGGAGCGCGTATTGATATGGGTGGACGGGGAAGGCAATAAACCGCCCATGCACTTCGCGCAATGGCTGAACAGATGGCTCGATGGAGAAGAGAGAAGCGATGAATGGTGGTGGGACGCCGGGGCGGTGACGATCGAAACGGCAAACACCATGGCGAACAATCCTTCCTTGTCGCCGGGGGTCATGGCCTCCCGCGTGATTACGTTATATTTCGTTTGCGCCGAAGGTGAGGGTTTGATAACCGAAACGTTTGTGGACGATTACATCAATTTGCACCGCTTGGTGGAATCCAAGCTGTCATATCTGATTGCGGGCCCGTCCCAAGGAAATGAAAACGCGATGCGCGTCATCCCGCCGGAAACGCGCGTGCGTATGGTTAACTACGAATCCGAATCGCGGAGCTTGTACGTGGACTTTTCGGGCGACTTCATGAACCGTTTTATCGGGAACCAGCATATTTCACGGTTGATGTTGCAAAGCATCGTCAACACGCTTACGTTTGCGGAAAATACGGATTGGAACACACGCGTGGAGCGGGTATTCTTTTTGGTGGACTCCCAACGGCACGAGATTTTCCACGGGGTGACTGATTTTAACTTGGGCTTCGTGTACGACCACGATATGATCCTGGTGGGCGAGGAACCCGAGGAAGAACCGTATGAAAACGGCGAGGAGGACGAAGTGACCGTGGGCCCGCGCGGCGACGACGAGGAATAATGTCGCCCGTAAAGCGCCCGGTATTGTGGGCGTTGGGGTTTTTGATCACGGGTGTAATGGCGGGGACCAATGTGTTCCCCGTACCGTTTTCCCCGTTGGTTTATGTAATGCTGATATTATTCGGCGTTTGCGTATGCGGCGCGTTGCATAAAAGATACCGTTATTGGCCGGTATTTTTATTCGCGCTTTTTTTATTGGCGGGGGTATTGCGGGGCGTAAGCCGTATGGAAACCGGAATATTTATCCCGGAGTCCGAAACGGAAATATCACTTTATGGCCGAGTATCAGACACGGGCGGCTTGACAGCCGGGGGTAACCGGCGTGTGGTCGTACGTGCGGTGTACCAAGGGGAACCGATAAGGGTCATGGCGTATTTGCAACCGCACTTGCCTACGGTGGAAATCGGGCAGGAAATCCGTATGACGGGGGAGCTTTTGCCCTTAACACGGGCGGCCAACCCCGGCGGATACGACGCCTTCCTGCACCTGCGTACGCAAAAAATCGACGCGATTATCCGCCCGACCGAAGTCGTGGCGGGGGACGTACATAGAAATTTCAACACAGCCATACGGTACGTGCGTGACCGAATCGCCGCGGTATTTGATTCCGTCCTCCCGCATAGGGAAGCGGGTATCATCCGCTCGATGGTATTGGGCGACCGTGAGGCTTTGGACCGTGACTTGACGGAAATCTACCGCGTAGCGGGGATACGGCACATTCTGTCCATTTCGGGCTTACACATAACGGTCCTAATGCTGGCCGTCAACGCGGTGTTGGGTAAGCTGATCCATCCGCGTAAGGCGGGCGTGGCCACGCTTATAATCATGGTCTTATATTGCTTAATGACGGGTGCGGCGACGGCGACGGTACGCGCCGTTTTTATGGGTGGGGCGTTGGTGTTCGCCAAGGTCCTGTACCGCGATTATAATTTGCTGACGGGTATTTCATGGGCGTGTGCCGCGTTGGTTTTATACGAACCGCTGATGGTATACAACGTGGGGTTCCAACTTTCCTTCGGTGCGGTGTACGGTATCACCTTGCTCACCGACCCCATCGAACGGTTGCTTGTTTGGGTGCGGTTGCCCGCGTACGGCAAGTTCCGCAACGGGTTGGCCGTAAGTATGGCGGCGACCTTTTCCACCTATGTCATACTCGCGCACCACTTCTACGAAATACCGCTGTACAGTATATTCGCCAACGTGATCATCATCCCGTTTGTGGTGGCGTTATTGGTGACGGGTGTGGTTACGGGGTTGGTTGGGTTGGTATGGCAACCGGCGGCGGCCGTAACGGGAAGTGTGGTATTTTATATATTACAACTCTACGAATGGGTGGGCCGTTTCTTCGGCGCGTTGCCGTTTGCCGTGGTGCGCACGGGCGGCGGGAGCGTTTTCGTATCGTTGGCGGGTTTGGCGGTCTTGTTGATTTTTGCTTATGTTATGAACGGTTTTGGAACAGAGTTAAAACGCAGAATGCCGCTGCTTCTTTTCGGGATCGCGGCGTTAATGCTGTGTGTATATTTGCGTGACTTCCCCATACGCCCGCAGACGACGGAGCTTGATACCTTGGGTAATTATACCGTGCATCGCCGCCATAACCGTGTGACGGTATCCGGTACGGGGCGTGGCGGCGAAAATGAATTGCTGCGCTATTTGGACATGCGTAACGTTAACCGCGCGTGTGCTTTGGTGATTACGGATTGGCTGCGTCCGCAGGATATCGCGCGTATTTTGCCGGTGCTTGGGCGTGTACGGGTGTTGTATTTACCGGGAAATGAACGGCTGCTGCCGGAAGCGTTGGCTAAGGCAGTAGAAGCGAACGGCATAACTGTTATTTTTTATTGAAATTGTTTTTATAATACATACGTGATCCTCCCCGCGGGGTGCGATATGGCACGCGCGTTAGCACGAAAAACGCGATTTCCGGCTCCGTGCGGCAAGTGGTTGTGTCCGTCATAAATGCCGGACACCAACCACATAAGCCGCCCGTTCGCCGGAAATCACGTTTTTCGTGAGACGCGCTTAGCCATATCGCACCCCGCGGGGATAGCGTACGTTGGTTGTAAAAACATGTTGCAAAGGACAGGGACGGATTTACGGGCTATTTTTGCTTCCCCGATTGTAACTTCAACTGCCCCCCGGAAGGGGAGAAGAAGAAAAAGGTAGGCCCAAAGGGTGGAAACCTGTAAACTGTTGTTTGCGGACAAGCAGGAAACAGGGAGGCC
>WRDO01000047.1 GCA_009779755.1 Defluviitaleaceae bacterium | reverse complement strand
TATCATCATCGCGGCCAACGGCGGTTCCGTACAAATGCGGCCCGACCCGGAAGTCGAACCCGGCCGTGACGTTTGGATCATCGTTTCCACGGAATTCGCGTGGGAAGTATTATACGCGTCGGTAGATAACCCCGCCGACAGGGAAGTTGCCGCACCCGAGCGCGCCGGCCCCGTAGCCATTACGGCCGACCCGACACCCACACCCGCGGCTACCCCCACACCGCCCCCCGCCAACGATGGCGGCGACGGCCCATCCGTGGTGTTGATTATCGTAATCATATCCACCGTGGTTGCCGTATTGCTTGCCGGCGCGTTCCTTATCATTAAAAAGAAGAAATAAAACGCAGGAGGCAATGATATGAAAAAATTATTCTTCCTTACGTCGTTTGCGGTTATTTTGCTTGCGCTGACCGCTTGCGCTTACGACGGCAGGACGACCCCGCAGGAAGCCGACCTCGGCGAAACGATCCACTTCTACGGCGTGGAAAAGACTACCCAACCCGTAGAGCTGCTCATATGGTTGGACAACGAGGAATGGGCAATGGCGATGATCCGCGCATTCGTCAATAAATATCCCAATGTTACGGTATTGTTTGAACAGATGGGTAACGTGGAAGCCAGAGCGCACATGCAATTGGACGGCCCCTCCGGGCACGGCGCGGATATCTTCGCTTTCCCGCATGACCAAGTGTCGTGGGCAATCTCCGACGGGATGATTGAACCCGTACCCATGGAGCTGCAAGCAAAGTGGCAAAGCGAGCTGGTGCCCGCCGCCGTCGAAACCGTCACCCACAACGGGCGTATGCACGCCGTACCCTTCCAAGTGGAGAACCTCGCGCTGTTCTATAACCGTGACTTGTGGGGACCCGCGCCGCCGCGTACCTTCGAGGAAATATTCGAATTCGCAAGGTCGCACAACAACCCGGCGACCAACGATTGGACGATGGTGTGGAATATGGACCCGTACCACGTATTCCCGTGGTTTTCGATCGCGGGGTGGCAGCTTTTCGGGCCCAACATGAACGACTATACGCTGGTCGGCTTCGAATCACCGGAGTTAACCCGCGGTATCGAAACTTTCCTCACCATGAGGGGACTTTTCGACTTACCCATCGAAGACATTAACTTCAATACTGGCGAGGAACGTTTCCGCTTGGGCGAAATCCCCCTGACCATCACCGGCCCGTGGGCGATCAACGACCTGAAGGAAAACGGCGTTAACTTCGGCGTTACGCAAATCCCCACGATCGGCGGCGTACAGCCGATTTCCTTCTCGGGTAACATCAACGCCGGGGTGTCCAGCTTCGCAAGCCCGACAAACCGCGCGTGGGCGTACGCCTTCCTTGATTTTATGGTCAGCGTGGAAGGCGCGGTCATTTTGCACCGGTATATGAACCAAATGACCTCCCGTCTTGACAGGGAGCAAATCCCCGGCTTGCGCGACGACCCCCACCTGCTGGGCTTGGCGGAGCAAACGCCCTTTACCGTACCCATGCCCACCATTTCGCAAATCAATCAGGTATGGGGACCTTGGGGGGACATCATCAACTTTACCTGGAACAACGAACTGACCGTGCGGCAAGCGCAGGAACGCGCCATGGAGTCGTATCGGATGCTCCTTAACATCGCGGGGCACGACAATACGTTTTAACGCTTAAATTTGATACCCTCGCCAACTTGTGCCTAACTAAAGCATAAGTTGGCGGGGATTTTATAGCAAAGCGGGTGCAAACCGAATGGCTATTCTTGCGGCAATTATGTCCGCCGTTATATGGGGCAGCGGACAGTTCCTAAACAAGCAATATATAAAAGGGTTATTCTTCTTTGCGATACAAATGCTGATGGTGGGTATCGAGCTGTATACAGGTTCCCTCGCGCTGATACTGGGGCATGTGCCGCCGCACCCGCGCAACGCGGGGATGTTCATACGGGGGATATGGGGGGTCATAACACTGGGGGAAATCCCGCGCGAATCCTCCGCCGTGTTGGTCTACGACCATTCCACCATGCTGATGCTTTCGGGTTTGATCGCGATTGCGATATTGCTGGCGTTCGCCGTATTTTGGCAATGGTGCATACGCGACGCGTACAAGACACGCAAAAAGTTGATAAGCGGGGAAAGTGAAACCACCCGCACATATGTCAAGCGTCTTTTAAACGATTCCTTCGAATACATCGCGATTGCGCCGGGGCTGGCGTTCGTGGTGCTTTTTTCATTTGTACCGATATTTTTCGCCTTCCTTACGGCGTTTACGAATTATAACAACCAAAACATACCCCCGCGCCATTTGGTGGAGTGGGTGGGCTTTGATACCTTCCGCACCGTCATTACTTCGGAGATATGGGGTAATACGCTCATCGGCGTGGGTCTTTGGACGGTGATATGGGCGTTTGTGTCCACACTCCTCGCCTTCGGCGTCGGATTTATTCAAGCGGTTTTCATCAATTCCAAGCTGGTACGATGGCCCAAGTTGTGGCGGGGTTTGTACATCCTGCCGTGGGCCATCCCTTCGCTGGTATCACTTCTGCTGTTCCGCAACTTCTTCGTGACCAACGGTGTTATCAACCAACTGCTGATGGACATGAACATCATATCCTCGCCGATCACTTTCTTCGGGTCGGTGGGATGGTCGCGTGCGGCGTTGTTTATTATCAATACGTGGCTGGGCTTCGCCGGGCCGATGGTGCTGATAACCGGCGTAATGACCACGCTTAACCCGGAGACGTACGAAGCCGCGTCGATAGACGGTGCGAGCGCCTTCCAGCAATTCAGAAAACTTACCCTGCCCACGATATTCGCCGCTATATCCCCGCTGTTGATCATGGGGATCGCGGGTGCGTTTAATAATTTCGGCATCGTATTCTTCGTGACGGGCGGGGGACCTATGAACGCGCGTTACATGATGGCAGGGCATACCGACTTGCTGATCACTTGGGTATACCGCCTGACCCTCGACCACCGTATGTATAACTTCGCGAGTGTTATGTCCACGTTTATCTTTATCGTCGTCGCATCCGTGTCCGGCTGGAACTTGACGCGCACCCGCGCCTTTAGGGAGGAGTAGGATATGAAGAAGGTAAAAAGATTCTTTCATCCCCGGAGGTTTTTCCCGTGGCTGGGTGTCCATATCAACTTGGTCGTGATGGCGATCATCGTGCTGTACCCGGTGCTTTGGCTGGTGGGCGCGGCACTCAGCCCCATACGCGGCACGCCCGGTGCGGTTACGCAGGATACCTTCGGCATCATCCCCATACCGAGGGCGTTTACGCTGGACAACTTCACCCGATTATTTACCGATCACAACTACGGTACGTGGTACCGTAACTCGCTCATCATCGCGACGATTACCCTCGTGGGTACAATTATCGTGCATACCTTTATGGGTTTCGTGTTTGCGCGGCTGCAATTCAGGGGGCGCAAGACGGGCTTGCTTTCGATTATGGTGTTGCAGATGTTCCCGTCCTTCCTGGCGATGGTGGCGATTTATTCGATTTTCCTTACCTTCGGTTGGCTGGACAATATCTACGCGCTGGCGTTTCTGTACATCGGCGGCGGGATACCCGGTACGATGTGGCTGATGCGCGGTTATATGCTCAACATCCCCAAGTCGCTGGACGAAGCCGCGTATATGGACGGCGCATCGAAGATGCAGGTATTCACCAAGGTCATTTTCCCGCTTTCCAAGCCGATTATTACCTTTATCGGTTTCGGCGCGTTTATGGGGCCGTGGATGGATTACATCTTCCCGCGTTTGCTTTTGCGGTCGTCCCATAACCATACGATCGCCATCGGTTTGTTTAATATCTCCAACCCCACCGACGGCGCGTATGATATTACGGCTTTTACCGCCGGGGCGTTGATCATCGCCATACCCTTCGGCATCATCTTCTTCGCTTTCCAAAAATACTTTGCGCTGGGGGCCGCCGCCGGGGCTAACAAGGGCGAATAACCCATGTTCATATGGGCGGCGATCGCGCGACACGCAAGGCACACGGGCATGGCTCGTGTGCTTTGCGTGTTTTTTATGGTGCAATGCTTATTAACGATACCCATGAGTATTATATTATTACGCGACCCGCCGCACGTTTTTTACCCAAGGATGCACGGCGGGCCGGATTGGGGGGCGTTTGACCGTAGCTGGGTTGATGAAATCGACGTAATTGCGGATGCTAACGGGTTCGTGCGGGATGTGATAATGCTTGACGGGAATAATGATTTAATAATCGCAACCGACTTGCATACGTTTATCATCACAGCGGAATATATATTTTACAGCGATGCGAATTCTTCCCTCGCCGTACCTTCGCGGCTGATACCCGCATGGGCGCTGGAGGAAGGGGCTTTTGAAGAAATTTTCGACCACTTGGCGTTGTACAACCGCTATTTTTCAAGCATTGTCGCGCCGACGTTTGTGTTGATTTTCGTCGTTTTCCTAATCATGCAATCGCTTATATTCATGGCGGCGGTGTGGCTGTTCGGCCATTGGCAAAAATTATCGGGTAACATGACCGTACGCGAACGGTTCGCCGTTTGCACGTTTGCGTCCGTACCCGCGAGCGCGTTGGGTTTGGCACTTGGTATATTATTCCCGTTGTTCCATATCCTATTGTTCCAATTCGGGATGATTTATTTTTCCTACAAAGCGATGAAGGAGTATTTGAATGAAAATTCGAAGCTGGTGCTGCAAGTTTTATAGCCGATTGTTTTTGGTGATTTTGTTATCCGCGGTCGGGCTTGCCTCGTCGTGCGGGCGGGGTGAACCCGAACGTATCCTCCCGCCGGAGGCGTTGGCGTGGTCAAACCCCTACGGCTTGCCCGATACCCCCCACGGCGGTAATATCCTGCACGCGTGGAACATGAGTTTCAACGAAATCACCGAGCATTTACCCCATATCGCCCAAGCGGGGTTTAACGTAATCCAAACCTCACCCATCGGCGCGTCGCTGGTGCGCTTGGAGGGGATGGGCGCGTTCGGGCGGTGGTATGACTTGTACCAGCCCACGCATTTTTCGATCGGTAATTATTTGGGCACAAAAGAGGAATTCGAAGCGTTGACGGCGGCGGCGGCGGCGCACGGCATTTTTATTATCGTGGATGCCATCCCCAACCACACGACGGCGTATTGGGATATGATCGACCCGCCCCTGCGTGATCATGAGCCGTCGTTATTCCATTCACGCCGCGGCGACAGGCCCTCGCAAAACCCGTTTATCAGGCCGATGGATTTTAACGACAGGCGCAGCTTCGTACGCAGCAATCTGCTGGGGTTGTGGGATTTCTATACGGGTCTTGAAGAATTCCAAGCGTTGTATATCGAGTTCTTAGACGAAATCATCACGGCGGGGGCGAGCGGCTTCCGCTTCGACGCCGCGCACCATATCGAATTGCCCAACGACCCGCCGGATATCGCAAGTGACTTTTGGCCGAACGTCTCCGCTTTCGTGGACGCGCGCGTGCGCGAGCTGGGGCGCGTACCCTTCCAATACGGCGAAACGCTGGGGGAAGGTTACCGTGCCAACCACTACCTGCACGCGCTGTATGAACACGCCGCCTTTATGGTGACGCCGTACGCATTTTCTCGGCATATCCTTAATTCGGTCGTCGGGGGTACGCTGAGCGACGGGCGCAGGGGATGGAACTCGAACACCTTCCATATACAAGGCAACCCGCGCAACCATGGCGAGAGCGTGTTCGGTCCGGCTTTTACAGCGGCGGATTTGGAAGGGCATGTAGGCTTCGCCGAGGGTGTGGTGCCATGGGTGGAATCCCACGACCAATTCGGCAACGACGGCCAATCCCGCCATTTGACCGACGAACAGATCATCGTGGGTTGGGCGTTGATTACCGCGCGCCGGGGGACGTCGCCGCTCTTCTTTGTGCGCCCGGGGGAAGGGTTCGTTAACAGCGGCACGGTGTTTATCCCGCAAGCGGACGGCTCCTTCGCCAACGCGTGGGGTCATCAACTTTTGTACCGCGACCCGCGCGTGGCGGCGATCAATTGGTTCGCAAACGATTTCCGCGCGTATCCCGAATTGACGAGTACTCATCGCAACGTCGCGATGATCCAACGCGGACCCTCGGGTGCGAAAACGGGCGCGGTCCTGGCCAACGCAAACAGGAACCCCGCCGAAGTCGATTTCCCCGTGCAAATGGTTAACGGCACGTATACATGCCGTATTTCCGGCGAGGTGTACAACGTAAACAACGGCCAGCTAACAGGACCCGACATCGACGGCAGGAGCGTATTGGTCTTACGTAAATAAATTTATCCACCGAAGGAGACATCCATGTATATCCATCACCGATCGTTGTTGCCCTATTGTTATTATGATACCGCCGAAAAGAAAATACGGTTGAAATTAATCACCGACGCAAGCGTTACCGCCGTAAAGGTACTGTACGGCGACCCCTTTATTTATGCGAAAACCGACAAAATTAACGCCTTGGGCAACGATGTATGGGAGTGGGTGACCAACGAAACACCCATGCAGCCGCAATATGCCGATAAGAAAAACATTACGTGGCGCGTCGCGATTACCCCACCCAAAGCACGCCGCACGAAATATTATTTTGTCATTACTAATAAAAACGGGGAGGAAATCGCCTACAGCGAAAATGGGGTGGGGGACACGGAAAGCCATTTTTTCTTCCCCTTCGCGCATGACATCGACGCCCCAAAAACCCCGGAATGGGCAAGTGAAACGATTTGGTACCAAATCTTCCCGGAGCGGTTTCATAACGGTGACCCGTCCATTTCGCCCGCGGTCATTGAAGACTGGGAAACGGGTTTACCCAAGCCGCGCAACTTCTTCGGCGGCGATCTGCGCGGCGTTATCGACAAGCTGCCTTACTTACGGGATTTGGGTGTTACGGGTATTTATTTCACGCCTGTTTTCCACTCCCCGTCCAACCACAAATACGATACGCAGGATTATTATGCCGTGGACCCGCATTTCGGTGACACCCAAACGCTGAAGGAGCTCGTAAAAAAGGCCCACGCATCGGGTATGAAGGTGATGCTCGACGCGGTGTTTAACCATATCGGCGCACGGCATCCCTTTTGGCAGGATGTATTAAAGAACCAAAAGAAATCAAAATACCGCGATTATTTCCATATCCGATCCTTCCCCGTGCGGGAAAAATATGAAAGCGCGTACGCGCTTAACTACGACGCGTTTGCGTTTGTACCCGGTATGCCCAAATGGAACACCGAAAACCCCGAAGCGCGGCAATACCTCATCGACGTGGCGTTATATTGGATAAAGGAATGCGATATCGACGGTTGGCGGCTGGACGTTTCCGACGAAGTTTCGTTTTCCTTTTGGCGTGCGCTGCGCGAAGCGGTGGACGCGGCCAAGCCCGACTTCTATTTGTTGGGCGAAGTGTGGCACGACCCGTCAAAGTGGTTGCACGGGGGATATTTCGACGCGGTGATGAATTATCCGCTGGGTAATCTCCTGCGTGATTTGTTCTTTACGCAAAAGATAACGCCCGATACCTTTACGCAAAAGCTGTTCGCCAAACTAAGCGGCTTCTCCGATATACACAGCCGTGTACAGTTTAACCTGATGGATTCGCACGATACCGTCCGCGTGCTGACGAAGGCGAACGGCGATAAACAAGCGATGAAAAACGCGCTCACGTTTTTATTCCTGATGAAAGGCGCGCCCTCGATTTATTACGGTACGGAAGTGGGTATGGAGGGCAACGGCGATCCCGGGTCACGCGGGCCGATGGTATGGGATGAAGCAAAACAGGATAAAGACTTGACGGTATTCTTTAAGGATATGATTTCGCTGCGAAAAAGATATAATACCCTCATACAAAACGCGGATATCGCTTATTCACGCAAGGGGAACCGCTGCAGCTGGAAGCTGAGCAACGGTCCCGATACGCTGGAGATTATTTATAACATAAAAAATAAAAAGGAGGTTTTTTTATGCCGAAAGCATTGATTTTCCAAGGTGGGTGGGACGGGCACGAGCCTGTGTTGGTATCGGGGCGTTTTGCAAGGATGTTGGAAGGGGAAGGATTTGACGTTACGCTTTCCGACAACCTTGATTGCCTTGCCGACGTCGATGAACTGATGAAGCTCGACTTGCTCGTTTCGTGCTGGACGATGGGCCAAATCAACCACGAATACACAAAGAACGTATCAAAAGCCGTAGGCGCGGGCGTGGGTTTGGCGGGTTGCCACGGCGGTATGTGCGACTCCTTCCGCAACGATGTGGAGTGGCAGTTTATCACCGGGGCCAATTGGGTGAGCCATCCCGGCAGCGACGGCGTGGATTATACGGTGAACATCACCGCAAAATCGAACCCCATCGTTGCGGGATTGGAGGATTTCCCCGTATGCAGCGAGCATTATTACCTGCATGTGGACCCTGCCATCGAAGTGTTGGCGACCACGCGTTTCCCGGTCGTCCCGTATTACCACATCGCCAACAAACCCATAGACATGCCCGTGGTTTGGACAAAGCATTGGGGATTGGGACGTGTGTTCTATAACTCATTGGGCCATCACGATGACGTGTTCGACAAGTCACCCAACGCCGCCGTTATCATGAAGCGCGGTATGCTGTGGGCGGCGGAAGGCAAGGCATACGCAAAGGAAAACGGCTTAACGACCGACCGTTTCCTGATAAGCGACGCGAAGATGTTTTAATAAGCGCCCCGTCGGGGCATAAGTTACCACGGGAGGATATATATGAAAAAAACAAGAATCGGCATCGTGGGATGCGGCGATATCAGCGGGATTTACCTAACCAACATAACGGGCATGTTTTCGTCGGGTTTGGAGCTTGCGGGCGTATGCGATCTGATCGACACCAAAGTGGCCCGAGCCGCGGAAAAATATAACGTGCGTAAATACGCCGACATGCACGAACTTTTCGCCGACGGCTCCGTCGAAATCGTATTAAACCTTACCCGCCCGTACGAGCATTACGGCGTGACGATGGCGGCGATCAATTCGGGCAAGCACGTCTATTCCGAAAAACCCCTCGGCGCGACACTTGAGGAAGGTAAGCTGCTCCGCGCCGCCGCCGCTAAAAAAGGCGTGCAATTGGGCGGCGCACCCGATACCTTCTTGGGCGCGGGGATCCAAACCTGCCGTAAGGTCATTGATGACGGCCTCATCGGGCGGCCCGTAGCGGCTACGGCTTTGTGGGCGAGCCCGGGGCATGAATCGTGGCACCCCGATCCGGCCTTCTATTACCAATTCGGCGGCGGGCCTATGCTGGACATGGGGCCGTATTACGTGACCGCGTTGGTGAGCTTGTTGGGTGCGGTGCAGTCCGTATGCGGCATGGCACACACGCCGCACGCTACGCGTCTGATCACCAGCCAACCCCACAACGGTACCGTCGTCGATGTGGAAACACCTACACATATCACGGGGCAAATGGCTTTTAAGAACGGCACGGTCGCCACGTTGATGACATCCTATGACGTACAAAAGCACAACCTTCCCATGATCGAAGTTTACGGTACGTTGGGGACGCTAAGCGTACCCGACCCCAATTGTTTCGGCGGGCCGGTACGTTTATACCGTAACGAAACGAAAACCTTTGAGGAAATTCCCTTGGCCTTCGATTACCCGGAAAACAGCCGCGGACTCGGTTTATACGACATGGCCGCAGCCATCGAAGAAGGGCGTAAGCCCCGCGCGGGGGTCGATCTGATCTTCCACGTATTGGAGGTTATGTCGGGCTTTTTACGCTCATCCGAAACCAAAACGTACATGGAAATGGAAACCGCGCCCGAACCCCCCGAGGCGATGAAAAAAACGTAATCAAAACTTTGCCATTTACCTGTATTTCTAGTACAATAAACATCGGACAATTTCCAAGGAAATGTCCGATGTTTTTTTGTACATCAATTAATATATAAAGGAAGGGGTTTGATTCATGGAAAAAAATGAAAAGGTCTTGTTCGCGGAGCTTGACGCGTACATCGATGGCTTGCCGTCAAAACAAGGCGCGCTCATTTCAGTACTGCACAAAGCACAGGACATCTTCGGCTACCTGCCGAAGGAAGTACAGTCCCATGTGGCGCAAAAACTGGATATCCCGGCAAGTAAGGTGTATGGGGTACTAACGTTCTATTCCTTCTTCACCATGACGCAAAAAGGGAAGCACCGCGTCAATGTGTGCATGGGTACGGCGTGTTTCGTTCGCGGCGCGGATAAAATCCTGCATAAGTTCGAACGGGACCTTAATCTTAAAGCCAACACCACATCCGAGGACGGGCTCTGGTCGCTGGATGCCTTACGGTGCATCGGCGCGTGCGGGTTGGCCCCGATCATCACCGTCAACGGCAAGTCCTACGGACGGCTGGTGGAAGACGACGTAACCGGTATCATCGAAACTTGTTTGGCTGAGGAGGGTAAATAATGGCTAAGGTTAACTCGCGGGAGGAGCTCAAAGCCCTGCGTGAAAAATATAGGGACAACGTGGTCATGCGTTTGGTTTCCGATGACCAAAAAACCCGTACGGAAATCTACGTAGCCATCGGCAACTGCGGGATGGAATCGGGTGCCAGGGATACGTTGAAAGCGATATTTGACGAGGTTAACGCCGCCCGATTGGAAAAGGTATCCGTTATCGTATCGGATTGCTCAAAGGGCTGCGACGATGCCGACGCGCCGAAGGTCGACGGTTTATTCCTGTGCGGCCACGACCGTATGGTGGACGTGTATTTCCCCGGGGAGGAACAACCCCAACGCTACAAGGACGTGGACGCCGTTAAGGCGAAGGAAATCGTAAGCGGCATCGCCGTTAGATTGGAGGCCGCTCATGCATAAAACAAGATTGCAAATATTAATCTGCGGCGGCACGGGCTGTATATCGTCCGGCTGTTTGGACGTGGAAACCCAACTCATCGCAAGCCTTGAAAAACACGGCATCCGCGACGAGGTTACGATCATCAAAGCGGGCTGCTTCGGCTTCTGCGAGCAGGGTCCGATCGTAAAGGTTTACCCCGACAACACCTTCTACGTAAAGGTACACGGCGACGATTGCGAAGAGCTTGTGTCCGAGCATCTCCTTAAGGGTAAGCATGTGGACCGTTTACTTTTCAAGAGCCCCATTACGGGGGAATCCTGCCACCACCACATGGATATGGCGTTCTATAAAACGCAGTTACGCATCGCGCTCATGCATTGCGGCATGGTGGACCCCGAAAATATCGAGGACTACATCGGCGTGGGCGGTTACGAAGCCCTGGCCAAGTGCCTGACCGAATATACCCAGCAGGAAATCATCGACGTCGTCAAAGCCTCCGGTTTACGCGGGCGCGGCGGCGCGGGTTTCCCCACGGGCAACAAGTGGCAGTTCGGCTTGGATAACAAAAATGATAAAAAATATATTATTTGCAATGCCGACGAGGGCGACCCCGGCGCGTTTATGGACCGCAGTATCATGGAGGGCGACCCCCATGCGGTTATCGAAGCGATGGCCATCGCGGGCCGTGCCATCGGCGCGGACGAAGGTGTCGTATACATCCGCGCGGAATATCCGCTGGCGGTAAACCGTTTGCGCATCGCCATCGCCCAAGCCGAAAAATACGGTATGCTGGGCGACAATATTATGAACAGCGGCTTCAACTTCCGTGTACGCGTCAACCTCGGCGCGGGCGCGTTCGTATGCGGCGAGGAAACGGCATTGATTAACTCATTGGAAGGCAAACGCGGGGAACCCCGCCTGCGCCCGCCGTTCCCCGCGCAAAAAGGCCTTTGGAACCAACCAACCATCAATTGCAACGTGGAAACCTACGCCTGCATACCCCCGATCATTACCCGCGGGCCCGAATGGTTTAAGCAATACGGCACGGAAAAGAGCCCCGGTACAAAGGTGTTCGCGCTGGCGGGTAAGATCAACAACGTCGGCCTTATTGAAGTGCCGATGGGAACAACCCTGCGCGAGGTCATCTTCGAAATCGGCGGAGGTATCCCCAAGGGTAAAAAATTCAAAGCGATCCAAACGGGCGGCCCCTCGGGCGGATGTATCTGCGAAAAACACCTCGACGTGGGCGTTGATTTCGATACCCTTACCCAAATCGGCTCGATGATGGGCTCGGGCGGGATGATCGTCATGGACGAGGACGACTGCATGGTTAACATCGCCAAGTTCTACCTCGAATTTACCGTGGAGGAATCCTGCGGCAAATGTACGCCGTGCCGTATCGGCAACACCCGCATGTACGAAATCCTCGACCGCATCACCAAGGGGAAGGGCAAACCCGAAGACCTTGTAGAGCTGCGCGAATTGGGGCAAACGATCAAGGACGCGTCCCTCTGCGGCCTCGGCAACACCGCGCCCAACCCCGTACTCTCCACGTTGAATTACTTCATGGACGAATACGAGGCGCACGTATTGCACGGCAAATGCCCCGCGGGCGCGTGCAAGGATTTGGTTAATTTCGTGATTACGGACAAGTGTATCGCTTGCGGCCTGTGCGCCAAGGTATGCCCCGTCAATTGCATTCACCCCACGGGCTCGGAAACGCCCAACGGTAAGAAACGGTTCGTCATCGACCATGAAGCGTGCATCAAGTGCGGCGCGTGCTTGCCCAAATGCCCGCCGAAAATCGGCGCGATCATAAAAGAATAAGGAGGCTTAACGAATGGTTAATGTAAAAATCAATGATTTAGCCGTGCAGGTTGAGCCCGGCACAACGGTACTCGAAGCCGCCCGTACGGTGGGCATCAATATCCCCACGCTTTGCTACATGAAAATGGAAGGCGCGGGATGTGAAAACGCGCCCGGCTCCTGCCGCGTATGTATGGTTGAGCTCGAAGGCCGCGCCAATTTGGTGCCCGCGTGCGTCACGACCGTGTGGGAAGGTATGTCCGTCCGCACAAATACGCCGCGCGCCATCAAAACGCGCCGTACCGTGGTGGAATTGTTCTTGTCCAACCATCCCAAGGATTGTTTGGTATGTGAACGCAACCGGCATTGTGAATTGCAAACCCTCGCCGCTGACCTTAACGTCCGCGAAAACAAATACGAGGGAAAGATGGCCAAACACGTAAAAGATACCTCCGGCATGAGCTTGGTACGCGACCCCGAAAAATGCATCCTTTGCCGCCGTTGTGAAACCATGTGCAACGAGGTACAAACCGTGGGCGTATACTCCGCCATCAACCGTTCATTGGAAACGACCGTCGCCACGGCGTTTAATGCCCCCGTGGCCGAAACGACGTGTACCTTCTGCGGGCAATGCGTTTCCGTATGCCCCACGGGTGCCTTAACGCAAACCAACCATACGAGGGATGTATGGAAAGCCCTCGCCGACCCGGAAAAATTCGTGATCGTGCAGGCCGCGCCGGCGATACGGGTTGCGTTGGGCGAAATGTTCGGCATGGCGGTAGGCGCGCGTGTTACGGGTAAGATGACCGCCGGGTTGCGCCGCCTTGGTTTCGATAAGGTATACGACACCAACTTCGCCGCCGACCTTACCGTAATGGAAGAAGCCAACGAGCTCCTTGACCGTATCAAAAATGGCGGACGCCTCCCTATCCTCACCAGCTGCTGCCCCGCATGGGTGAAGTTTATTGAGCATCAATTCCCCGAACTGCTCGACGTACCCTCCACATGCAAATCCCCGCACGAAATGTTCGGCACAATCGCCAAGACCTACCTCGCGCAAAAATTAAACATCGACCCCGCGAAAATGATCGTCGTCTCCATCATGCCCTGCTTGGCCAAAAAATACGAATCCGCCCGCGAAGAAATGGGCAGAAGCGTGGACTTCGTACTCACCACGCGCGAATTGGCGTCCATGCTCCGCGAAGCGGGTATCAATTTCCACGCTTTACCCGACGAGGACTTCGACCCCATCATGGGCGAATCGACGGGTGCGGGTACGATCTTCGGCACGACGGGCGGCGTCATCGAAGCCACCGTACGCACGGCTGTGCACGCGCTTACCGGCCAAAACCCCGCCGACGCGGAGTTCACCCAATTGCGCGGCACGGACGGTATCCGCGAAGCGACCGTTAAGGCAGGCGATACCGAGCTCAAAATCGGCATCGCAAACGGGCTGGGCAACGCACGCAAGCTGTTGGAAGCCGTACGCGACGGAAAGTCCCAATACCATGCCATCGAAATCATGGCGTGCCCCGGCGGCTGCGTGGCGGGCGGAGGTCAGCCGTACCATGGCAACAACCAATCGATCATCAAGGAGCGCGCCGCGTCGCTGTATGTCATGGACAGGGAAAAACCCCTCCGCTGTGCGCACGACAACGCGGAGCTCAAAGCCCTCTACGCCGAATTCCTTGAAAAACCCGGCAGCCACAAGGCCCATGACTTATTGCATACGGCGTATGTAAAGCGGGAGAAGATGTAACCCGATAACAAATTCGGTATAACAAAAAAGCCGCGGTTCCCGTAATTATGGGGCCGCGGCTTTTAGTATTGGAGCAGAATGCCCGCTCTGTCGATATGCGCCTTAACATCGGGACAGGTAATTTTTTCGTAATGGAGTACGTCGAAATTATATATTACATCCAAATCATCCAAATCGTCTTTGATACATGGAGATAAATCCCTTTCCGTTTCCGAAAAAACGGCGATATCCACGTCCGAATATCGTTTCTGGATTCCTTTCGCGCGGCTGCCGAAGATTTTTACGCACTTAATTTCCGGGTAGCGCTGTAAGACAGCGGTTATTTGCTTATACACGTCGTCGGGCAGGGCAAATTTATTTTCCATTTTCGCACAGCACCTTAAAATAATGGTTGATTCTAATCATTTCGGGCAGGTAAAGCTCCTTAATTTGCTTTAATATTTGGTTGAATTTTTCGTGGTCGTATACGTGTACAAGTTCGTTTCGTGATTTATGCGCCATTATTAATATATCCCCATTTACTTCCATATCCTCCAAGAGCCCTTTTTCGGCGGCGGCTTTAAGGATGTTTTTTGGGGAAACCAATCCTATTTCAATATCTTCATATTCCAAATAGTCCTTTAACAATTTCCAAAGCAATTCGAAGCAAAGCTCATAACTTTTTGCCAGCCCAATTTGCTCAAGCTCATTAAATTCCTCGGGGGATTTATCACTTAGATTATCCCCAAGCAATTTAAGGATATTCGTATAATTGGAATACCGTTGCCGCCACCGCACGTCATGCATATACAAATCCCCTTTATTTAGTTACCAAACCGGTGACCTTAAAATTTATAATTGATTCCGGCTTGTTTTAACAAATAAACAATTTAACCAATTCTCTTCCGTATCCGGCACCCATTATCTATAATCTTCTAAATTATTTTCCTGATTATCAAATAACAGTATATCATTAAACGAACGCCCCACAAGTATAACCTGCAGGGCGTTCGCGTTTTTTGGTTCGATTGGATTATTCGGCGATTATATCAATTCGGGCAAAAAACCATACATCTGCGCGAAGGTTTGCAGGATCACATACCAGCTGCCGTCAATGACCCTTGCGGCGACAAGCATGGGGGTTTCGTTAAGCGTAGCCGTTACGGTCGCGTTCGGATAGGTGCCCGCGATGGTGATGCTCGCCTCGGCTCCGGCTGCGTGGTTGGCACTAAAGACCGCCAGCCTTTCGCCGTCAGCGGCACGGGTGCTCTCCACCATACCGTCAAGCACTTCCTCCATCATATACCTGAGGTTGATAAAATGGCTGCCGTTTACGGTCACTACGGCTTGCGCGCCGTTGCTGGCTGTATCGCGTGAGTTGATCGTTACGGTCGCGGGTGGGGTTACCTCAACGGCGGCTTCCTCCGGCGGTGCCTCACCAATAACAAACAACGAGAAGCGGTTGCTTTGGAAGGTTACGGTTTTGCTTTCCTCGCAATAGGCGGCGGGCATACGTATCAGAATCCCGTCGTCGTTTAACAGCCATACGGCGGCGGGGAAGGGGCCCGCATAGGGTACGGTCACCGATATATACCCGTCGAAGTTACGGATGGCTTCGTCGCCGGAGGAAAACGCCACGCGGACGATCGTTTCATTACCGCGTACGTAACGGCGTTGGTTTTGCGGGATGTCGGGGATGTGCAGAGATTCCATCGTGGCGGAGATATGCGAACCTTCCGCTTGTGTTACGGCGGAAGCCAACGCGCCGGGGTCGAAGGTTATGGTACCCGCGGGCATTGCCAAGGCCAAGCCGATTTCATCCGCATCGGCTATGGTTTCAAATAACAATGTCGGAAGGGAAACGACTGTAAGAGTTTCAATATCCTCTACCATGTCGGCGAACATTTCCGTAATATTTAAGGAAACGGTAATGAATTCGGGGGTATCCGCTTCATTATATTCTTCCCCGGCTTCCGTAGCGGCTTCGCGTGCGGCTGTGACGTAAGCGGCTAAGTCTTGTGCGGCTTCCATTGCGGCTTCTACGGCGGATTCAATTACTTCGGTGATTTCTTGGGTAAACTCGATTTCCACCGTAACCGTGCCCGTCCGTTGGTCCACGATGATTTCAGCCGCTTCGGTTATGGCTTCCGCGTTAATTCCGACTTCGACGGAAACGGGTATGTCATCAACGGTGACAATGGGGGTGGGTGTAGGGTCGGGTGTAGGAGCAGGTGTGGGGGCAGGGGAAGGCGTAGGTACAGGCGAAGGTTCGGGTTGTTCAACAGGCGGTGTACCCGGCATGGTTACGGTGTTGCTGAGGTGGGAATAGAGGATATAACCGTATTGATCGACCAAACTCGGTTGTCCCATCCAATGCGCTGCTTGAACCCGGATAGTCGTACCCGGCGCGGCTATTCCGGCAAAGTTAACGCTGAGGTTCGTTCTGTTAAAGAGGGTTAAAGAAGCGGGGAGATTTGCTTGCACGCCGTTAAAGTAAACAATAAAGAACTGTGTGCCGCGCACCCATTCGTTTAGGCGCAAAACAGTTCCGTCCATAGAAACGCTCGGCGTGGCCAATCGGCGGAAATTTTCACTCCCGTCAAACGCAGGGATGTAGACATTGTCAATGTAGGCCCAATCGGATAAACCAACTGTGGTTACCCAATCACCCGCAGCCCTTACCCTAAAGTTAAAATACCCTCCGGTAAAGACGCTTGGATTTTCGTCCCAATCACTTACGATAGGGCGTACGCTATTGATATTGTAATACGCGCCGTGAAAAAGATTACCCGTATCTCCATGCCATCCACCATTATGAAATACTTCAACGTAATAAACCACCGCATCGGTTACCGGGTTCCATGTTATAAACCCGTTTCCGTCATATTGGAGGTTAGTGGGTGTGTTTAAATTAATAAGTCTACCGGCTTGTATAAATGTTTGGGGATTGCTCATTAGGGAGCCGTTTGCCGTTACTCTTATCGTATAAGTGCCCGGATCAAGCCGCAGCAGTTCGCGCAGATCGGCGGTAACCGTATGCTCCCCATTATATAACGGGTGGCTCCACAGCATTTCTTCCCGTACAAGAACTCCATGATTATTATAAACGAAAACACCATGATAGGGGCTATCGTTGCCTTCCGCTCTGTCAAACGACAGAGTATACCCGCTGACGGTGATGACGGGCGGGGGAGGAGCGGAAGGGTCGGATGCCAAGGTAATCGTCAACGTCTGCTCTATATTTATATCATGCAAATTACATTGAGCGGAAACGGTGAATGTATAGGTTTTTAAATCTTCGGTTTCAAGATTTGATGTGAATATTTGCATATTTCCCGTTAATGGGTTGCCGATATGAATCAATCCGGGTACGGCATAAAAATCACCTTCTTGCCCGGGGGTGTTGGTGATGATCCAATATAAATCACCTGAAATGGGGCCACGTTCCGTAACGTCAACGTAAATTTCAAGGGTTGTTCCGGCGATAACCGTCAGCGCCGTTCCGGCTCTTGTTCCGTTAACTATAAATTCGATACCGCCGAGCCATACCGCATGGACGGTTATGTCCCCTACAATATCTGTATGTTCGTCAAACCAGTCCCCGCCTCCGTTCGGTTGCGTGTACCAACCTAAAAAGACATAACCGCTGCGTGTCGGGTCATCGGGCATTTGGTTCCCCAGTTTAATGTCTATGGATGCGCCGGTTGCAACAGTAACCGGATTTACCACAGAACCCCCTTGACTGTTGAAGGTAACGGTATACCCGTTAACCGCGTTGGCTGAAAACGGAGTGACGAAGTAACCGAAGCTACCCATAAACAAAACCAGCGCGATAAACAACGCGAGTTTCTTTTTAATGCTGATTTTCATTGCATTTCCTCCTGATGATATGTGATGTGGATCAGTATAATAAAAAATGACCCCTTGTAACGGGAGTCAGCGAAACTGGTAGATAAAAGAGCGTAAACGGTAAATTTAATCGCCGTCCAACGCCAATAACAGAACCACGGCGGTAAATACACCGTCGTTGTACTCCCCTCGGTATTCTCCTTTATAACGCGCCGCAAGGTCGGTTAGGATACGCGAACCGTAACCGCGTCCGGGCATTCGCTTTTTGGGCGGCTTGCTTGACGGGTTGGTTGATTTGATAAACAGGTAATCTCCGTCTACCGTGGAACGCAAGTTGATAATTGGTTGCTCTGCAGAATCTGTTAGCTTGCACGCGTTGATCGCATTGTCCAATAAATTGCCGAATATGCTGCACAGGTGTATTTTTTCCACGGATAAACGGTCGGGTATGTCCAGATCAACGCAAAGGTTAATACCCGATTGGGCGCAAATCAATGCCTTTTCCGTGATGATGGC
>WRDO01000046.1 GCA_009779755.1 Defluviitaleaceae bacterium | reverse complement strand
GATTTCTTTAATGGGGTACAGCACGTCGGTATACATCGCCCCGCCAAGCCCGCTTTCAATGTGGGTGAAGCCATATATATTGAAGGGATTGAAATATTCCTCGGCGGTGCCGCATTGTTGGTGGTTCCATTCGTACAGCTCGCTTTCGTCCGACCATGCGGTGAAGTCGAAATCCCAATTGGGGTACGCGGCGAACAGACCGCCGTGATATTGCTTCAAAGTGAAGGGAAGCGGGACATCGAATCCGTCGGGTACGGTCACCCACATCGTCCATCCGCCGCGTTCGAATTTTCCGTCGGTAAAGCCCCACATGCGCAGGTCGGGCTTTAACCGGTACAGGTTCGTATCCTCGATGAACCGCTTTACGAGAGCTTCCGCTTTACGGCGGGCGTTCCAATCTTCGCCGTTTTCGTCGTGGGTGCAGGTGATGACCGCCACCGGCGAAGGCAAGCGGTATACGATACGAAGGTGTTCCTCGGCTTGTTTCCTCAGGCGTTCATCGGCTTGCCGTAATTCTTCCGGCGATACCTTGTCCCCGATTTTATTTTCGGAAAAAGAGAGGGAGCCGGCGACGGCCAGCATTGTCTTGTCGTTCAACAAGTCGAGCTTAAGCCGTACGTCCGCTTTTTGCCGCATTTCATCGACGAAGCGCGCCAAAATCGACCGTACCGACGAAAGCGCGGTAATCCGTTCGTCCAATTCCTCGATATTTCGCTTAAAGACCTCGATAACCGCCAATGCGTCTTGGTTAGCCAGGATATGTATGATTTGCTTCACGGGGATTTGCAATTTGCGTAACAGGATGATCAACGCAAGCCGCTTGATCGCCGTTTCGTCGTACACGCGGTAGGCGTAATCACTTATGCGTGTGCTTTCCAGCAAACCGATTTGCTCGTAGTAGCGCAGCATCCGCGCGGATACGCCGTATTCGAGAGAAACCTTCCTGATCGTATGTAATTCCATGTGCGTTGCACCCCGCCGTTTGAATGAAGCAAGTATAAAGTACGACACGGTGTCAGAGTCAAGCCTGATCGGTATGGTTTTTGTTAAATTTAAAAAACCCGGTTGGTTTATTTTCAACACGGCATCCACGCTTTTGAAAGCGACCCGAAAAAATAAATCGAAATTAATTTCTATAATAGCGTTGACACATTATTCAATGCGTGTTATATTGCGTTTGCAACAAACGGTCGTTTTTATGCCAAGGACGGGTATTGCCACCTCAGGAAGGGGCGCAAGCCTTGAAACTGGGCGCTCCGTATCGTGCTTTAGCCGCCGTCCCCTGTTGCAAAGCACCATCAGCCGCACCTTCGGGTAGGGGGTAGTATATTCGGCCAAGAGCTCAGCCGTATATACCGCCCACAACGCGTTCCTACCTGAAGGTCAAGGCAAACAAGCCCTCATGAGGCATAAGCAACAACAAGGAATCCGGATTCCCGTTTTAACAAGTAAGGAAAACTAAAAAACGTAAAAACATATAATCAGCCGAACCATGCATACGTGGCTATACACGTTGTATGGGCGGCTTTTTTGTTGTTTTCGCCTTGATATTTTGCGATTTCTGTAGCATATTATATTTTGTTGTAACGGGGACGTTCTGAAGCGTGAAATTATTGCGATAATCGCGGAGATTGAAAGAAAAACATAAGAAGCGTGTCCGTTTGAATTTTCTTTTTTCCATATCAAGCCCGCACCGTTTGGCGTTTTAACGAATCGATTAACACAAGTCGGAAAAACTTTGTCGATTTTAGCGGATATATTTTATGTTTCATTTTTGTTACATTTATACAAGAAGCTATAGGCTTCACAAATCCGAAAGTGAGGAATGTACATGCAGGACGTAAGCGTGTTCGCAATGGCGGTCATCTTCGTGGCCCTTAATGGGTTGACCATGCTGGCATGGGCGGCGGCGCAGGGGTATAAGATGAAACCCACGGCGTTCGCCTTCCTTGTGGGTGCGGTGGGTAACCTGATGGCGGGTTCCGTCACACCCGTTAGCGGGCAAAGCAGTATCCTTACCGTATCGCACCACATCAAGAACGTGAACGAACGCATGACGGCTCTATTGGTGGCCGTAGTCGTGATGGTGCCCTTGGGTTTAACGGGTTCGGTTACGCGTATCGCGGACTGGGCCGGCCCGGCCGTGGTCAACGGCATGATGGCGGGCGTGGGCCTGATGGTAGCGGGTATCGCCTTCGACATGATGAAGACGGAAAAACGTACGGGTTGGATATCGTTCCTTTCCGCGCTGGCGGCGTTTGTATTATTCCGCCAACTCTTCCCGGCGGGGCATACGCAAAGCGCGCACGTACTCGTATACGTAATCGCCGTGTCCATCACCGTATCTTCGCTTGATTTCGTGTTTTTGCAAAAACGCCGCGTCAGCATCGAAAAGATGGCGCGCGATTCCGGCTACACGGGTGACATGACGCAAAACGAAAACCCCCGTTTTTGGACCAAGGAATACTGGGCGGAATTTAAGCTCATGAAACCCAAGTTCAGCGTAAACATGATCATGTTCGCCTTGGCGTTCATCTGCTTAAACATCGGCACCAACATCGCTTTCGGTAATATCACCGCGGGTATGGGCGGCCATACGCAGAACATGGATCACCTCACCGTTATCAACTCGCTGGCTGACGTACCCTCCGTCATCTTCGGCGGCGCGCCTGTGGGTGCGATCATTTCCGCCACAGCAGCCGCACCTTGGCCCGTAGCGGCGGGCGTCGTCATGATGCTTTTATGTGCGCTGCTCCTCTTCTTGGGTCTGATGACCCGCGCGATTAAGTATATCCCCGTCGCGTCCATCGCGGGCTTCCTGTTCATCATCGGCTTCTTCTCCACCTTCGTGCCCAACCTGCGCAATGCGATCGGCATCAGCGCCAACCCCGCCTTACGCGTGGCGGAAGTCAGCGGCGCGCTGGACCGTGCCCCCGAAGCTATCGTGGCTATGGGTGTGACCGCCCTCACCAAGAACCCCTTCTTCGGCTTGGCGGCCGGCGTAGCGGTACGCTTTATCGGGAGTTATTTCGGGCTGTAAAAGGTTTAATATCGGAATACAAAAAGCAACTTGTGCCTTACCGGGTACAGGTTGCTTTTTAAATATAACATCGTAATTATATCATTATAACGATATAATAAAGGCAGGTAGGGGTTGATTAAATGATTATCAAATCTTCGACATCCTTACGAAACGAATATACCGAAATATCACGTATCGCCAAGGATATTACCATTTACAGGGTCTTGCATGGAAGAAGATACCACGACGCGTTATTGGACCAATAACGCCCATGTCTTTTCCGCCAATTCATCCACAGTAACCAAATGATACCCTTCAACAGAGGTCCGCAATTTATAATTAAAAAATGTCGGCCAATAGGGGTCAATGCCTTTTTCACCCAGCATAATGCCCAAAATCGACCCCACCGTCGCGCCGTTACAATCGGTATCAAAAGTGGCCTGTACCGAAAGACAGATAGACTTGCCGAAGTCCTTTTCGCCGTACAGCAAGGCCATGACGACGATCATTGCGTTCGAATTAGTATGGCACCAGCCCATACCGGTATGTTCGTCGTAGGTTTCGTGGATTTTTTCGATGGCTTCATCTTCGGTGAAGCCCTTTTTATGCCAATCAAGCACCGCGTCGATATCGCGGCGTAAGCGGCAATTTTTTGGGATTTCGCATAACGCCGATTCGATGACCTCCCGCACGTCGTTACAAACCGCCGCGATTGCGATCATGGCGGCAATCAGCATTTCGCCGTAGATGCCGTTTTTTACGTGGGAAATCGAAGCGTCGCGCCAAGCCATTTCGGCGGCTTTTTGCGGATTGCCCATATTGATATAGCCGAAGAAATCGCCGCGTATCTGCGCGCCGATCCATTCGCGGTAGGGATTCTTATACGTAGCGGTTTGCGGCGCGGTAAGGCCCATCGCCGCGTTGCGGTACGCAACCCGTTCCGCCGTGCATGCAGCCAAAAAGGGAATCCAACTCATCCAAGCCTCTAGCACGTCATCGGGGGTAAAATCGCGGCCGTACCGTTCGATCAGCTTCATGGAAAAAACGGTGTAGTTCGTGTCATCGTCCACGGGGGCGGCACCTTGTACCAACTTTTCGGTATAGCCGCCGATGTATCGGGTCATGGGGAAGTTCCCCGCTTCCTTAAGCATGGGCCAGAGCTTATTCCGCCGCCAACCCTCTACAGGCTTACCCAACAAACAGCCCGAAATACGCCCGACCCACGCGCCTTTTATTTTGCCCTTTAAGCCTTCATCAAGCGCGGGGGCGGTATATACTTTTGTTCTTGGGGGAGCTTCTTTAATAATTTCTTCATAACAGGACGGCTCGGTGAAGGTAAAATCCGTCCGCATGGGCGCGGCGGCTAATAACCGGCACGCTTGCTCCGCCATTTCCTCATTCCCGTTGGCAGCGATTTCCGTGCACAAATTTTTAAGGTGTGCGACATCACGCCCTTCCATTTCACTTTGCTCCCATTCCAAGTGCATTTCCGGCGCGAGTTTGATCCAAGGTTGATTCGTTAGCATAATAAGCTCCTTTTTTAAATTATTAACCGTAATGTATCTGCTCGGGTATAACAAAAGAACTTGCAAACACTATGTCCGCAAGTTCCTTTGTTAAGCATTATTCTTACTTCCCCGAAATCGTAACCCCGTCCAAGCACACCCACGGCAGTACGGCGTACCCGTCCGTGTTCGTTTCCTTGGAAATTCCCACGATGTTGTTGAGCGCGTCCACGAGGTTAAAGCTGACCATCGTTTCCACCAGCGCGTCGGATACTTGGCCGTTTTCGATAAGGAAGCTGTTCTTTGCCACGCCGGAAACATCGCCCGAGGGGCCGGGGCTGGCGCCGGAGAAGCGGTTGATGAGGATGCCTTTATCCACGCCTTTGATCAAGTCGTCCAAGGCCGCGTCGCCGGGCGCGATTTCCACGTTCCACCACGACGCGTTGCCCGCGCGGGGCTTGCCCGTTTTGTTGGCGGCATAGAGGGAAAGGGCGAAGGATTTGAGTACGCCGTCCTTGATGAGGTCGGTATTTACGCTTTCGAAGCCGTCGGGGGTAAAACGTTCGCCGCCTACGATGGCGGGGTGCAGCGGCGCCGAACGCATCGTCAGCTTATCGCTTACCACTTTCGTGTCCAGCGCGTCCTTCCAGCGGCTTGTGCCCTGTATCATGGAGAAGTCGTTCAGGAAACATTCGACCAGCGTATACCACAGCATATCCGCGCAAGCGGGCGTGACGATCACCTTACCCACATGCTTGCCGTCGAACATACGCGGGTTAAGCGAACGTATGGATTCGTCCAGCAACGTACGGGTAATGCCTAAGTCGATGAAAGGCGTGTTGAGGCCGGCCAAATTGGAATAATAATAATTGAAGGAGGACGATTTTTCCCCGTCCTTGGCCACAAAACTTGAACCCGCGTTGTAATGTTCGCTTTGCGTGTTGAAAAGTACGCCGTTTGAATTGGCGTAGGTTTTGTTTTCGGAGTTAAATTCCGCGGTCATGCCTTCCAGCATAATCAACGGGAATTCGTCCTTTAATTGCTCAAGGTATTCCTTCGAGCGGGAAAAGAGCTTATCCGCGTCGAAACCGCCGATGCGTGCGTCAAAGTCCTTGTTGGCGGCCAGCGGGGCGATGTCTTCGGCCTCGTCGGGTTCGCCCTGCGCGGCGAGTGCCACGCAATCGGCTACGGCCTTGTCCACAGATTCCCTGTCCAATTTATTGATCGTGGTCGTGCCTTTCCTGCCACCCTTCAATACCTTTAACGAAAGGGAATCGTTGAACAGCGTGCGCAGCAGGGTAAACTTATTGGCCTCCACGTTAAGTTCGTCCTTGCGCCCTTGCGCGGCTTGGCAGGAGGCTTTGTCCGCCCCGGCTTTCAGCATCGCGTCCAAGGCGTATGCGGCTATGTCCTTCATAACTACCTACCTCCCAAATTAACGTCGCAGCGGAGCGCGGGGCCGCCGCAGCTTACGGTCATGGCTTGCTTCTTACCGCAGAAGCCTGCCAAGTCCCACGCCATGTCGTCGCTTACTTTATCCACGGTCTTAAGCAAATCGAACGCCACGCCGGACATGGTCGTTTCACGGATGGCCTTGCCCAATTTGCCGTTCTTGATTTCATAGCTTAAATCGACGGAGAACATGAACTCGCCCGTCGCGTCGGCTTGGCCGTTGCCGGTTTTGATGAGGAAATATCCGTCGTCGATACTTGCGATCATGTCTTCCAATTTATCCTTGCCCGGCAAAATGACCGTATTGCGCATACGGATCAACGGTTCGTCGGAGAAGGTGAAGGCGCGGGCGTTCCCTTGGGGCTTGACCCCGAAATGGCGCGCGCTGTCACGGTTGTGCATGAAGCTCTTTAATACGCCTTTTTCGATAAGGTTTACGTCCTCGGCGGGTACGCCTTCGTCGTCCACATATACGGGCAGGGGTACGGGTTCGCCGAACGCTGTATGCGCGAAGTCGATCATATCGATAAGCTCGCTTGCCACGGGTTTATTCAAGTTATGCGCCGCGACCGAACCGCCCAGCACCAAGTCGGCCTCCACGGTATGGCCGATGGCTTCGTGCGCCAGCATCCCCGCCAAATCGGGGTGGAGGATGCATTTTTGCAAGCCCGCATTGGCGAATACGCCTTCACGTTTGTCCATAAGCTGTTCGTACAGCTTGTTAACTTCGGGCAACCACGCCGCCGGGTCGGTAAAGAGTTGGTCGAACCGACCGAACCCGCCGAGGGGCTTCATCAGTTCCACTTGGTCGCCGTCGGGGGTTTCCGCGGTCATCATTACGTAAACCATCGCGCGGGGCTGAAACCAATGCGAATCCGCACCGTCCGCTGCTACCAGCAGCTTTTCAATGTCCAGGCAATGGGCCACCACGGTGCGGCTGGTGAGGTTCTTACATTCACGTACGATAAGCGCGTCCAATGTCTTGGTGAAATCGATAAGCAAGGCTTGGTTGACCGGTTCGTGGGGCGTCGTTTTGAGCCCCACTTTTTGCCCCGTTATGTTGGGCAGGGGAGCAAGGCCCTTGTTCACGTTCTTTTGCATAAAGAGAGCGTTATCGGTCGCGGCGGTCAGTACGTTCCCAACGCTTTCGGCATTGTATGCCGCGGCGGACGCGAAGCCGAACGTGCCGCCCTTGTAAACCCGCGCGCTTACGCCGCCCGTGGCGTTTTGGTCGTTGGCCGTCATGTTGCCCGACAGCAGCGTGACCCGCTGGGTAGCGTTGACTTGCGCGCGCAGCTCGGTGTAATCCTTGAAAGCGGCCTTGCGGGCGGTAAGTAAATCTTGAAGCATAAGATGATTTCCTCCTTTTTGGGGATGATCCCCAACAATCAGTATACAGGTAGAAAATGGATGTGTATAGGGAAATAAAATTAAAAACGATGAAAACCTATGATAAAATGAATTATAAAATTAATTTATTAAATTTCGTGGGTGATAATGTGGTTATTGAATTTTCAACAGAAGTTATCAATGAAATTGGAATTTATGTTTATAGGCTGATTGACCCGCGAAGCGGAAATACCTTTTATGTAGGCAAAGGTAAGGGTAACAGAATGTTCGCTCATATAAACGGTGCTTTGGCGTTTGAAGGCGATGAAGACGAAATAAGCGAAAAAATAGGAACGATCCGCGAAATTCATCAAAGCGGGTTAGAGGTTATTCATGTTATACATAGGCATGGGCTTGATAATAACACTGCCTTTGAAGTGGAAGCGGCTTTGATTGACGCATTTCCCGGATTATCCAATGAAACGGGCGGACGTGGAAGCCGTGAACGCGGGGTAATGAACGCATTGCAAATCCAAAATATATATAAAGCCGAAGTTTTAGAAGAAATAACAGACAAGTGCATAATTATTAAAATCAAGCAATGGAGTATTGATCGTTATAACGGGAGTTTTGCCGATGCAATTTATGAAGCAACGAGAGCCGCATGGAAGATGAGTATCGTAAAGGCAAAAAAGGCTGAATATATACTTTCCGTCATGGATGGGGTAATAAAAGCTGTTTATCATGATTTAGAGTGGAGCGTTCACGAAGAAAGGAAGCCGCGATTAGAATTTATTGGTAAAGAAGCACCCGATCATATAAAAATAAAATATATTGGCAAACGAATACCTCATGAATACAGGCGGCAGGGACTAGCATCACCTTGCTTATATGTGAATTGTTAATTTACCACAAACAACAATGAATAACTCATCAGTACATATACTCCTCTAAAAATTTTCGGCATTACCCCTTGATTCTTCCCTTAGGGAAACTTGTATAATCGAAAAAAAACCGACGGGAGGAAGAAATGAACGGTTTAATTAAGATCAAGGAAGTATCAAGCAAGTACGCCGTCACCGCGCGAACGCTACGCTATTACGAGGACATCGGCTTGCTGACCAGCCAACGCATAGAGAATTATTCGCACAGAATGTATGACGAACGGGCGATCACACGCTTGAAGCAAATCCTCATTCTGCGGAAGCTGAACATAACCGTGAAGGACATCAAGCGTATCTTCGCGGCGGCGGATTCCGAAGTGGTGCTGGAGGTACTTGGCAAAAAAGCGGAGGACATCGACGAAGAAGTGGCGTTGCTGCACGAATTGAAGGTGATTGTGCTGGACTTCATCAAGCAGATCAAACAATCGGATTTTCATAATGAGGAGGAAATAAAGATGTTGTATGACAAAGCGAAGGAAATCGAAACGCAATTAACGGCGCAAACCCAAACCGAACCCGGCGGCATTTCAAATGATGCATCCAACGACGCATCCAACGCGGAACGTTTATTGGAGGTAACGGAAAAATTGGAAGACAAGCGTATTACATTACCCATACCCGTCAGCGCTTACAAACAAAGAGTGGGTGCGATGCGTTTCATCGGTAAAAAGTACGCGAGCGGCGGCGAAGCGTGGGAAGCGTGGACGGACGAAGACGGCGAACGGATCAAAAACGGTTTGGGTATAAACTTAAACAAAACCGAAGGCTTACGTGACGACGGCGACGCGTTGATCGGTTTGATGTCACACCGTAACGGTTTCGAATATTGGCTGGGGTACTTTACGCCGTTTGGTACACCCGTGCCCGAAGGGTACGAATACGAAGATTTCCCGAAAACGGACATCGGTGTGTGCTGGCTGTACGGCCACGGGGATGAACTCTACGCCATTGAAGAAATGGCGTTCGATAAATTGAAGGACGAAGGATATGCCGTAGACGATTATTGGTGGTTCGAGCGTTATCACCCCGTGCGCAATCAATCGGATAAAAAAGGATTCGCTATAATCGACATCTGTTTCTTCATTAAATAAGCGACCTAAACGAAACGGTTTATTATCCCTGTTTACCGTCCGTTATTCCTGTCAATACTATACCAACCTCCCATGATTGCATTGGGAAATTGGTATCAAAAGACATCGACATAGGAAAATTACAGGCGGTATACAATGACGGATAAATTTATCATCACCCCCAACGGCCCGTTAAAGGGCGACGTACACATCAGCGGCGCAAAGAACGCGGTATTGCCCGTGTTGGCGGCTACCTTACTTACCGGGCAGGATTGCGTGGTACAAAACGTACCCGACCTGAGCGACGTGGAAGCCATGTGCGGCTTGCTCGAATCCCTCGGCGCGGGTACGCGTTGGGATAGGGAAGCGGGCAATCTGACGGTATTTTCAAGCGGTTTGGAACGGCACGAAGCGGCTTACGAATGGGTGGGCAAGCTCCGTGCCTCTTTTTTAATTATCGGGCCCATGCTTGCGCGTTTGGGGCGGGCGAAGGTGCCGCTGCCGGGTGGGTGCGCCATCGGCTCGCGTCCGGTGGACTTACATTTGAAGGGGCTTGCGGCGCTTGGCGCTGACATCGAACATGCCCACGGGTTTATTTCCGCCAAAGCGGAAAAGTTAACGGGCGCGCGGATTTATTTGGACTTCCCCAGCGTAGGCGCGACGGAAAGCATCATGATGGCGGCGTCGCTTGCGCAGGGGCAAACGATACTTGAGAACTGCGCCGTAGAGCCGGAAATCGTGGACCTCGCCAACTTCTTAAACGCCGCGGGCGCGGATATTCGAGGCGCGGGGACGGATACGGTAAAAATAAACGGGACAAACGGGATGCGCGGCATTACGCACAGCGTTATCCCCGACCGGATCGAAGCGGGTACGTTTATGGTGGCGGCGGCGTTGACGCGGGGCGATATACGCCTGACCAATGTGATGGCCGACCATTTAAAGCCCGTAACGGCGAAGCTCAAGGAAGTGAACGTAAACGTACAGGAAACGGATTTCGGCTTACGCGTGTTCCACGACAACACGTTGGAGGTTATCGCGGCGGATATAAAAACGTTGCCGTACCCCGGCTTCCCCACGGATATGCAGGCGCTGTTTATGTCTTTGATGGCAACAGCCGCGGGAACAAGCATCATCACCGAAACGGTGTTCGAAAACCGTTTTATGCAAGTGGGCGAACTTAAACGTATGGGTGCGGAAATCAAAATCGAAAGCCGCAGCGCGGTTGTGGAAGGGGTGCGTAAGTTGGCAGGGACGCAGGTATGCGCGTCCGATTTGCGCGCGGGCGCGGCATTGATGCTGGCGGCACTCACCGCGGACGGTAAAACCGAACTAAACGGAGCCAACCATATCGACAGGGGTTATTGCAATCTGGATACGCGGTTAAACCAATTGGGTGCGGATGTACGGCGTATTTCGTAGGCAAAAATAGCAAATTATGGCTTTGATGGAATAAAAATGAATAATTCATTCCACCTCGGGTAATACTCCCTTTACAGTAAATAACTACAAGAGGTGAGAGAATGAAACACAAGACAGAGGACAGTATTTTCAGGAAGAAGGGGTTTTTCGTCGCCTTGTATTCGTCGCTGGGTGCGGTGGCGGTGTTGGCTTTGGTGATAACCTTTTCCTCCCTTAACGGCAACGACGACCCATACGGCGCGGAAGTAGCCCCCGTAGGCGCGGACGATGTACTGCCGTACCAACAGCAAGCCCAAGCCCGCGCGGACGAAGAAACATGGTTTAGGCCGCGCCCCACACCCTCACCCCCGCCCATGCCTACACCGCTGCCCACACAACCGCCGCCACCCCCACCGCGGAACCAGCCCCCCACACAGGAAATGATGCCCGTACCCGAGGCCGATCCGCCCGCGCCCTCTCCGCCTCCCGAGGTATACGACCCCGAACCCGAACCCCCACCCATCGTCGTGGTACCCGCTACCTTCACCCCATTCGCGGAGAACGATAAAATGGTATGGCCCGTAATCGGCGAAATCGTAATGGATTATGACGCTTACGCGGTAGTTTACGACCCGACGCTCGACCGCTTCGCCATCAACGAGGACATCCGAATTTCGGCGCAGGAAGGGACGCCTGTACGTGCAGGGGCGGACGGAAGGGTGTTGGCGGTCGGTAACAACGTGCATTACGGCAATTATGTGACCGTTGACCACGGCAACGGATGGGTGGCGCGTTACGGCCAGCTCATGGACGCCGTGATGGTAAGCGAAGGGGAAATCGTCCGTACGGGACAGGTGATCGGCGGCGTCGGCCAACCCTCCTACTTCGGTACGATGCTGGGGACGCACTTAAACTTCCGCCTGACACGCAACGGCGGGGTGGTTAACCCGCATTTGGTACTGACGGAAAGGTAAAAAGAAAAAATCCTTATAATGGAAACCTGTGCCATGCATAGGTTTCCTTTTTTGTGTAAAACTACCTATATCACATTACATGAAAGGGGCATACAACCATGACGGGAATCAAGCAATCCGAACTTAACTGGATACGCGAATCGGTAAGCGGGCATCAAACGATGGCCAGCAAATTGGGCGGCTACGCCAACCAAGTGAATGATCCGCAAATCAAGCAAATGTTTACGACGGCGTCTTCTGACGCGAAGCAAGCCGCACAAAAATTAATCCAAATGCTGTAACCACAAAAAAAGGAGGATTTGCCATGAATGAGAAAGACATCGTACTGGACGTGCTGTCGGGCGTAAAGTCAAGCATAACCGGTTATGCCACCTTCATTTCGGAGACCGCCAACCCCCAATTACGCCAAACCTTCCAACAAATGCGCGACGGCGACGAAAAGTTCCAATATGACCTGTATAAGATCGCGTCGCAAAAGGGGTACTACGTATGTTCCCCCGACGCCAACCAATCAGACCTCAACAATATACGCGCGTCCCTTACCGCCGGAGGTACGGCGGGCGTACACGCGCACTAGAACGTCCCATACCCTAACACAAGAAGCCCGCAAACGCGGGTTTCTTACTTGTAAAAATTCATTGTTTGGAGTGAACGTAATGGGATTTAAACGAAATTTGTACATTTTATTGATAACGCTGGCCGCATTCGCGTTATCGGGCGGGGGCAGCCCGAAGGCGCAAAACACGGAAGTGAAGCCGTACACAATCCTGATATACATGAACGGCTCCGACCTTGAGAGCGACTTTGGAGCGGCGACGGACGATTTGGTGGAAATGTTGGATTCCGGGTTGGATTCGCGTAACGCGCATGTGGTGATTTTGACGGGGGGTACCAAGCGGTGGATGAACGATGCGATACCCGACGGGGAATGCGTGATATGGGAATTGGCCGACGGGCATTTATATGAAGTGAAGAGTATGGGTAACAGGAACATGGGTAACCCCGAAACACTACGGGATTTTCTGCGTTTTGGGTTGGCGGAGTTCCCCGCGGAACGGATCGGCTTGATCATGTGGGACCACGGGGGCGGGTCGATCGCGGGCTTTGGGCATGATGAAAGGTTTGATAACGGCACGCTTACGCTTTTGGATATGGATTGGGCTTTCCGCGAAGCGGCTCTGCATAAGCGGAAACTGGAATTTATAGGTTTTGACGCGTGTTTGATGGCAACGGTGGAAATGGCGGTGCTGGCTTCAAAATATGCGAAGGTTATGATCGCTTCGGAGGATACGGAACCGGGGGACGGGTGGGATTATACGTTCCTTGGGGTTTTGAACACACATCCGCGTATCGACGGCTTTGGGATGGGGAAGGTGATCGTGGATACGTTCATGGATTTTTTCGGGGCGGATTCGGACGAGGTGCTGACGCTTTCGGTTGTGGACCTAATGCGTGTACAGCCGGTAATGGACGCGATGGGGCGGATGATGGCCGCAGGCGCGGGTAAATTGGATACATGCGACGACTTTGGTAAATTAGCCGTGCGCCGCGCCCATACGAAGACCTTCGGCGAAGGGTCGCCGAGGGATAATTACTCCGACATGGTGGACGTCGGCGATATGGCCGTGCGCTTATCCGACCTTTTCCCGAAGGAGGCGGAGGTGTTGGTACGGACGCTGAAGGATTGCGTGGTGTACAATCGCCATAATTCGGATACGGAGTTGTACGGGCTTTCGACCTTTTATGTATACGGGGGCAAATCCGTCGGGCGCGAATCATTAAAAACGTACTCCGCGCTGGATATGGATGCGGACTTCACGCGGTATCTGCATGGTTTCTACGATGGGTTGGTCAGGCGTGCGCAAAATTCGTCACCCAAAGACACGGAGATTATCCGCCGCGAACGGGTGTTGTGGGAACCCGTCACAGAGGATACGCACCGTATGGCCGGGTTGTTGGGGGAAGGCTGCGACGCGTCTTTATGGCCGCATATCTACGGACAATCGGTGAGCTTGTTCCCGATAAACACTACCCGAAGAGGGACGTTATACGCCATCCCCGCCAAGGTAAACGGGCGGGATGCGGACATCATCGTAGCGGGTTGCCACCGTGTCATGGGCGTGCGCCAACGCGAAGGGAATGTATTGCAAAAAGGGTATGACCCCATTATGCAAGGGGATATGATTTCGTTTTATTCATTGGAATGGAATACGCTGACGGATACCTTTACATGGCACCGGGGCCGTCCCATCACGGTACGCGGCAATACGCTGCGCATCGATTGGGATCCGACCCCGGACGGGTATAGTATTGGGGAAAGGCTGACGGATGTTAACCACGACGTCACTTATACGCTCTTCGCACACCAGCGGAGGGCGTTTTCCAATAATAATTGGTATTGCGGGTTAAGCCAAACCGCCAACGTGTGCCCGGGGGTAAGGACGCAAACACGGCCTTGCCCCTGCGAACGAACGTATCCGGCGGCGCGTACGGCAGACGGCGTATTGAAGTACGGTTCGCTTTCGTATTTGGCTTCCTCCCCTTGCGCGGCGGCGTAGGAAGCGAGGAAGACGTCGGCGTCGGGTGCGGTGATCGTCAGGTGGTAATGCTCGTCGATTTCGGTGAACGCCGATACGCCTTCGGTAATGGGGTGGGGTTTGATAACGTCAACGGTCGTCGGGCAATTGTTGGGGTGGAACGCAAAGCGGCAGCCGATTAAATCGTCCAGCTTACGTGTATCCTTACCCCGTACCGTGCCGCTGTGCGTTACCAACAAACCGCCGCCGTTTTCCACATACTTGATGATGGCTTCCTGCACTTCATCGGTTTTCCATGAAGTCATGTCCTGTTGCGTGATGTGGTCGCACTTGCTCATGATAACGACGGCGTAGTCGGCGAGTATCGTCGGATTAAATTTTTTCGCGTCGGAAATGACGTCGAAGGTGAAGCCTTTCTTCTTTAACGGTTCGATGCCTTCGATTGGGATATTGCCGGGGTGGTATTGGTCATCGCAGAATAACAGGATACGCATGGCGTTATCTCCTTCATGATAGGTTAACCGGAGTATAACACATCTTATCCGTTCAAACCGTCCTGCGCTTAAAAACCTGCACCGCACAAGTGAACGCAAAAACCGTGATCCCTATACACCAAACCAACGCCCACCACAAACTGTTGTCCCGTGGGAAGTCCATCATGGCGTTACGCGTGGCGTCGATGACAGGCGACATGGGTTGGTATTCCGCGAACCAACGCAACCAGCGCGGCATCGTTTCGATGGGCGCGAAACCGGAGCTGATAAAGGGCAGGATAAAAAACGGGAACATAAAACCAATCGCGCCGTCCGGCGTTTTGGAAAGCAAGCCGAAAAGGATAGCCATCCAGGAAATAGCGATGTTAAACAGCGTAAGGATTCCCGCCGCGATGAGCCAATCCGTAAAGCCGCCTTGTGGGCGGAAGCCGACGATAAACGCCGTCCCGATGATCACCGCGGTCGTAATCGTGTTGCGTACGATGGACGCGGCGGCGTGCCCGGTAAGTACCGACGCCTTCGAAATAGGCATGGAGCGGAAGCGGTCGATGATCCCCTTCGACATGTCGTTGTAGACGTTGACCGCCGTATATTGCGTACCCTGCGCCACGCTTTGCAACACGATGCCCGGCACAATGAAATCGATGTAATTATACGGCCCGATGTCCGCGATATTGCCGAAGACGGTCCCGAACAGCACCATCAAAAAGAAAGGCGTGATGATGGCCATCGCCATCGCCTCGGGGCTGCGCAGGACGATAAGCATGGAGCGTTTGATCATGATCCAAGCGTCATGCATGGTTTTCACCTTCTTTCTTTTCGCCGACCAACGTGAGGAATACGTCCTCCAAGGTTGGCAGGTTCGGTTCGATACCGTTTACGGCGATGCCGTTGTCGATTAATAATTTCATGGCTTTGGCGGCTTCCTTTTCGCTTGAAAAAGAAATCTGCGCCCCGCGTTGGGGCATTTTTTCCTTTAGGTTCGACGGCGTACCCTCCGCGATGATACGCCCTTCGTGCAGGATGGCGATGTTGTCGGCGAGGTTTTCGGCTTCCTCGAGGTATTGCGTGGTGAGGAAGACCGTCGTGCCTTCGTTGGCCAAGCCTTTGACCATTTCCCATGTGGCGAGGCGGTTTTGCGGGTCAAGCCCCGTCGTCGGCTCATCAAGGAAAAGCACTTGCGGGTTGCCCATCAGGCTCATGGCGATGTCGAGCCTGCGGCGCATCCCGCCGGAGTAGGTACTCACTTGGCGGTTGGCGGCGTCTTCCAATCGGAATTGCGTCAGCCAATAGTCCACTTTTTCCTTTACGTTCGGCAGGCGTATGAGTTGGCCGATGAGGGATAAATTTTCCCGTCCCGTCAGCACTTCGTCCACGGCGGCGAACTGCCCTGTCAGGCTGATGCATTTACGCACCTTTTCGCCTTGGCGCACCACGTCGTAGCCGCAAACGGAGGCTTTACCGCCGTTCGGCTTGGACAGGGTGGAAAGGATGCGCACAGTCGTGGTTTTGCCCGCGCCGTTGGAACCGAGCAGGGCGAAGATGCTGCCCTTTTTGATTGAAAAGCTGACGTCCTTTAGGACTTGGTTGTCCTTGAAGGACTTTTTGAGGTGTGAAACGGTGATGATGTTGTTGGTCATTTCCTTACTCCTTTATGGGATTTTTATTGTGCGAGATTATATACGTGCATTGTGCATGTAAGGTATGAAATAAAAAAGGGGTGGATTTCCTGTGTTGCCTCGCCCAACCGTCCTGCATGACGGGAAACATAATCAACGTCAAACCGGGGGTTTGGATGGTGGGGTTGATACAACCGCACGTTAGTAAATGCTATTCGGATTAAAGGGTGCGGGTTCGCATCCTTTTTGCATACATAAATATTCTGTAAAAACATATCGGCCAACATTGCTATTCTTATCAAAAATGAATATAATAAACGTAGTAAAGTCGGAAATTCACACTTCGGGAGGTGTTGTTATGATTGCTGAACTAAGACCGAAATCACAAATTACGATTCCTAAGCAACTAATAAACAGTCTGGGACTTTCAGTCGGTGACAAATTGGAGATATTCAAAAATAACGGAATGATTTGTATCATGCCGGTTGTTGTATATCCTAAAGGATATGTAGACAAGATTCTTGAGGACATGGAGAGTATCAGGCAAAATGTGGCTGCCGGACATCAGTCCGTATTTAACAACATAGATGATTTGATTGCTTCTCTTGAAGGTGACGACTGATGAACTTTGAATTTACCTATTCAAACAACTTTAAAAAACATTATAAAAAGCTAAGTCCGGCTGAGAAGAAGCATGTTGCAAACAAGTTAACACTGCTATCTGAAAATCCAATTCATCCATCTTTGCGGACAAAGAGGATTCAAGGAACAGATAGGCTTTTTGAATCAAGTGCTAATATGGATGTGCGGATTATTTGGTATTATGAAGGAAACAGGCTTATTGCCCTTGTGGATGTAGGGCATCATGACATTTTGAAGCAGTTTTAATAGCGAATAAATTTATTGCATGGAGAATATGTAATGGAAAACAGGCTTGAAATATTGCGTAATGAAATTGACAAGCTGATTTTCGAAAAACAACCGGATAAAATCCGTTTTTTTGTTGAACATTTATATAGTGTTGCGCGTTATTGTGGGCTGTTAGCATTAAAGAGAAACCTAAACCCGGAAATTGCTATGACATCCGGAATGCTACACGACATATATCGGGTGACAAATGATACAGCTAAAAATCACGATTCTTTAGGTGCAGAAAAAGCAATTGAAATATTAAAAGGGATAGGTTTATATAGTGACGAGGACATTGCAATAATCACTACTGCAATAGCAAAGCATTGTGATAAATCTTCAATCCATAAAGAATATGATGAAATACTAAAAGATGCTGATGTACTAAGTCATTGCTTTTACAACCCTGCTTTTCCTATTAGTGAATTGGAAGCTGAACGCTACAAGAACCTACTTGATGAACTTGGATTATAATACCACCATTTAATTGTTTTATTCAGAAACCAGAACTTTAATACGAAACCTGTGAATATCGTGTTGAGGTTCTGGTTTCGTGTTCAAGTACCGCAGAGGGTGCAAATGAAAGCAAGATATTTTTGTAAACGCAAGCGTTTTTATGGGGCAAAATTACGTGAAAATCATATCATTAAAACGCGGAATGCCTAAGATAAGGCTGTTCGAGGTTTCAAGCGATTGTATCAAAGTCAACATCAATACGGGGTTGTTTTAACAAGAAAACTCCCGGGGGTAAGTAATAGCAAGCACAACAACCCCGTGTTTATATGTATAAAAACTTAACTTTGAAAGTTAAGCGTCGTATTAACAAACAACTTACCTAATTCATCATCAACCAAGCCGTAACCCGTTTCGCCGAAAATTTGACCAATCATTGCGATTTTAGCCGTAAAATCGTCCCGGGTACCGGGGAAGACGTTGGGCATCGCCCAAATGTTGACGAGCAGTAAAAATAATTCGGCTAATACCCGCGCGTTGCCTTTTTTGATTGAACCGTCAGCCATGCCTTCTTCAATGATTTCCGCCATTTGCACGGCTTCTTCCCGCATGATTTTAATGTGCTCGGCCAAAATGCGCGGGCTTGATAGGGATGCGATCAGCATTTTCGTATAGCGCTCGCTGTGCTCGCTTTCGGTGTTGGCTTCGAGCCCGAACCTTAACGCAAGCCTTAACCGTTCAAGGCCGCTTTGGGTATTGGCCAACTTTGCTTTTGTGAAGCAATTGTCGGCGTTGTTTTTCGCTTTGACGATAGCCAGCAATACGTCTTCCTTGGATTTGAAATGGTGATAAAAAGCGCCGCGCGTCAAACCGCCGAGGTTGGCGATGATGTCCAGCACCGTGGTTTGCTCGTAGCCTTTTTCCAAAAATAAGCGGAGGGAGGCTTCCAATATTTTATTTACCGTTTCCTCGGGGTATTTATTTCGGGGCATGGTTACCTCCGTAAAATATTAATGGTTTTATGTAAAATACTTCATCGCCGCGGGGAGGGCGAGTTTCGTTGCTTCATCGGGGGTAATGAAGCGGTAATCTTCTATCGCGTGGTTTTCCTTTATATGGACTTCGTAACAGGTCATATCCCATATACGGTGGGTGAAGGTGTGTCGGGCGTTGCACTTCCGCTCAATTTGAGCAGAAGTGTAGCCCATGGATTTTAATTTCTGACCTACTAGGTCCGAAGTTACATCCGCGTCCCCTTCGATTAAATAATAGACCCACATCCCCTTTAATAAACCTTCGGTGCGCCGCTTCATGAGTACACGGCCCTCCGGTGAATAGATAAGCAGCACCGTAACGGGGATGACAGGGGAAGGCTTCTTCTTCGCCTTGACGGGTAATGCGCGTTCCCGCCCGTTGATACGCGCCCGGCAATGTGCGGGAATCGGGCAAATTTCGCAGCGGGGATTTGTAGGGGTACAAATGAGGGAACCCAATTCCATCAAGGCTTGGGTCAACGCACCCGGGGATAGGGTCGGATCGTCTGCGGGAAGGGCGGACATCAGCGACGTTATATAATCGGCCGCGTGTTTCTTGGCGAGTGGGGTGGAAATGTCGGTATCATCATCCGTTAAGCGGGCGGCGAGGCGCAAGACATTGCCGTCCACGGCGGTTTCCCTTTGCCCGAACGCGATACTCATGATTGCCCCGGCGGTATAGGGGCCCACGCCCGGCAGGGCTTCCCACGCTTCGCGTGTTTGCGGCCAATCTATACGGGACGGCACTTTTCCGTTCCGTTTACTGCCGTATTCTTCGAGGATGATCCTCGCCGCCGCATGAAGGTTACGCGCGCGGGCGTAGTACCCCATCCCCGCGAATACCGATAAAACCTCGTCCAAATCGCAGTTCCCCAAATTATCAAGGGTCGGGAAGCGGGCCATAAACCGTTCGTAAAAGGGGAGGAGCTGCGCCATACGCGTCTGTTGAGCCATTACCTCCGATACCCACACATTATAGGGCGTGGGATTATCGCGCCAAGGGAAGGAGCGTTTTTCGGCGGCATACCAAGCGAGCAATTCACGGTGCATAAAGCGTCCCTTCTGCGGTGTTTGATAATTGACATCTTCTCCCTGCTATTATACCATGCAAGCAATGAATCGGATAAACGAAGGGAGCTTTCCTATGCCTATTCCAACCCCCCACATCACCGCCAAGGCCGGTGATTACGCAAAGACCGTTTTAATGCCGGG
>WRDO01000045.1 GCA_009779755.1 Defluviitaleaceae bacterium | reverse complement strand
TGACCGACCCGGGGTACGGGGGTACTTTCAGCGGCTTTTTCTTTTGTGTTTCTTTAGTATGACGAGACATTATCTCACGATAATTATATGACCTTTACGAGACATTTTCAAATGTTATTGACAGTATCGTTAATTGTTTTATTTATCGGAATAATTGCAAACAAATGACGAAAAAAGAACTTTTTATGTTATAGTAAATAAAAACAACATACTAATTGATAACCAAAGCGAGTTCTGTCGGCATGGGTTTTTGCTTGGAAAGGAAGGGTATTTAATGAAAACAAATATATCCAAAAGTAAGCAGTACGACATGAATGAACACCGCTTAAAAAATAAATTCATTTTTTTCTCTGCTGTATTATTTTTATTAATCCTCGTTGTGGGGAGCATGGCCTTTGTTTTTTCAATGCGGCAGATCGTCAGGGCAAATAAAGGCATTGAATTGCAACAAATGCTTGATATCGAACGGCTGCGATTGGAAAGCACGTTGGAAGCAAAAATTTCCATGATACGGAAAATGGCGGATTCGCCGCTTATTATTCGGCATTTTGAAAATCCGGACGACGACGCACTCAGGGAAATGGCGACAGAAGAAATAAATTCGTTCCGTAAATACTTTAACGAAGGCTACGAAATTTCTTGGGTAAACGATATAGACAGGCTGGTATACAGCACGGAATTTACCGAGCCGTATTGGCTCGACGCGGATAATCCTGCACATTATTGGTATTACGCGACCCTTTATGAAACGCAGGGTTACAGCTTTAACGTCAATTACAACCCCAACACGGAAGCCTTTAAGATGTGGGTGAACGCGCCGGTTTTAAATAATGAACGCAAGCCTGTGGGGATGGTGGCGTTGGCGCTTGAAGTGACCGTATTCATCAACAGGTTTTTCCATAACATCGAGGACGGGGTGGATATTTATCTGTTTAATTCCGCGGGGGTAATTACCGGCGCCAAGGACGTTGATTTGGTTATACGCAACGCGAACATCATGGACGAACTGGGCGAATCGGATATCGATATCGTGGCGAAGGCGGTAACCTTCGGACCCGGGGAAACCCAATCCTTTGCCGCTCCCCGGGGGACTCTCGCCATTGGCACGGTTCCCGCGCTGGGATGGTACGCCGCCGCGTTTAAGCCTTACAGCATAAGCGATTATTTCACCCCCATGACCACGTTGTTCCTTGTGATGATTGTGGTAATCTCGTTGATATTTATCATATTTAATCTGTTTATCGCAAGATTCATCAAATCCATAAGCGAAGTAATGGTGTCGCTGGAAAACGCCGGCAGTGAAGCGGAAAAACAATTGTTGAGATTAAATTTGATGGTCAGAGCCACGAAAATCGGCATGTGGGACATAAAATTTATATATAACGATGCGGCTGCTCCCATAGAATCCGTCACTTGGTCGGATGAGTTCAGGCAATTGCTGGGCTATACCGATGCGACCGATTTCCCGAACGTCTTAAACAGCTGGTCCGATTGTATACACTCCGCTGACAAAAACGGGGTGATGGACAGCTTTGAAAAACACATTACGGACACCGACGGGAAAACACCCTTTGATATTGAATACCGGATGAAAAAGAAAAACGGCGAATGGGCATATTATCGTGACACCGGCGAAACTACCCGTGACGAAAGCGGTAACCCCCTTCATATAGCGGGTGCGCTTTTGGATATAACGGAAACGAAAAATCTGATAAGCGAAATCGAACGTCAACGTATGTCGGCGGAAGCCGCAAACAAAGCCAAAAGCGCGTTCCTCAGCACGATGAGTCACGAAATACGCACACCGATGAACGCCGTTTTAGGTATTACCGAAATTCAACTCTATAAAAACGAGCTTGACCCGGAAATACGGGAAGCACTTGAAAAAGTCTATACTTCGGGTGAACTGTTGCTCGGCATTATCAATGACATACTCGACCTGTCCAAAATAGAAGCCGGCAAATTGGAGCTTTTGACGGATAAATACGATATCGCCAGCCTTGTCAGCGACACAGCGCAGCTCAACATGATGCGTATCGGCAGCAAGCGGATTAACTTTGAATTAAATATTGACGCAAATATGCCCGCGCAATTCTCAGGCGACGAATTGCGAATAAAACAAATATTAAATAATCTGCTTTCCAATGCGTTTAAGTATACGGATGCGGGTAGGGTGAGCCTGACAATTACCACAGAGGCGGTAGCGGAAAATAGCAAAAAAGCGGTGTTGGTCGTTATTGTAAGCGACACGGGGCAAGGTATGACCAAAGAACAAGTGGATAAACTGTTTGACGAATATACCCGGTTTAACCAAGAAGCGAACAATACAACCGAAGGTACGGGGCTGGGTATGAATATAACGCGGAATCTGGTCGAGTTGATGGGCGGGAGCATCGCGGTTGAAAGCAAACCGAGCATAGGCTCCACATTTACCGTACGCCTGCCGCAAGACTTGGTCGGTACCGATGTATTGGGTAGGGAAGTGGTTGAAAACCTTCAACAGTTCCGTACTTGCAGCAGAGCGCAAATGAGAAAGATAAAAATTACGAGGGAGCCGATGCCCTACGGTAAAATCCTGATTGTGGACGATGTGGAAACAAACATATATGTAACCAAAGGATTATTGACGCCTTATCGGCTCGCAATGGATTCGGCCGACAGCGGATTTGCCGCGATTGATAAAATTAAGGACGGAAATACTTACGACGTCGTATTTATGGACCATATGATGCCAAAAATGGATGGCGTTGAAACAACGAAGCGTTTGCGCGATATGGGATACAAAGACCCGATTGTGGCGTTGACCGCAAACGCCGTAGCGGGACAAGCGGATATGTTCTTGGAAAACGGCTTTGACGATTTTATTTCCAAGCCGATTGACCTGAGGCAAATGAATATCGTCCTCAATAAATTTATACGCGATAAGCAATCGCCTGAAATAATTGAAGTGGCAAGGCAGGACGCTATGTCACAAAAATCGAGCGGCCAAAGCGAACCCGTACAGAAGGTTGAAAATCAAACCAAACAGTCTATGGCAAACAGGGAAATCGTCGGGTTGGATATATTTAAAGGAATTGAACGGTACGACGGTGACGAAAAAACATACTTGAAGATTCTCCGTTCATACGCGAGAAGCACCCGCTCAACGTTCGGATTGATGGAAACGGTCACCGAAGACGGGATTACCAACTATGGTATTAGGGTACATGGCATCAAGGGGGCAAGCTACGATATTTTCGCAAACGGAGTCGGCAAGGAAGCCGAAATCCTCGAATTCGCGGCAAGGGACGGTAACCTTAGTTTAATACAGGAGCGAAACCCGGCATTTCTCGTAATGGTGGGGGAACTGCTTGATAATATCGAGGTTGCGCTCTCAGCCATTGAGGATGAAAACCAAAAACCCAAAAAAGATAAACCGGACAATGAATCACTGGTGAAGCTCCTTGCCGCGTGTGATATTTATAACATGAAAAATGCGGACGCAATCATGACGGAAATAGAAGAATATCAATATACGGCGGACGGCGGTCTGGCCGTTTGGCTCCGTGAAAACATCGATATAATAAACTTCCGGAAAATCGTGGAAAGGCTTTCCGATTACTTGGAATCGGAAAAATCTGCGGAGTAGAAAACCGCATCATGCCACGTTAAATCCCCATAAATCAAGCCTCCCTGCCAATGTACGCATTGACGGGGAGGCTTTAATCGATTTTGAAAAAAATTAATTTTGGCGGTCTTTGTAGTCTTTTTTAAAATCCTTCAAATCTTGCACGGCTTCGTGGATGCCTTCTACGTCGCCGTCTATCGCGGCTTCCACGATTGCGTCGGTATATGCGTATATCATTTTTTTCTTCTTTTTCTTTTTCTTCTTACCGCCGCCGGAGGAGAACAGGATGCCCGAAATGGGAATGATCATCCAGCCCCATGCCCACCACGAGCCGCCGTAGATAATACCGATCGTAACATAGATGAAGGGGGAAAGCGCGGTAATCGTATGCGTGCCGATGCCGGAGCTCAAAATACCGAACACGGGGATAATGACCCAACCCCACGTCCACCAATTCCAAACATCAAAGGGGAGCAGCGGACGCCACGAGCTTTGGAATACCCCCATCAATATATAAATGAAGGGCGCGAGCGGGGTCAGCTTCGTAAACATACGCCCCACGCGGAAATGGACGTTAACGCCGTATTCGTCGTCCACTTCCTCCACCACCACCGCACGCTTGCGTTCAAAACCGCCGACGAGTTCGTCCGGGTCGCCCAAACTTGCCCTTGCGGCGGCGAGCGATTCGTCGAAGGAAAGTCCTTTTTTCATAAATTCCTGCGTCTTTTCCGTTAAATGAATGAGCAGTTCCTCTTTTTGCTCGCGCACCTCGTCGGTTTCCACAATGTCGTAGAATAAATCGTTTACCATTTTAGCTATACGCTTTTCGTGCATCGTAAACCCTCCATCCCATGATTTTCGTTATCAGATTTTTAAAACGTTGTGTAAGGTTGACCCATTCCGTCATGTGTACGTGCGTTGCTTTGTTTGTTTTTAACGCGGGGGTGTAATAGTTAATTTCGCCGTGATATTTCATCATTGTTCCCCTCCCATCTAAGGATCCTGTCCATCAGTTCCTTGGTCATTTCCCACTTGGTTTGGCTTTCGGCTAAGTTATCCCGCCCCGCTTGGGTAAGGGTGTAGTACTTCCTTCGGCCGCCTTGGCTCTCGTCACCCCAATAGGACGCGATAAACCTTTCTGCTTCCAAGCGACGCAGCCCGGCGTACAGCGTTGCCTCCTTAATTTCACACACATCGTTGGTCATACGAGAAATCGTCTTCGATATGCTGTAGCCGTATCCGTCCTCCAACGAAATGATCTTTAGTAGGATGATGTCGATATGCCCGCTGATTAAACCGGATGGTGCGATTGTCGTATTCATGCCGTTCCCTCCTTATACGCGAGTGAATATTTTGTTTTGTAAATTACTTGCGTGTGTGATTATTGTGATGTGTATAGTAATATACGAGATACAAATTATTTTGTCTTTTCACATCATGGCGATGGCGATGGGGGGGGACGCGCTAACACGAAATGGGATGCCATCCGGTTTGGTCGGGCAAGTGAAACCACTTGTCTCCCTAAGTGAGCCTTCTCGGTTTCACGTAAGCCCGTCCTTCACTGTTCAACACCCTATTTAGTGAAACGCGCTTACCCCCCATCCCCATCGCCGTGGTATTAAAGCGAGTTTAATGAAAAACAAACTTGACCGAGCGGTACCCGAAACCGCGATGGGTTAGCCCATTTTCGAATTATTTTGTTATTAATGCTAACGGGGACATTAATATTACACGGGGTTTTTCCGTTTCGTTATGATTATCACGGTTATGACCACACCTGCCGCGAGGACGCCCAACAGAAGCCACAACCATAACAAGCCGCCGCTGTCCGGTTCTGGCCGGGGAGTGGGCGTTGGATTGGGGGTGGATGCGGTTGTTGGGGTGGGTGTGTGAATGGTTGCGGGGGATGGTTCGGGGATTGGCGTTGGTTCGGGTGACGGTTCGGGCGTTGGCTCGGGGTTGGGTAACGTGACGATAAAGGCTACGATATTTTCACCGGCGTTGGATGAAACCGTCACGCCCTGCTCCAGCACGAAATGATTGTTATCAAAGTCGGCTTGCGTTAGGTAGGACCGCAGGGTGTGCGCCCCAAGGGGAGCGTTTTCGAAGGTGAAATACCCCTCATTATTAGTTGTGGTAACGAGGGGGTCAGAGAACAGAGCCACGATCACGTTCGCCATCGGTGCGCCGTCACTGTAGGTTAGCTGCCCGCCGAAGGACGCGGTAACAGGGGTGGTGGATGTAGGATCGGGGGTGAGCGAAGATGTTGGGGTGGGTGATGGGGAGGGGCTTGGTGACGGAGAAGAGTTTGGGGTGGGTGATGGGGAAGGGTTTGGTGACGGAGAAGAGCTTGGCGTGGGTGATGGCGTCGGGTTGGGGATTGTGTTGGAATTGTTTTGCGGGAAATAAAAAAAACCTGTTCTTCCCGGCCAACCTTCCCCTTCCCGGGCGGTATCCCAATTGTTTTTCCAACCGGGAACGCCGGTATCGGGGTTTTGTCCCATATTATTTCTTGTAACGTCAAGTCCGTTTAATGCTGTATTTTTACTAATATCCAGGGTAGTCAATTGATTTCTGCCAACCAATAATTCCGTAAGTAGGGGATTGTTGCTTATATCCAACTCCGTCAGGTTAGCGGCAACCCGAAGAACTGTTAGCGCAGGATTGTTTCTTACGTTTAATTCCGTCATGGTACCGGAAATCCATATCGTTGTCAGCGCGGGATTGCTACTGACATCCAATTTTGCCAGTTTATTCCCGGTTGTCCAAAGTGTTGTCAACTTTGGGTTATTTTTCAAATTTAATTCGGTCACAGGGTTAAAATGTCCCAAGCCGAGATTTTCCAATAATGGATTGTTACTGACATCCAACTCTGTCATCCGATTATTTGAAAGGGCAAGTACTGTAAGGGCAGGGTTGTTGCTTATGTTCAGCCCTGTCAATTGGTTGTCACGCAAATCAAGATTATACAATTCAACCAAACCACTCACATCCAATGTTCCGGTTAAGTCTTGATTGCCTAAATATATCCAAAAAACCCGCCTGTTTGTAGATTCGGAAGAACCGGTCCAATTTATGCCCGTCCAATCGGAGGGAACGATTGAACCGTCTGCCGGGGCGGGCGTCCATTTTAATCCGTTGTTGGTTATGATGGCGTTAATGACCGTTATGTCACCCGGATTGTATGTACCCGGCGCAGCAACCGATACTGCCGGTATAGGAACGAACACAAAGACAAGGAACAACACCCCTATAAAAAACAAAAATTTCTTTTTCATGGTGACCTTCACAACCTTTCGTGGATCAACCCTCTTCACCGCTTTGGCCGTCAGATACCCATACCCCGCCCATTCGTTAAACCAATGATGACCTGTATTTCGGCTTGGATGCTATCGTCCGGGCAGGTGCGGTTTATGGCGTTCCCCCACTCGCCCGGATCGTAGACCAACCCTCTATACTGCCTTGGCTGTTAAATACCCATACCCCAATTCATTTGTCGCACCGATAATCACCTGGATTTCGGCGGTGATGCTTCCGTCGGCTGCCAAACTGCCTTCCCAGCCGCCCGCGATGACGTTCGCCACTTCGGGGAAGCCGAGGACGGTTTCCATCGGCGGCAGGGTCACCACTTCGTTGGCGTTGCCCGCGGTTACGCAGGCGTTGCCGAACGGCGTGGAGTCGGCGAGGGATTGGCTCGCGCCGTCCTGCCCGGCGTATTCGTCGGTAATCAGCACGGTCTTGATACCTTTCGCTTCTATTTTATTGCAATTCATCACGAGGTCGGCATCGGGGTTGCCGAAGCCTTCCTCGGAAATAATCACCGCGTCCGCGCCCATATATTCCACGAGCTTGGCCGTCATGTTGGAGCTGCGCTCCTTGTCGGCTAAGGTGACGTTTTCGTTAGTGATTACGCAGCCGAGGAAATTGATCGTCTTGCCGTGTTCGGCGTACAAATCCTCGATGACGGGGTTGTTGGCGTGGATGTACGTGGGGTTTTTATCACAGGCGGAAACGCAGTTGCCGCTCACGATCGCGCCGTCCATCACTTCCGTGGGGTACATGAAAGTAGGGACGATTTGCCGCACGTCCACGCCGTAATAGAACGTATTGTGCAAAAGGCCCTGGGTTTGCAGCATATACACGTAAGCGACCTTGGGCAGATTGGGATATAACGCGGCTTGTTGCAACAGGGAGAGCGTTTCGTATACCTTTTCGTTGTCGGGCTTTACGTTTTTGCCCGCTTCGCCTAAATAATTGGCCGCGCGGAAACCCGCCAAGCGCACGACCACTTCATGCTCGTGTTGCTTGATGCCGTCGACAGGTTCGATCTTGAGCACGATGTTCTGCGTCCTTGAAAAGGGCGTGTATTCCGCGCCCGGGCCGTTCATGTCGATGATACCTTCCTGGAAGCCCACGATCTTGCCCGTGGTGACAACTGCCGCACCCTTTAATACGTGGGTGCGCCCGCTTCCCACTTGCTCCACCCCCGCCATAAAGCCGGGGAAGATACCGCCCATAACGGCGTTTGCACCGTCGGAAGCGTCTGCGCCGCCCGCTTTTATTTTTACGCGCGGTTCCACCACGTCCTTCACGGGGAGGATCCGCACCGATTCACCCGGGCGCGCGAGGAATACCTCGACGGATTTTACGCGGTCGTCTTGTGCGGCGATTCCCGCCAGTTCTTCCTTATTAATATGAAGCGTTCCGTCATTCACTTCGGTAACCGCGCCGAATTGAATATCCTTGATAAAAATTTCACCAATCTCTAAACGCATTCACGTTCCCTCCTCTTTTTATTCCGAATTCACCCGGCCAATTCGTCCAGCTTCGCTTGCACCGCCGTTATCCCGCCTTCGTCGATGACCGCCGGGTCAAAGGTGAATACCTTTTCGCCGTCCTTGTAAAATACCAGCGTCGGCAGGCCCATCACCTTTTGGCTGATGGCCAACCGCTTGTTATTGGCGGTATCGAGCTTGCAAAACTTGGCGCGCCCCGCGTTTTTTTCAACGAATTTAAGCACTTCGGGCATTAGAGCCATACAGGGCTCGCACTTCTCGCTCCAAAAATCCACGAACGTAATGCCCTTTGATTGCAACACTTCCGCTTCAAAGTTTTCCTTATTCAATTCAACCATGTGAAGCCCTCCGATATATTTATAATTGATTTTCAAACCTTAGCTCCCGATTGTCAATTTTTCGATATCCTCGCGTGTCAAGCGTCCTTCTACGTGGCCTTCCAAATATTTTTCCGCCGCCACGGCCGCGATCGCGCCGTCCGCCGCCGCGGTCACCACTTGGCGCAGGTATTTGACGCGGACGTCACCCACGGCGTATACGCCGGGTACGTTGGTTTCCATACGCTCCGACGTGGGGATATATCCCCATTGATCCAAATCGATTTTGCCTTTTAAAAATTCTGTCTTGGGCTGCGAACCGATGAAAATAAACACGCCGTTGACTTCGAGCGTTTGCTTTTCGCCGGTGCGGATGTTTTTTACGACCGCGCCCTCCACCATTTCGTCGCCTTGGATTTCCTCCAGTACGCTGTTCCACACCCAGCGGAACTTGGGGTGGGCGAAGGCTTTTTCCGCGCTGCGTTTATTACAATCCAGCACGCCCTCGTCGTGGATGACGATAACGGTCACGGATTCCACGAATTTCGTAAGGTACAACGCTTCCTCGATGGCGGCATCGCCGCTGCCGACCACTACAATGTCCAGTTCCTCGAAGAAATCCGCGTCGCAGGTGGCGCAGTACGAAACGCCCTTGCCCCGTAGCTTGCCTTCGCCGGGTACGCCCAATACACGCGGCTCCGCGCCCGGCGCGAGGATGACCGTGCGGGATTGGTAAATATCGCCGTTTGCGGTCGTTACGGTTTTGATCTCGCCTTCAAGGGAAACATCCTTTACGTTCCCCTTTAAAAAAACCGTACCGAATTGCGCCGCGTGGGCTTCAAATTCGCCCATGACGCCCGGCCCGGTCGTTTCCCGAAAGAACCCGGGGTAATTCTCCATTTCCGTCGTTGTCGAGGCTTGCCCGCCGGGCTTGCCCTTGTCGATAATCGCGGTCTTCAGCCGCGCGCGGCTGCCGTAAATGCCCGCGGCCATGCCGCCCGGCCCCGCGCCGACAATCAAGATATCGTAGATGTCGGACATATATTTCCCTCCAGCGCGTTCGTAATCAAATCCAAGTCTATTATACGGTAATCCTCCCGCGTCGATTCATCGGCGTTAAAAACGTCGCGAATTTCCGAAGGGTAGCGCATCGCGTCCTCGATCATGCGGAGCGATTGGAAATCCACCGCGCTTCTATTATCCGCCGAACCCGCGGGGAGGGAAATCGCCACGCTTTTATACGGGCTTTCCCACGGCTTAACGCTTCCGCTGAGCGGGTGGCTGACAATCCGCGCCCCCAAGTGCACCGCGTCTCGCACGGCGGTAAAAACAGCGGAAGCATCGCCGCCGATAAAACGCGCAAGGCTCGCGTAACGGTCCCGCACGGCGGGGTTGTTGGTGTAAATGATATATGGAACCATTCCTTAATTAAGCGATTGCGGGTATATAAGGTTCTTCAACTTCCGTATAAATACTTTTAATGTCTTTGGGGTATACGGTTTCCGTTTCGTAATCGCCTTCCGAAATTTCGATGTCGGCGATGTATGCTTCTCCTTTGCCCAAAATTTCGACGATTACGGCATTTTTACCGGATTTTAATTTAATGCGTTGATATAACTTAATCATGGTCAGCGCCCTTTCTCTTTTTTATATATGCACTCGTTAGTCTCATTTGCCCGGTTTGTTTGTCATCTATCCATGATGTCAGCACATTGGCCGTTTTGCCGTTTACACCGACAAGGCACATGAGGACAGAATAGGTCGTACCAAATTCATTATCCCCTTTATATAAAGCGGGATAATGATATAAATTATTCCTTATGTTTTCAATTAATAAAGCGACATTTCCAAGGTTGTACCCTAAAGCCATTTCAAACGCGGAATGTTTTCCTTTTCCGTTTATGGGGTCTAATGCGTATTTTGTAAATTTTTCAATAGGTATAACCGCTTCATTAACCTTTGGAAGAATCTTCATCGTGTCGTCACCCCAAGAGGGTTAATCTCAATTATATTTCATTACAGGCAAAAGCTACCATATATATGCCGTTGTGTAAACCTTGGTTACTTAGGCAACATCACCGTAAACGAACTCCCCCGCCCCGGTTGGCTGTCCGCGCGGATCGTCCCCCCGTGCAGTTCCGCGATGCGTTTCGCCATCGTTAAGCCCAGCCCGTTGCCCGTTTGCTTGTGCGACGCGTCGCCTTGGAAGAATTTGTCGAAGATACGAAGACGCACGGCCTCGTCCATACCGATGCCGTCGTCCTTGATTGTGACGATGACCGCCCCGTTAACTTCGGCACAAATTGCGCCGAAGTTAACGCCCGTATGCGAAAACTTGACGGCGTTGTCGATCAGGTTTAACCAAATCTGCTGGATAAGGTCGGGGTTGCCGTAATATTCGGCTTCGTCGAGCGCGACTTCAACGGTTATCCCCTTCGCCGCCCATTGCGGTTCGGTCATGGCGATGACGCGGCGGAGCTGTTCGTCCACGCGGAAGGTTTCCTTTTCGGCGATGATTTCCATGGATTCGTATTTCGAAAGGTTTAATACGTTGGTGGCGAGGGTGGAAAGGCGTTGGCTTTCGGCGACGATGATTTCGAGATATTCCTTCCGTTCGTCCTCACTTATGCCGCCTTCCTTCAACAACTTGGCGAAGCCCCTGATCGATACGATGGGGGTTTTAAACTCGTGGGAAAAATTATTGATGAAATCGTTGCGGAGGGTTTGCGTGGAGGATAGCTCCCGCGTCATTTGGTTGAAGCTGTGGTGCAGCTCGTCCAATTCGCGGATGCTGCCTTCGCTTTCCACGAACACGTTAAAGTCGCCGCGTGCCACTCTGCGCGTGGCTTCAACCAGCCTGCGGATCGGTTTAAGCGCGCGCCTACTGAAAAAGGATGCCAACGCCGTACCGATGATGACCGAAAACAGAATCATCCCCACCAACGCGGCGACGGGGGGCCTGAATTCCGTCCCCATCATTTCATGGTTCCAATTCAATATGCCCTTGTGGTTGAGGATTACCATGATAAAACCCGCAAGCATCATGGCCGCCGCCATCACCGCGAATACATAGAACACCAACGAAACAGCCAAGCTCCAACGGTGCTTTTCCTTCATGCCTTCTTCACCCCCCGATGTATTCCCTTGTACCCCACCCCGCGCACCGTCGCGATTTCCAGCTCCCCCCAACCGCCGAACCGCTCGCGCAGGCGGCTGATGTGGACGTTGAGCGTATGGTCGCCGATGTCGGAATCGAAGCCCCAAATTTCCTCCATCAGTTGCATCCGCGTAAAAATGGTGCCGGGGGAAGCGAACAGTTTAAACAATAATTGGAATTCCTTCTGCGGGAGCAGGATTTCCTGTCCGTACCCCGTTACCGTAAAGGCATCGTAATCCAGCGTAACCCCGCCCATCACGATTTTCTGCTCGCTCGCGATTTGCGAACGCCTTAGCAACGCGCGTATGCGAAGTATCATTTCCTCCTCGTCCACGGGTTTGGTCATGTAGTCGTCCGTCCCCGCCAAAAAGCCTTCGCGTTTGTCCGAGGGTTCCTGCTTGGCCGTTACCATTAATATAGGGAGGTGCTTCCATGCGGCGCGGAGTTCCTTGGTCAAGGCGTAGCCGTCCATGCCGGGCATCATCAAGTCCAGCACGACCAAATCGATGTGCTCGTTTTCCATTACGGCGAGCGCTTTGTTGCCGTCTTCGGCTTGTAACGGTTCGAAGCCTTGCCGTTTTAACACCGCGCACATCAGTTTGCGCGTGTTGGTATCGTCCTCCACTACCAGGATGCGGAACATGGTAAACGCTTCCTTTCTTATTGTGCTGCGTATATAATACCATTTCATATAAACCTCAATTAAATCTCAACGAGGTGTTCCATGCGTTTATTCCACGTTAGCGAAGACCCGAACGTCGAAATTTTCCATCCGCGGTTGCCTAGGCGTGCCGAACTTAACCCAAATGTCGGTCTTGTTTGGTCGCTTACCGAACCCGCGCTGCTTAATTGGCTCTTTCCGCGCGAATGTCCGCGCGTCGGTTACCGTGTTTGTGAAAATATGACGGTCGAAGACGAAGCAAGGTTCTTCGCTTCCGGTGCGCGGCATGTCGTCGCCATCGAACATGCTTGGCACGAACGGCAACAAAACGCCGTACTCCACGTCTACGAATTTGACCCCAAAAACTTTTATCATGACAAAACCGCCGGTTTCCCCGTGAGCCAACATTCCGAAACGCCGATCGGGATGGTGACGTATATGGATTTATACGGCGAATTATTCAAACGCGGCGCGGAAGTAAGGTTGGTTGACAATCTTTGGCCGCTGCGCGATGCCGTATTCAATTCATCGCTGACCGCGTGGTCGTTTTGTAAAATGGCGAACGCGAAACCGCGTGTTTAAGTACCGCAGGAAACAAAGATGTTTTAGGGGGGGGCGTTTGATGTACATTATTTTCCTAATAATTTTAACGGTTATGTTTGCGCTGGTGCCGATTATAGACGCCTTGCCTTCAAGAAAGCCCAAACCCGACGTTATCACGGAAAAAATGCAATGCAGGAGTTACCTTCGTTTGATTGCGTTTTATTGGGGGTTTGCCGCGCCGGTTGCCGTTATGTCCTTGATTGGAGGCATCAGCCCTGCGGAAATCGGGTTCCGGCTGATAAATTTTAACCAAAATATATGGTTTACGGTCATTGCCCTCGTTGCGGGCGGGTTGGTATTCGTTTATTCCGCTTACGAGTTTATCGCTTCGGTGGCAAGCAAAAAGTTCAAAGAAGATTTCATAGAGGAATATACGAACGACAACAGCGGAACGCTCCGTATCATCCCGCGGACCAAAAAAGAAAAGAAGCTGTATTCACTTGTGGCGCTCAGTACCGCCGTTTGCGAGGAAACGGTTTACCGGGGGTTTTTGTTATTCCTCTTGTACGCGGTGTTCCCCGGTATTTCGGTATACATAATTCTGTTGATTGCGTTTGTGACCTTTGGGGCCGGGCATCTTTACCAAGGATTGAAAAATGCCGTTTCTATCGGGCTGTTTGCAACCGTATCCATGGGTTTGCTGATAGCTGCGGACAGCTTGGTTCCCTTGATATTGCTGCATTTTATTGGTGAGGCTTCGGCGATATTTGCGTTATCCCCTTCGGAATTTAACCAAGATGCTCAACATAAGGGTGCCACATGAAAAACATAATCATCGCGGGTGCAAGCAGAACCGGTAAAACATCATTGGCAACCAAAATAAACGAGGAATTGGGTTATTTCGTCATCAGCCTCGATAAAGTTGCCGCCATATTCGGAAGGGCATATCCGCAACTGGATGTCCGCCTTCATTGGGATTATGAAAAAGCGAGGGACAATTTTGCGCCGTTCCTCGGGCATTTTCTCGGTGTCTTTTCCGATGCCCGCTACGAAGATGAACAAAACCTAAAAGCGCGGAAAATAAAAGAGAACCGGTTCGTGATGGAAGGGGCGTATTTTAATTTTGACCTCATATCATCCGTTTTGAATATGTACGGTATAAAAAAATTAAACGAACATTTCATACTTATAGGGCTGGCGCAAAACAATAAAACGGCCGACGAATTCGTCCGCGATTTCAAAAAATACGACACGGAGGACGATTGGACATACGGGTGGAGTGATGAAGAACTAAAGGAATATGCCGTTTCGCGGGCCATCCCGTTTAACCGGGAAATGACCGGGTTTTTAACGGAACACGGGTTTACAGTATATGATACGTCCGTAAATCGGGAGCAAGTTTTGGTTCAAATCATAAACGATATCAAGTCGCAAATTAACGTTGCAAAATGCTGTGTTGCTTCCGCCGAGGAGCAGGCGGTTGCGCTCTCTTGAAGGCGAAGTCGTTCGCCGCAACCGCCTGCTCCTCGGCTGTAGAACGGGTATTACGGTGAGAAGATAATTTTACAATATAAATATCGAACCCTATAAAAGCATTTCGCTCTTCCATCATGTTTTATTAAAAATTATAAGAATTTATAAACATACGCAATTATTTTTATCCCAAACAGCCACCGCGTTCATATGACATACCGCCCCGCCGGGAGGGGAAGGGGTTGCGGCGACCGACTTCGCCTTCAAGGGAGCGCAACCCCTTCCCCTCCCGGCGGGCACGTACAACAAATAAACCGTATAGAATAGGAAAAATAAAATATGACAAAAAAATTATTCTTAGCATCTTGGTTCGCGGGATCGGCAAGTTTGCTTCCCGCTTTTGCGGGGCAAAACTTAACCGGAAAAAAGGTAATATTCATCCCCACCGCCGGTTTGTATGAAATGCCGGAAGAATACCGAGAAGGCTTGGATTTTATCAATAACGCGGACAGGGAAGCCCTCAAGAACCTCGGGTTTGCCGTCGAAGACTTGGATATTTCAAGCGAACCGGCCGAAGCCATTGAAAAAATCATTTCCGGTGCCGACGCCCTGTTCGTGTGCGGCGGGAACAGCTTTTTCCTGATGCAGGAATTAAAACGCAAAAAAGCGGATGTTATGATTGCCCGCCACATCCGGCAGGGCAAGCTCTATATGGGTACTTCCGCCGGCTCGGTTATCATGCAAAAGGATATAATTGACGACGGCATTGATGACCCGGTGTTTGGTTCGGCACTTAACGGCGACTTCTCCGGGCTTAGGTTTATTGATTTTTACGTGTACGTGCATTACGGGCATCATTATTTCGGCAACGATGACGAATGTTTGGATAAATATTATGCAAACTTAAATCATATAAAAATAGCCGACAACCAAGCCGTTACGGTCGACGGTGAAAAAATCGAAGTGGTTACCGCCCCCGAAAGCGAGATTCCCGAATTTCCGATGTCATGATTTCCGCACGGTTTAACATCTGGCCCTTGTTAAATACTTCCTTTCCGGTTGTATTGTATGTATAATAAAACGATACTTTGCAAATTGTCATTTTTATTCCAACCGCAACACCCATCGCGTTCACACGACATGCCGCCCCGCCGGGAGGGGAAGGGGTTGCAGCGACCGACTTCGCCTTCAAGGGAGCGCTACCCCTTCCCCTCCCGGCGGGAACATACACCAAATCAACCCGTTAACATTCGGTTGAGGTTAACCGCTTAAAATATCAAGTGCAACTTCTGCTCTTGGCGAGCAAAAGTTAAAATATGTACCACCATAGGAGATGCAATATGTTAGAAAAGCTAAGCGTACGCAAACCCTTTACCGTATTGGTTGGGGTTATTTTAATTACGGTGCTGGGCGTCGTATCGTTGATGAACACCTCGACGGACTTGCTGCCGTCCATGGATTTGCCTTACACGGCGGTATTCACCACATACTTCGGTGCCACACCCGAACAAGTGGAGCGCGACGTAACGATTCCGAAGGAAACAAGGATGAGTACCCTCAGCGGTATCGAAACGGTGCAATCGATTTCCAACGAGCATGTATCGATTATGATATTGCAATTTACCGAATCCACGAATATGGACTCGGCATCGCTGGAAATCCGCGAAGCACTCGACATGATGCTGCTGCCCGAAGGCGCGTCGCGCCCCCGCATGATCCGCATGAACCCGGAAATGCTGCCGATTATGACCGCCAACGTGTTTATGGCGGGTAAAACCATCGATGAACTGTCCGAATTCGCGCGGTACACCGTGGCACCCGCTTTGGAAGGGGTGGCGGGTGTTGCCGTGGCCAGCCTTTCGGGCTTGGTGCAGAACCAATTGCACGTCGTTATCGAACAGGAACGGATCGACGCGGTGAATGCGCAATTACAGGCTGCTATGGACGCGATGATCGCCGCCATGACCGAAGCGGCAATGGCCGAAGCGCAGGCGCAAATGGAAGCCCAAATGGAAAAAGCCTACGCCGAATTTTTTGAAGTTTTCTACGGTGCCGCGCTCGAAGCCCGGCTTGAGGAACTTATCGCGGAGGGTTACGACCCGTCAGATGCATGGCATCAAGCACAAGCGGAACATCCCATGCGGCTCCATTTTGTAAATCAAGAAATTGCCGCCGCTATGGAAATCAAACAAGCGGAAATGATGGCCGAAATGGCTGCCGCACAAGCCGCCAACCCCCCGCAGGAACTCCCCGCCGCCGGCCTCCCCGCCGCCATGCTTTCCGTGGAAACCATCCACGGGATGCTCTTCGCGCAGAATTTCGCCATGCCCGCCGGGGCGGTTATTGAAGACGACCACAGCTACATGGTACGCGTGGGTGACCGTTTTACTGATTTGGATGAAATACGGAACATGCTCCTGTTCGACCCGTCGCTGATGGGCCTTGCCGGCGTACCCGCGGTGCGCCTCTCCGACATTGCCGACGTGTTCGTTACCGATGACAGCCACCTTTCCTTCACCCGCGTTAACGGCAACCCCGCCGTTATGATTTCGATTCAACGGCAAAGCGAATTTACGACGGCGGATATCGCTTCCGCTGTCAGGGATCGCATGGACGCGTTATCCGCCGAATACGAAGGCTTGGGCTTCGCTATTTTAATGGACCAAGGGGAAATGATCGGCATCGTCATCGGTTCGGTGCTTAACTCGTTACTTTGGGGCGGATTGCTCGCCATCGTAATTTTACTTTTATTCCTGCGGGATATCCGGCCGACGTTGATCGTCGCGGTTTCGATCCCCGTCAGTTTGCTGCTGGCGTTTGCGCTGATGTATTTTACGGGTGTGAGCTTAAACATGATTTCCATGGGCGGGCTTGCGCTTGCGGTGGGGATGCTGGTGGACAACTCCATCGTCGTTATCGAAAATATCTACCGTATGCGCCTGACCACCGACCGGAGCGCGGCGCGGGCCGCCGTTTCCGGCACCAAGCAGGTTGCGGGGGCCATCTTCGTCGCCAGCCTGACCACGATTTCCGTGTTTTTCCCCATCGTGTTTACGGGAGGGATTACCCGCCAACTGTTTACCGATCTGGCGCTGACCATCGGATATTCGCTGATGGCCAGCTTGATTATCGCGCTGACAGTCGTACCCGCGGCATCCAGTTTAATGCTTAAGAACATGAAAAAGGACCAAGAGGGGCGGCTGTTCACGAAGTTTGTGGATGGGTATGAAAAAGCCCTGCGCGTTGCCCTGCGTTTTAAACTGCCCGTTTTAATCCTTGCCATCGCGGCGTTCGCCGCCACGCTTTGGGGGATTTCCCGCCGCGGTATGGAAATGTTCCCCGATATGGCGATGGGGCAGATTTCCGTAACAGCACGGTTGCACGACGACGCGACCTTTGAAGAAGCGACGCAAGCCGCCGAGGCGTTTTCCGCGCGGGTATTCGAATTGGCCGATGTAGAGACCGTGGGCGTTTCCATCGGCGGCGGCGGTATGATGGGTATGATGGCCGCGAGTTTGGGTTTCGGCCAATTCGGCGGCTTCGGCGGCCAAAGTACGACGATTTCCATGTATGTATTGACCGAGGATAACCGCACCCTTTCCCACGACGCGCTGGTAAACCGGATCGTTGAAATCGGAGAAGGGTTAGAATTAGAGGTAGAAGTCGACGGCGGCGATATGGGTATGGGTATGATGATGGGCGATTCAATTTCCATCCGCGTTGAGGGTCGCGAACTGGACGACATCCGCGATACGGCCATCGCCGTAGCCGATTTGATCCGTACCGTTGAAGGCACGACCAACGTCACCGACCTCATTGAGCGCGGCGCGCCCGAGCTGCGTGTGGTAGTGGATAAGGATGCCGCCATGGCTCGCGGCTTGACCGTGGCGCAGGTGTTTATGGCGGTTAACGAAGCCGTCACCGCGCCCCGCCGCACGATAAACATGACTTTGTCGGGCAGGTCATACGAAATCGTCGTATCCGACGGCGACTTTACTTCCCCCGACCGCTACGCCATCAAGGGTTTGCAAATCGCCACGCAAAGCGGTTACGTGACCCTTTCCGATATCGCCACAGTCACGGAGGATATCGGCTTCACCTCCATCAACCGCATGAACCGCAACCGCTTCACGACCATCAGCGGCGAATTGGAAGAAGGTTACAATGTTACGCTGGTGAACGCGGAAATCGAACGCCTGCTGGCGGATTTCGTGCCCGTAGGCAATTCGCAGATAATTTTCGGCGGCGAGGCGGAGGCCATTGCCGATGCGATGAACGATTTAATCCTGATGCTCATCCTCGCGCTTGTGTTCATTTATTTGATCATGGTGGCGCAATTCCAGTCCTTGTTGTCTCCCTTCATTATCATGCTCACCATTCCGCTGGCGTTTACCGGGGGTTTGTGGCCTTGCTCATCGCGGGGATGCCCTTGTCCATCGTGGCTATGATTGGCCTCATTCTGTTGGCGGGCGTTTCCACCAACAACGGTATAGTGTATATCAGCCGCGTCAATCAGATGCGTTGGGAAGGGATGCCTAAGAAGGATGCCATCATCGACGCGGGGCGCAAGCGTATCCGTCCGATTTTAATGATGGCGATTTCCACGATTTTTGCCATGAGCGTGATGGCGATGGGCGTGGGCGAAGGCACGGAGATGATGCAGCCCATGGCGATCGCCATCATCGGCGGGTTGATTTACGCTACGGCTATGACGCTGTTTGTTGCGCCAATATTGTATGATTTGCTGCATCGGGATAAGGATGTTACGAAGGAGAATTTGGATGGACCTGATGAAATAACGGTTGTTGACGCGAGGATTGAGTAATAGCCGGTTGATTATCGTATAACCCTGTAATCCCGCCGCGATATGGGCAGTCGCGCTCTCTTGAAGGCGAAGTCGTTCGCTGCGACTGCCCACATCGCGGCTGTTGTCGGAGTATTTACCGCAACGGGCAAGCCATAGCGGCATTGTGCGCGCTGTTGGATTATTATAAAAATTTATATACCGGGCGGTGTTGGAAATGGAATTAGGGTTGAAACGCGGCGTTGTAGAACTTGTAGAGCATGATCCTGAGTGGAAAAACGCCGCCGCTGAAGTTATTAAACGGCTTTGGCAAATTTTCGGCTCGGTGGCAAAAGATATACAACATATCGGCAGTACAGCGATTGTAAATATTAAGGCAAAACCCATTCTTGATATAGGCGTTTTAATTGACGATTTTTCGGAAGCAAAGGTGTTATACAGTGAATTGGAAAGCAACGGCTTTTCAAACCGCGGTATGCTGTTGGATAAACAAAGCATGGTATTTTCAATGGGTAAGGATATACCGCCTGACGATAGGATTACTACACATTACATCCATATCGTAAAGAATGGTGATACAGATTGGCGTGATTATATCGTTTTTCGGGATTATTTAAACGCTGACGCTTCTGTTGCTAAAGTATACGAAACCTTGAAAATACAGTTGGCTTCTGAATATCCTTATGATAAGGGCAGATTGAAATATGTGGACGGAAAGAGTGATTTTATCAACAAAACGTTAAATGACGCTTTATTTTGGTTACAACAAAATAAAAAATCAAATGATGCAACATAAAGTTGCGTAAAAACAAATAACGGTTGGTAGAGCGCAACCGCGGATAATTGTATTGTAAATCTACAATTTATTCAAAAAGGAGATGTTGCGTTATGGGATTTTCGGAAAAATTAAAGAACATTCGGAGGGAAAAGAATCTTTCGCAGGAGCAGTTAGCGGAATTGTTAAATGTATCGCGGCAGGCTGTTTCAAAATGGGAGCAGGAAAACGGTTTCCCCGAAACAGAAAAATTAATTCAACTTGCACAAAAACTGGATATATCTTTAGACGAATTGTTGCTTGATAAACAGCCCGAAATTAAGAATACACCTGAACAGCAAAACAACCATACAGCTTTCGGCGAAAGGAGAATAACGGTTCGTTCATCACTTTTTACCAAAAGTGGCGATTCATTCGGTGCATATTACAAATTCTCCATTCAAAAAAATCTTTTCGCCGGAAAAAATCAACCTAAATGTGTTCTTTGCGGAACAGACAGCAGTAGTTTTTTGGGCGATAACCTCGCT
>WRDO01000044.1 GCA_009779755.1 Defluviitaleaceae bacterium | reverse complement strand
CTCATCGGTTGGCCTCCCTGTTTCCTGCTTGTCCGCAAACAACAGTTTACAGGTTTCCACCCTTTGGGCCTACCTTTTTCTTCTTCTCCCCTTCCGGGGGGCAGTTGAAGTTACAATCGGGGATCCTTTTTTGGTTTGTATAAAATGCACACAAAATTATTGACAATGTAAATACATGTGCAATAAAATAATTACGCCGTACAAAAATAGAGGGAGTGTTGCAAATGGCTCAAACAAGTGTAAATATTCGAATGGACGAGAACCTAAAGCGTGATTTTGACGAACTTTGCCATGATTTTGGATTGACCATGACCGCGGCTTTTACCGTATTTGCGAAAACGGTTGTTAGGCGGCAAAGAATACCCTTCGAAATATCAAAGGATGTCCCCAATGTTGAAACAATAGCCGCAATCGATGAAGTAGAAGCGATGATCAAAAATCCTTCACTTGGAAAAGCGTATACGGATGTTGATAAAATGATGAAGGAGCTGCTTGCTTGATGTATACAATAAAACCGACGTCAAAATTTCAAAAAGACGTAAAGCGAGTAGAAAAACGGGGTTATAATTTATCTTTATTAACAGAGGTTGTTGCGCTTTTGGCAAAAGGAGAAATTTTGCCCGAAAAGTATCTTGATCACCCGCTAAAAGGAAATTTTAAAGATTGCCGGGAATGTCATATAACACCGGATTGGTTGTTAATTTATAGGAAAAACGAAAACACGCTGTTTTTATATCTAACCAGAACAGGAACCCATTCAGATTTATTTTAAGCGTTTGTATATTGTGGTTGATACAACCACAGATTTGCGAATGCCTTTTTTATTTATACACATTCTTTATCTTGCCTTGTTTGAATGCCTGCTGTACCTTTAATATGAAACCGTATGCTCGAAAATTTTTTATTATACGGGGGCTTTAATGGGACTCGTAAATTTTACGGACATTAAAAAAGCATATAACAACCTGGAGATATTAAAGGGCGTTTCGTTTGCCATAGAAAAAGGCGAACGGGTCGCGCTGGTGGGTCCTAACGGTGCCGGCAAAACCACGCTTTTGCGTATCGCCCAAGGCTTGGAACAAGCGGACAGCGGAACGGCATCCTTTGCGCGGGGGGTCATACCCGGGGTATTGACGCAGGATTTGTCCCAACTGACGGGCGAATCGACGGCGATGGAGTGGCGCGAAATTGTGGATATCGAGCGCAAGCTGCGTATGCTGGAAAAACAAATATCCGAAGCGTCCGCCGACGAAATGGGTGCGTTAATGAAAGCGTACGATCGCCTGACGGTGCAATATGAAGCCATCGACGGCTATACGGTGGAGGTTCGGCTTAAGAATACGTTGCTGGGGTTGGGGTTAAAGGAAGAAACCCTGCTTACGCCTCTAAGCCTTTTATCCGGCGGGGAAAAGATGCGCGCGGCTTTGGCACGGATATTGTTAAGGCAACCGGATTTACTGCTTTTGGACGAACCCACCAATCACCTTGATATCAACGCGTTGGAATGGCTGGAGGATTTTTTAATGCGCTTCGAGGGCGGCGTGCTGTTCATTTCCCATGACCGTTATTTTTTGAACCGTGTGTCCACGCGTGTCGTCGAATTATCGGGCGGCACTGTTTTGGAACACAAAGGCAGCTATGCGAGCTTTATGGCGCAAAAGGAAATCCGACGGCAATACGCCTTGGACGAAGCCGCCCGGCTGCGTTATGAAATTAAGAACAAAAAGAAGCATATCACGATGGCCTATAATTACCGCCGCCATACCGCGCTGCATATGTATGAAAAGCAATTGGCCCGATTGGAAAAGGATAAAAAGGACATTGCAAACGAAAAAGCGGCGGGGCATTTGGACTACGGCAGGAATGCGTCCCTTAATTTGGACTACGACATGCAAAAAAGCAAACGCATAGCGGAAGCGGTAAATGTCACGAAGGAATTCGATGGCAGAGTGTTATTCGAAAATGTCGATTTTTTAGTGAGCGGCGGTGACCGCGTGGGGATTATTGGCGCGAACGGCTGCGGGAAAACGACGTTGCTGCGGATGCTTTTAGGGCTTGACGATCATTTTACCGGACAATGCGCCTTGGGGCGATGGGTGAAGTATGTGTTCATTGACCAAAACGCCTCCTTCGAAGACGAAAATCGCACGCCGTTACAGGAAATCCACGCCCGCCATGAAATAAACGAACGTGCCGCCCGGGATGCGTTGGCCGTTGTGGGGTTGTATGAGGAGGAATACCGCAAGCCCATTTCCGTACTGTCGGGCGGGGAGCGCGTAAGGTTGAAGCTGGGTCTTGCCATGCTTGATAAACCCCAATGCCTGATATTGGACGAGCCGACCAACCATTTGGACCTACCCGCACGGGAAGCTGTCGAAACGGCACTTGCCCGATTTGCGGGAAGCATTATTGCCGTATCGCATGACCGTTCGTTTTTAAATGCTTGCGTTAATAAACTATTCATCATGGAAAATAAACGGTTAACGGTTTTTACCGGAAATTGGGACGATTACCAAAAATCAAAGGATTCGCCTTCAAAAACCACGCACGATAAAACGAAAACACACAAGAACCCGACCAAACGCGCAAACGATAATTCGGCAAATAAAACAAAAACTTTGGAAGCCTTGGAAATGGAAATATTATCGTTGGAGACTTATAAAACGGAATTCGAAAAACGCTTCGAACCGGGCGAAAAACAACCGGAACGGTCGGACTACGAAGAATACGCGGTTATCGACGCGAAATTGTCGGCATTGTATGCAGAATGAGAGGCGTTGGTCGGGTGATTGTATATATAACGGTGATAAAAAGAGTTTTACAACGGTTATAATACAGGTACAAAACGGGGTTGCCTCAATAAAACGAAGCAGCCCCGATTTTTATTACACATTCAATTAAAGCGAAATCAATGAAGAACGGTCTTGCCCGAGCCGAAAATAGCGAACGTTCCAACGCTTTTTCGGCGACAGGCAAGACCGATTCTGAATTATTTCGCTATACCTAACACCGATTCTCGCAAACCGGATACCCGTAGGGGTCGTAGCGGGCGATGATATCGCGGGCGTTTTCTTCATAAATATTGCCGATTACATAATCGCATACCATCATGTCGCCGTTGGGTACGATGGAGATGTTTGTCACGTTTAACAACTCCGGGCAAGGGTTCGGGAAATCGCTTTCGGCAAGGGTTGCATCGGCTTTGTCGAAATATTCCCCAAGAAATTCCGCCGCTTGGCCCGTTGGGGTTATGTGGTGTTCACAATATTTAATCGGCAGGGCGATGTCGGAAAACGTTGCAAGGATTTCCTTCGTTTTAGCGTTGTAGGGATTGTCATGAGCTTCGTTCACCAGCCAAGCGGGGTAGATGTATGCCCCTTCCAACTTTACATCCACCAAATCCCGGGCAAATTGGCGCACAGATGCGAGTGGGATATGCTCCTGATGGAAGGCGTCAACGGATAATAACAGATTGTTGACCCCCGCGTCAGCCAGCATTTGCGCGACATTCCCGCTTCGCTTTGTGTCTCTGGTGAAGTGACCGTTGGTGATGATTTGGCGCGTTGTGATGCCGTTTTCCGTCGCCGCTTTGTGTATCGCCGCCGTTACCTCGGGGTAGTATAGCGGCTCACCGCCGAAGGTCATTACGGAGGTTACATCGTAAACCGCCGCGATTTGCTTGACGGCCTGTACCGCGTAATCCGCAAGCACATGGCGGTGCGTACCGCGTTTGTTGATATTTTTACCGATTTGGCAATGCTTGCACTTACCGCCGCATTGCCACGTAACGATAAATTCGATGCGGTTGATATCCATATATTCGGACAATCTTGTTTTCATAACCATACCTCTTTTCAAATTTTCGTTTTAAACCAATTTGAAAATCGGTGCAGTCTATGTTGACTTCCAACATATCGTTTCTCCTCGGTGCAACCTGCCGGAAGCGTTAAATAAACTGCACCGAGCCGTTACCTCGAACGGTTTGCCGCATGGCCTTCACCTCCCTTGGTTTTTATCCCCATTATAGTATAAAACCACCCTTCACGGGCAAGAATGCACAAACCAAAACGAAGGGTGGTTATTTACATGAACAGACGCTTTAAGAAAGAATTGAAGATACTCGCGGTATGCCTCGCGATCGGTTTGGGTTTTGCGGTCACGGTTGCGGCTTCTTCTTATGTGTATTCGGATACCGTGCAACGCGGAATCGCGGATAACGTGCTGCGCTTTCACGTATTAGCGCATTCAAACGGCGACGGGGATCAACTGTTAAAGGAAGCGGTACGTGTTGCTGTATTGGCGGATTTGGAAGCCGCCGTTACCGGCAGCGCAAGCATCGGAATCACGCGCGATCATATTTCGGAGCGGTTGGATGATTTGGCCGCGATCGGTAAGGCAACGCTTGCGGAAGCGGGCTTCGATTACGACGTAACGGCGGAAATCACGCACAGGTTCTTCCCAACGGCGGCGTACGGCGATATCACCTTCCCCCCCGGGCGGTACGAAACGCTGTTGATTACCCTCGGCGAAGGCGCGGGGCGAAATTGGTGGTGCCTGATGTTCCCGCCTTTATGTTACGTTGAAATGACGGGTATGGAGCATACGCGCAACCTCTTGGAGGAAACGGTGCCCGCAGGGGGGTTTGCGCTGTTGACGCACCAAGAAGAGCTTTATGGTTCGGATACGGCAGCCGTACTCGTACGCTTCCGCTTGGTGGAATGGTGGCAGAACCGAAGAAGGCCCGCCGCACCTTCGCAGGATACCCAGCGCGCGGGAAAATAAAACAAAAACCGAACGGACAAAACCGCCAAAAGCGGTTTTTTTGTGTTGTTTAGCATTATGTATGGGTGTATACTCAATAAAAAATACGCGGGGGAATTTTTATGAAAATTTCATCAACGATCCGTCTTTTTATCGTATTGGTTTTCGTGTTGGCGATCGGCAATACAGTCATGATGTTTCTCACGGAATTTAATTTGCGGTCATTTGCGTTGACCACCGTTGCCGTGGTGGTGGTAATGATCGGGTTCATCATCATCCTGCAAAAAATCAAACCCATCGAGGGCCTGATGCAAATGGTCAACGATGTAAAGAATGGGAAGATGAACATCAACATTGATCGTTCCCATCTGAAGCGGGACGAAATCGGCGCGTTGACGGCTGATATATACGATTTGGTGGAAACCATCCGCGCCATCGTACAGGACTTAACCAAAATCGACCATGAATACAACAAGCTGGGCAAGTTAAAGTATCGTGCCGACGAAAGCAAATATCAGAACGATTTCAAATCATTGGTACACAGCATCAACGGGCTGTTGGATTCCGAAATGGAAAACATGACGGACATATTGAGGATATTCAACCAAATCAACGTCGGCGACTTTAATATCAAAGTAGACGATATGCCCGGCGACATGGCCCAATTTTCACAAGCCTACCGCGGCGTGGTTGACAATCTGAAGAACGTGAGCACCGAAGTAAAGGCGATGATCGACGCCATCGTAATCAAGGGAAACCTGCACTTCCAAATAGAAGCGGGTAAGTACAAGGGTGATTGGCGCGAAATTATGGCGGGGCTCAACCAAGTCGTGGGAGCCGTCGACGCCCCCATTACCGAAATCAGCAATTCCGTTTCCGTATTAAACAAAGGCGTATTTAATCCGCCGCGCATCATCGGTAATTATACCGGCACATTTATGAACATAAAGAACGATTGGAACGAATATATAACGGCGTTGCCCCAATATATGGATGAAATCAGCAAATGCCTGAGCGCGGTGGCCGGCGGCGATTTGACACGCGGCATTATGCTTGAAATGCAGGGCGACTATACGGGCGTGAGGAACTCCGTGAACACGATCGTCAAAAACCTGCACAAAACCATGGGAGATATCGCGACGGCGTCCATGCAGGTGCTTTCGGGCGCGAAGCAAATATCAGCCAGCGCGAACAACCTGGCTACGGGCGCGCAGCAGCAAGCAAGCTCCGTACAGGAGTTAAACGCCAGCATCGATATCATCAACCAGCAAATCCGTCAAAACGCCGAAAGCGCCGCCGAAGCCAGCAATCTGTCGCGCAAATCCACCGAAAACGCCAACGAGGGTAACGAATCCATGAAGCATATGTTGGAAGCGATGGGTAAAATCCGCGAGTCCTCCGCCGATATCTCAAAGATAATCAAGAGTATCCAAGACATAACGTTCCAAACCAACCTGCTTTCCCTTAACGCGTCCGTTGAAGCGGCGCGCGCGGGCGAACACGGACGCGGCTTTGCCGTCGTGGCCGACGAGGTACGTAACCTCGCCAACAAGTCGCAGCAATCCACCGTGGAGACCACGGGGCTCATCAACGACTCCATCAACCGCGTGGACGCAGGTTCAAGCATCGCCGAAACCACGTCGCAATCCCTGGCGGTCATTGTGAAAAACGCCGCCGAAGTGCTGGAAATCATCAACAAGATTTCCGTCGCGTCAAAAGAGCAAGCGGATGCGATTTCGCAAATCAGCATCGGGCTTTCGCAGGTATCCGGCGTCGTGCAGTCAAATTCGGCCGTATCGCAGGAAACGGCGGCCACTTCGCAGGAGTTGAACTCGCAAGCGGAAGTGCTGCAGCAATTGGTTTCGTACTTTAGGTTATAAGATGAAGATGATATATAAGAAATTTAAGGATTTGCGATTATCGTCGCTGGGTATGGGATGTATGCGCCTCCCGTCCGTGGGGAACGAATGGGGCACGCCCATCGACGAGGAAAAGGCGATGGAGCTGATCGACCGCGCCTATAAAAGCGGCGTCAATTACTTCGATACGTCGTGGTTCTACCACGGCGGTGATTCGGAGCGTTTCATCGGGGAGGCGCTGCGCAGGTATCCGCGCGATTCGTGGTACTTGGCTTCAAAGATCGCGGGTATGATGATGCGCAAAAACGACGAGGGAAAATACCAACTTTCCGGTTCCAACAAGGACAACAAAACGTTTACCGACCCGACGGAAATATTCGAATACCAATTAAATCGATGCGGCGTGGACCGTTTCGATTTTTTTATGCTGCACAACGTATCGGAGGGTTCGTACCCCGTTTACACGGATGAGAGCTTAGGTATTGTTGAAGCCATGCTCAGGCAAAAAGAGGAAGGGCGCATCCGCCATTTGGGATTCTCCTCCCATGGCCGCGCCGAAACGATCGAAAAGTTTTTAACCGAAACGAAGGCACGCTACGGCGATATCTTCGAATTCGCGATGATTCAACTTAACTATTTAGATTGGACTTTGCAAAAAGCGGGCGAAAAATACGACGTACTGACCCGTCACGGCTTACCCGTGATGGTGATGGAGCCCCTGCGCGGCGGCACGCTGGCGCGGCTCGGCGAAAAACCCGACGCCATACTAAAGGAAGCGAACCCCGGCGCCACGCAAGCGTCGTGGGCGTTCCGATATTTACAATCGCTTAAGAACGTGTCCGTGGTTGTAAGCGGCATGAGTTCATTGGAACAACTTGAGGAGAATTTGGAAACATTCGGTAAACATGAACCCACCAACCCCTTAGAGGACGCCGTCCTGCGGGAAGTACTGGAAAGCCTCGTGGAGTTAATCCCCTGTACCGATTGCAAATATTGCGTGGACGAATGCCCGCAAAAATTAAACATTCCCATGCTGCTTACCATGTACAACGAGGCGGGGTTTGAAATGGGGTGGTTCTTGCAAGCGGCGACGATACGCACGCTGAAGGAAAACGAAAAGCCCACGGCCTGTACGGGCTGCGGTAAGTGTAGCCCGTATTGCCCGCAGGGTATCGATATACCCGAAGCGCTGGGGCGGTTCGGTAAGCTGCTTATTTAACGTAAAGCGCAGCCAACGCTTCACGGCAAATACATGAAACGAACCCACGAAAAAATCCGCTTGCGCGGATTTTTTATTGCCGAATTATGTTCTCGTTTATGCCTTTACGCAGGCGTCTACCGGGCACACGCCCGCGCACGCATCGCATTCGATGCATTCCCCTTCGTCAATTGCGTAGATGTCGCCTTCGCTGATGCAGGAAACGGGGCATTCGCTTACGCACGCGCCGCAAGCGATACACGCGTCGGTGATTTTATAGGCCATATGAGGCACCTCCCATGGATATTGTAAGGTTGAGTATATCGCATGGATGGCGGGCTGGCAAGGGAAAACGGTCGCTTGCATTCATGGTACTATATGGTACAATCCTATAACGGAAGGAGGTGGCGCGTACGAAAACGCAAGGGGGTTTCCTCATGTCGCGCATACGGCACCTGAGCGGTCGGGTATGGGAGGATGTATTGAAGGAAAGCGGGGTCGAAATATTTAACGGCGCGCAAGGCAGAATCCTGTACGTTTTATGGGAAAAGGGAGACATGACGATTTCGCAGATCGGCAAACTGACATCACTTGCAAAAACGACGCTGACGGGTATGCTCGACCGCATGGAAGCGAGCGGGTTGATCAAGCGCGTGCCGGATAAGAAGAACCGCAGGCAAATTTACGTCACGGTGTCGCAAAAGGCGCGGGAGTACCGCGATATCTACGACGGTATATCGGACAGGATGAACGGGATTTACTACCGCGGCTTCAGTGATAAGGAAGTAGCAGATTTCGAAGGACAACTAAAAAGGATCGTAAGCAATCTCGAAGAGGAGGAAAATAAAAAATGAAAAAAGTGGATTCCGGCAAATGGTACGCCACGCACATACAGCCGACGTTTAATAAAAAGGAGGGAACGGAATAATGGCGGATTATTTTTCACAAGAAACGATGGATTTTTTATTCGAAAACCGTTTGCAAAACAGTAAGTCGTGGTTTGAGGAGCACCGCAAGCGTTACGACGATTACGTGGTAAGGCCGCTCAAACTGTTGGCGGAAAATCTGTTGCCCGAATTGCATAAGATCGACGGGGAGCTTAGGGCTTCCTGCTCGCGCGTGTGGCGGGACGCGCGTTTTTCCAAGGACAAGTCCTTGTTCCGCGATACGATGTGGTGTATGTTCATCCGTAAGAAAAACGTGGGTATGCCCGAATTTTTTTTCGTCTTTTCGCCGGAGGGGGTATTGTACGGTACGGGGTATTATTCCGCCGGGGCGGAAAGCATGGATAGTATGCGCAAGCTGATATTGGCAAACGACGAAGGTTATCAAGACGCGCTTGAAGCGTATAAAGCGCAGGATATCTTCCGTATCGAAGGCGACAAATACAAACGTACGCGCCACCCCGATGTCAGTGATGAAATGAAGGATTGGCTGGACCGCAAGACGATTTGTTTCCTGCGTGATGCAAGCGATTTTGATTTGTTGTATTCGCCGCGATTATCCGTTAAAGTAGCGGAGGAATTTATGTTGCTTGCGCCGATCTACCGATTCCTCATGAAAGCGGAGGAGCGGAAGTAAGCAACGGATGAGCGGAGGAAAAATCGTGTCAAGTTTGCAACCCGAATTGTTTGCCAACCCTACGGCCCAATACCGCGGTGCGCCGTTTTGGGCGTGGAATTGCAAATTGGAAGGGGAGGAATTGGCCCGCCAAATCGACATCTTTAAGGAGATGGGTTTGGGGGGTTTTTTTATGCACAGCCGCAGCGGGCTGGCGACGGAATATATGAGCAGGGAATTCCTCGATATGGCCGCGCTTTGCAACAGGAAAGCGATCGAAAATAAAATGATCTGTTACCTGTACGACGAGGACCGCTGGCCGTCGGGTGCGGCGGGTGGGTTGGTGACAAAGGACCACGCGTACCGTATGCAAACATTGGTGATTTGCCCCGTGAACAACACGGCGGGGCATACGATCGAAAATATGGCGAACGTGGAATTCATCGCGCGGTATAAGGTGGAATTATCGGACGGGGACTTGGTAGGGTACGAACGCCTCGCCCCCGACAAATGGGAAACCCCTTCCGCGCAAACGCCTTACTTTTATTGCGACGCGTACATTGCCACGGCGGGCAACGACCCGTGGTACAACAATGAGGCATACCTCAACACGTTGGATAAAAAAGCCGTAGCGCGTTTTATCGAAATGACGCACGAAAAATATAAGGGAAGGCTCGGCGATTCGTTCGGTAAGTCCATCCCGGCGATATTCACCGACGAACCGCAATTCGCCTTTAAGGGAAACCTGAAGCGCGGCGCGGAAAGGGAAACGGTGGTATTACCGTATACGGCGGACTTTGAGGAAACGTACACGAAGGCTTACGGAGAAGGGTTGCTGGACTTCCTCCCGGAATTGCTGTGGGAATGGGAGGACGGGCGATATTCCTTGGCGCGGTACCGTTACCATGACCATGTGTGCGAACGGTTTACCGAAGCGTTTTCCGACCAGATAGGATCATGGTGCGAAGCGAACGGAATCATGCTGACGGGGCACATGATGGAGGAATATTCGCTGTACGCGCAAACGCGGGCGATCGGGGACTGTATGCGGGCGTTCCGCAGCTTCCAACTGCCCGGTATCGACATGCTGTGCGACAGGCGCGAATACATCACCGCCAAACAGGCGCAAAGCGCGGCGCACCAATACGGACGCGCGGGCGTATTAAGTGAGCTGTACGGCGTCACGAATTGGGACTTCGATTTCCGCGGGCATAAGCTGCAGGGGGATTGGCAAGCCGCGCTGGGTGTTACGTTGCGCGTGCACCATCTTTCGTGGGTGAGCATGGCGGGCGAAGCGAAGCGTGATTACCCCGCGAGCATCGGCTACCAATCGCCGTGGTATAAGGAATATGCCTATGTGGAGGACCATTTCGCACGGGTCAATACGGCGTTGACGAGGGGTGAACCCATTGTACGCGTCGCCGTCATCCATCCGGTGGAAAGTATGTGGGTGGTATACGGCCCCAACGACAAAACCTCCGCAATACGCGGGGAGTTGGACGCGCAGCTGACCAACGTCGTCAATTGGCTGCTGTTCGGGCAAATGGACTTCGATTTTATATCGGAATCGCTGCTGCCGGATTTATATGAAGAGAAGCATGACGGTAAGTTTAACGTAGGTAAAATGGCGTACGACGCGGTCGTTGTGCCTCCGTGTTTGATCCTCCGCGCCACGACGTATGTGGCGCTGGAGATATTCGCGGCGAACGGCGGACGGGTTATCTTTATGGGGCGTATGCCGAGGTTGGTGGAAGAGGATCGGCAAGGTACGTTCGAAGCACCGTCAACGGTAATATCTGCATCCAAGACCGAATTGCTGGACGCCTTGGAGCCGTATCGGGAAATCGAAATAAACCGTACCGACGGTATCCGCGCGGAACGGCGGATATACCAATTGCGGCGGGACGGTGACGACCGCTGGCTGTTTATTTGTAACGGTACAAAACCCGAAAACGCGGATTTGCCGAACGCGGAGGACGTTATATTGACGGTCAAAGGCGAATATACGCCCGAGCTGTGGGACACGATGACGGGAACGGTAACGCCGATGCCCGCCGAATACGTTAATAAAAAGACGTTGATCAAGCGAACCCTGCACATGCATGACAGTCTGTTGATCAAGCTGAAGCAAGGCGCGTGTGAACGGATACCTGATACCAATACCGAAGGGAAAGCTCCCCAATCCAACCGGACGGATTTGCCCGAACCCTACAGCTTTACGGCGAGCGAACCTAACGTGTTGCTGCTGGATACGGCTTCTTATGCCTTCGACGACGGCGAATGGGAGGCAACCGAACGGGGCGAGGAAGTGCTTCGCATCGATAACCTGTTCCGCGAAAAGTTAGGTTATCCGTTACGGCGCAACAAAAAGGCGCAACCGTGGACCCTCGGCCCGCAACCGGAAGCGGAACATTTATTGTCCCTGCGTTTTACCATACGGTCCGAAATCGCGTTGAACGAAATATACCTAGCGTTGGAAAATGCGGAAAACACGCATGTCATATGGCGCGGCCAAGACATCGAACCGGTGCCCATGGGTTATTATGTGGACCGTTCCATAAAAATGGTCGCGTTGCCGGGGTTGGGTGTGGGTGATAACGTGCTGACGTTGCTGATCCCCTTCGACAAAGCCACCGATGTGGAGAATTGCTTCTTATTGGGGCGTTTCGGCGTACGTTTGCAAGGGCGTACGGCTACAATTATCGCCTATCCCGTTTCGTTGCCTTTCGGCGACATTACGCGGATGGGTTTCCCCTTCTACGGCGGCAATATAACGTGGCGTTGCCGTGTGCAAGGCGAAGGCAAGCGGTTACAGTTGGAAGCCGCGCACTTTAGGAATCCCATGGTCAGCGTGGACGTTAACGGTAAACGTGCGGGGATCATCGCATACGCGCCGTATACCGTGGCGTTGGACGGGCTTGAACCCGGGGAAAACGATATCGCCGTAACCGCATACGGCAACCGCGTAAATACCTTCGGTGCGCTGCACAACGCCAATGTGACGGAAACGTGGTTCGGGCCGGATGCGTGGCGCACGACGGGTACCGCGTGGTCGTACGAATACCGCGTCAAACCTACGGGGATCTTAACTTCGCCGAGGATAACGGCGGTATGATATAATTAGGGTAATGCTCGGGCGGGAGGGATAACGTGGATTTCTTGTATTATCCGGGATGTACGCTGTCCACCACGGCGAAGCAATTGGACACATACGCCCGCCTCTGCGCAAAGGAATTGGGTATCGGGTTAGAGGAAGTAAAGGATTGGCAATGCTGCGGCGCGGTATTCCCGTTAACCTCGGGTCAAATAGGGCCGAAACTGGCGGCTGTACGTGTACTGGTACAATCCCGTGATAAGAACAAACCGCTCATCACCTTATGCGCCGCTTGCCACCATGTAATCAAGCAAGTCAATCACCAAGCAAAAAACGACGCGGAATTTAGGGAAATAATTAAGAACTACGATGCGCAATTAACATACGCCGGGGAAGCCACCGTATACCACTATATGGAGGTGCTTCGGCAATACATAGGCTTTGACGCCATTAAAAAAATGACAACCAATCCCCTGAAAGGCCGTAAGATAGGTGCGTACTACGGCTGTTTGTTGCTGCGCCCGAGCGATGTCATGCAATTCGACGACGCGGAGGACCCCCGCATGATGGAGGATTTTATCCGAGCGTTGGGTGCGACGGCGATTCCGTACCCCATGCGAAACGAATGCTGCGGCGGGTATCGTGCGTTGCAGGACGAAGAAGGAACGCGGACGTTGTGTGAGCGGATTATCGCTTCCGCTTTGTCGCACGGGGTAAGGACGGTCGTGACGTTGTGCCCGTTGTGCCAATACCAATTGACAGCGGCGGCGGGCGGGGACTTGGACGTTTGTTATTTTACCGAATTGTTGGCCGAAGCGCTGGACATAGACGATGATGAATAACGAAAACCGCTGTATGTTATGCGGGCGGTGCAGCGCGGCGTGCCCGATGGCGGCAAGGATGGATTTGCCGCCGCATATGTGGGTGTACCGTACGCAAAGAGGTGACCCGTCATCCGTGCGGAAAGCCGATGCGATATGGAAATGCTTGTCGTGCCTGTGTTGTGAAGCGCGTTGCCCGCGGGGGGTAAAACCCGCGCATGTGGCAGAAGAAGCGCGCGCGGGTCAAGGATATATACTTGAAGATGTTATGAAACGGGTGGATGAAAACATGCCTCAGCAATTACCGGTAGCGGCGTTACGGAAAGCGAGGGGTTAATGCGTATCGGTGTTTTCGTATGCCATTGCGGCAACAACATAAAAGCAACCGTGGATGCGGCGTATATTACGGAGCGGTTACGGGATGATTCGTCCGTGGTTTGTTCGGCGGAGTTCCCTTACCTGTGCGCCGAAGGCGGGCAAAAGTTGATAACGGAAGCGATTGCCGAACATAATTTAACGGGCGTCGTGATTTGTGCCTGTTCGCCGCGTATGCATGAAACGACCTTTCGGAAAGCCGCCGCAAAAGCGGGTTTGAATCCGTACCGCTTGGAAATCGCAAACATACGCGAGCAATGCGCGTGGGTACATAAAAATAAAGAGGAAGCGACAGAGAAAGCATTGTCCTTGGCAAAAGCCGCGATCGCAAAGATAAAACTGTCGCAACCGCTTTTCCCCGGGGAAAGTCGGGTAACCAAACGAGCGTTGGTCATCGGCGGAGGGATCGCGGGGATACAAGCGGCATTGGACATCGCCGAAGCGGGGTTTCCCGTGGATTTGGTGGAGAAATCACCTTCCATCGGCGGCAAGATGGCTCAATTGGATAAAACCTTCCCCACGCTGGATTGTTCCGCGTGTATCCTTACGCCCAAAATGGTGGACGTCGCGTCGCATGAAAAAATTAATTTGCATACCTACAGCGAGGTGGAGAAGGTCGAGGGTTTCGTCGGCAGCTTTACCGTGACGATCCGTAAGAAGGCGCGAAGCGTGGATATGACAAAGTGTACGGGTTGCGGCGATTGTTTGGCGGCGTGCCCCGTGAAGGGGAAAGAAAACCGCAAGGCAATATACATACCGTATGCGCAAGCCGTACCGAACGTACCCGCCATCGACCGCGAGAGCTGCCTGTATTTTAAGAACGGGAAGTGCAAGCGATGCGAAAAAGCGTGCCAACCCAAAGCGATCGATTTTACGCAGGAAGACGAACGGATAACGGAAGGATACGGCGCGATCATTGCGGCGACGGGTTTTGAGGCGATACGCTTGGATGCGTTCGGCGAATACGGTTATCACGCCAACAAGGATGTGATAACGTCATTGGAATTTGAACGCATCATAAATGCGTCGGGGCCGACGGGGGGTAAATTGGTGCGCCCTTCCGATGGGAGCGTCCCCGCGCGTATTTCGTTTATCCAATGCGTGGGCAGCCGCGATGCGACGGCGCGCGGTAAACCCTATTGCTCAAAGGTTTGTTGTATGTACACGGCCAAACACGCGATCTCGGCCAAGGAAAAGCACCCCGAAATCGACGTCGAGGTATTCTACATCGACGTACGTACCCCCGGTAAAAATTTTGAAGAATTTTACCGCCGCGCCGTGGAGGTGTACGGCGTACGATATATCAAAGGGCAAGTGGGTAAGGTTATCGGCGAAAACGGCTCGTTGCGTATCCAAGCCATGGATATGCTGGAGAACGGGCGGTACGACGCCGTTACCGACCTCGTCGTGTTGGCCGCCGCGATCGAACCCTCCGATTCGGCGAAAAAAGTCGCGCAAATGCTTTCCTCACCGATCGACGCCAACGGCTTCCTCTCCGAAGCGCACCCTAAGTTGCGGCCCGTGGAGAGCGCGACGGCGGGTATATTCCTGTGCGGTATGTGCAACGGGCCCAAGGACATCCCCGAAACCGTGGCACAAGCGAGCGCAGCGGCGTGTAAGGTGATAGGGCTGTTGGTAAAGGACCAACTAACGACGAACCCCTGCACGGCGAAAACGGATGAAAACAACTGCAGCGGGTGCGGGTTGTGCGCGGAGGTTTGCCCTTACGGGGCGGTGGGGGTCATATCGCATTCAACGGCCGTTAACGCCGCCCTATGCCAAGGCTGCGGCGGTTGTACCGTTGCTTGCCCTTCCGGCGCGATGAACCTGCAAGGATTTTCCCGTGCGCAAATAATCGCGGAGGTGGACGCGTTATGCGGGTAAACGTCGTCGCGTTTTGTTGCAACTGGTGCAGCTACGCCGGGGCGGATTTGGCGGGGACGAGCCGATTGGTTTACCCGAGTAACGTAAAAATCATCCGCGTCCCTTGTTCGTGCCGTGTAGATGAAGCCTTTATCCTGCGGGCCTTTGCGCGTGGGGCGGACGGCGTCATCGTGTGCGGATGCCACATAGGCGATTGCCATTACGCCACGGGCAATTACCACACGCGGCAACGTATGGAGTCTTTATTTGGTCTATTGGCGTTTATGGGGATGGAAAGGGAACGCTTACGGTTGGAATGGATTTCCGCTTCCGAGGGGGCGAAGTTCGCCGATACGATGGCCGAATTTACCGCGCAGGTGGAAAAATTGGGGAAGAATGAACGATACACGGGGGACTGTATCAAAGCCACGGATGCCGAAGCCGCGGAGGGTATATAATGCCGCAAGAAATTAATAAAAAGATGCGCTCTCGCGCACGGGAAATGCTTGCCTCCGGTGAGGTTACGCAGGTGCTCGCGTGGGAAGCGGGCGAGTTCCCCAATTACCCCGCGCCCGCGTTTTTTAAGGACGAAACCGCGTGCGGTCGAATCCTTTACGATCGGTTTTGCACGGCCAACTTAAGCAAGTTTATGATCGAAGCAACCCGTCAAACGGGCAGGACATTGGTTTTCCTGCGCCCGTGCGACACGTATGCCCTCGCGCAATTGATAAAGGAAAATCAAATAAACCGCGAAAAGGCATATATCATCGGCATCGGCTGCGAAGGTAACGTTGCCGTTAACGAAGGCGAGGAACGCGGCTTGCTCGAATCCTGCCGCGTATGCGTTAAAACGGATTATCCCGTCTGCGACGAACTGATCGGTACGGAAAATAACTCGCGTACGGTGGTAACCGGAAGCGAACGCTTTGAAGGCGTAACCCGCGTTGAAGAAACGGATACCTCCGCGCGTTACGATTTTTGGCAAGTGTTGCTTTCGCGGTGCATCCGTTGCAACGCGTGCCGCAATATCTGCCCCACCTGCCATTGTAAAGTATGTATACTTGAAGGCGAAAATCCCTTGGAAAAACAATTCTTCCATATCATACGCGCCTACCACCAAAACGGCCGTTGTACGGATTGCGGGCAATGCGCCCGCGTATGCCCGCAGGGGATTCCGTTGCAATTGCTTAACCGAAAGTTGATAAAGGAATACAAACCCGTCGAGGTGCAGCCATGATAACCACACGTATAACGGCGGCGGCGTTGGCAGCCTTGGCATGACGCCCTATAAGCTCCCCCTGCGAGAGGCTTACGCCGAATTTACCGAAAAGAAGAGCTGTTTTATCGGGTATGTTTCACCCGTAGCGTCGGAAGCGGAAGCGCGTGCCTTTGTGCAAAGTGTACGCGAGCGGCACAGCGAGGCCAACCACCATGTGTTCGCTTACCGTTTGAAGGAAGGCGAGATCTACCGCTTCAACGACGACGGCGAACCCTCCGGCACGGCGGGGATGCCCCTGCTCAATACCTTCCTTAAGCAGGATATCTACGACTTTTGCGCCGTAGCGGTACGGTACTTCGGAGGGATTCATTTGGGCGCGGGAGGATTGACGCGGGCTTATTCGCGCAGCGGCATTATCGCGCTGGAAGCCGCGGGCGTGGGCTTCATGCGCGAATTGGCGTTGTGCGCGGTTACGGTACCCTACGCGCTGTACGAAAACGCGAAGCGACTGCTAATTGCAAGCGAAGCAACCATTACCGCCGAAGATTTCAGCGTGGAGGTAACGCTGGAATTTTCACTCATCGCGCAGGGGCTGGCGGATTTGCAAGCGAAGATAACGGAGTTGACGCTGGGCAAGGTACATATCACGGAATTGGGGGTGCGCAATGCGGTTGGTATATAAAATAACAAACGATCGCTTGCCGGAATTATTCGCCCGCATTGCGGAGGAAATGCCGCTGTACTTACCCATGCGCGGGGAAATAAACGACGGTATCGCCGGGGTTAACTTGACCCGATGGTCGGGGGATTTTGCTTCGGTGGATTTGCAAATCCTTAAAACAATTTTATCCCCCAAAGGGTTCTTCTTCCCCGCTTCCGAGGAATTATACAAAGCCGTACTAAAGGATAACACTTACGAAATTACTCCCCAACCCCTCACCGACCGACCCTTCGCGCTTTTTGGCGTGCGGGCTTGTGATGCCGCTGCTATTAAAATATTGGACGGTGTTTTCATCGGCGAAGCGACGGACGAATTTTATAAAGCGCGGCGCGACGCTTCCTGTATCATCACGTTGGCGTGCGAATCGCTTGCGGCGACGTGCTTTTGCGGTATGTTCGGCATCAACCCCGCCGAACCGGGCGGGGACGTATCGACGTGGTTAAAGGATAATTACTTGTATTGGCAACCGCAAACGGAAAAAGGGGAACGGCTGACAAAAAAATTGGGTGTTTTTATGGAAACCGTCGAAGTCGTTAAAACCGACGTAGAGGTTCACTTATATTCCAATGAAATAAATGTTAACGATCCATCCGGCGGGATGCCGAACCCATTCACCACGTTGAAGAAGGTTCCCGACATCCTTTCCCTTTTTATTTCCCCCGCGTGGGACGAACTCCACCGTACCTGCGTCGCGTGCGGTACGTGTACCTTTTTGTGTCCCACTTGCCATTGCTACGACATCGCCGATTGCCGCCGAAATTGGGACGCGTGCCTGTACCCGGGTTTTACCCAAATGGCGCACGGCAATCCGCGCCCCACAAAAAAGGAACGCTTCCGCCAGCGATACATGCACAAGCTGGCGTATCACCCGCAACGGCACGGTGTCGTCGCTTGCGTGGGTTGCGGGCGGTGTGTGGCCCAATGCCCGGTAAATATGAATATCGTTAAGGTGGCGAAAGTGTTATGACCGTCCCCCAACCCGCACGCATTACGCGCATCCATACCGAAACCCACGATGTAAAGACCTTCCGCGTGGTAAACGCGAACGGCGAAAAACCTTTCGCACACCTGCCCGGCCAATGCGCTATGCTGGGCGTACCCGGGGTAGGGGAAGCGATGTTTTCGATCGCGTCCTCCCCGACGGATAACGATGGGTTTGACTTCAGCATCAAAGCCGTGGGCAAATTAACTCGCTATTTACATAACCTGCCGCCCGATTCGCCGCTCACTATCCGCGGGCCGTTCGGTAAGCCGTTTCCCGTAACCGATACATTAAAGGGAAAAGACTTGATATTCATTGCAGGAGGTATCGGCATCGCGCCCCTACGGTCGGTAATACGGTATGTGTTCGCTCATCGAAGCGATTACGGCACGGCGGACATCGTGTACGGCGCACGCTCCGCCGCCGACTTGGTGTACCTCGAGGAAATGCAAAACGAGTGGCCAAAGCAAAAAAACACCCGCGTCCACCTCACGATCGACCGCCCCGAAGAAGGTTGGGACGGCCATGTAGGCTTTGTACCCTCCTATGTAAAAGAATTAGTACCCGACGTAAAAAATAAAATTGCCTTAATTTGCGGCCCGCCCGTGATGATTAAATATTCCATCGAAGCCTTGCTCGCCTTGGGCTTCGTTAAACCCCAAATCTACACCACCCTCGAAATGAAGATGAAATGCGGGGTAGGCCAATGCGGCCGTTGCAACATCGGCCACAAATACGTATGCACCGACGGCCCCGTATTCCGCGCCGATGAGTTGGATGAATTACCGGAGGAATATTAAAATGAAAGTCACAGAGCACCCGGCGAAAAATTCATTCCCCGAAGGGAACACACCCACCGGGCGGAAAGTAACAAAGTCAGGAGCAAAACAATGGCCGACTTAATTTCCGTCTTCTTCGACGGCAAGCCCTACACCGTACCAAGCGACCTAACCATCATGACCGCCATGGAATACGCGGGCTTCCGCTTGGTACGCGGCTGCGGATGCCGCCATGGTTTTTGCGGGGCGTGCGGGACGATTTACCGCATCAAAGGGGATAACAAGGTATATTTCGCGCTCGCGTGCCAACAGCAAGTAAGCGCTGACATGTACGTGGCCACGCTCCCCTTCTTCCCGCTTAACCGCAGGGATTATAAACTGGAAGAATTAACCGCGGAGCATACCGTTATGATGCGCCTGCACCCGGAAATCTTTGCGTGTATCGCTTGCAACTCATGCACGAGGAGCTGCGCGCGCGGGCTTAATGTGATGCAGTACATCGCCTACGCCAAGCGTAACGACCTTGCCGCGTGCGCGAAGGAATCCTTCGACTGCGTGGCGTGCGGCATTTGCTCGGCGCGTTGCCCGGCGGATATTTCGCACCCCTTGGTAGGTCTGCTGGCGCGAAGGCTTAAGGGAAAATACTTGACACCCGCCGCCGCGCACAACAAAAAACGCGTGGAGGAAATAAATAACGGTAAACACGACGAACCCGTAAACGGATTAATGCAGCTGACCCAAGCCGAAATCGCGGCGTTGTACGATACGCGGGAAATTGGGGGCTGACATGTACACACAACCTATGTTGGAATCCATCAAGGTTATCGAAGCGGCGCGGGCAAGCAAACGGCAGCCGCTCCGTTTGTCCGCCGAGGAAAAGAAAAAACTGCTTACGGACTTCCATCCCGATTATCGGGAATCGTCCTTCCATACCTTGCAAATCGGTCCCAACGCGGGGGAAAAGGCCCCGATCGAACTGGCCGAAATGCTGCATTCCAACAGCCTGACGTACGGTAAATCCTTCGATCTTACCGCACCGCCCGATTATGATACCGACGTACTTATTATCGGCGGCGGCGGGGCGGGTGCGTCCGCGGCCATCGAAGCCCACCACGCGGGCGCGCGGGTTACCGTCGTCACGAAGCTCCGCATGGGCGACGCCAATTCCATGATGGCCGAAGGGGGCATACAAGCGGCGGATAAGGAAAACGATTCGCCCGGTCAGCATTATTTGGACGCTTACGGCGGCGGCCATTACACCGCCAAACCCGAGTTGCTTAAGCGGTTGGTGCTGGACGGCCCCGGGGCGATCGATTGGCTCTCCGACCTTGGCGTGCTGTTTGACAAGGAATCAAGCGGTACCTATATCACCAACCACGGCGGCGGTACGTCACGTAAAAGGATGCACGCCTGCGCCGACTACACGGGCGCGGAAATCATGCGCGTATTACGCGACGAAGTACGTTGCCTGGGTATCCCCATCGTGGAATACACCGCCGCCGTCGAATTATTAACGGACGAAAACGGCTGCGTAAGCGGCGCGCTCCTGATGAATATGCTGACCGAAAAATTTGAAACCGCCCGCGCGAAAACCGTCATCCTCGCCACGGGCGGCGCGGGGCGGATGCATTACAACGGCTTCCCCACGTCCAACCACTACGGCGCAACTGCCGACGGCTTGGTGCTGGCCTACCGCGCGGGCGCGAAACTATTGTATCAGGACGCTTTGCAATACCATCCCACGGGCGCGGCGTACCCGTCACAACTTTTCGGCGCGCTTGTGACGGAAAAGGTACGTGCGCTGGGCGCGGGGCTGTACAACGCGGAAGGTGAAGCGTTTGTCCACCCGCTGGAAACGCGTGACGTCGTTTCCGCCGCCATCATGCGGGAATGCGGGGAACGGAAAAAAGGAATCGAAACGGGCGGCCAAGCATCCGCCGTGTGGTTGGATTCCCCCAACATCGACTTCCTGCACGGCGAAGGCCATATCGAAAAACACCTTCCCGGGATGCTGCGCATGTTTATAAATTACGGCATCGACATGCGCAAAACGCCGATCCTCGTATACCCCACGCTCCACTACCAAAACGGCGGCATCGAAATCGAACCCGACTGCAGTACGAAAAAAATCCCCAACCTCTACGTGGCGGGGGAAGCGGTCGGCGGCATACACGGGCGCAACCGGCTGATGGGGAACTCGCTGTTGGACATCATCGTCTTCGGGCGTTTGGCGGGTAAAAACGCCGCGGGAAAAGCCCGTGGGACAGCCGCGGGTAAGCTGAGCCTGCGGCATGTCGAGGATTACGCGAAAGCGTTGGCGCAAAAGGGAATCGATACGGGTAAGGTATCCCCGTTATTGCTCCCCGACTACGCGCGTAAAGGGTGACAATCGTTTATTCCAAGGCATAATACGGGATCATTAATATTTGGTGGTCGAATAACGTGTCCCCGGTCAAGCGGTTGAGCTCCCTGAGCCTACCCACGGTGGTACGGAACCATTGCGCGATTTGCCAAAGGGTGTCGCCGCTTTGTACGATGTAAATATCGTTCGTCAGCTCGCCGCCGCGTTCCAATGCCTTAACGATACCGCGCGCGACGGTTTCGGCGTAGTCGTCGATATAGGTCAGGAACAATTCGTTATCGATGGGGTTGCTCGTATACCCTATTTCAAATTGCATCGCGGGTGCGTAGGTTTTACGCAGCACATATATGTCGGCCTGCCGCATACCGCCGTTCGATTGCACGTTTTCATCCAATAATTTGTTGAACACGGTTTGGGCGTAGGCGACGTCAACCCATTCCCCGGTCGCCGTCACATAGACCTCAACGCCGTTGGTTTCGGGTATTTCCGAATAGTTCCTGTGAAGGGAAACGAATAAGTCCGCGTTGTTGCGGTTGGAGATTTTGACTCGCTCCCTCAGCGATACGAAGGTGTCGCCCGTTCGGGTCATGATCACGTTTTGGCCGCGCATCCTTAATTTTTCCTCTACTACCCTTGCGAACATCAGGTTGTCGTTCTTTTCGATACGATCGTCCGATACCGCACCCGGGTCGTGCCCGCCATGCCCGGCGTCCAGTACAATCGTCCACTCGCGCCCCAATTTCATACATGTATCCTCCCGTACGGAATATATGGAACACTAACCACTTTATTCCGATAAGGAACATTATGTGATGAAATAAATCCGTCGCTCGATAAAAAAGAACAGGGTATCTTGTTTCAACACCCTGTTCTTTCTGTTTCCGATGGACTAATCGGTTATTGAATCAATTCGGGTATAAAACCATACATCTGCGCGAAGGTCTGCAGAATCACATACCAGCTGCCGTCGATGACCCTTGCGGCGACAAGTATGGGGGTTTCGTTAAGTGTAGCCGTTACGGTCGCGTTAGGATAGGTGCCCGCGATGGTGATGCTCGCTTCGGCCCCGGCTGCGTGGTTGGCACTAAAGATCGCCAGCCTTTCGCCGTCAGCGGCTCGGGTGCTTTCCACCACACCGTCAAGCACTTCCTCCATCATATACCTGAGATTGATGAAATGGCTGCCGTTTACGGTCACTACGGCTTGCGCGCCGTTGCTGGCTGTATCGCGTGAGTTGATCGTTACGGTTGCCGGGCCTGCGGGTGGGGTTGCTTCAACGGCGGCTTCCTCCGGCGGTGCTTCACCGATAACGAAGAAGGACAGTCGTGAGGTTTGGAACGTAACCGTACCCGCATACGCGTCGTAGGTCGAGTTAAGCAATTCAAGCGTACCTTCG
>WRDO01000043.1 GCA_009779755.1 Defluviitaleaceae bacterium | reverse complement strand
TGAATCCCATCTTTTCGACACTCCGTTCCTTCATTCTCATGCCTATATTATACCATTTATGTCAGTTTATGTCTTTCCTTTCTCATTCCCCTCCGGCCTCATTCCCCTTTCCCGACGGTTTCCTAGAAAATGTCCGATTTTGTATATACATAATATTGTGTATAATCGAATGCAGCATTTATGAATTTTCTAAAATATATATCCATAAGGTTGATGAGTTGGCATGAGAAACGATAAACGACCGGAGCCGCTGTTAAGACGGCTTTTTATTTTGGCGGTGCCGTTGGTGTTGCAAAATCTGGTCATCGTCAGCGTGGGTTTGGCGGATAGCATGATGGTGGGCTCGCACTTGGGGGAATATGCGCTGGCGGGTATTTCGATCGCCAATCAGGTGATGATGATCCTGCATATGCTGGTGATGGGGATATCGGCGGTGTTGGTTATCCTCGCGGCGCAGTATTGGGGCAAGCGCGATATTAAAAGTATAAAAGAGATAATCGCCATCGCGGTAAAGGTGTGCTTCGCTTTGGGTGGGGTTATCAATTTGGCGGTCTTTATCACGCCTTACGGCGTGTTGCGGATATTTTCCGACAATCCCGAAGCGATCGCCCAAGGGGTCGTTTACATAAGGATTGTTTCGTTTTCGTACCTGTTCTTTTGCGCGACGCATGTGCTGATGGCGTCGATGCGGTGCGTGGAAATCGTACGTATCGGATTGTGGGTGAGTATTTCCACATTAATCATCGCCGTGGGGTTAAATTACTTGTTGATATTCGGCAACCATGGCTTTCCCGAAATGGGTATCCGTGGGGCGGCGATCGCTACGCTTGCGGCGCGTGTGGTTGAGGCCGTGATTATGGTTATATACGTACGGTTTATCGATAAGCGGTTAAGGCTGCGCTTTGGGGAATTGCTTGGTTTTAACCGTTTATTGTTTAAGGATTTCGTAAGGTACGGTTCCCCTGTGTTGGGCGGGGATTTGTTGTGGGGGCTTGCGCTGACCATGCAGGTTGCCATCATGGGGCGAATGGGTTCGGCGGCGATGGCTTCCCAGAGCGTAACGATCGTGCTATCTAACTTTACGATGGTGATCGTGTGGGGATGCTCGGCGGCGGCGGCGATCATCATTGGTAAGACAGTCGGCGAAGAAAGGTATGATTTGGTTAAGCGATATGCGCGCGCGTTGCAAGTTACGTTTGCGGTGTTGGGTTTGGCGACGGCGGGGGTATACTTCGGCTTGCGGGATTTTTTCCTGTCGTTTTACGACTTTGCGCCGGAAACGATGGCGATGGCGAGGCAATTCATGGCGATAACGGCGTTGTATATACCGTTGACTTCCTACCATGCGCCGTGTTTTACGGGTATTATCCGCGCGGGCGGCGATACGAAGTTCGTATTAAAGGTTGACGGAATATGCGCGTGGCTGATCGTGCTGCCGTCGGCGTTCCTTGCGGCGTTCGTATTCGGGGCGTCGCCGGTAGTGGTGTATTTCTTTTTGCGGATCGACCAGTTCTTTAAATGGGTGATCGCCATCATCAAGACAAACCGCTTCAAATGGATAATTAACCTGACAAGATAAGTTAGATAAGCGTACGGCATATAGTAGGGTATCCGATATTAAAAAAGGATGCGAAATGGTGCGGCTAACCCTGTATACCGTGCGGTACATAAAATTGATCGAGGAACGCTTTGCGGTAATTAAAAAGGAGAAGTGCGGGAACGACTGCGCGCTTTATTTTGCGTGGGCCGGTGAACGGGAGTTGCTGGTACAAGTGATGATGGGTTTATTGGAGGAAGCGGCACTGTATGAAAATCCCGTGTACCGCCATTCCCCAAAAATGCGCCGCCTGACGCGTGAGTTGCGTAATACGCCGTTGTTTGCGGATGAAACGGAAAAACTGCGGCGGTTTTTACGTACGAATAAACGCTTGCACATAGAGGGTTATGTGGCGTTCCGTATGGGAAAATATCGCGAGGCGTTGGATATGCTGTCGTATCGGCTGATAAAAAAACTGAACCTCCATGCGATGTGGGACTGGTAGATATTGGTAATATATGGTACGCTTTTTGCATGATAAATGTAATCAGGGAATTGCTCGCCATCGAAAAATCGGCACGGCAAACGGAAGGCGAAGAAAACCATAACGAAACGGAGATTTTCATCCAAGATGAAATCAACCGAGGCGTTATCACGATGGAACGTGATGCCGATGCGAGGATTGCGGCGTTAATACAAGAATCGTACGCGCAAACGGAGGAACGGCTGGCGCAAATAAGGGAGGCTTATCGGCGTAAAACGGATAGGTTGGAAGCGGCGTTTATCATCAACCGTGAAACGTGGTCGGCGGAAATCGTGAAGGATATTTTACAATGAATTATACGGCGTTAAATACGAAGGTATGGGCGATGGGTACGGATGATTGGGATTACGGCGATGGTCTTAGAAAGATATCGATGTGGATCCCCGTCAAATACCTCCGGGACTTGCTTGCGATGATGATGCCCGAAACGGAACGAGGCGTTTCCGATTATATATCGCTTTGGCGTAGGCTGCGTTATGGCTGTATCGCCGACCGCCGCGCGTTGCTTCCCCTCATCGGGGCGGAAATCGATTTGCGTAATATCGTGTGGATGTACCGTTTGAAGGAATATTACGGCGTGTTTGGTGGTGTGACCTACGGACGGTTGATCCCGATACGTTACCGTTTAACCGAGGAAACCATGCGGAAAATGGCGGATGCGAAAGATTGTAAGGCTTTGCTTGCCGTCGTATCGCAAGGTCCGTACGCCGAAGTTTTCCCTTCCTTTATAAAACCGGAGCGGTCCTTGTATCACGCGTTGGCGGCGTTATACGGGAAACAGGCGCGGATCCATCCCGATTCGCTCGCTCCGGTATGCGCCTGCCTCCATACCCGTTTGAGGTCAGCCATATGGTAGAAAAGATGAAGTACATAAGCATTACCGGCCATATCACCGCCATGAACCACGTGGTTAACCGTTACTTTTCGCGCTACGACATCCAACTCGAAAAAGTCGCCGAGCATCCGGATATGGAACCCTTCACCACGCTTAACCCCTATGCTCAAACCTTGCAAAAGGCGGAACGGTTTAAGGAAATGTTCGGCGATAAATCCGTTTTACACATCCCCGTAAGCGCGGCGGACGCGGTCAACCGTGTGGAGGAGGCCCATCGCGCCTACGAAGCACGCGACGAAGCCATACGGGAAAAAGAACGCCAAAAAAACGAAATCGAAGCGTATCTGCAAGGCATTGCGCCGTTTTTATCGTTGGAAGCGGATGTGTCGGAGCTGGGGGGATGCCGATACCTGCATTTTAGGGCCGGGCGTATGGCCTCGGCGCATTATAAACAATATGAAACGTTCCTTCGGGCGGATGAAAAAATTATCTTTATCACAACGAAACGCGACGCAGCTTATGTATGGGGTATTTACTTCACACCCACCGTACACGCGCAGGAAGCGGACGCGGTTTTCACGTCTTTACAATTTGAAGTGATTCCGCTTACGGCGGAATGTATGGGGGAACGGAAAAACGGCACGGTTGCCGAGCTGGATCGGGTTTGGCAAAAACGGTTGATTCGCTTACGGGTGGAAATCCGTACGCTGGCGGAGACTTTATTACCCGAAGGGAGCGTAGGGCGGCTGCGTATCGCTTGCGACAAGGTACGTACGCTGTACGACGCCTTCGATGTAAAAAAATTCGCCGCTTTAAGTAAGGGGCGGCGGGTGTTTACCTTCGTCGGGTGGATGGGTGCGTCGGACGCAGATGCATTGGAGAATGAAATCGGCAACGATCCATTGGTGATCCTTACCCGCCCCGTAAGTGAAGAGGAAACCGCTCCGACGCGTTTAAGGAATCCGCCGTTGGTCCGCCAATTCGAGTTCTTCACGCGCTTGTACGGTTTGCCCTCGTACGGGGAAACCGATCCCACGTTCGTGTTGGCTGTAACGTATACATTGCTTTTCGGGCTGATGTTCGGCGATGTGGGGCATGGGTTGTGCTTGGCATTGGTTGGCGCGGTTATCGGGGCGCGGTACAAAAAACCGTTGGGATGGATTATCACGGTCGTCGGCGCGTCGGCGATGGGCTTTGGGTTTTTATACGGTTCTGTTTTCGGGTTCGAGGATTTGCTGCCCGCGTTATGGAGGAGGCCGTCGGCGGATATCATGGGGACGTTGTTATTCGCGGTGGGCTTGGGCGCGGGGTTGATCGTGCTTTCCATGGTGCTGTATATGTACAATGCGTTGCGCCAAGGCCGTATGGGTGATTTTTTATTTACCGCCAACGGTGCAAGCGGATTGGTTTTTTATGCCGCGCTGGTGTACGGCGCGGTGCGCGTTTTTTACATGGGGCGTAATTTTCCCATATGGCTGCTTGTCATACCGCTTGTGTTACTTGCGCTTAAGCATCCGTTCACACGTTTACTGGAGGGACGGCGTGGTTTGCTTGAAGGGGGGGTCGGCGCGTTTTTATTCCAAACTATCATGGAATTGTTCGAGACGTTGCTAACCTATGCCACCAATACCGTATCGTTTGTACGTGTGGGGGCGTTCGCCGTCAGCCACGCGGGGATGATGCACGTGGTATTGCAACTTTCGCAAGGCGTAAACGTATCGGGAAGGGTACTTATATTGGTGCTCGGTAATGTTTTGGTAATGGGTATCGAGGGGTTGTTGGTGGGGATACAGGTTTTGCGGCTGGATTTTTATGAATTGTTCAGCCGTTTTTACAAGGGTGGGGGCAGGGTTTTCATTTCGCATAAGATCAACCGCATCTAAAAAAGGAGAAATGGTATGTTCAAAGGAAAAAGGGGTAAGCGCATTTTGATTGCGAATGTCGTCGTATTTACCGTCGTTTATTTGGGAGCCGCCATATTTTTATTTACCGCGCGGGCGGGGGCAACGGAAGCGGTAAGCGGGGGCAGCGAAATCGCCACCGCGGCGGCGTACATTGCGGCGGCGTTGGTGACGGGTATGGGGGCGATCGGTACGGGTATCGCGGTGAGCTCCGCCGCCGCCGCCGCTATCGCGGCTGTAAGCGAAAACGAGCAGAACTTCGGTAAGTCCATGATTTTCGTGGCGATGGCGGAGGGGATCGCGATTTATGGTTTATTGGTGGCTTTTATGATCTTGGGGAGGGTGTAGATGAACGTAGAAAATAAATTAGACTATTTCGCCGCGGTGATTATAAATGAAGCGGAAGCAACCCAAAAAAGAAAAGCCCGCGAACGGTCCGCACGTATCGAAGCGGCCGTATCGCTTGCCTTGGCGGAGGCAAAAACGCGCATCAACGAACGTATACGGGAGAAAACGCACGAAATAAAGAAAACGCGATACATGAAGATCGCTGCCGCAATCGCCGATGAGCGGATGGGGTTAAACGGGAAAAGGCAATCATTGTTGGATGTGTTAAGGGGGGAAGTAGAGGAACGGCTGCGGATGTTCGTCACTTCCGACGCGTATGCGGGGTATATGGAGGAAGCGATAGGGAATGCCGTAAAATCGGATAATACCGCGCGCGGGCGCAGTACCGCATTTACGCGGGGAGGTGCCGTCATACAGCTTATGCGGCGTGATATGGGCTTGGTTATGCCTCCCGGGTTAGCCGCGGAGGCGAGCGACGCGGATTTTATCGGGGGGTTTATCCTTTATAACGCGAAACGCACGAAACGGGTGGATTTATCTTTTAAGGCGCTCATAACCAAAGGAATCGAATCCTTCCATGAAAATATTGAATGATTCCGCCGTCGGTAAAATCCACGGCATCAACGGCCCGATCATACGTGTGGAGCACATACGGGATACGCGGGATTTCTTTATGTCGGAACGGGTGCGGGTAGGGGAGGACGGGTTGATGGGGGAGGTCGTATCCCTGCGAAACGATCCCCCGCTTAAAACCGTAACCGTACAGGTATACGAAGATACCGCGGGACTTAAACCCGGGACGGAGGTATTCGGTACGGGTCACCCGTTGTCCGTACGGCTGGCACCGGGGATTGCAGGGCATATCTTTGACGGTATCGGGCGGCAGTTGGACGCGGATGGGCAAACGAATGACAAAAAATGGCCCGTACGTATGCTCGCCAAACCCGGGGATAAAACCAATGACGGTACGTTTTGGTCCGAGGTTGCGGAAACCCCATCTGTTATATACAAAGCCATACTCCCCATCGGCGCGGAAGGAACGGTATTGTCGTGCGTTTCCGACGGCGAATACACGGTTGACCAAGTGCTGTTGGAGATAGAAACGCCAAACGGTTTGCGTTCCTTTTCCCTCGCGCAGCAACAGCCCGTACGCGTCCCCCGTCCGATACGCCGCCGCTTACCGCTCACGCGGCCGCTTATTACGGGGCAACGGGTCATTGATGGTTTATTCCCTATCGCGAAAGGGGGTGTGGCGGCCATACCGGGCGGTTTCGGTACGGGTAAGACCATGACGCAGCACCAATTGGCGAAATGGTGTGACGCTGATCTGATCGTATACATAGGCTGCGGCGAACGCGGCAACGAAATGGTTGAAGTGCTGGAGGATTTTTCACGCTTAACCGACCCGCGTACGGGGGAATCCTTAATGGCGCGTACGGTGCTTATCGCCAACACGTCCGACATGCCCGTAGCCGCCCGTGAAGCCGGTATTTATACGGGGCTCGCCATCGCGGAAGGCTACCGCGATATGGGTTACCATGTAGCGGTGATGGCGGATTCGACCTCGCGTTGGGCGGAAGCCCTGCGGGAATTATCGGGTCGCATGGACGAAATGCCCGCCGAAGAAGGATACCCCGCTTACCTTGCGAGCCGTTTATCGGCCTTCTACGAACGGGCGGGATATGTGGAGAACATAAACGGGACGGAAGGTTCCATCACGATCGTGGGTGCGGTTTCGCCGCAGGGAGCGGATTTTTCGGAACCGGTAACGCAGAATACGAAGCGGTTTGTGCGATGCTTTTGGGCATTGGACAGACGGCTGGCGTACGCGCGGCATTTTCCCGCGATTGATTGGATGGCGAGCTACAGCGGCTACGCGGCGGAGTTGATCCAAGGGGAGCAAGCGGAAAACCGCCGCAAGTTATTAGATATCTTATATGAGGAAAACCGAATATTGGAGATAATAAAACTGATGGGTTCGGAATCCCTGCCGGAAAGCCAACGGTTAACCCTACATATGGCGAAAAGGATACGGGGGGAATTTTTACGGCAGGACGCTTATAACCCTGTGGATACCTTCACCCCGCTCAGTGAGCAAGCGGCGATTGTCGCCGGGCTGTTAAACGGATGAACGTCGAATACTTGGGTGCCCGGGAAATACGGGGCGCTTTATTGATATTGGAAGGCGTGGAGGACGTCGCCTACGACGAAATCGCAACGATTACGGCAAGCGATGCCGATACGCCGCCATTGACCGGTCGTGTGATCCGTATTGACGGCGATGTTGCCGTCGTGCTTGTTTTCGAAGGGACGCGTGCGTTGTCCCTGACCAATACCGTCACGCGTTTTACGGGTCGGCCCATGACGATGCCGCTTTCGCAGGAGATTTTGGGCCGTACCTTCAACGGTATGGGACGACCCATGGACGGTATGGGAAATATATCCGCAACCGTACGCCTCGGCATTAACGGTACGCCTGTCAACCCTACACACAGGATTTACCCGCGCGGTTATGTCGAAACCGGTTTTTCCGCAATCGATGGGTTGCTGACGCTGATCCGCGGGCAAAAACTGCCGATTTTTACGGGTGACGGTTTGCCGCATGACCGGTTGGCCGCGGACATCGCCGCGAATATAAGCACCCCGTCAACAGCCATCGTATTCGCCGCCATGGGTGTGAAGCATGATATCGCCGAATATTTCCGCCGTTCATTAACGGAGAGCGGCGCGCTCGAACGTTCGGTATTGTTCCTTAACCTCGCCGGCGACCCGCCGACCGAACGGATCATAACCCCGCGCTGTGCGCTTACGGCAGCCGAATACCTCGCCTTCGACTGCGGGATGGATGTACTCGTCATCCTTACCGACATGACCGCTTACGCGGAGGCTTTACGCGAGATTTCATCGGCGCGGGGGGAAATCCCGAGCCGTAAGGGTTATCCGGGTTATCTGTATTCCGATTTGGCTTCCTTGTACGAACGCGCCGGGATCATCAAGGGTAAATGCGGTTCGCTTACGCAAATCCCCATCCTTACCATGCCGGGTGACGATATCACTCACCCCGTGGCCGATCTTACGGGTTATATCACCGAAGGGCAAATCGTATTGGACCGTGCGCTTTATCAACGCGGCATATATCCGCCCATCAATGTGCTGCCGTCACTTTCGCGCCTGATGAAGGACGGTATTGGGGAGGGGAAAACATACAAGGACCATCCCGACTTGGCGAAGCGGTTGTTTGCCTCCTATGCGAAAGTGAGTGACGCACGGGCGATGGTATCGATCGTAGGTGAGGAGGATCTGTCCGAAGCGGATAGGAAAACGCTGGCTTTCGGCCGATATTTTGAAAACGATTTTATCCGCCAACGTCAAGGCGAAAGCCGTACGCTGGAAGAAACACTGGGCTTGGGGTGGGATTTATTGTCTTCCGTGCTATAATTATGCTAAAAAGGCGTTGACACAATGGCTGTGATAAATTCCGTCAACAATTTCCGCGTTAAGCAATGGATCAAGTTGAAAAACAAACCACAGCGCGATAAGCAACGGCAGTTCATCGCCGAAGGTTATCACTTGGTATCGGAGGCGTACAAAGCCGGCCGCTTATTGGAATTTATCTCGCTTGAAAAGGACACGCGGTTTGATGTACCGTCCTATCAGGTTACTTACGAAGTAATGGAACGGTTAACGTCCATGGCTACCTCCGCCAAAGCGCTCGGTATTTGCGCGCGGCAAAAGGAAGGGGAATACGGGGACGTTATTTTATTGGCCGACCAAATCCACCACCCCGGAAATTTGGGTACGATCATACGCAGCGCGGTGGCCTTTGGCGTGGATACGATTGCGCTTGCCAACAGTGTGGACGTATATAACCCGAAGGTGATCCAAGCGTCACAGGGGATGCTTTTCCATATCAATATTATTAACAGGGATATGAAGGATTTTTTATTAACGCTTAAGGATGAAGGGTATCAAATTATCGGCACGGATGTACGCGAAGGCGTCCCTTTGCGGGACGTCAAACCGAATACGAAGCGGGCAATATTAATCGGCAATGAAGGCGACGGCTTGGGAGACGGTTTGCTTAACGAATGCGATATAAAAGTGAACATAAAAATGAACGATAAATGCGAATCCCTCAACGTGGGCGTGGCAGCGAGTATAATTCTCTACGGTTTGTCATGCATAGGGTAAACGCTTCCGCGGATACGCTTGCGCAACTGCCTGAGGCAACGGGCTGCTATTGGTTCGAAAACGCCGAAGGTACGGTGATGTACGTCGGTAAGTCGGTAAACATACGTAAGCGTGTGGCGTCGTATTTCCAACGGCTTTCCCTTACCGACCCGCGGGAGAGTAAACATAAAATACACAGCTATATACGCAAGCTCGAAACGATGGTACGCTTCATTAAAACGGTCGCTTACGAGCAAACGGAAACCGAATTGGACGCGCTTTTGTTGGAACACAGCCTGATTAAAAAACACCGCCCCATGTATAACGAAGCCATGCGCCACGACCGTAAATCATGGTTTATCACGGTCGCGCCTGATGGGGCGTTCCCGCCGTTATTATCGGAATACCGTGATATGAACGATCCGATGCCGAATAGTGAATCCGCGGAGCGTATATGTGCCTCGAGCAGCTGCGACATAGGACCTTTCTTCAACGAATATACCCTTAAGGAAGCGTTGGACGTTATCACAAACCTATGGCAAATCCCGCATTGCGGTAAAAACCACGGCAACGGCGTAAAAGCCGAACCGTGCCTTCGGTTCCATACGAAGCAATGCCTCGCCCCGTGTACGGGGGAAGCGGATCCGAACGAATACCGTACGCGGCTGGCGGAAGCGGCGGGCTTTTTCCAAGGGAACAAAGCACCCGCGCAAGAGCGAATTACGCGGGAGTTGGGACTATGTACGGAAAACATGGACTTCGAACGCGCCGCCAAAATACGCGATGCATACGCGGTATTGAATTTATGGGCGCATCGCCTTTCGAAGCACCCCATCGATTGGCGGGCGCGGTACGTCGTGTTCGCCAAAACCCACCGCGAGGACCGTTTTATGGCGGCGTACGCGGAAGACGCGGAAATAAAATGCTGGTTGTACATAGACCGAGGGAAAGCAAGTGAATTATCGGATAAAATTAAACCGTTGGTACGTTACGCCGTACAAAGTGATAATACATCGGGGCTATGCTTTCCCGTTTCGCGGGAGGAAGGCGGGCAACGATGGACGGCCTTAGCGGATATATCCGCGGTTAAGCATTATATAAAATTACCGATTGGCGAAAACGAAACGGAAGACGATCTTTTAAGCCGGGTAAACGCGCAATCGGCGGAGTTTATTAATAGGTTGTAAGCGATTGACTTTGCGATAACGCTTAACTATACTTTCGAAAATTGGGTATTATTGTCGTATCATTAAAGGGGGCTCGGTATGAAGAATTCCATGGTAACATTATTGGTAGGTTTGGTTATGTTGGTTGCGGGCTTGTATTGGTTAACAACGATGGTGCAGGTTACGACCATGTGGGGCAACGCGCTGCGGGTAGGCGGGGTAAGCGTCCCGACGGGTTTGACGTTGGTGCCGCTTATCGCGGGCATCCTTTGGATATTCTTTAACCCTAAATCCATGGGTGCCAAGATTTTATTGATCGTCGGTTTGGTCATCATCGTAGCCAGTATCCTCATGAGCATCCGCTTCCACGTACCCAGGGTCAGCCTGTTCGAATTCATTATGGTATTTATCGGGATCGCGGGGGGCTGCGGGCTTATCGCGCGCGTGTTGTTCACCGATTCGAAGAAGGGCCAACCTCCGAATAACCAAAACACGAACAATCCATTTCCTTAAATGACAAGGAGGATATTTATGTATCCAAAGATCGGCATACGCCCCACCATTGACGGGCGTTGGGGCGGCGTAAGAGAAGGTCTTGAAGAAAAGACGATGGCAATGGCACGCGCGGCGGCGGAATTAATCGGCAAGCTGCGCTACCCCGACGGTACGCGGGTGGAGTGTGTAATCAACCCCGCGACCATCGGCGGCGGCGCGGAAGCGGCCAAGTGTGAGGCGTTTTTCGCTACGCAAAACGTAGCGGCGACGCTGACCGTCACCCCCTGCTGGTGCTACGGTTCGGAAACCTTTGACATGAACCCCTCCACGATTAAAGCCGTGTGGGGCTTTAACGGCACGCAGCGCCCGGGCGCGGTGTATTTGGCGGCGGTGATGTCGGCCTACGCGCAGAAGGGCTTGCCCGCTTTTTCGATTTACGGACACGATGTGCAAGACTTGGAGGACAATTCCGTTCCCCCCGACGTAGCGGCTAAAATCACCGACTTCGCCAAGTGCGCCGTCGCCGTGGGTTGGATGCGCAATAAATCCTACGTGAACATGGGCAGCGTTTCCATGGGCATCGCGGGGAGTTATTGTAATGAGGCGTTCTTCCAAAAATACCTTGGCATCCGCGCCGAATGGGTGGACCTAACCGAAATCCTGCGCCGTATGAAGCTCGAAATCTACGACAAAGCGGAATACGAAAAAGCGTTTGCGTGGACAAAAGCGAATTGCAAGGAAGGCTTCGACGTAAACGCGGGTAAGGATTTGCCCGAAGTCATCACCCGATCGAAAACCGTCCCCCCCGACGATGATTGGGATTTTATCGCGAAGATGACGGTTATCGTACGCGACATCCTGTTCGGTAACAAAAAACTGGCCGAAATGGGTTGGCACGAGGAATCGCTTGGTAAAAACGCCGTGGCGGGGGGCTTCCAAGGGCAACGGCATTGGACGGATTGGCTGCCCAACGGTGACTTTACCGAGGCCATCCTCGCGTCCACCTTCGACTGGAACGGCGCGAAGGAACCGGTCGTATACGCTACCGAAAACGATACCCTCAACGGCGTGTCGATGCTGTTCGGCAAGCTGGCAAGCGACACCGCGCCCTGCTTCCACGACGTACGCACGTACTGGAGTGCGGAAGCGGTCGAAAGGGTCGCGGGTAAAAAACCGCAAGGCAAGGCCGAGAACGGTTTTATACATTTGATCAATTCCGGTGCAACCGCCCTCGACGGTACGGGCGCGGCGAAGAACGCCGACGGCAACGGCTGCCTTAAGCCCTTTTGGGAAATAACGGAGCATGATATTACCGCGTGCCTGGAAGCTACCGATTGGTGCCGCGCTAATTATGAGTATTTCCGCGGCGGCGGCTATTCCAGCCATTTCAAGTGCCAAGCCGAAATGCCCGTAACGCTCCTGCGCGTCAATATCGTGGACGGCGTGGGGCCCGTATTGCAAATCGCCGAAGGGCATACGGTAACCCTCGACGACGTGACCCACGCCGCGCTCGATTCCCGCACCGACCCCTCTTGGCCTACCACATGGTTCGTACCGGAACTGACCGGACAGGGTGCGTTTACCGATGTGTACGGCGTGATGGCAAACTGGGGCGCAAACCACGGCGTAACGGCGTACGGACACGTAGGCGATAAGCTGATAACGCTGGCGAGTATGCTGCGCATCCCCGTTTCCATGCACAACGTTTCGCCCGGGCGGATATTCCGCCCCCATTCCTGGGCGGCGTTCGGTACGGGGTCGCCGGAAAATGCGGATTATCGGGCGTGTAAGGCGTACGGACCGTTGTATGGGTAAATAAAGAGGAAGTTTGCCATGATTAAACTCCAAGGTAATAATATCTACCTCGCGGCGTTGGAACGCGACGATTGCAAAAAAATTTGCGAGGACAACGAATACGACTTTGCCGACCCTTTGGAACCTACGCTGTTCGGCTGGTCGGCGGAAAACGCCGACGAATGGTACGAGGAAATCCAACGCTTGCTAAAGGAAAACGCAAACATCCGTGTGGGTATATTTTTGAATGATGGCACGGTTATCGGCGATGTGGCGTTGCAAAGCATCGACGAACGGAACCGAAGCTGTACCATCGGTATCGGTATCGCAAAGATTTCGGAACGCGGAAAGGGGTACGGAACGGAAGCCATACGCCTTATGTTGGATTACGGCTTTAATAACATCGGTTTTGAACGTATCGAAGCCGACACCCTCGAAATCAACACACCCATGCGGAAGGTCTTTGAAAAGTTGGGTTTCACACTCGAGGGACGCGCACGGAAGGCCGTATACTTCCGCGGAAAGCGATACGATAAGGTGTATTATAGTTTGCTTTCTGAAGAATGGGGTAAAAACCGTGCAAAAACCTATTGAAAAAGGTTATACCGAAAAATATGTAAAAATCAACGGTATACACCAATATTTCCTGCACTACCCATCCGAACAAAAGGAAGTGATTCTACACCTGCATGGCGGACCGGGGGGATCTTCCGCCCAATTGGCGTATACCTTGCGGCAATATTGGGATTTTTGCGGCATCGTATACTATGACCAACGCGGAACGGGTAAAACGTTGATGAAAAATAAAACGCTTCCGCAGGACATTACCTTGGAAAATTTGTTGGAGGACTTGCGGCAAACAATTATTTATGTAAAAGAAAAATACCAAACCGACAGGATTATCCTACTCGGGCATTCGTGGGGGAGCGTGTTAGGGACGCAATATATATTACGATACCCTAACGACGTAATCGCTTACATCGGGTACGGGCAAGTAGTCGATATGCTGCGCGGCGAAAAGCTGGGGTATGACGAACTCCGCAAAAACCTGGAGGAAAAAGGCGCGGTTAAGGGTATAAAAAGACTTGACGCGTTGGGCGACTATCCCCATGGTGCAAAGAATTACCCCAAAACAATCCTGCGCTTTCGCAAATTGCAAATAAAATATGGTTATGGTGTGAATACAAAAAAACTAATGGACATCGTAACAAAAAGCCCGCTGTTTACAGTGAAAGACGGTTTTGCTATGTGGCGCGGGCAACGTTTAAATAAGAGACTCGTGGCCAATCTTGTAAAATATAATACATGGGATATAACCGACTACAGCGTTCCCGTTTATTATATTTTGGGAAGAAAGGATTGGCAAACGCCTTCCGTGCTTGCCGCGGAATACTTCGAACGAATCAACGCGCCGCAAAAGGGTTTATGTTGGCTGGAAGATGCCGGGCATTTCCCGGAAGTGGATAATCCCGAAGGTTTTTGTGCAGCGGTTAGAGAAATCGTTCAAACCCATCCCGGTCGCATATAAAACCAAATTCATATACTTTGGTAAATTCTTTTTAAATTATCCAGGCTGACGCGGGTGCCGTACAGGCAATCCTCCATACCTTCGAATTCGACGAGGATGTGCCCGCTGTAGCCGGATTTTTTTATGCTGTTTAATATTCTGTAGATATCCAAATCCCCCTGACCCAAAATGGAACCCCGCAAGAAGCGGCCGCCCGAAGAACGGAACCAGGAACCGGAGCAGTCGAATTGGGTTGCGTCGCCGGGGTCGCGGGTGCGGATATAAAAGTCCTTCACATGTATCGTGGTGGCGAAGGGGAGAAGCCTATCTACAGCCGATTCGGCGCGATCGTCCACACATTCGTAATTGCCGGTATCCAATTGGTGGCCAAAGTTGGGTCGGTCGATGCTTGTCATGATTTGGCGTATTCGATCCGCACCGTTGATGTGAAAGCCATGGTTTTCCAAAAGAACCGTGATGTGATAACGGCTTGCGTAGTCGCATAAGGTACGGTAGGTATCTAAAATCATAGGCAATTCCTGTTGGAAGTTTTCGATTGTGTTTGTTTCGATGGGCCTGCGGTAACCCGCGCAGTCAATGCGTATGGTGGGGAGGTTCAGCTTATTCGCGATGTCGATGTGGGTTTTGACGCGGCTAAGCTCGGCGGCGTATTCTTCGGTTGTGATTTGCAAGAAATTTGCGTTGAGCGAATAGTTGATGATGGGCACGTTCGCTTTTTTTGCGGCTTCGAGCAATGTGTCGATCAAAACCGGTTCGTTAACCATGTCGATGCCGAAGGGGACAAGCTCGATAGCCTCCGCCCCGTTGTCGGCAAGCCACTTGATGCCGTCGGCGGGGGACATTTCCCCGGAAATAATCTTGCGTGAAATACTGTAGATACTGGCTCCGAATGTGGGCATATGAAAACCCTCCTGATGTTATTTTATAGATACAAAGACCCGGCTGGCCATTGTGCGGGCTTTTTTTATCCCCATTTTTTTATTTAATTTAACCTTTTTACAGGAGCCAAGGTTGATGTAATTATTTCGTAAAAACGTTCAAACCCGTTCCGGCCGCACATTTGCGTGCCTTCAAGGGTAATGGTCGCGGCAGCGGCTGCCATCGCAAAGCGTAATAAATCCGGCGAAAAATCGCATCTGTCCAAGCATCTGTCTAAAAAATTTGCCCGTTTATCCAATAACCCGTACACCAACCCCGCCACCATCGCGTCACCCGCGCCTTGCACGGCCTTTACCTCGACGGGCAGGGCAGGGGAGTAATGCACCCCGTCCGCCGTTATCAACATCGCTCCCTCAGCGCCGAGGGAAACGCATGCAATTGTAACGCCTTTTTTTATTATATTTTGCCGGCAAAAATCAGCGATGGCTTCCCGCGTAGGCAGCTTGACGCCAAACGTACTTTCCAATTCAAATAAATTTGGTTTAATAAGGAAAGGTGCGCGTTCGCCTAAATCGACCGCCAGCCGCAGAGCATCACCTTCGGTATCAAGGACGACGATGCCCTCCCACGCAGCGCATAACCTCGCGTAAAAATCAGCGGGAACGCTCGCAGGACGACTGCCGCTAAGTATAAGAATACCCGCGGAACAGCCCGCAGGGGGATTGCTTCGCGAAACTGCGACTTTCACAGAGCAATCGCGAAGCAATCCACCGAGGGGGCGGGGTATCTCACGGGTTATTTTTTTAATTAATTCCTCCTGCGCTTCGGGCGGTACATACGCGCCGGGTTGGTTCAGCTCGGTCATCGTGCCGCTTTCGTCGTAGAGTTTAATATTCACCCGCACCGCGCCATCTACGGTCACAAAATCGTAAACGATACCGTGTTCGTCCAGTTTATCCGTAATTACCTTGCCGTTTTCATGGAAGTTAAACCCCATGCATACGGGAGACAAGCCGAGGTTTTTCAACGCCACGCATACGTTGACCCCTTTGCCGGCGGCGTCTTGGCGGGCGGATTTTATACGGTTCATACCGCCGTGGGTAAATTCATCGGTATGCCATGACCAATCAAGGCAGGGGTTCAAATTAACGACGGTAATGGGGGTATCCATTATACCAACCGTCTGATTAAATCATCCCGCCCGCCGTACAGCATATCCGCGACGGGGATATCGAGCGGCGTATGGCATCCCGGTTTTTGCCGCATGGCCGCGCGTGCGGCGGCCACCATGATTTGCGCCGTAACAGCCGGATTATTTACACGCATATCGAAATTAAAGAGTTGGTTGTCCGTTTTACCGGAAACCCCTTTGCGTTCGATATTCATCCCGTGCCCTACGTCTTGTAAAGCGGAAACGTCATTTGTTTGGATTACATGCGTTTCATCCTTCACGAAATAAGGGTCTTTTTTAATCGTATCGCTGATTGTATCAAAGTCATACCCATCCATGATTTCCACGTAAACCATGCGGCGGTGCAGGCCCGCACCCAGCGGAAGCGTTACGGAAAGCCCGTTTTTTACGCCTTCGATGGATTTGACCACCGTCGTGTGCCCCATACTCATACCCGGGCCGAAGTTGGTGTACGATATCCCCTTAGGCGCGGCCGTCTCGAATATCCCGCGTATCAGCGTATCGACCCCGGGGTCGAGCCCCATACCGATAACGGCAACGCTGTTATGCTTTTTTCCAATTGTGTCCAATGTATTGTATAAAATAAGCATCGCTTCGCCGTGTAAATCGTAGCTGTCAACGGTATGGATGCCTTTCGCTAAATATTTTACCGCCTCATTCGGCACGGATCGCGACGGTACGCATAGGATCGCGACGTCCGCCGTACCCGGTTCCGATACGTCTTCAAAAACAGGTACCCCTTCGGGTACACCTTTTTCACGTGCTTTTTCCCTGTCACGCAATACCACACCCGCGACGCTCATATCCGGCGCGGCGGAAAGCGCGTCGTACACCGCTTTGCCTATGTTGCCGTACCCAACGATAACCGTTTTAACCATGATCATCAAACCTTCCCGACATTAAATTCTTGTTGCGGATACTTCCTTCATTGTGTAATATAATGGAAACAATTGCAAGCTCATTTTTCCATTGGGGAGCGACGTCCATGAACCTCCTCCTTGCCGACGCCGACAAAGAAAACCTCAAGAATTTCCGCACCTATATCAAGGGAGCGTACCCCAATATCAAGATCGTGGGTACGTTTGAGGACGCAACGCGCGATATTTTGCCCGTGATACGTGAAACGCAGCCCAACCTCATTTTGGCGGACGTCCGCTTTTTCGGCGGGCTTTATTTCACGCGGTTTATGGAAGTGTATGAGGCTTTCCCCGATGTCCGTTTCGTGGTATACGGTACGTTCAGCGAGGCCGAATACATGAAACGGGGGCGAGAATTCGGCGTACTGGATTTTATGTACCGCCCGGTAAAACCCGCGGACTTAAACCGTTGCCTTGACCTGGCCGTCAAACACTTCAAAAAAGAAGCCGAAGCCCACCGCCGTACGTTGCTTTTGGAAAAGGATTACACGGACCGCATTTTCCAATACGAGGAAATATTTTTACGAAGCCTGCTGGATGGCCACATTACCAAGTCGCGTGAGGTCACCGAGGGTTTTATTTATTTTAACCTGCCGTTTGCAAAGGATGAAGAGACCCAAAAGGGTTATTCCGTTTTTTTGGTCAGAATTGACCATTATAAACGTATGGTCTTGGCCATGACCGAAATGGAAAAGCATATGCGCGTCTTTGAAATGCTGAACGTGACCAAAGCCGTCTTAACCGATTACAATGCCGTCGCATTCGTACGAGGCTTTAATGAAATCCCGATTATATTAAACGGATTCCATACTACGGAAGAAAAAACGCTGCTTGCCGACCGCATCAAACACGCGCTGCTTTCCGAAACCGACACCCGCGTGACCATCGGCATCGGCCGTACTTACGACGAACCGACGGACATCGCCGTTTCCACACGGGAAGCCGACGCCACGTTCGGGTACCGTTTCCGTATGGGGTACAACGCCGTCATCCCCATCGAATTTGTGGAGCCGACAAACAGAGTCACCTACCGTTATCCCGCATCGCGTGAGCGTCGGTTGGTTTATGCCGCTGTGGTGGGTGATTTCGCCTATTGTAAAGGGCTCCTGACCGAGCTTTTTGACGCGCTCGCGCAATCGGGTACATTGGCGGAAAATTTGATCGCCAAGACCGTGATGACCATCGTTTTCCGTATCAGCCGCTATATAAGCGAGCAAAACCTACCGATCGCCGGTGAAATCACGCGCTTCTTCCCCACGGGTGATATGCTCAAGCTCGTGACCGTGGAGGACGGTTATACCTTCTTGGAAAAAAGTCTGGAGGAATTTTGCACCTTCGTCGTGGATTACAACGCAAAACAATCCCTACGGCTCCATATGGTCGCTAAAAAATACGTGCAGGAAAATTACTTCGAATCCTTTTCAGTCACCCGTATTGCCGCCAAGATCGGCACGACACCCGAAAACCTGAATAAGGTATTCCTCGAACGCGAAAAGGTCATGCTCTTCGATTATGTGATGTGGGTACGGATCAACCAAGCGCAAAAGACCCTGCGTGAAACCGCTACCGATGAGGAAATCATCGCCGTACAGGTCGGCTTCGATGACGTAAAATATTTCCGCTCAATTTTCCGCAAATACATCGGCGAAACCCCCGCCGAATACCGATTACGCGAACGCAGTAAAGCAACGCCGCCGCATACGGAGTAAGGCCATTATTAAATTGATCAACCATACCCTGTTAATAATGAAACACAGACAGGGTATTTTTTATAGTATTTTACGAAAAACATTACCTATAGCGGGTTTTCAACAAAATTCAACATATCTATTATTCGCAAACGGAAGGTGACTGTCATGTACAACAGATTAAATATCGTAATCGGAAGGAGGGTTCAAGAAAAAAGGAAGGCTTTGGGACTGACGAGGGAACGTTTGGTCGATATGGCGAGCCCTCCCTTCAGCAGTAAATATTTATGGGAAATCGAGAAGGGAAAAAAAATGTTATCAGCGGATATGCTACGCAGGCTTGCCGTGGCACTTAACGTCACGGCGGATTGGTTGCTGGACTTGACCATTACAGAGAAAGGAGGCGAAGGGCAACATGATAAAGGATTTTTTCACTAGAGAGGAAATTGCTGACATACTTTGCGTCGATACGGACATGGTCGATGATTTAATCGCCGATAAAGGTGAATGGCAAACCAATGATATCGTTTTATTAATGGGTGGGCTCGCAAAAAAATTGACTACCACATAACCGCCGTAAGGAATGCTTCCAACACGGCATCATGGTGACGTTGATCGACGCGGAAGGAACCATGTACCAAACTGCCGAAGAAGTGCAAGCAAAAATGCCCGTCAACATTGTTGTTAAAGTTAGTGACGATGCTGTGCGGCATACCGTTTATCGAAGCGGCTAGCGTGCGCCCGTTTACGACAACCAAGACGGGTCGTGGGTCCCAAGTCCATCGATGGCCAAAAGCGCGGTGCATCTCTTCAGTATCCTGAGCGGTTACGGTTTCGACGTCGGCATGCAATTCACCGCCCAAGCGCGCCACCTGCCACGAAATACCTGTGCGTACGTCTATAACGGTAATGGGGGTACGCACTTCGATCAACTCATCCGCGGTGCGCCAATCGAGGATTTCCACCGGAGCCAAATTATTTAAATCCGGCGGGGAAAAAGGCGTGACGAAGAAAGGCTTTAAAAATTCAGCGGACATATAGCCGTTCATGCCGTTAAAGGTTACGGCAAACCATTCGCCGCACAGGAAATCCGTAACGGTCACGATCGCGCCTAACGGTGCAAGGGCGATACGCGGAAGGGTGGTTGAAGGTGACGGACGCAAGTTTAATGCGGCCGTCGTGATAAAGGTATTGGAAGAAACCGGAACATCATCGGTTTTGGTAACCGTACTTGAATGACAGCTCGTGTCCAAAGCAAACGCGTTTACGTAAATAGGGGCAAGTAAAAAAACCAGCGCCAGTATAACCGGCAATGCAATGTATATCCGTTTTTCCATATGTACTCCCCCCGATACGCAGACCTTAACGGTATGCTAGGGGTAATGTCGGATTTTGTCAAGAAAAAGCCCATCCGCCGGCCGAAGGCAGTTGGCCGAAGGCAGTTGACCGAAGGTCGTAAACGGATGGGCTTTATCAAATCTATATCGTATTGTGGGTCGTGTTGTGGTGCGGACGGCGCTCGGGCGTGGAATCCACGATGTCGCGCGTCCTTCCGATAAAGCTAAGGCAGTACAAGCCCGCCAGCGCAATGATGGTGTATATAATCCGGCTAAAAACGCCTTCCATGCCGCCAAATATCACCGCGACCAAATCAAATCTAAACAGGCCGATAAGCCCCCAGTTAAGCGCTCCCAATATAACCAGCGACAAAGCAACCCAGTCCCATGTTCTGTACCTCATTGACGTGCCTCCTTCCTGATTTTTTTCTCATCTAGTATTTCACCGTGATAAAAAAATATGCGCGAAGGTTAATATGTGATAGGATTGCCGTAAATTTATGGTAAAGGGAAAACGATTATGCGAATCAATCATTTAAGGTGCGAATCATTAAAAAACCCGTTGGGAATCGCAACCATGAAACCGCGCTTCAGTTGGCAAATTGAAACGGATATTTCAAACGCGATCCAACAAAAATATCATATTCAAGTCATGGAATCCGGCATCATCATATGGGACAGCGGGGAAGTAAACAGCGCGCAATCGATTTTTATCGGTTATGCGGGTAAACCCTTGGAATATAAAACAAGGTATACATGGCGGATAAGGGCGTGCGTCAATGATATATGGAGCTCGTGGAGCGATTACGCGTGGTTCGAAACCCCATTGGAAAAATGGAACGCGCCCTTCATCCAAGCGGACGATAAACCCGATGAATCCGGCGCGAAAATATTCCGAAAAGAAGTGGAAATCAAAAAGCCGGTAAAAACCGCGCGGATATACGCTACGGCGTTGGGGCTTTACGAAATATATATAAACGGCAAACCGATTACGGACACTTGCTTTAACCCCGGCTGGTCGTCATACGATTCCAGGGTTTTGTACCAAATATACGACGCGGCGGATAAGTTCGCGGCGGGTAAAAATGAATTGACTGTAAACGTGGGGGCGGGTTGGTACAAGGGTGATATGGGTTTTAGGGAGGGCCGCAGCCTGTACGGGGACAGAATGGCTTTTTCCGCCCAAATCGACTTCCTGTATGAAGATGGCAGCTATGAAACCTTGCTTACCGGAAGCGATTGGCAGTTTGCCGACTCCCCCATTGTCTATTCGGAAATCTATCATGGCGAAACATACGACGCACGGAATGAAAATCCTGCCGATTGGCAGCCATCAACGGTACGCCCTTCCGAATCGTTTACCGTCGAACCCTCTGACGGTGTTGCGGTTCTCAGACAGGAAACGATAAAACCCGCCGTGTTTATTACCACACCAAAAGGGGAAAAGGTATTGGACTTTGGCCAAAACCTAACGGGACGCGTACGTTTTCAAGTAACGGGCAAAGCGGGAGAAAAAGTCATACTGCGCCACGCCGAGGTATTGGACGCGGAAGGAAATTTCTATGTGGAAAACCTCCGTTACGCAAAATGCACCGATACTTATATCTTAAAAGGTAGTACAACCGAAACCTATGAACCTGTTTTCACTTTCCACGGCTTCCGTTATGTTTGTGTTGACGAATACCCCGGTGAAATCGACCCCAACCATTTCGTAGCGGTCGTCATTTATTCCGACATGGAAAAAATCGGCGAATTTTCCTGTTCCGAGCCGTTAATCAACCAATTGCAGAGTAACATCACATGGAGTTTAAAGGGGAACTTCTTGGACATCCCAACCGATTGCCCCCAACGGGACGAGCGCCTCGGCTGGACGGGTGATGTGCAGATTTTTATTTCCACGGCGTGCTTCCTCTACGATGTCCTTCCGTTTTTCCGCAAATGGCTGCACGACTTAAGGCTCGACCAATACCCAAGCGGCGGCGTACCATACGTCGTGCCGGATGTTTTGAAAAAAGACCCCAAGGCGAATATGTCCCATTCCTCCTGCGGTTGGGGCGACGCGGCCGTCATCGCCCCATGGACGCTGTACGAATCCTTCGGCGATATCCGCATTTTGCAAGACCAATACGACAGTATGCGGGGTTGGGTGGATTACATCACTTCCCAAGCAAATAATCATTTATGGAATACGGGCTTTCATTTCGCGGATTGGGTGGCGTTGGACGCAAAGGAAGGCGACTATATCGGCGCGACACCCCCCGATTTATGCGCGACGGCTTATTATGCGTATTCCACATCGCTCTTGGTCAAAGCGGCGGAAGCGTTGGGTAAAAATGAAGACGTAAAAAAATACGGCCAATTGTATGCCGATATCCAAAACGCCTATCAAAACGAATTCTACACCCCCACGGGAAGGCTTGCCGCACGGACGCAAACGGCGCATATCCTTTCATTGGTTTTCGGCTTAACGCCGAAGGAATTTATCCCGCGGACAATTTCCACCCTCGTAAAATTAATAGATGAAAACGGCGGGCATCTCGTTACCGGATTCCTCGGGACACCATATTTTTGCCATGCCCTGAGCCAAAACAACCGGTTGGACGAAGCCTATAAATTATTGCAACGCGAAGATTACCCGTCCTGGCTGTACCAAATTAAAAAAGGTGCCACAACCATATGGGAGCACATGGACGGCATCAAACCCGACGGCTCCATGTGGAGCGCGGACATGAACTCGTTTAACCATTACGCC
>WRDO01000042.1 GCA_009779755.1 Defluviitaleaceae bacterium | reverse complement strand
CCCGACTTCAATCCCATCGAAAAATTTTGGGCTTGGCTCAAATGCAGCCTTCGTAAATCACTTCGTTTTTACACTTGTTTCGATGACGCACTGGATAGTCTGTTTTCGGTTTAATCAATTATAGTACCGCCGTTTGGCTTACGCAGTAAGACCAACGGCGGCACTTACCGAGCGGAGCCGATCATCGCCCGATTTTGATGAGCGCGGCGTTGGCGTTCCCCCCGCCCCGCCCGTCCGCCGTGCATGTGTTTCCGATAGTAAAATTTAAGGAGGCAAAAAACGGTTCAATGGGTATTAAAAAGTTTATAATAAAGTCCCTTTCGCTCCATCAATTCATCATGCTTGCCGACATCCACGATTCTACCCTTATTCAGCACGACGATTTTATCGGCGTTTGTAATATTCGCCAAATTGTGCGTAGTGATTAAGATCGTCCGATCGTTGCGCAGGGATGCGATCGTTTCCATTACATATTGCTCGCTGGAAGCGTCGAGCGCGGAGGTCGCCTCGTCGAAAACGAGGATGGGTGCGCCTTTAATAAGTGCGCGTGCGATGGCGATGCGTTGTTTTTGCCCGCCGGAAAGGGACGCGCCCTTTTCGCCGCAGGGAGCGTCGTATTTCTCTTCCAATTGCTCGATGAAGTCGTGAGCGAAGGCTTGCCGGGCGGCGGCGATGATTTCTTCTTCCGTCGTTTCACCCTTTTTACCCATCGAAATATTTTCGCGTATGGTCATGTCGAAGAGCTTGCAGCTTTGGTCCACGTAGGCAAAATTCCTGCGCCACGCGGCAACGCTCACCATATCGGAGGACATTCCGCCCAAGGTTAACCCCAAATTCTCGCGTTCGTAGAAGCCGACCAGTATCCGTAATATCGTGGACTTACCCGAACCCGACGGCCCCACGAAGGCAACCATTTCGCCGACGTTGATGTCGAGGTCAATATCATGCAGGGTATGGGTGTCGGCGTTTTGGTATTTGAAATTTAAGCCCTTGATTTTTAGGCGCGAACCGTCGAACGCCATGTTTCCTTTATCCGAGGAAACGGGGGTGTTGTCGATGATATCGAAGATACGCTTGGTGGCTTCGAGCGGCGCTTGCAAATCCGCTATGGTTTGACCAATGCCGCCCATGCCGTCGCATATCGCGGTGAGCAGGGGCAAGGCTAGCAATAGCGTCGGGAATTCCATATGGCCGTTCGCTACCAGCCAGCCGCCGAGGCCGAAGGTCGTGACGACAGCCAGCCAGCCCTTAACGGTGGTGAACAGATTCTGCCACATGGATATAAACGCTTGGCGTAAATCAAGCAGCTTTAACACGTTCATCCTTTGGCTTGCGTCGCCGATAACCTTTTCCTGCATGTTAAACGCGCGGATGGATATGGCTCCTTGGAAGATATCGCTTACGGTTTTTACGGCTTCGGTATTGCCGTCGAGTCGTTCCCTGCCGATTTTCGCCAAGGGTTTAATGAAGCGGGTTTGCATGACAAACGCAAGCAACCCGACCCCGACCGCCGCCAACCCCATACGCCAATCGATGACAAAGAGCGCGACCGAGGAAAACAAAAAAGTGATGCCTATCCGCAAAACCGACGAAATCACGTTCCAATACAATTCCCCCGTCGCCAAATCGGCTTCGGTATTTATCTTGGCGATACCTTCGCCGCTGTGGGTCGCTTGGCTCATTTCCAATCCGGTCTTTATATAGCTGCGGAACAAGGCTTGCTTTAAATCCCTCCGCGCGGCCAAAAGACCCTTGAACCCGATATATATCCCCACACCCACGGAGGCGACGAAAATCGAATATACCAACAGGGAGAGCAACGTCCCCGTCACGATCCGCCGTGTGTCGCCCGCCACAATACCCGCCATGACGGACATGCCGACAAGCCCTATGATAAAGCTCCCCGCGAAGCCTTGCACATTGTACAGGAACATCCCGATGCCGTAGGTGTACTTGTACGGACGCATGAAGGTGAATATCTTCTTGAAGTAAATCATACGATGCGCCCCCCTTCCAACGTGATGACCGTATCGCAGAATGCCTTAGCGGTCGCGCGGTGCGCCACCATGATCAACGTCTTGTCCTTCGTAGCGTGTTCGAGCGTCTTCAGGATTTCGGCTTCGGTTGTGGGGTCGAGGGCGGATGTGGCTTCGTCGAAGAGGATGATTGGGGCGTCCTTGTAGAAAGCTCTCGCCATGGCTATCCGTTGCTTTTGCCCGCCGGAGATATTTTCGGCGGATTCCGACAAAATATTGTCGAACTTATTGGGCAGGTTATCGATGAAATCCCATATCCCCGCGTCGCGGCAGGCTTTTTCCATCCGTTTGCGTTCGTCGGTGGTAATTTCTTTTTTACCCGTGATATTTTCACCGATGCAATACGGGAACAGGAAGGAATCCTGCGGCACATAAGCGAAGGACTCGCGCAGGGCGTATTTACCGGCGGCGGTTGCTTCGTTGCCGAGGACGCTTATCTTCCCTTCCTTCGGCTCATATAAACCGAGCAGCAATTTTAATACCGTCGATTTGCCCGAGCCCGAACCGCCTGCGATCGCGACCTTTGCGCCCATGGGTATCGTAAAGGAAACGTCTTGCAATACGTGTGCGCCGTCTTCCGTATAAGCGAAGGTCACGTTTTCGAAGGAAACGGCCTCCGCCCCGCTCGGCGTTAATTTACGCGCACCGTTTATTTCCTCGATATCACCGGAAATCGCCTCGTTAAGCCTTTCCGCGCTGGCCATATTCGTCCGTACCGCGCCCAGCGAACCCGCCAAACTCATCAGCCACCCGGCCGCCGTCATCCCGATGGCCGTAAAGGCGATAAAACCGGAAATATCCATATCCCCGTTGACCACCGCAAACGCGGAGGCGATGAACAGGAAAATGAGTGGGGTCGTCGCGATGACGCTCCCGCCGATCTGCAAGGTGGAAACGTAGAAAATCCGCTTTACGGACGCGGCATAATACTCCGCGTAGGAAGCGATATAACGTTCCTCCAATTCGTCCTCCAGGTTATACGCGATAATCGTGGCGGTATTTTGCAACGAATCGTTGACCACGGCGTTAAAGGCCTCGCGTTTTTTCATCATAGTACGCGTCGTTTTTTGGATGGGTGTGGAAATCACCGCTTGGAGTGCGGCGAAGAGGGGGAACATAGCGATGAATATCAAAGTGAGCAGCCAATTCATATAGAACATAAACGCCATCGCCGTAATAAGGAGCGTCGTATCCGCGATGACCAACATAACCCGTCCAGCCACCAAATCGATGGCGAACGGAAGGTCGGCGGTAAAAATCGATAATTTTTCGCCGCTGTTAACCCTTTCGAATTGGGAGAAGGGACGCCGAATAAAAAACGCGGCGAAATTTTTGCGGAAGCGATACCCCGCCTTCCCCGCGAAACGTCCCAAGAAAAGCGCGTTTAACGCCGAGAAAACGGCCCGAATGCCTACGACCGCCGTAAAAAGGAGTATGAAACTGATAATCGCGCCGGTGTCGAATTGAAACGCGGCCTGCCCCATTTCCCCGATCAATATCTCCGCGATGACGTTGCCGACGGAGACAATCAACGCCGCCGCGATGTAGAATATAAAAAATCCTTTATATGGTATCCCGTGCGTGCGTAACGTTGCGAAAAACGTCTTGATAACGCATTCCCCCTGCCCGATTTACAAATAATCGTTATATTATTACATATTTATTGCAATTGCTATAATAACGATAGTAAAATCAACTATTATTAAACGGGGTGACCCTTTTTATGGATAAGGTTTTTGACGTTATCATCATCGGCGGCGGTATCGTGGGTTGTGCCGCCGCGCGTTCGCTCAGCCGCTACGCTCTGGATATTCTGTTATTGGAAAAAGGTTCGGACGTTTCTGTGGGTGCGACCAAGGCCAACTCGGGCATCCTGCACGCCGGATACGACTGCGAACCCGGCACGCTTAAAGCGGAGTTAAACAAACAAGGTTTACGTATGTATACGCGGCTTGTGGAGGAATTAAATATCCCGCACCGTATTAACGGCTCGCTTGTGGTCAGCACATACGCCGGGGGTTTGTCGGAGTTACAAACGCTTTATAACAAAGGCGTTTCCAACGGCGTAACGGAAATGGAAATCCTCACCGCCGAGCAAGCGCGCGCGTTGGAACCCAACCTGCATCCCACGGTCAACGGGGCGTTACGGGCAACCTCGGCCGGTATTATTTCCCCCTACGAAGCCGCCATCGCCTTCGCCGAAAACGCTGCCGTCAACGGGGTTTCCTTCTTATTGGACACCACGGTGACGGGCATAACATCAGGGGACGGTGGCCCCGATCCCGGCTTTACCGTAAGCACTTCCCGCGGGGATTACCGCACCCGCGCAGTGATCAACTGCGCCGGTACCGAAAGCGGAAACATCGCCAATTTCCTGCGCGGTTATATCCACGTACCCCCCATCGTCATCCACCCCCAACGCGGACAATATTACCTGTTGGACAATACCCAACGCGGTCTGATCAACCATACGGTTTTCCAGCTCCCCACCCATATGGGTAAAGGCGTACTGATCGCGCCTACGGTGGATGGGAACATCCTGTTGGGCCCCACCGCCGAAGCCGTGGAGGACCCCCAGGCCACCGAAACCACGGGCGACGGCTTGCACGAAGCCTTGACCAAGGTCAGCCTTACCCTGTCGCACGTCCCCGTCCACGACCGCATCACGGCTTTTGCGGGTATCCGTGTCAAACACGCGGGCAAGGATTTTATCGTCGAGGAATCCCCCGTTAATTTTTTCCATGCCATCGGCATCGACTCCCCCGGCCTAACCGCCGCCCCCGCCATTGCCGCCCGCTTGGCCGATATGGCGTTGGCACGGCTTCAACCTGCCGAAAAAACCGATTTCGTTAAAGAACGTCCTGCCATCACCCGCTTCCGCGATTTATCCCCTTCCGAACAAAATAAATTGATCGCCGCCAACCCCGCTTATGGTCAAGTCGTATGCCGTTGCGAAACGATTACCCAAGCCGAAATCATGGACGCCATGCGCCGCCCCATCCCCGCCAAAAATCTGGATGCACTCAAGCGCCGCACCCGTGCGCAAATGGGTCGCTGCCAAGGGGGCTTTTGCACGCTTAAGCTGGTGGAATTGCTCAGCCGCGAGTTGGGCATACCTGAATCGCAAGTGACGAAGAACGGGCCGGGTTCGGAGGTGGTAGGCAAATGACGTACGCGATTTTGGTAAACCCCGTCTACTTACGGGTATATAAGGACGCGTCAATACGGATGGCACTTAACGAACTAACGCTTACCCCGCCGGGGTCCAACCCGCGAGAAAAAATCGTCGGTAGGGTGCCGTATATTTTATTTGATTGTAATGAGCCGTTAACGGAAGAAAATAAACGCGGCGTTTCGCGGTTGTCATTTTTTTATGCTTTATATGAATACCGCGAAGAAAAAAACGGTGCGTCACCCATCCTGCTCCCGATGGACGCAACCCCGGGTTATTTGTTGGATGAAAGGTTATCCTCCATGCTTAAGTACACGGGCAAAACGAACGAACTGTTTACGAGGCTGATGTTGAACTTGGCCGTTCCTTCTTGTCCGTCCTCCTCCGTCCCGTTAAATATCCTCGACCCGTTGGCCGGAAAGGGTACGACATTATATGAAGCGTTGTTCCTCGGCCATCACGCGTACGGGGTGGAAATCGATACGAAATACCCCGCCGAAGCCGACCAATACCTGCGAAAATTTTTGGAGCTTGCGCGGTTCAAGCATACGGGACATAAGGAAAAGATCGGCGGACAATCGGCGGACGGGAAAAAATTTTCCGCCGTACGTTATCAGATTGCGCTCGCGCGTGATAAAGAAGCGCAAAAGACAGGCGACGTCCGCCAATTTGAAATGATTAACGGCGACACGCGCCATATCGGATATTTCTATAAAAAGCATTTCTTCGATATCATCGTCACCGACCTGCCGTACGGCGTACAGCATTCGAGCAAGGACAATAAAAAACCCCAAAGCGGTTTTACAAGAAACGCACTGGGGTTGTTAAAAGAGGCACTACCCGGTTGGTTGAAGGTGCTTAGACCCGGCGGCATGATTGTGCTTTCGTGGAATCTGTTCCTAATCACACGGAAGGAAATGACGGATTTATTCGCCGCGCGCGGCTTGACGGTACCCGAATCCCTCGCCGCGCTTGATTTTACCCACCGCGTGGACCAAGCCATCGAGCGGGACGTAATTGTGGGGCGATATAAATAAAGTTATTTTTCGATCGCCGCCACACGATCTGTTAACGGCGGGTGCGAATATTCCATCATGACGACGAAAGGGTGGGGCGTGAGGTTGCCGAAGCTCTCGCGGTAGAGCGTCTTTAACGCGGAAACGGCGACTTCCGGCCCGGCGAGTTCCTTGCTGAAGCCGTCCGCTTCGTATTCGTGCATACGTGAGATGGCCGTGGCGGGGATGCCGAGTACCAGCATCAAAGGCGAAATCATGATAAAAAGTACATAGATACCGAACGCCGTGTTCGCCCCCGCGAAGCCGAACGCCTGCGATACCTCCGGCATCGTAACGATGAAAAAAGCCGCCAGCAGTAAAATCCCAAACACCGCTAATTGGAGCGGCGCGCGTTTAAGGATGTGCCGCTTTTTCGCATGGCCGATTTCGTGCGCCAATACGGAGATGACTTCGTCCTCGGTCATTTTTTCGATAAGGGTGTCGAAGAGGCCGATGGTTTTCGTTTTGCCGAAGCCCGACGCGAAGGCGTTGAGTTTGGTCGAGCGTTTCGAAGCGTCCACTTTGTAAATGGCCTTAAACTTAAACCCGGTTTTTTCGGCGAGCGCGTTGATCTTATCCTTTAGCGTACCGTCCTCCAGCGGCGTCAATTTGTAAAAAATCCGTATCATAAAAGGCGAAATAAACATCATGATCATCATGAACCCCAGCAACACAAAGAAAAACGCGGCGAAAACCCAATTTCCCATAGCGCCGTGCAGCAGTAAAAACAACGCCAGCAAACCGCCGCCGATAACCGCGCCAATCAGCAGCTCCTTAAAAAAATCGGCGATAAACGTGACGGGCTTCGTCTTGTTAAAGCCGTACCGTTCCTCGATCACGAACGTATCGTAGATGTCGAAGAACATTCCGACCAAAGCCCCCGCGAATATAGGCACACCCAAAATAAAAAAGCTCGTGAGGTAAATGCTGGTTGTATTGGCGGAAATAAAGTCATACAGCCAAGAATGTACGTTTAATAACAGGATCAGCAGCGATATAACCATGCCGGCTAAGCCCGCCACGATCGAAAAGCCGAGCCGCGTCATGCTGTAGGCTTGGTTCTTTTTATACGTTTCCTCGTCGAAAACGTCCCTTACGTTTTCCGGCAGGGGCGCGTTGCGGCGGGAATAGGTCAGGTACTTAAGGAAAAACCCAAACGCCGTCGTCGCTAAAAAGATTAGGATAATCGCGATTTTCATATAAAAGCCTCCCTTTTTCCCATAGTATAGCACACTAGCCAATTTGTAACACAAATGTTATAATCATGTAAATTAAAAACGCATAAACCCATGATTTCGACCGTATTATACGGAACGGGGGCCTTCATGTACGTCATAGGGGATAAAATCGTATACCCGCCATACGGTGCCGGCGTGATAGACGATTTGGAAGAAAAGGAAGTCGACGGGCAAATGCTGACGTATTACGTCCTGCATATACCCGTGGGCAATTTAAAGATCATGATCTCCGCCGCCAAAGCGGAGAGCTTGGGCGTACGCACCATTTACCCCAAGGATGAAATGCTCGTCGTTATCGAAGGTATAATGAACGATCCGATTACCATGTCGGATAATTGGAACCAACGGTACAAGGACAACATGGAGCACATCAAATCGGGCAACCTTGCCGAAGTCGCGCTGGTATACCGCAACCTGATGCTGCGCGAGCGTGAGCGGGGGTTATCCACCGCGGAAAAGAAAATGATGACCACAGCCAAGCAGATTATCCTATCGGAACTTATCCTTTCACAGGAAGTAGATAAACCCGAGGCCGAAGAAATACTGGACAAAATGTTCGGGTAACGGCGATGCATTTCGACGCGCATGTACACAGTGCCGTATCGCCCGATTCGGATATGCCCGCGGACGTAGCGATCAACACCCTTAAGCGTAAAGGGCTCGGGGTCATCTTCACCGAACATTGCGACTTCATGACGCAAACCGAAGGGAAAGACCCCACAGCCACGGACGCACCCCGGATCGCAAACGATTTTATCGTGAATTTTGAACGGTACCACGCGGAATACCGCCCGCTGCGTTCGGATTCGGTACTCATGGGCTTGGAATTTACCCTAAGCGCCGCATTTTTACCGCTTAACACAAAAACCTCCGAAGGCGATTATGATTTTATTGTGGGTGCGGTGCACACCGTCGACGGGTTGGATTTGTATCACGAGGGTAAAAACCGAAACGCGCAGGACATTACGCGCCGCTACTTGACTTATGCGAAGGAAATGGTTGAGCTGTGCGGCTTTTTTGATTCCTTCGCGCATATTGATTATATATGCCGTTACGCGCCGAGGGTTACCCATTGGTTAAGGTACGAGGAATTCCCTGAGGAATTCGATGCGTTGTTAAAAGCGTTGGCGGAACGCGAAAAGGCGTTTGAAATCAATACCGCACGCTTTGGCGATGCGAATGTGGAGCGCGCGCTGTTCCCCATTTACCGCCGATTCGCGCAATTGGGCGGTAAATTTGTAACGATCGGGTCGGACGCGCACAGACCTCAGGGTTTGGGGCGGCACTTCGATAAAGCTAATCGGATGACAAATGAAGCGGGACTGACGCCTGTATATTATAAGGAACGGAAAAGGGTTGTCGCGTAAATACGGTAAACCAGGCAGATTGTATGCCCATGTATAAAAAGGAGCGAAAAATGTATGTTGCGTAATATCACATTGTACGCGGAAGCCGATTACGCGGCCATGAGCCGTAAGGCCGCCGGGATTTTCGCCGAAACCGTCAAGGAAAACCCTACGGCCGCCTACGGGTTCGCCACGGGCTCCACGCCGGAGGGAATGTATGAAGAACTGGTGCGTCTATACGGTTTGGGTGCGGATTTTACCGGCATTACGACCTTTAACTTGGACGAATACCACCCCATCAAACCCGACGATCCGCAGAGTTATTATTATTACATGAAGAAACGCGTATTCGATCCGTTGGGGATACGTAAGTTTAACCTACCCGACGGTACGGCGCCCGACCCGTCGGCCGAATGCATCGCCTACGAACATAAACTGGCAAACGCAGGCGAAATGGCCATGCAAATCCTGGGTATCGGCAACAACGGCCACATCGGCTTTAACGAACCTTCGGATACCTTCGCGTGCCAAGCGGGTTACGTACCCTTGGCGGCCGATACGATTTCCGCCAATTCCCGTTTTTTTGAGGACCCGGGTATGGTTCCGCGTAATGCGCTGACCATGGGGCTGCACGCCATCATGATGGCGAAGCGTATCTTGTTGTTGGCAAGCGGCGAAGGAAAGGCGCAAATCCTTGCGCAAGCCTTAACCGGCCCGATAACGCCGCAAGTCCCCGCCTCTATTTTACAATTACACCCGTGCGTAACCGTCGTGGCGGATAAATCCGCCGCTTCCCTATTAAAATGAAACCGCAAGCGACCCCCTTCGTAAGGCAAGCCGCCCTGTTGGGAATTTCCTATTTCATCGGGCGGCTGCTTGGCGTCGCTTACCGTCTGCCTCTAACGGGTATGATCGGCGACGAAGGGAACGCTTGGTATACCACAAGCCACCACGTATACGCCGTCGCGTTGATCATCGTCGCCGGTGCGCTACCCTCCACCGTATCCAAACTGGTGAGCGAACGCGTGGCTCTCGGCCAATACCGAAACGCGCACAACCTGTTCAAAACGACCATGATGTTCTCGATATTCGTCGGTACGCTTATGGGTTTTGCGATGTGGTTCGGCGCGCGTTTTATCTCCGACATGCTCAGTTCGCCCGAATCGTTTTACGCGATACGCGCTTTGGCGCCCGCTTTGGCTATATTGGGCGCGATGGGGGCGTTGCGCGGTTACTTTCTCGGGATGAAAAGCTCCCTGCCCGTAGCGCTGTCCCAAACGACGGAGCAGGTATTTAACGTCGCTTTTTCATTATGGCTTGCCTATCTCCTTCTCGATGCGGAACGCCTGCACCGTTCCGTGACGGGTGCGGCAGCGGGTACGAGCATCGGCGTCTTGGCGGGTTTGCTGATATTGATATTCCTTTATTCGCTGGTGCAGCGCGACTTTAAGAAACGTATGCTGAAGGACTTGGACCGTCCCTACGAAAACGAACGCGACCAATTGAAGATACTGCTTTTCACAGCCGTTCCCATTATCGCCGGCATGGGCCTGTACGCATTAGGCACACCCATCGACCAAGGTATGGCTAACGCGCGGATTGCCTCCTCGGGCGTATTCTCCGTCGAAGAGGTCAACATACTGGTCGGCCAATTCGGCGGAAAATTCCTGTTGCTGACAGGGTTACCCGTAGCCATGGCTATTGCCCTTTCGCTCGCGGTCATCCCCGAGATATCGTCCGCCAATTCCGTAAAGGACAGGAACGGCATCCGCACCCATATCAACACCGCCCTGCGCTTAGCCATGCTCATCACGATCCCTTCCGCCGTAGGGCTTGCGGTACTGGCCGACCCCATCTTGACGCTTCTCTTCCCCTCCTTCCCCGAGGGTGGCGCGCTGTTGCGCTGGGGTGCAATCAGCGTCGTATTTATGGCTGCCAACCAAATCCTCACCGGCTCATTGCAAGGCGTGGGTAAGGTGACCATGCCGTTGATCGCGGCTTTTTTCGGCCTTTTGGTTAAGCTGCCCATCAACTACTTCCTGATGGCCGACCCGGACATCAACGTCATGGGCGCGGTCATCAGTACGATCGCGTGCTTCTTGGTCGCCGGCAGCCTCAATCTCTTTTTCCTGTATAAATCAACGCATATTATGCCCCGCTTCGACGAAGCGCTCATCAAGCCCTCCGCTTCCGCCGCCATCATGGGCCTTGCGTGTTGGGGCTTGTATCGGGGGCTCGCTGTAATTATCCCGAATTCGCTGGCTACGGTTTTGACCCTTATATTGGGAATGCTCATCTATATAGTGGCGATGATGCTCATGCGCAGCCTGAAGTCAAGCGACATCGCCCTGTTGCCCCTGCCTGAAAAGGCTGTGGATTGGTTGATGAAATAACAAAAAAGACGTAAAACCGATCTTTAATGAACGGCCTTACGTTTTTTTTTGATTGGTTGGTTTTTTACATTTCCATTAATATCGGGAATATCATCGGATTCCGCTTTGTCCGTTGCCAAATAAATTCGCGCAGGTCGTCGCGTATCTTGTTCCTTATAAATTGGATATCCGCTGTGTTTTTCCGCTCGATTTCCGAAAGGGATTCGCTTACGATCGTACGCGCGCCCTGCATAAGGTCGTCGTTTTCGCGTACGAAAACGAACCCGCGCGAAGTGATGTCGGGGCCCGCGATGATTTGGCAGCGTCCGTCTTCCAACGTGATACCGACGGCCGCGATAATCAGCCCGTCCTCCGAAAGGTGCTTGCGGTCACGCAGTACCACGTTACCTACGTCACCCACACCCAAGCCGTCCACGAGCAACTGGCCCGAAGGCACGACGCCGTTTACCTTCGCCGACGTACCGGATATTTCCAGCACTTGCCCGATATCCATCACGAACACGTTTTCCTTCTGCATCCCGAGCGAAATGGCGAGGTCTTTATGGTGCTTCAAATGGCGGTATTCGCCGTGGATGGGCATCAGGTATTCCGGCTTGATTAAAGCGTGCATGAGTTTGAGTTCCTCTTCCTTCGCGTGGCCGGAAACGTGCACCTCCATCATACCCTCGTAGATAACCTCCGCGCCGAGCTTGAGCAAATCATTAATGACGCGCGAGATCATCTTTTCATTACCGGGGATCGGCGAAGCGGAGATGACGATCTTATCGGAAGGGGTGACGACGATTTGCCTGTGGTCGTTGGCGGCCATACGCGAAAGCGCGGCCATTTGCTCGCCCTGCGAACCCGTGGTCACGATGCAGAGCTGCGCCGGGGTATAGTTACGGGCTTCGTTTACGTCGATGACATGCCCCTTGGGGATGTCCAAATATCCCAATTCCGTGGCGGTACGGACGGCGTTGATCATACTGCGCCCAAGGAAAAGGGTTTTACGCTTGTGCCGTACGGCGGAGTTGATTACCTGCTGGATGCGGTCGATGTTCGAAGAAAACATGGCGACCATAATGCGTTGGTTGGGCGATTCGTCGAAAACCTGCTCGAATACACGCCCGACGGTGCGCTCGCTCATGGTATACCCCTTGGCGAGTACGTTTGTGCTTTCGCACAGGAAAAGGCGGACACCTCGGTCCCCGAGTACGGCAAAGCGCTGGAGGTCCATCGGTTCGCCCTGTATAGGGGTGAAGTCCACCTTAAAGTCGCCGGAATGTATCACGACACCCACGGGCGTCGTGATCGCGATGCATACCGAGTCCGCGACCGAATGCGTGGCACGTATAAACTCCACGTTAAAGCACCCGACGCCCACTTCCTCGCCCGGGTTGACGCAAACCATTTCGGCCTGCGACGCCAATCCGTGTTCCTTTAATTTATTCGCCGCAAGGCCGAGGGTCAACCGCGTGCCGAAGATCGTCGTGTTCAACTCACGCAGGAAATAAGGGACGCTTCCGATATGGTCCTCATGCGCGTGCGTCAGGAAAAGACCGCGTATTTTATGGGCGTTCTGCACTAAGTACGTAAAATCGGGGATTACGAGGTCGATACCCAGCATTTCGTCCTGCGGGAACGCCACGCCGCAGTCGATGATAATCAAATCATTGCCGTATTCCAATACGGTCATGTTCTTTCCGATTTCGCCTAATCCACCCAAGGCGAAAACGCGCAGCTTATTCTTTTTGGATGCCAAGATGTAAAATCCTTCCTGTTTTTATTCTTCGATTTCGATTCCCAGTTCCTCATAATCGGCTTCAAACAAGCCCAACACCAATTCAAAGTCCTCGTGGTCATCCTCCACGAGCTCGAAAATCATGTCGTCCTCTTCGGTCGCGATACACTTGAAATGCACGATTTCTGATTCTTCCTCTTCACCTGTTTCCCCTTGCGGGGCTTCCGCCGCCAACAGGTAAACGATGCCGTTCGATTCCTTGCTTGCCAATATGTCAAAAGGTTGCTCGTTACCGTTTTCGTCCACCATTAACAATTGCTCGTCCATTTTCCTTACCTCCTGTATATTATCGTTGTTTTTTCGGTCCAGATACCCTTGCAGGATATACACCGCCGCCATTTCGTCCACGTATTCGGCGTAACGCTTACCTTCCATAACGCGTGAAACGGCTTGGGTGGAAAACCGTTCGTCCCATAACGCTATCGTTAACCGTTTGAAATTCCGTCGCAATCTTTCGGCGAATGCCTCGGTTTTTACGCACCGTGCGGAGGTTTTGCCGTCCGTATGTTTCGGGTACCCCAAGACCACGTGCGTGATCCCGTACTCCGCGATCCGCTCACGTAAGCGTGCGATAACGGGTTTCATAACCGACGGGTCGCTGCGGCGAATCGTTTCCACACCCGTGGCTACGATCCCGCGCGGGCAACTTACCGCGACACCGATAGCCGCATCACCGTAATCGAGTCCTAAGTACCGAAGGTTTCCGAGCACCTTACATGACTCTGCGCAGGTAATCGCGCACCAATTCCTCCAGCAATTCATCCCGTTCCAGCTTGCCGATGAGTGCGCGGGCATTTTGGTGGCTCGTGATGTATGTAGGATCACCCGAAAGGATGTACCCGATGATTTGCGTCAGGGGGTTATAGCCTTTTTCGTCCAACGCATAGTACACCGTTTCCAAAATCTTCTTGATTTCGTGTGTATTGTTGCGCTCGTACGCGCCGAATTTTTGGGTATCACTGTTTAACATGCCAATACTCCCTTCAAACCGTCACCGTTATCGTGTCCGGTTATATGTACGTTTGCCAATGTGTTCGGGTGTGAGGATGACTCGGTACGTACCATGCAATAGTTACGCGTGTGGCCTTGTGTGGGGGTTTCGAAGAGTACTTCCTGCGTGCTTCCCGCTTGTGCGGCGAGGAAACGCACCTTCAATTCGGCGGCGGCGGCAAGCATCTCCGCGTTCCGCGCTTTCTTTACCGCGGGGGGGATCGGGTCGGGCATTTCGGCTGCTTTTGTACCCTTGCGCGGCGAATACGGGAATACGTGGATACGGGCAAAACCCATTTCCCGCGCGAAGGAAAGGCTTTGGTTAAAATCGTCCGCGCTTTCCCCGGGGAAGCCCACGATGATATCGGTGGTGATGGCGGCCTGCGGGCGTACCTTACGCAACGCGTCAACGGCTTTACCATAATCCGCGGCCGTGTACCTGCGGTTCATAAGGGCCAACGTCGCGTCACAGCCGCTTTGTAGCGAAAGGTGAAAATGGTCGCACAAAGCAGGGGTTTGCGCCACGGCTTGCAAGAAATCATCGCTCACCGCCCATGGGTCAAGGCTGGATAAACGCAGGCGGGTGAGTTCGGGCGCGTGTACGGCTATTTCACGTATCAAGGCAGGCAGATAAACATCCCCTGTATCATTACCATAGGAGGAAAGTTGTATACCCGCGAGGACGATTTCTTTAATGCCCTGTTCGGTAAGCGAAGTCACCTGCTTCAAAATGCCCGACAGGGGATAACTGACCGGCGCGCCGCGTACGTACGGTACGATGCAGTAAGCGCAATAACGGTCGCAACCGTCCTGCACCTTCAGGAAAGCACGGGTTCGTTCCCCGGCGTTTCCCCACGCCTTGCGGGGGGATTCGTTTTTCTCTTGGGTTCGTTCCGCCCCGAACCGTTTTTCCAACGCCTCCAGCAAATCCTCCGGTTTACGGGTGTCGAACGTTAAATCCGCTGAAGTTAAGCCACCTTTTTCCATACACCCGCATACCGCGATAAAAGCGGCGGGATTATGGCGACGGGCGCGGCGTATGGCTTGTTGGGATTTTTTATCCACGTTTTGGGTTACGGTACAGGTATTGACGATGTATATATCCGCTTTACCCGATGTGTATATATAGCCGTTTTCCTTTAGTTTCGCACTCAGCGCGTCGGCGTCGCATTGGTTAACCTTGCAACCCAATGTATACAGGGAAAAGGTTGGATTCATGCGTTACGCGTTTGTTTCTTCCAACATTTCACGCAGGTGTTCGGTTACGATTTCTTTTTCGGGCAGTTCCTTTTGCGTGGCGATCATGTAAATCCCACCCGGTTGGCAACCGGCTTTTACCAAGCACTTGCGTGCGCTTTCGCGGTTTTCCTCCGTAGGCTGCATTCCTGTGAGCAAAAGGTTTACCGTTTTGCCGGATAAGTCAACATTCCTCACGAAATACTTAAGCGGGCCCGCCGGTTCGCCCACCCATATCGGACCGCACAAATATATTTCATCGGGTACGCTAACGGGCATGTTGCTTACGGGGTAACCCTTTGTACCTATGATGGAGCGTACGGCCCGCCACGCAAAACGAATGCCCTTTACTTCATGTATATCAGAAGAAAGGGCGTATAAAGGCAATCCCGTTATGTCATGCAGGGCTTCAGCCGCGATTTTTGTCTTTTGGGTGCGGGTATAGTAAAAAATCATGGTTTGTCCCCTCAAATGAAATGTACGCACGTTTATCCGTAGTCTATCACAGTTGTATATTATTGGCAAATATTTCATGTACGGATAATCGCACCAATGAAAGGGATTCCATGAAGTCCCTAAGGCGACGCGGCTGCAAACAAAAAGGGCCGTTCATACCGAAGCGGCCCTTTGGATAAGGTTAACCGGTGATTATATCCCTTTTTTTAATATCAGCAGTTTTTGCCCGGGCATCAGCTTCGCGGCGGATTCTATGTCGTTCACCGCGAGCAGCTCATCCAAGGGTACGTTGTACCGCTTGGCGATATGCCATAAGTTGTCGCCGCCTTGGGCGATATACACCGTCATGCTGGCCATCGCATCCATTACGCTTGGATCGATGTCGGAGAAAGCGATGTCGTTGATAATCCGCGCCTCTTCTTCCTCGATCACTTGCGTATTGAAAGTCAGCATAAAACGCGTTTCCGTTTCGCGTCCGCTCAGCATGTTAAACGTAGCGGTATCGATCGTGGTATCCACCGAAACGCGCATGTTGGGCGCGGCCCCCTTGGCCTCGATGACTTGGCGGAAGGGTACGATCGTTCGGTAGCTGCCCAACGGCTGCGCATCCGACTGCGCGACATAGAGGATATCGGTGGTTATCGCGCCTTCGACCACGATTTTATCCTCCAGCACCTTCACTTCGTCGAGGTACGCTTGCCCGCGCACGCGGAAGACCTGCAACATGTCGGGCGCGTTCGTTCCCAACGCGACGACTTCCTTGACGGGCGTTTGGTTACGGTTGAAGCAAACCAAACGCGGTACACGTACGGCGGTCTTACTGATGGTCAGCTGTTGATCGGTGGAATACGCATCGTCCAAGATCGAAAGCGTTTCGGTGGAATACACCTTCATTTGGATACCGACTGACACCTCAATTTCAATTACGCGGTCTTCGCCGTCGTCATCGGGTCTTACGCGTGCGTCGTGTTCCAATACCTGCAGCATTACGTCCGCAAACATATCCTCGCGCGCGCCGGAGATATCGACCGAACCGTTAAACGGTACGGTGCTTTCCACGAATTCGATGACGCTTTCGTCCGCTTCGCCGCGGTACAACGCCGTTACCAATATCTCACCCGAAAGGTTGACCCGCCCGTTCGCCAAGCGTTCCTCACGGTTTGCCACTTGTGCCGTCACCAACAAGATTTCGCGGATATTGGGCTTGCTTGTGGGCAGCGTTATGCTGTCATTGACCGCGAACCGCTCTTGCTTATGCTCAATCGTACGGTTTACGTTAAGCGGCGTCTTGAGCAATTGGTTCTCCGGCACATCATGGATATGTACGACCATTTCGTGGGCGTCCGAACGCTCCGCACGCACGCGGATATTAACGATCGCGCGGTACCCGACCTTTCGGTCGTTAAGCAAGCGGTATTCCACGTTTACGATCTCGGCCCTCGGCTGCACCCACATGTCCTTACCCACGCCCTCCAAATGGATGAAATCGTCCACGCTTTGGCTGTGTGTCAATACATGCACGGGATTATCGGCGGTTTTGGCGACATACAGTACCGAAAGGTTCAGTCGCCCCATAAAGTTGACCCGATCGGTGCTCACCTCCGTACGGTCGATCACCATCCGTTCTTCCGTTTGCAACAGCAAAGCCATATCGGGCTTTGCATCGGGTACGACGATTTCCCCTTCCAATAGCAGCTGCTGTTGTTCCGTACCCACGCATTGGTCCAAAAATACCTGTTCCCTTACGAGTTCCATATCCTTACTCCTCCTTGATAAGACAAATTAAAAAACCTCCATCAGATGGCGAATCTTTGGATTCACGCCTTATATCTTATGACGGAGGTTTATTAAGTATTCCCTTTATTCAATTGTCAGTCGCAGAGCGTAATCTCCACGGTGTTTGTCAGTACATCGGTATAACTGAAGGAAAGTTTTCGGGAGGTATCGGGGCCTTCGCTAAGCTGTACGGTAAATATGCTGGGGTATACGTTGGAAACCACACCCCGATTGATTACCGATTTTTGACGCCCTTTATTCGTTTCAAGTTTTACTTTGCTTCCGATGATTTTCTGAATGTCATTTCGTACGTGAAAAACGTCATTCCTGTCATACAAACGCTTCACCTCTCCTATCGTAAATAAATTTTTGTCCCCTTTAAATTTCCTCCCTTCAACAGATACATACCTGTCCATTATATCTAAAAAATGTAATTATGTCAAATGTGTTACAAATTATTAATAATTATCGCATGGGCATGTATGCCAAGAAGTGGAGATATCCGTTTTCGTCCACATAATATGTGGTGCGCGGCATAATTTGGTCGAAGAACGTGATCGGTATCAATACCCGCCCATTGACCGTATCGATCATCGGTGGGGCCTCCAACGCACGCGCAGGTACACCCCTCCACCCGTAACGGTTTACGTTCACATTAATTTCCATCATCAGGCTGTCATCGCCGCGGCTGTATCTGTCCCACCAAATCATTACGCGGGCTTGGCGCTGCTCCCATACGGCATCAAAGCCCAATTGCTCCATGATAGGACGGATGGGAACCATTTTCAGGTTATATATATTTGCCAATATCCGATATTGGTCCGGCGGGATGGGGTTTAACCGGATAATATTATCCAAGTTCATCCCCAACTGGCCCGGTCGGCCGGCTTCGGTGGAAATCTGGAATTCGTCGAACAGGAATACCAGCTGCGTATCGGTGATATAAAAGGCCGATAAGGGTGCGTTGATGGCGGAATAGAAATGTTCGGGGTTTTCACGCGTCCATTCCGTGAGGATACGCATCGGCAACGGCGCGAAGTTTTCCCCCATTACGCACGCCAACGTCAGCAGTTCACCTGTAGCCGCATTAAAGTTGATTGTTCTTACCGCTATACGTGTGGTAACGGCGGCGACGCTCGCGTACATCACGATGGAAACAATTTCCGTTTCATTATAGACCGTATCGTGTACGTCATAGGAAAAAGTAATCGTACGCGCGCGCAGACGGAGCGCGCCGTCGATCAGGTCGGTCGCGGCCAGGCTGATACTTTCATTGATTTCGGCGTAAGTTTCGCCGAATGATGGCAAAACATTGGGGAATACGCCCCGCAGAGTAATATGGTTAACGCGGCGCGTAGGCACACGGTCAGCGATCATGTTTTCCCGCCATACGGGTTCGATCGCGGCGGGCTCCTCGATTTCGTTGGCGGTGACCCGTATCGTGAAGGCAAATAAAAGAGCAAGGGTAAACAATATCCCTTGCTTTATATATCTGCGTAAAGCCCTATGCTTTTTCACCGCGGCCACCTCACAGGTGCAACGGAATGACGCGCTCCGTCCACACTCTATTTATATGCCTATTCAACCACGGATTTTACAGGATTACAATTACAATGGTGTTACATTTATGTCACACATTTATTACAGGGTTTCACCCATCAAGCCGCCTTTATAATCCTTCGGCGTAAGCGCGCCGAGCGGGAACAGATTCCGTACCTCTTCGCCGGAAACACGTTCCTTTTCCATCAGCAATTCGACGATTTTATGCAGCACGTCCCTATGCGTATCAATGAGGGCGAGGGCCTCGTTGTAACTTTTTTCCACGATGGTTTTTATTTCGTTATCAATGAGTGACGCGACCTGCTCACCGTAGTTGCGCGTATTGGCGTAATCACGGCCGAGGAATACTTCCTGGTTGGCGTTACCGAACTGTATCGGGCCCAATGTCTCCGACATACCGTACTTGACGACCATATCCCTCGCCGTTTGCGTAGCGCGTTCTATATCATTTGCCGCGCCGTTGGTGATGTCGCCCAGTACGCGCGCTTCCGCGGCCCGCCCGCCGAGCAACGCCACGATATGCTGCTCCATGTATTTTTTACCGACGTAGTTGCGGTCCTCGCCGGGCAAGGGCATAACATAACCGCCCGCACGGCCCGTTGGGATGACGGAAATGATATATGTCGCGTCGATATCGGGCAAAACCTCGTGGCAAATGGCGTGCCCCGCTTCGTGGTAGGCGGTAATGCGTCGCTCTTTTTCCGTAATCACGCGGCTCTTTTTTTCCGTACCGATGCCTACCTTTATAAACGCCTTGCGTATGGCATCCATATCGATCTTCAACTTATTGTCCCGCGCGGCAAGGAGCGCGGCTTCGTTAAGCAGGTTTTCGAGGTCGGCGGGGGTAAAGCCCGCGGTGGTTTGCGCCACTACACGCAACGAAACGTCCGTCGCCATTTGCTTACCTTCGGTGTGTACCTTTAATACCTCTTCACGGCCTTTGATATCGGGGCGATTCACCACGATTTGCCGGTCAAAGCGGCCGGGGCGCAACAGCGCCGGGTCAAGGATATCGGGCCGATTGGTAGCCGCGAGGACGATTACGCCTTCGTTTAAGCCAAAACCGTCCATTTCCACCAACAGTTGGTTAAGCGTTTGCTCGCGCTCGTCGTGCCCGCCGCCCAAACCCGCGCCGCGCTTGCGGCCGACGGCGTCAATTTCGTCTATGATTATGATACTCGCGGGGTTGCGCTTTGCCTGTTCGAATAAATCCCGTACGCGTGACGCGCCCACACCCACATACATTTCCACAAAGTCCGAACCTGAAATGCTGTAGAACGGGACGTCCGCTTCCCCCGCCACGGCGCGGGCGAGGTATGTCTTACCCGTACCGGGCGGCCCCACCAACAATATCCCTTTAGGGATACGTGCACCGATGTCGCGGTATTTTTGCGGAGCCTTTAGGAAATCGACAATTTCGGCGAGTTCGGCTTTTTCTTCATCCAAGCCCGCCACTTGGTCAAAATTCACCTTTCGCTTATCCTGCAGGATCACCTTCGCGCGGCTCTTGCCGAAGTTCATGTGCCGCCCGCCGCCCGCTTGCGCCTGTTGGTACACGAAGAAAAGGATCAATCCCGCCACACCCAACATGATGATGATGGGTAAAGCCGTGACGATCCAATGCGGACGGGTGGGAGGTTCGGCATCGAAGTACAAAATGCCCGTTCTTTGCCCCAAAACGCCGTGCACGAATGTCGTAAACACTTCCAAGCTGGGGATATCAACCGTATGCGTGGACGTGGGGTTAACCAACATGACCTCCGCCTGACCTACGCCGGGCACGCTGTTATCAGGGGTGACGACGATGCGCCCCACACGGTCGGCGTTGATGTCCCGCACCAAATGGGTATACGTATAGGTTTCGGGTGTACTCTGCGGATTGTTCATACGCAGGAGCATCGTGACCATTAAAATAACCGCCATGATCAATAAAAACAAAGCGAAGTTGCTTGTGCGCCTTTGCATCGTCATAGCTTTAATATCCCTACGTAAGGCAGGTTACGGTAACGTTGGGCGTAATCCAACCCGTAGCCCACCACAAATTCATCGGGGATGGAAAACCCCAGATAATCGGCTTGCGCCTCCGGAACCTCGCGGCGGCTTGGCTTGTCCAACAAAGCGCATACGCGTACGCTCGCGACGTTCATGTCTTCTAAGTACTTTTTCAAATAAGCGAGCGTGTGCCCGGTATCGATGATATCCTCCACGACCAACACGTCCTTACTTGCCAAGTCCAGCTTGGGGTGGCAGTCCAGCCGTACCTTGCCGTTTGAGACCGTACCGTCGCCGTAACTCGACGCCCGTACGAAGTCTATCGTCGTATTGTTACCCAGCTTGCGCGATAAATCGGCCAGAAAGATGACCCCGCCGGTTAACGCACACAACAGGATGATGGGCTTTTCCCCGTAATCCCGGATGATTTCATCGGCCAAGCCTTGCAAGCGGGTTTCGATTTGTTCCGCCGAAATAAGCGGTTCTACGGTTTCTCCGGGTGTCATGGGATATCCTCCTTATGATGGGGCGTTGTTCCGAGCCCCTCCGCGCTTTGCGCGACTGTTATCCAACACAGATGGGTATTGCTTCCCTTAACGGTTTGATCATGTGCGAATTTGATATTGATTTTACCATACTCATCTAAAATCCATATAATATCGCTTTTACACGCAATCAACGGTATTTCGTCACGTATATTCCTCGGCGTTTTGGTATCGGTGAAGTAATCCTGTATTTTTTTCGTCCCGCCGGAAAGCGCGATGCGATCGCCCTCACGGCGCGTCCGTACACATAAATCGGACAAGTACCCGGAAAGGATATCATAATCGAATGCCTGCGTACAGAGCAACCGCGGGTTTTGTTCGGGCGGGGAAAGGGAAAGCGTGATCGTCTTACCGATTTCGGATACATGCAAGGGTTTGTCCAACGCCAAGGGATAAAAAAAGCCGCCGTTATCCTTACATGCGGCGGGGGTAAAGTGAAGTTCGTTATATACGCGGGCAACGGTCATACCGGGGAGGTGCGCCTCTTTCCCCGTTTCGCCGTTTGCGATCTTAAGCGTGTCATAAATATGCACGGCTTGAATATCCGTAAAATCCTCAACGTCAATTGTGTATGTCAGCCGTGCGCGCGTAATCGCCTCGCGTACGACGCGGTTGCGCAATGCTTCGGGTAATATAAGCAAGCGGGGAATGTTCAACGATAAGGGAGAGCCGTCATCCAACTTGTACCGGATTTCGGTACAAGTTAGGAAAGCCTCCCGCGCCGCGTCCTCCAAGTATTCCGCGTCCGCACGCAGCATGGCCGTATTGCGGGCGATATTTTCCGCCGCGTTGGGGTTTACGTGTTTTGCAACGGCGGGTAATACGATATTGCGGATACGGTTGCGCGTATAGTCGAACCCCGCGTTGGAATCGTCTTCGATAAACGCGATACCTTCCTTTTTTAAATACGCCTCGATTTCGGTACGCGGGGTTTCGATCAAAGGGCGTACGACGCTGCCGTTGACGGGCGGTATCCCGCACAGACCCCGCAAACCCGCCCCGCGGCACATGTTAAGCAAAACGGTTTCGGCGTTGTCGTCCGCGTTGTGTCCGACAGCGATTTTTTGCGCGTCAAGTTCGTTTAACGCGGCATAAAAACAATCGTAGCGTACCCGGCGCCCCGCTTCTTCTATGCTGAGCTTTTCCTGTTCCGCTTTGCCGCGCACGTCGGCTTCGCATACACGCAGGGGTATGCCCAGATCCTTGCATAATTTTCGCACGAAGGCTTCGTCTTTTTTCGCGTTGGCGCGAAGGTTGTGGTTTACGTGGATGGCGTATAAAGTAAACGAACAGCGTTCCCGCATGGTTACCAACGCCGATAAAAGCGCGACCGAGTCTGCCCCGCCGGACAAGCCGATAATGACCCCGTCGTTGGGGGAGAGCATGTTGTGCTTTTGGATGGTGTTTTTTATATTTTTCAGCAAGCCCATGTTCCGTTCATCTTATTTTGGATACTGTATCCTCTATTGTCCATAAATGCAATTTTTAATCGCGATGAAAATACGTGAGTTTTATTTACCAACCCCCGCTCGGCTGTTGTACAAGGGACAAACAGACATAAAACAGGCGATTATTTTCCAAGCTGCGGAAAACAATCGCCTGTATTTTATGACGGTATCGTATTACGGGCGCGGCGCGAGGGTGGAGCCGAAGGGGAATAATGTGCCGCCGCGGGGGATTGCGCCGATGTCGGGGGTGTCACCCGTGGGGCGGAACTGGTCGTCGATGGTGCCGCGGGTGTTGCCGGACATGGTGACGTTTTCGCGCTCCATGAGGGGTAGGGGGTATCGCCCGTGTTCATCGAAATTGGTATGCAAATGCGGCGGTCTTTCCCCGCCCTCCCATGGGGCGGTTAACGTCGT
>WRDO01000041.1 GCA_009779755.1 Defluviitaleaceae bacterium | reverse complement strand
CGCGCTGAACGCAATCGGGCGATGAACGGCTCCGTGCGCGAAGTGGTTGCATCGGTTGACAAGCACCCGATGCCAACCACATAACGCGCCCGTTCGCCGTTAATCGTCCGATTGCGTAGGCGCGGCTTATGGAACATCCGCCCGCCCTGCCGCCCTGCTTGACGGGAAACACAATTTACGTTAAACAGAGGGTTTGTACGTCGAGGTTGATACAAATGCAAGAAGCCCCATACGGCTGATGTTTGGGGCTTTCTTTGTTGTCGGGATTTGGTTTTGGATAATTAAAACAGAAAGGCAAGAGGTGTTCGCTGCATTTGCCTTTATTGCCTATACACTTGCTTTTACACAAAACCCAACCATAACACAATTATGTGGAATTTTCGCGTTACGATGTACCCTCATGGGGTAGCCGCGTATAATGTTTATTTTCGGATATACGCCTCGTAAAACATGACTATTAGCCCTGCTATCATAACGACAAGGCTGATAATAAAAGGTATTGTCATACCGTGCGAGCCTAAAAAACTTCCCCTAAGTCCGCCTATTCCATTATAAACCACAGGATTTGTTGCCACGTTGATAAAAATAAATGTTGTGAATATTAAGCCAATTATTGCAAGAAAAATGCCGAATATCATTCTTTTCACAAATGCGACCTCCGTATATAATATAAATTATTTACGATAAATCATAGCATTTCGTTGTATCAAAATCAACGTTAAATAGGGGATGTTTAACAAGAAAGCCACCGGGAGCAAGCAACAGCAGGAAAATTATTACTTTAACTTCTGCCTGAATTAAGCACAAGTTGAGCCGGATATTTCAAAAGAAAAATCGGGATGCCAACACACCGGACACCAGTGGGGCGGGGGCGGGCGGACGTTCCATAAGCCGCGCCTACGCAATCGGACGATTAACGGCGAACGGGCGCGTTACGTGGTTGGCATCGGGTGCTTGCAACCGATGCAACCACTTCGCGCACGGAGCCGTTCATCGCCCGATTGCGTTCAGCGCGGCGTTGGAACTTCCGCCCGCCCCCGCCCCACGGAACACGGGTAGGTAAGACAACCTCTACAAATATTTGCGGTTTAAAATATTTCTACTCCAGCAACCCCTCCAGCCGCTTGATGATCTCCGCCGCGTCGCCGCATCGGAATTCCTCCAGCGCGTACACCGCTTTATTAAACAGCATCCCCGCATCTAAGGAATGCGCCATTACAGGTTTAATCGCCGCGAGGGCTTGCACCGCGTCATAACCTTCGGCGGCTGCCTTTACGTTCGTCAGGATTTCCAGCAGGGCTTTTTTGTCAATTGTGCTGCTTACCGCGCCCTGCTTGGATTCGTTTGCGGCGATCGCGTTGAATTGATCCAAAAAAATTGTCAGCATCTCCTTGAATGAGGGATAATTTACGTCGCAGTGATCCTTTTGCCCTTCTTGGGCGGCTTTTTCAAGCCGTGCAGCCGCGTTACCGATATCCGCCGCGCCGATGTTGCGGAATACGCCCCTTAACCCGTGTACATCGGTGGCGAAGGCTTTCATATTACCTTGCGCCAAATAATCATCCAATCTCCCGATGGTGTCGGGTAATAAACGGGCGGTCATTCGTACCGTTTTTTCGTAGACGTCCGTTTGCCCACCCAACACCTTGAGCGAACCCTCAACGTCGAGCCCGTCGATTCGTTTGAATTGCTCGGTAATGGAAGGCGTTTCGTCCGCGGCTTCACCCGCTTGTTCATTCGCGGCTTTTATGGTCAATTGACGGGCGGCTTCAAGCACTTCGGGCGGTTGCTTGTCGCGCACGTATTTGTTCAGGACAACGTTAAGCTGCCGCAGGTCGATGGGCTTGGACAAAAAACCGTCAAACCCTTTTTCCATGAAAATTTCCGCCTGTCCCGTTAAGGCGTTTGCCGTCAAGGCAACGATGGGTTCGTTATAACCCATGCCGCGTAAGTGTTCCGTGGTTTCGATCCCGTCCATCCCGGGCATCATGTGGTCCATGAAGATGAGGTCGTATACCTTTCCGTTTTCTATTTTCTCGATGGCGGCGCGTCCGCTCGTGACGGATTCGATTTGCAAGCCGTAAGGTTTCATTAAACCTTCAGCGACATAAATGTTGGGTTCCAGATCATCGACGATCAATATACGGCCGTAAGGCATTAAATCGCGTATGGCCTTCCTGCGTTCGCGGGTACGCTCCATACGGAAAAAGCGCAGGTTCTCCGCTGTTTTTGCCCCGATGGTTTCGTCGTTTACCTTTTGCTGCGGGAGCTTGACGGTAAATACCGAACCTACGCCGTGTTGTGAATCCACGTCGATTTCACCGTCCATGAGGTACGCCAGTTTTTGCGTGATAACCAAACCCAAACCGGTACCCTTTTCGACGCTGATTTCCTGATGGAAGCGGGTATATTCGGAGAACAACCTTTCCAACTGCTCCTCCGTCATGCCGAGGCCGGTATCCTCTACGCTCAGCAACAGGTTGCCGGATTCATAAACGATCTTAAGGGTGACTTTGCCGGCATCGGTGTACTTAAAGGCGTTGGACAGGAGATTATTTAAGATTTGTTTGATGCGGAGTTCGTCGCCGATGAGTTTCGTCGGCAGCGTTTCGTCGATTTCGAGCTTAAACTCGATCGGTTTTTCCTCCGCTTTCATGATGTTAAGGTGAACGGTATCGTTGACCATGCTCGCCGTGTCATAGGGGGCGGGGACGATATCCAACTTACCGGCCTCTATCTTCGAAAAATCCAGCACGTCGTCTATAATACCCAGCAACAGGTCGCAGGAGCTTAATATCTTTTGCAGAGCGTCGAGGGTATCTTTGGTTTGTTTCTTTTGCAAGAGGATTTCGGTAATACCCATGATGGCGTTCATCGGTGTGCGGATTTCGTGGCTCATGTTCGCAAGGAAGGTCGATTTCGCTTGGTTGGCGATTTGGGCCTCGTCGCGGGCGTTCCTGCGTTCGAATGCGGTGACCGCCAATGCCATGATGTCAGCCAAGCTGGAGGCGAAATTTTGCTCCTCGATGGTCCACTCGCGTCCGTCGGGGTATTTCTTGCAACGGACCTGCTCGATGCAAACGGTCCCGAAGAATTCGCCGTTGACGCGTATGGGGGCTTCGAGCATCGCGCATATGTCTTTGTTATGGGAAAAATATATATCGGGAAAATCGGGGTTGATGGAATTTTCGACCACCACGCGTTTGTTTAACAATCGGTTGACGTACAGGGAATCGAAAGCCATGTTGTAATCGTCTTTTACGAACATCCTTCCGGTTGCGGCGTCGCAGGCGGCTATACACACCAACGCATTCCTTTCCGGTGAATAACGCCATACCGAGCCGTAGCCGGCATCCGGGGCGAAGCAGCCCTCCCATGAAATACGTTCGGCAGCGGTTTGGATATCGCCGTCGGAAACACAGGGTTCCTTCGTCAGCGACACCAGCGCGTCCGATAACTTCTTCGCATAAGCGATGCTTCCGCGTATGTGGGTGATTTCGTACCCGATACCTGCGATGCCGAGGGGTTCGCCGTTCAGATTCAACGGTACGATCGTAACGGCGAAGAGCGGATTCGTGCCGTCGATACGCGGCAGCACTTCTTCGACGGTAACCGACTTCCCCTTGCGGATGGTTTCGTAGTCCTTCTTTTCGTGCCGTTCCTCCGTTTCGACGGGCAAGCCGAAGGCATCCGCGTCACCCTTACCGATGACTTGATCAATCGTCTTACCGAAATGGTCCAACAAAGCCTTGTTGGCGTAGGTGTAGCGCATGTTCATGTCCTTGGTAAAGATCAATTCGGGTATCGCGTCGAACATGGCGGTGAAGGTGGCCGTTTGCAACGTAAGTTGGTGGATGGCACGGTCGAGGGAATCGGCCTCGGGGTTGAGTAAAAGGCCGGTCGCTTCATTGGCGGCGGAAAGCAATCGCGGTTGGTTCATCATTCGAATTCACCTCTCTAACCGATTGTATCAATTATAACGAAAAAATGTAATGATTTACATAAAAAAAGTATTATCACATGAAACAATATACCCATAACCGCGCACTTATATAGTAGAGGGGTGAACACGATGCGCTTCGATGAAATATATGACGCCACGAAAAAAACCGTGTTGGCCTACATTACGGCCAAGTGCGCGCGTACGGCCGATATCAAGGATATATTCCAAGAAACGTATACGGCGTTGTATAAAGTACTGGAAAAACGCGGAGCGGATTACGTCAAGCATGATAAAGCCTTCGTGATGAAGATCGCGAAACGTAAGGTCGCCGGATATTATTCGTTTATGCAGCGGATGCGCAATATCATATCGCTGACCGCGGTAAACGACGGCGAGGAAGCCGACTTAAGCGGCTTTGACGCGGAACGGTTCATGACGGAGGACTTTACGGTCAACTATGTATTGCTGGAAAGCCTGCGTAAATACCTGAGCGAAAAACCGGAGGTTACGCAGAAGGTTTTCCACCTGGTGTACGGCGTGGGCCTTACCATCCCCGAAACCGCGGAAATGCTGGGGATAGGCGAATCCAACGTAAAAAACAGGCTCTACCGCACCTTAAAGGAACTTCGTGTCAAACTGACACAAGGTTAAAATCGGAAAAGAGGGATTATATGAAAGGCAATGAAATCATGAACCATATCACCCGCGATAAGATGCCGGATATGGAGCAGGTACGCGAAATCTGCCATACGCAAACCGCGCAAACCGCATGGCAAAGGCCGTCCGTTAGGCGATTGCGTTGGTATACGGCGGCGATCATCACAGCGGTTTCGCTGGCGTTCGCGAGCACGGCGTACGCGGTGGGGGTAATGATATACGAACGCAGCCGGTTGGATACGGGCGGTACGTGGGAATACGTCTTCGTGCCGGAGGACGATCCGGAATATATACAAAGGCGTGACGACGCGCATTACGGCAGATTGATATATAACAGTCCAAACGCCGTTATACCTTGGCGTTTCCTGTATGACGACCGCTATTTTTATGATGAACCTGAAAATGCGGCGGCTATTAACGGGATGCTTTCGGGTAAAGTCTTCCTTGCCGACGGAAGTCCGTTTCCTTATGACCTGTTAGTACACGGCACCTTTACACTACCCGCCGTTAATCCCGAATGGGCGGATTACGGCCCGTTCATATTCGAGGGATACCATATCGACAGCCGCGGGCATTTGCTGTACAACGCCGCCGGGGAGGAAATCGGCTATATACGGGCGTGGAGCCAACACAGTAAAATCCTGCGTTTGGAAATCCTGACCGTCGAGGAATATGAAGAAAAGGAAGGCTATAAAAATACATTTGAGGAAGCGGTCGCTTTCTTGGGCAGGGAACCCCGTCTGCCTGCCGTGAACACGGAAAAACTCAACCCCCCTATATTCGATATAAAGAGTTGGGTATCCGTCATGTATGTATGCAATGATACGAACCTGATGAACCGGAGCGTACGCATCCATATCGAAAATGCGCGGGGAAGCGGCGAAATCCCATGGGAAAGATCGTTCCCCGGCGCGGCCGCGGAATATACCATCGTAAATACGACCGTATTCAAAATCACCGGCCATAACTACGCCACACACTTTATTTGGCTGCACGACGGTTTGGTGTACCGCATGTACCCGCCGACCGATGCAAGCGATGATTGGATACGCGATGTGATCGGGAGTTTGGTGCGGTAAAGATAATCATCCCCAAAAAAATAACTTGCGCCCATACGGATGCAAGTTATTTTTATATTAACGGTTTTATTCCCTCGTCCCGAGCGAGCCCTTCGGCTTATTATATTCCTCATCGTAAAAATCCGGGCATATGTCAGCTTGCGTAAAAGCGTCGAGGTATGCGTTTAGGGGATCAATTCGCCATTTATCACTCTGACAGTAGTGTCTATGGGACTTGCAAAATTTGTCCAAGGGCCGCTTGTCGGGCCGTGTTGCGCCGTGCCGCCCGATGCCACAAAGAGCGCATCGCCGTCTGCGGCTTGGTTTGGCAAACCGTCTGTGCCTGCCGCGTCCGTTCCGGTGATAATCCCGCCGGTCATGGTGAATGTGCCGCCGCTTACCATCACGCCGCCGCCGTCGCCATCCATGACATCATTGCCGGAGATAGTCCCGTTGTTCATGATAAACGTGCCTCCGCGAACCCCAACACCGCCGCCGTTGGTAAAATAAGTGGCGGTATTATTGGCAATGGTCCCGCCGTTCATGGTAAACGTACCAAGTAATGACACACCGGCTCCGTCACGGAAGTTTGTAATATTGTATGAAATTTCACCGTTGTGCATGGTAAAGGTGCCGTCGGGACGCACATATACAGCGCCCCTGCTGGAGACGATGCCGGTGATTGTGCCGCCGTGCATGGTAAACACACCGTCTTCGTTCACCCGTACGGCACCGCCGTCGGCTTCCTCGGCGCCATAGGCAGTATGCCCGGTGATTCTCGAACCGCTTTGCATCACCAGCGTTCCGCTGACCGAAATTAACGTTGCTTGATAATTAAATGAATCGCCGGCCAATCCTCGCAGGGTGATGTTGTTGCCCAAAGTCAGGCTTGAACCATCGGCAATCCAAAACATACTGCTGTTACCTGTTAGTTGTATGGTTCGTTCCACGTCCGAACCGATTAAGGTAATGTGTACATTATCTTGGCTCCACCATTCCCCGATTCCATGTCCCCCAAGGGTTTGGTTTGTGTTTAACGTAACGGTATAGTTCCCTCCGGTTGTGCCGATGGCGGTCATTGCGGCGTCAAGGCTGTTGAAGTCTTGCGTTAAGGAACCTGTAACCGCAACCGGTGCGCCGCCGGGCACCGTATTCACAAGCCGGATATATTTGTGGTTATTATTCCAAGCGAACGCGCCGGAACCCGCAGTCGCGCCCAATGCGTTGTTTACCGTGTTTGTACTGTAGTCCCAGCTTCCGGTGATGGTAACCGTACCGTCCGCGCCGCCATTGCCTCTGCCGATGGCAGACTGGTTTCCCGCGCCGCCGCCGGCCGTTGCCGTAACCGTTCCGCCGCTGATGATGATAACACCGCCCGCGCCGCCGGAAGCACCGCCAATGCCCGCAGCTCCTACGCTGCCTGTGGCAGTCACTGTTGGGTTGCCGCGGATAATAATGGTTTCGCCGCCGGCATTAGCGACATTATAACCGCCGCCAATCCCTGCGGCACCCGGGCCGCCCGGGCCGCCCTGCGCGGTTACTACCGCGTCTCCTTCGATTGTAATAATGCGTTCCAAACCGCCGGTGCCACTGACACTGATGCCCGCGCCGCTATAACTCCTCCAACTGCCCCCCCAATATCCTTCCCAAAAACCGCCTGTGGCATTTACAACCGCATCGCCGCTGATGTTGACAGTCCTTGCTATTACCCCGTCGCCCGTTTTGGCTTCGACATTCACTACGCCGCCGGTTATATTAAGATTAAATACATTAAAACCGAACCGGCCGGTTTTGACGGTCACTATGCCGCCGCTGATGTTGACGTCATTTGCTACTATAGCGTCACCTTCATCTGTTGCGAGATTTTGGGTGATTATCACTTCGCCACCGGTAATGTAGATATTTTCGTTTACATAAATACCGCCGTACCATCCTTCAACACCATCATTAAGCTCGATTCTGCCGCCGTTGATTGTGAGATTGCCGCCGGTTTGATACGTCCAATCATCAACCCATACCCGCCATACGCATATCAAGGCGTTCCAAGACGCAGCGTTAATCGTTATATTTCCGCTTCCGATGGTAAGGTCGCCGCCGGTGATTATTATGGCATCCCCATCCCTGCTCGGAAGATGGTTCTTGTTGATCACCAAGCTGCCGTTGCCTTGGATGGTAAGGTCGCCATTAGATCGGATTCCTGCGGAGTCGGCGCTATTTTCGTTGATTGTAGTGTTGCCGTTAAGCACAACGGTGCCGCCATTTGGCAAGATAAACCCGTGCGGTATGGTATGCGTACCGCTCACAAACGTAAGTGTATTCGATGAATCATCCCACGACCAACCGTCGCCGCCCGCGATTCCGGGAACGGTTACCGTCGCTACAGGTGTGTTTGCATACGTCGTGCCGCCGTTTAATGACACGCGAATGGTGTAAACGCGATTCGGCTGGGCGGTATTGGCGGGGAAGGTAAGCGTCGCGGAACGCTGTGTTGCCGTTCCGCCCGCCGTCAACGCAACGCCGCCCACATCGGGGGCGTTTGACGTATTCCCGGGAAGGAACGCGCCGATGTGGATATTGTCGCCGGGGGCAAGGTTAAGCCGCGTACCCGTGACCGTAATAACATTATTTCCGCCCGCTGACGTCATCGTCGCGGTTGCGGGGGATAAACCCGTAACCGTTGGGGGCGGGGTGTCGACCGTTACCGCCGCAGTCGGCGTACCCGGCCAAGTATTGCCGCCGTCCAATGATACACGGATGGTATATACAAGGCTTTCGTCCGTGGTATTCGGCGGGAATTGAAGCCACGCTACATCATAACCGGAACCCCATTGCGGGTCATTCAACACAACGCCGTCGTTACCGCCCACATCGGGGTTGTTTGTTATATTGGCCGCAAGGAACGCGCCTATCCTTATATCTGCCGCGGCAGGTGTATCAAGGTTTGTTCCGCTAGCCGTTATTCGAATCCAACCTCCGGAAGGAGGTCTTGTCGCATGGTCGGTAACCAATCCCGTTACCGTACTGCCTGTCCCCGGCGGCGGGGTTGTTGGCGGTGGCGTGGGGTCGGGTGTTGGTGTCGGTGTAGGGTCGGGTGTTGGTGTTGGTGTCGGTGTCGGTGTTGGTGTTGGTGTCGGTGTCGGTGTCGGTGTCGGTGTTGGTGTGGGGTCGGGTGCCGGAGGTGGTGTATGGTCGGGTGCCGTTATCGGCGGTGCAGGTGTTGCCGGGGGCGGTGTCGGGGTCGGTGACGGTGTGCCGCTGTCCACGAAAATCGTTGTTTGCTGTTCATTGTTGATAATATCCCGTTGTGCCAGCAAGGCTTGTTGTATGATTTCGGCTTGCTTGGCTTCCTCGTCTTTCGCCGCGTCAATCAGCGCATCCAACCGTTGTACGTCCCCCTCGGTAACCGTGCCGATTTCCAACAGCATGGGCGCGTGTTCCTGTATATATTCCAATGTAAAGCTGTCGGGGATTAAACCGATATCAAGGGGAAATACGCTTACCGATTCCTCCGAAGCCGCCGTTATATTGCCGTCAACGACCAAAATATGCCCGGCTTCCATGTTAAAGTCACCGTCCGGGGTGCTTACGTCAAGGGAACCTTCCAACAGCACCGTCCGCGTAACGCCGTTGCGGTTGATTACGGTAAACAGGGTGCCGCGTATACCCATTATAGAGTTGCCCGATTTTACTTGGGTGTTGTTGCCTTCGTTCTGTTGTGCGGCATTAATTGAAATTGAACCCGTGATAACCGTCAATTTAAGGTCGTTGCGGTTCAGTTTGCTGACGTCTATTTTGGTGAAGGAATCCATGGTGACGATGGAGTTATTGTCCATCAGTATATCGAGTTCCGTATCCTTGCCCGTGGTGACGGTGTTCCCTGCGGCAAGCCTTGTACCGCGCGCCGCCCGAAACTCCCTTGCCGCCCCTCGGGTAAGGGTGGCGTTGTTGCCGTTTATGCTTTCAATGACAAAGGTGCGCGATGTTGCCGTATCGGAAGCGTACACGGGGACCGCGCCGAAACACAGCGCAAAGGCCAAAAGCCATGCGGTTATTTTCCTTTTCATCTGAAATCCTCACCTTCCAAGTCTATCGGAACCGTTTTGATTTTATTGTTAAGCATATCGGCTATATAAAGAATACCGTCCCTGTACACCGCCGCTGTGGGTTTGTTGAGCATTGCCCTGTCGGGCAAGCCGTCGCGGTTGCCGGGTTCACCGCTGCCTGCGGCGGTAACTACATTGCCGCTTGGGGTGAGGGCGCGTATGGCATGGTTGCCCGTGTCCGCTATGAACAGAACACCGTCCGCCCAATACAAACCGCGGGGGAAGTTAAATAACGCAAGCCGCGCCGCACCGTCCGCGTAGCCGCCCGTCCCGTACTCCTCGCCCATGGGGATGGGCGAAACGACCCCCGCAACGGTTGTGACGTAACCTTCGGGGGTAATGCGCCGTATGACGTGGTTGCCCGTGTCGGCAATATAGAGGTAACCGTTGCCGCATACGGCAATGCCGGAGGGTTCGTTAAACCGCGCCGCGCTTCCCCTTCCGTCGGCATACCCCGGCACGCCGTTTCTGCCCGCAACGGTGGTTACGCTGCCGTCGGGGGAAATGCGCCGTATGACATGGTTCAGGGTGTCGGCTATATAAAGGTTGCCGTTTTTGTCTATGGCAATCGCGGAGGGGGTATTAAACCGCGCCGCGCCGAACAACCCGTCCGCAAAGCCCTGTACGCCGCCCGCGAAGGTATATACCCTATCGCCGCGCAATAACCGTATGGCGTGGTTATCCCTGTCAACGATGAACAAATCGCCGTTGGGGGCGTACACACCGTCCACGGGCCGGCTGAACAGCGCGGCTGTTTGCGGGCCGTCCAAATGGCCGGGTTGAGCAAAGCCGAAATCGTCATTCACAACATCAAGGCCGAGCAGGGTTTGGGATTTCCGCTTGCCGAGGCGCTTTACGCCGGCGTTATAAGTATCAAAGACAACCAAGCTGCCGTTATTATCGAAAGTCAAACCATGGGGATTGGCGAAGAGCGTTTCAAAGGTGCGCCCGTCCGCGTTGCCAAGGTCGCCGCCGCCGAAATGGGTAAGCAACAGCCCGCTTTCACGGTTATTTATGATAAGAGCCGAAGTTTCGGCGTAGCTGACAGGGTCTCGGGGCCTGAAACTGCCGTCCGGGCAGCCGGTGATAAATTCCATCTCCGCTAGTTGGTATACGAAACCCCGCGCATAACCCGCAATGGTTTCATCGTCGGTAAACAGCGGGTCGCGGGTTACACCCCCCGCAGGGTCAAGCCCCAACCACCGCCCCACGCTTGTGGCTGCGTCCTGCCTTGTCAGCAGGGCATGGGGTATGACGTACCGCACCCCGTCAACGATCGCGCCGCCGACTATACCCAACTCGTACAGGAACATGATGTAGGGACGGTTCTCTGCCCGTATATCCGCCAAGTCCGCGAAAACGGTTGCGTCATATGTACCATCAAAGGGCAACGAAACGCCGTCGCGTTGCAAGGCAGCCTTCGCCAGCATAACAAAAAACGCTTCACGGGTAATGTAAACGTCGGGGTTGGGCGGCGACGCATCCGTCGCCGCTTTTACGGGTACGCTGCCTGTAACCAGTATGCAGGCAAGCGCCAATGACAAAGCCGCTTTCAGCTTATTTTTCAACAACATTTTAATGCCCCCTCTATTTCAAGTATTATCTGTCTTTTATTTTCCACGCAATTCCCTTTTACGGAAATAAAAAACCTGCCGTTTATATTTTAGCAGGTTCAAAATTCCAAGATGGCAAATGTCGAAAATCTTATACATTTTATTTCGGTTTAACCGCGTTCAAACACATACCCTTTGCCGTGTTCGGTAGCAATCGTATAATCGGAAATTTCTAACTTCCTCCGTATTTTTGAAACCACATTCCTGACGGCGGTATCGTCACCCAGCGCAGGCTGCCCCCACACCTGTTCGTAAATCTGTTCGGCGCTGATAATTTTGCCCTCTCTCTTTGCCAAGTAAAACAGCACATCAAACTCCTTGCCGGTTTTTATACCCGTCTCTTTGCCGTCACAGGTTACGGTGTTTGATATGATATTAAAATTAAGCCTCCCCTTAACCAACGCATCGGGGATATCCTTTGAACGGTTCAAAAGGGCTTCAACATTTTTAACAAGCACATTTAAGCCGTACGGCTTGGTTAAATAAACGTCGCCGCCGGATTCAAAACCATCAACGATTTCTTTTTCTTCTCTCAACCCGCTTAAAAAGAGGATAGGGATATTACTGCCCTTACGGATTTCTTCACACAAACCAAGGCCGCTTCCGTCGGGCAGCATGACATCGAGTATGATTAAATCGGGTTGCTCCTTTAATAACAGCTCCCGCCCCCGCGCCAAGGTTTCGGCTTCCAATACACGGTAGCCGCGCATGACCAAGGCTTTCTTGTTCGCTTCTTGAATGTGGGGATTGTCCTCCACCAGTAATATTTTAGCGGGCATCTGACGATTCCCCCTGCGCTATATAAATCGGCAGCGTGAAAATTACCGTCGTGCCCCGATTATGTTCACTCTCCAAGCGGATTGTGCCGCCATGTGATTCTATGGCTTCCTTGCATATAACAAGCCCAAGCCCCGATGACCCGTCACCGCTGATACCCCTTTGAAAAACTTTTTCAAGCATATCCGAAGGAATCCCCGCGCCGTTATCGATGACCTTGAATATGACCATTTTGTAATCTTCGCTGTTTTCATTACCCGCTTCCGCGGTCAGGCGGATAATCCCCGCTTCTGTATAACGGTTGGCATTGCCTATGAGGTTAAACAGCACCTGTATAAGCATATCGGGTACGACCCGCACGGCAGGGCAGTTTTTTTCAATCCCAATATCCAAACGGTTTCTACTCGTTACTAAAATCGGTTCACAAAGGGCTACAATGCGGCTGAATATATCCTCTACAAAAACCTCCGTTCCCGCGGTTGCGCTTTCCTTTGCCACGGTTATATCCAAAAGGCGGTCAGCCAAATGCGCCAAGCGCTGGGCTTCGCTTGAAATGGTCATAAGGTTTTTCTTTGTGTCCGCGTTTATTGCCCCCGCGTCAATTTCCATGTCGGTTAGTTGGGCGTAATTGTCAATGACGGTAAGCGGCGTTCTGATTTCATGGCTTATGTCGGCAAGGAAGCGGGATTTTAATTGGTTAAGGCGGGCAAGGAGTTTGTTGGCTTCGTCCGCTTCCAAGTTGCGCTGCCGTTCCGTAAGCAGTTGCGCTTCCGTGTGTCTGAAATTTATGGCAAGCGCTATTATATTGACCAATACAAAGACCAACGCGCCGATTTGTATGAAGTTAATCGCGAAAAACGCTCCCGGTATTATCCTGATAACCACCTCAAGATAACCGAGAAGCACATTTGCGAGTCCGCTGAATAAAACAAGTACATATTCCGTACCGCGCCTGTCTTTGTTTTTAGCTATTATAACCGCCATATTGATTATGACCGCTATTCCCGTCAGAATCAGCAGCGCGTTAATCGTGTTAAGAAACAGCGGCATTGTGTTGAAAGTATACGGCGTGGCTGCCCTTGTCAGTTCTATAAGAACCGAATTAACAGGGGTAGCGTATTTTACAATCCGGTTAAGGCCGCCCTTAAACATGGCATCTATATAAAAAACAATGAATATCACAACGCCATGTGTGGCTAAACGATTAATGGTCACAGATATTTGGAAACTTATATCGGGAAGCAAGGTATCAATAATCAAAAAATCCATACTGGCCGAGCGCAGCGCGAACATTAAACAAGCCATTGAAAACCAAAAGAAAGCCCTGCTCTTGAAAAATAAAAACATACCCAGAAACAACAACGATGCCATAAGTGTTAAACCCATGAAAATACTGACACGGATATGGTTAAAGTTGTTCATGGTTACAATCGGCAGCCTTTCGGCAAGGTACAGCGGATTCAACCTGCCGCCGCCCGCGGTGGCTAAACCCGAACGCCGGATGATGATTTCCGTAGCATCCGTTCCGGCTACAAAAAAAGCCGTAAAAAATTTTTCCTTTAATTCCGTGCTTTCCACGCTGCCGCCGGGTACGCCCACTTGCTCAATTAAAAGACCGTCTACCCACATGGTCATGGAATAAAGCGCGCTGTATCCGGCTAAACCGTAGGTTGTACCTTCGGTAAGGTTAAGGACAAGGCGGTAAGTAGCAAACGGTGTATGGCGGTTGTCCGCGGCCGTGGTGTTGCCGTTCGCGAAATCCTCCGGGCTGTACAGCCTTTCCGGGTATACTTCAAACAGCGCCGGCGAAAGGAAAGCAATGCGTGACGAAAAATCGAAACGATCAAGCCGTTCGTGATTATCAACATATTCCGAATCATATGACGTGAAAAATATCACGGTAAAAACCAAAGCTAAGGCTAAGAGCAAGTAAAGCAGGGCGGTATATTTTTGTATATGCCGCCCGGAGCTATTTTCGGTTAAAACATTACCGTTAATTTTTCTACTCATCATTTTCGGTTATTATCCTCCTTTGAGCGAATAATGCAAGGCAAAAAAAATTTTTATTTATTTTTAATGGAGTTAGACATTTGCTCGTCGCGAGCAAAAGTTAACTTGTCCCCCAATGGAGGACAAGTCAGGCATAATACCGTATGTAAACTTCTGCCCAATTTGAGCAGAAGCTGAAAGCAAAGGTTATTCCCTCATCCCAACCGAACCCTTCAACCGATTATATTCCTCCGCCACGCGGGTATCGTAAAGGTTCGGAGGGCTTGAAGCAAGAGTAAAAGCGGCTTTCACAATCGCAAGGGCAAGCCCCCAGCCCGCGATGCTCCATATCGGCCAAAACTCACCCCGCCCCGCAACGGTCAACCAAATAAACACCAAAAACGTATTAACCAGCAAATAAACCGTTACCATCATGCGGAAAACGTTTTTAAGGATTACGCGGCGGCGGGCCAGCTTCATAAGCTGCGCGTCATACACGGCGTTAACATCCTCCGTCTGCGGGGTGTCTTCTTCCGTATCCTTCAAATGCTCCATGCCGGCAAGGAAGCGCACAGCGGTTTGCTCCGCGTTCGTCCACACGGCGCGCTGCTGCTTTACGAGTTGCCTTGCGCGGCGGGCGAAGGTTTCGCCTATCTTTACGTTGTTGGAATCGTATAACATTACTTTCGGTTCCATAAGTATCTGCTCCTTTTTTTAGGTTAATGAACGGATACGCCATACTGTTTTCAGGCACGGGAAGCAACCGGCAACCCGACGGCCTTGGAGTGACCCCTCCCGCGTATCTTCCTAATATATACGCGACGGTTCGTTTTTCTGTCCGTTTCTTTTGCAATGGAATTGTAATAATCGGTAAACTGTGTGATAATGGGCGTTAGCAAAGTAATTAAATGGTAATACTTCTTATACAACACAAAGGAAAGTAGGCAAGGGATGTTTTCTTACAGTTTGGGGATTGACTTGGGCACGGCGAATACGTTGGTTTTTTCCAAAGGCAGGGGGATCATCCTTAACGAACCCTCCGTCGTGGCGATCAATACGGTTACGAAAAAGGTTATGGCCGTAGGAGACGAAGCCAAGCAAATGATCGGACGTACGCCCGGCAGCATCGTGGCGATACGCCCCATGAAGGACGGCGTAATCGCCGACTTTGAGACTACGCGTGCCATGCTCCGCTATTTTATCCAAAAGGCGCGCGCCCAGCGTTTGTTTTCGCGCAGGCCGCGTGTGGTGGTGTGCGTACCGTCCGGCGTCACCGAAGTGGAAAAACGCGCGGTGTGGGAAGCCACGACCGCCGCGGGAGCCAGTGAACGGGCGGTATTTTTGGTGGAGGAGCCCATGGCGGCGGCCATCGGCGCGGGCCTTCCGGTGGACGAGCCCACGGGCAGTATGATCGTGGATATCGGCGGCGGTACCAGCGAGGTCGCGGTCATTTCGTTGGGCGGTATCGTTGAGGCGAAGTCGCTGCGCACGGCGGGCGACGAGTTTGACAATTACATCATCAACTACGTGCGGCGCGAATTCGGATTGGCCATCGGCGACCGCACGGCGGAAAATATTAAGATTAACATCGGCTGCGCGTTCAGCCCCAATCCGAACACCACCATGCAGGTACGCGGACGGGATTTGGTTTCCGGCCTTCCGCGTACGATTATCCTCTCCGAGGTGGAGGCAAAAGCGGCGCTGTCCGAACCCGTGGCCGCGGTCATTGACGCGATCCGCTATACCTTGGAACGTACCCCACCGGAACTGGCCGCTGACGTGATGGAATCGGGCATCGTTTTAACGGGCGGCGGCGCGCTTTTGAACGGGTTGGACGAGCTTATCATGGAGGAAACGGGCATACCCGTACGCGTGGCGGAAGAACCGCTCAATTCCGTAGCCATCGGCACGGGTTTGGTGCTTGAACATATCAAGGATTTGAAGAATATATTAATCTCCCCAAGGAAGCTGAGGATGTAATGGTCGATTTCCTGCACAAACGAAAGCGTACGTTCCTGCTCAGCGGGATGTGCCTGTGCGTTTTGGCGATGATTTTGTCGGTCTTCCCCGGTATACGCCTGTCGGTGGCGGAGCAAGGGTTGGCGATGGTCGTCGTCCCGCTCCAACGGGGTGCGAATACGACCATCTTATGGTTGCAAGGGCGTTTTGCGGCGATGGCGGACAACGCAAGCCTGATTGCGGAAAACGCCGCCTTACGGGAAGAAAATATCAAACTGACGCTTAAAGTGGAGCAATTGCATTTGGCGGGGGAAGAAAATTACTATCTGACCAATATATTGGAAATGCGCCAGCGCTTCCCCGAGTTGCCGACCGTCGGCGCACGGGTAATCGCGCAGAATCAAAACAACTGGCGTTCGCGTTTTTCCATCGGGTCGGGCACGCGTGAGGGCATCGAAGCCAACATGCCGGTGCTCGCGGGCGACGCGGTAAAGGGTATTATTCGCTCCGCGTGGAACAACCACGCGGAGGTGATCACGATATTCGACGGCGAGTTCTCCGTGGCGGTACACAGCATCAGGGCCGAAACAGCCGGCATCGTACGCGGGGATATCCAGTTATCGCGGGAAGGGCTGCTGCGCATGGATTTGATCGCCGCCACCTCGAATATCATGCCGGGCGATACGCTGGTCACTTCGGCGTACAGTCCTTTGTTCCCGCCGGGGTTACCCGTGGGAACGGTTTTAAGCGTACACCCCAACCCCGACGGGTTAACCCAATACGCCTTGGTGGAACCCGCCGCGGGTACGAACAGGCCGCATATGGTGCTGGTGGTTACGGGGTAATGCTGCGCGTTCCTGTTATGGGTGTACTTATATTGTTTAACTACGTATCGCAAACCACAATATGGCCGGAGCTGGCTATATTGGGCGTAACGCCCGATACCGCGCTGATATTCATCGTCAGCTACGGCATGCTGCGCGGGGAGATTGAGGGTGCGCTGTTCGGTTTGGCTGCCGGGTTTTTGATGGATATATTCGGCGGGGAATATTTGGGGGTGTATGCGCTGATGGGCTTCCTCGCGGGGTATGTCAGCGGCAAACCCTTCAGGGATTTTTTTAAGGACAATTATTTCCTGCCGTTCTTCATTGTATTGGGGATGGCGTTGGTTTATCAGTTTGCGTTGTATGTGGCGTTGTTTATGTTCCGCGGGCATTTGGATTTTTGGTTTTACGTGTATTCCATCATTTTACCAAAGACGGTGTACACAGCGGCATTGGCTATACCTTTGTACCTGTTGGTGCATATCATAAACAAACGCGTTGAAACGTTTGAGAATAACCGACGATCGCTGTTTGAGGATAAGGAAAATGATTGAGATTATTAAAATAGCCGCCAAATATTTTTACCGATTTATCACACACAGGATCCTATGGCTTTTCGTACTCACCGCTTTGCTGTTTACGACATTGTTCATACGCTTGTTCGCTTTACAAATCGTTGAGGTTGACCGCTGGGTTACAACCCCGATTGAAAATATCTTCATCGAAATACCCCTGCAGCCCCAACGCGGCACGATATATGACAGGCACGGCAGGCCGCTGGCAATCAACCACTTGACTTTCGTGGTAAAGATGGACCCCAGCGTAAGCATCACCAACGAGGCATTATTAGAGCTTACGCTGTTGTTCGAGCGTAACGGCGAACGGTTTGTGGATGATTTCCCCATTGTGACACCCGATTCGCCGGACGGCGACTTTACGTTTAACTTTACCGGCACGAATACAGAACGGCGCGCCAACCGCTGGAAGGATGATATGGCCATCCCCAACCACACCGAAGCGACCGCCGAAGAAAGTTTTATGCAACTGCGCAGGTATTTCCGCATCGACCCGGAACTGTGCGACGAGGACGCCAGACGGATATTGAACTTCCGTTGCCAAATATTTATGCTGCGGTTAATCGATTTCCGCCATTACAACCCTGTACCGATCACCTTCGCCATGGATGTTTCCCACGCCACGATGGCGGCCATATCGGAGCAAGGTAATTTTTATACGGGTCTGTTCATCGATATCCAAACCCGACGGGATTACCCCGGCGGGCGTTATGTGTCGCACATCATCGGTTATGTGGGATTGATAACCGCCGACCAATATAACGCGAACAAACACTTGGGTTATACGCAGCAGGACCTTTTCGGCCGCTCGGGTATGGAGAACGCGCTGGAGCTTTTGCACCTGCGCGGCACGTCGGGCTTGCAACGGATAGAGGTAAACCGCGCGGGCCGCAGGATCGGTACGCCGGAGATACTCGTGGAGCCTATCCCCGGCGACGCGGTGTTCCTTTCGATAGACTTGGAATTGCAAAAGACCGCCTACTATATCCTAAAGGAATATTTGACCCAAGCGCTCATCACACGCCTTATGCTGCTGCCGCTGAGCACGGAACTGGTCGCCCAGAATTTGACCATACAAAACGCGCTGATCGCGTTTGTACGTAACGGAAGTTTGGATGTCCGCAAGGTGCTGGACGCGGAACCGGGCAACGGTGCGTACGCCATGCGGCTGTATATCATTGAGCGCGCGCACAACCGCAACCCGAGCGCACGCGGCGAAGGTTTGGCCGAAATACATCGGATCATCGTCGACGGGCTGGAATCGGGGCGTGTTACCCCCGCAAAGATGCTGTTAACGTTGATCGGGACGGGACAGATAAGCGATCCCGAAGAATTGATCACCGCGCGCCTCACTACCCGCCCGCAGGATGCGTTGACGGTGCTGATCGATAAACTCCGCGCGTGGGAATTGACCCCGCAGCAGTTTAACCTCGACCCCTCCACGGGTTCGGTCGTGGTGCTGGACGTCCACACGGGCGGGATATTGGCGGCGGTATCATACCCGTCGTTCGACAACAACAACATGGTCAACGTAATCGATCAGGATTATTTGGCCCGTTTGAATACGGACCCCTCGCGCCCGATGGTATACCGTGCCCTAATGGAAGCCCGCGCACCCGGTTCGACCTTTAAGATGGTACCCGCCATCGCCGCGCTGGAGAACGGCACGATCGGCGCGAATACAATCATCACGAGTTCGGGTAACTTTTCGCTGAACAACGTCCATGTATTAAATTGCTGGGCGACGTGGGGGCACGGTCGGCTTAACGTGACGCAAGCCATCGCCGTAAGTTGCAACGTTTTTTTCGCCGAATCGATATTCCGGTTGGGCAACAATTTCGGGCACGCCACGCGTAATTCGTACGACGCGATCGCCATATTAAATGATTACATGGCCTATTTCGGTTTGCACGAACACACCGGGGCGGAATTGTGGGAGCATTACCACGCGGTACGCCGGGGTTACGACGGTCTGATGATACCTTCGCCGGAATTAAACCGCCATGTATTGGCGGACAATACGGCACAATGGTTGGACGCCAACAACGCGCAGGTAGCCATCGGCCAGGATATTTCGAACTATACCCCCGTCCAAATGGCGCGGGTTATGTTGGGGCTGGCCAACCGCAGTGAGCCGTATCCCCTGCACTTCGTGCGTATGGTGGAAGGACGGCAGGGGCAAATCCTCGTGGACAGGCGCAACGCCCCCGAAATGCCCGAGCCTTCCTTGGAAATCTCAAACGCCACTTGGAACACGGTAATCGAGGGGATGCGTCTGGTAACCGAAGGCAACGCGAGCGGTACGGCATTGGCGGTATTTAGCGATTTATCCATACAGGTAGCCGGTAAGACGGGCACCGCGCAGGAAGGACGCAACCGTTTCGACCATACGGCATTCGGTGCGTTCGCCCCGTTGGATAACCCGCAGATCGCCGTGTACGTAAACGTGCCCTTTTCCAACGCGGACCGCGTGATCAGGCAAATCTCCGCCCGCATCGCACGTGATACGATCGGTGCGGCGTTGGGTGAAAGGGACGAACCGGAACGCCCGCAGCCGTTGAACATGATACGACCGTAAATTACCCCTATCCCCGATAGCGGTGCCGGTAATACGAGAGGGAGTTGTATGTATGCCAAAAGGGAAGCATAGACCATCCGCCACCCCCAACCCCCAATGCGTGGTCCTTAAGGGGCAGCGCGGCGGCATCGCCGTCGTACTGGATCCCAAAGTCAGCTTCGATACGATTAAGCAAGTACTGCGGGACAAGGTTTCCGGTGCGAAGCGATTCTTTGAAGGGGCGAACGCCACCGTCACCTTTAAGGGGCGCAAGCTCACCGAAGCGCAGGAGCAGGAGCTGCTGGACATTATCATGTCGGAAACCACGCTGGACGTAGCCTTCGTGGAAAGCGAGGGCTTTACCTTGCAACCGCAAAAGCCGCCGCCCGCCGCCGCCTCACACTCCTCCACCTTCGCGCCGGTTATGGAAGGCGAAACGGCCTTCTATAACGTCAACCTGCGTTCGGGGCAACAGGTGCGGTACAAGGGTTCGGTCGTGATCGTGGGTGACGTGAACCCGGGCAGCCAAATCGTGGCGGACGGCAACGTAGTCGTGTTGGGCGCGATAAAAGGTATGGTGCACGCGGGGGCGATCGGGGACGATACGTGTTATATTTCCGCGCTTTCCCTCACGCCCACGCAAATGCGCATCGCCAACACCATCACCTATATCCCGCCCGAAGAAGCGGCGAACAATAAGGACAGCGGCCCCGCCCGCGCTTATATCAAGGACGGGCAGGTATTTGTCGAACAGCTTTAGCTGTTCGACATGAGCAGAATCACGAAGTGATTGTGCGAATGGGTAATAACATGAGCAAAATCACAAAGTGATTGTGCGAATGGGTTTTGACATGAACAAAACCGCAAAATGATCGTACAAATGGCTTTAACCACATAAAGGAGCGAATAGTATGAGCGAAGTGTATGTAATTACCTCCGGCAAGGGGGGCGTCGGCAAAACCACCACCACGGCCAACATCGGCGCGGGCTTGGCTTTGCAGGACAAAAAGGTAGCATTGGTGGACGCGGACATCGGCCTGCGCAATCTGGACGTGGTCATGGGCTTGGAAAACCGCATCGTCTTTGACTTGGTGGACGTTATCGAAGGAAATTGCCGCCTTAAGCAAGCCCTGATCAAGGACAAACGCTACCCGAACCTCTACCTCTTGCCCGCGGCGCAAACCAAGGACAAAAACGCCGTCACCACCGGTCAAATGAAGAAGCTGTGCGAACAACTGCGCGAGGAGTTCGATTACATAATCCTCGACTGCCCCGCAGGGATAGAGCAGGGCTTTAAGAACGCGATCGCGGGCGCGGACAAGGCGATCGTCGTTACGACGCCCGAGGTCTCCGCCGTACGCGACGCGGACAGGATTATCGGTTTGCTCGAAGCCAACGAATTGAAGTCCCCCCTCCTTGTGCTCAACCGCGTAAAGATGAGCATGGTAAAGAGCCAAACCATGATGTCGCTGGAGGATGTGACCGATATCCTCGCCATCGACGTGCTGGGTGTGGTACCCGACGACGAAGCCATCATTATCGCCACCAACAAAGGCGAACCTTGCGTATCCAACGAAAAATCGCTGGCGGGACAAGCCTACCGCGACATCGTACGCCGCATATTGGGCGAAACCGTACCCCTCATGGACTTGGACCACGGTGGGTTCGGCACGTGGCTTAGGAAATTGTTCGGAACCAAAAACAAATAAGGGAGGGGTGCTGCGTGCCTGCGGCACGCGTTTGGCACCGAATGCAAATTGGAGGGATTTCTATGAAATGGTTAAACGACTTGTTCGGGCGTAAGCCCGCACCCGCGCAGATCGCGCGCGATAGATTAAAATTGGTACTGACGTATGACCGCGTCAACTGCCAACCCGACCTCTTGGAAATGCTCAAAAACGACATCATGAAGGTTTTGTTAAATTATATGGATATTGACGAGGAGGAATTGGATATACAAATTAGCCAAACGACCTCCGAGTTGAATGAGATCGTACCCGTGCTGTTCGCCAACATCCCCATCAAAAATATGCGAAAGCAACCATAGCGGGGGCGCGTTTTTGCAAATAAGGGATTTCTTTAAATCATTTGATTACGTACTTGCCGTTGCCGTAATCGGGTTGGGTATTTTCGGCGTCGTGATGATCTACGCCGCCACCAACGGTTCCTCGACGCCTTTATCCGTGGTGCTTTCCGATGGGGTTACCATGTGGCGCAACCAGCGGATGTTCGTCATCAGCGGTACGGTTATGATGCTGTTTATCGCGTGTATCGACTACCGTTTTATCGCGCGGTTTTATATCTATATCTATGTATTGATGGTTGCCGCGCTTATATTGGTTTTGGTTATCGGCGGCGACGACGGTACGGGCACCGCGCGGTGGTTTCGCTTCACCGTACCCTTCTTAGGGGTGATGGGCATCCAGCCTTCCGAGTTTTCGAAGGTTTTTATCATTATTTTTTTGGCGAAATTGCTGGATGTAAAAAAAGGGCGTTTTAACCATATCGTATGGCTGGGCTTGATACTGGCAACGGTTGCCGTGCCTTTGGCCTTGGTTATGCGGCAGAACGCGCTTTCCGCCACATTGGTAATTTTGTTCATTTCGCTGGTGGTTCTTTTTACGGCGGGGCTGTATTATCGTACAATACTGATTGGGCTGGCGTTGCTGGTCCCCGCGGGTTTGGCGGTTTGGTTCGACTTGCGGCGCGAGGTGCCGCTGTTTATCCACCATATATTGCAACCGTACCAGTTGGGGCGTATACGCACCGCACTTGATCCGTACGCGGCGAACCCCGACGACTTGTGGCAATTGGAAGCCTCGCTGTATGCCATCGGCACGGGCGGGCTTTCGGGGCGCGGATTTTTGGAACATCCGCACGTCGCGCTCGGGCACAACGATTTTATCTTTTCGGTGGCGGCGTCGCAGTTTGGCTTTGTGGGTGCGGCGATATTGTTGGGCGTTATCGCGCTCATCATCGTCAAATGTATTTACGCAGCGCTCCGTGCGGAGGATTTGACGGGGCGTTTGATCGCCTCAGGTGTGGCGGGTATGATCGTCTTTGAGACCTTCGTCCACGTGGGCGTAGCCGTCGGGCTCCTGCCCGTGACGGGAATGCCCCTGCCCTTCATGTCCTCGGGCGGCTCGATGATATGGGGGCATATGATGGCAATGGGTATCGTGCTGAATATCAGCCTGCCGCGTAAGAAATCGATGTTTTACGAACCTATCTGCGAAGCGGATGTATAAGATGCGACCGGAGGAACGGACATGAATATTGCATTGATCGCGCACGACAATAAAAAGAAACTGATGGAGAACCTCTGCGTAGCCTATCGGCACATCTTGAGCAAACACCGCCTCTACGCCACGGGCACCACGGGCAAGATGGTGGAGGATGCTGTATCCCTGCCCGTCAGCAAGTACCTCGCGGGCCACCTCGGCGGCGAACACCAAATGAGCGCGCAAGCGGCCCTGAACGACCTCGACCTCGTTATCTTCCTGCGCGACCCCCTGCACCCAAAACAATACGAGCCGGATATCGGCTCGCTGTTAAGGATTTGCGACGTGCATAATATACCCCTCGCCTCAAACCTCGCCACCGCGGAGGCGCTGCTG
>WRDO01000040.1 GCA_009779755.1 Defluviitaleaceae bacterium | reverse complement strand
TGCGGGAGGGCTTCGAAAAATAAATAACCGCCCGTTGGGGCGGCATAATTAAACCTCAGCCATTGCTCCCTACGCTAGAATTAACTAACAGGTTCTAAGGGTCAGGTTTTAACCTTCTCAGCCATATGAGTCCGAAGGACTCGCACACAGCTCCCCTGCAATTGTCATGGAATTGTAACATGTGGGTGTTAACACGTCAAATGGGACAGAATTTTTACTATTTGGGACATGTTTTACACAAATACCTCGTGCGGAAGTAGAATAAACTGCAAGGAGTGTATAAGATATATGGATTTAGAAGCAAAAAATTTTTTGGGTCAGGTTGTATTCGTGATTTCGAGTATTATCCTCCTTTTTACCGTTTTATCCGGTGACGCACCTGTGGTGATTCGGGTCGCCGCTGCTGCGATTTTATTGGCGGCATTAGCGGTAATGCTTGTTATCCGTCATGTATTTATAAAGCGAGGTAATTATGGAAAATAGGCTGATTCACGCGGCGGCGCAAGGGATGGCGCATAAAATCAACGCTTACATAGGAAAAGAAGGCTTGGAGCTTCAAAAATTGGTGCTGGGTACGGAGATGCTAATAATCAACGTGTCGAAGCTGTTCATTTTATACCTCACGGCGGCGTTGATGGGGATACTCGTACATACGTTGATCCTTCACGCCGCCTATATACTGATCAAGCGATATTCCTTCGGCTTGCATGCCTTAAATGCCACGGTATGCACGGTGGTTACGTGTGTGATGTTTGCGATTATCCCGTGGTTTTTGCGGGGGATTGGGATTAACAATATGATTATTTCGGCTGCGTTCACATTTTTTATTGTTTGTTTGTATTTATACGCCCCCGCCGACACAAAAGCGCGTCCCCTAGTGGGGGTTGCGTTGCGGGTACGGTTAAAACGAAATGCCGTACTTTGCGGGATTGTATTAATGGGTGTCGCGTTGGCGATATCCGACCCTTATATCAAATTTTTACTGACCTTGGGAGCGGCGTACCAATGTGTTGCCATACTGCCGCTTACTTATAAATTATTCAAAAGGAGCGAGAAGAATTATGAAAACTACGAACGTTCGTGAAGAAAGCAGGGAATTGACTTTGAAGGAAAAGTTGATTCGGGTTATGGGGGAGCGGTTGTGTAAAATGGCGGTGGGTTTGAAAAGCTGTAGATTGGTGCCATTATATGAACCGGAAGTACCTTTAGAATTTTTTGATGAACCAATGAATTGACACAGAAAACTCCGGCAGTGTATATTTTGACCATCTTGTTTTTAAAGGTGTAGAAAATGATTACCTTACCGGATGGTCAATTTATTTTTTTACAGTTTGCGATAAATAGCTGTATTTATGTTTTATTTGTATTCATCCGGAAAGAATCGTTTCGCATCGTTGAAGCGCTGCTTATAATTTTATTAATTTCCTTAACAACAACTATTTTATTAACCATTACCGCATCAATCAACTTAACATCGATACTAAGCAATATTGCATCAATTTTTATCATAACCTTTATTGCAAATAAGAAAAGAAATCTTTTACCGTTAACTGCAGTATATGCCTTTTTTGCAATTATTATCATGTTGTTAACAGCAAGTATTACAAGTTTGCTGCTGGATGTCGCACATCATATTTTAATAATTCACATACCAACAACTGTCGAAGCACTTTCAGATGATTTGTTGTTTTCAATATTATATTTAATTATTTCGTTTGCAATAGGCTTTTTTATCGCTCGTCGGTTGGGGGTAGCCTTACAAAATAAAGTTTCCTTGCATAATGAATCAAACCAAATAAAATTATCCAAGGCTTTGTTATTCGTATCAATTATAACAATATTATTCTTTTTTACTTTCATGCACGTGCGTTATATATTCTACGACCCCGCTATTGTGACTTTAATATACACCGTGGTCATCGGCGTGGGTTTTGGCGGCATGGTGTTTACGTTATTTATATTTTCGGACAACATACATATCGCCGGTGAATTGCGGCATAAGGACGAACTTCTCCAAAGCATACAGGAATATACCGAACGTCAAGACATGGTAACAACGGAGTTAAAGCAATTCCGGCACGACCATATAAACCTGCTAACCGGGTTCCGCGGATTTATTAGTAAAAATAATATGGACGGTTTACAAGGTTATCTTGATAAATATTTAGCGGGTTTTATCCCCATTGCGCGTGCGGCGGATGCAATACACGATAAGCTAAGCAACATACAGGCCCTCCCGTTAAGAGGTTTGCTTCAAGCCAAGTGTATACAAGCGCAGAAAATGGGCGTAACGGTATGGATTGAGGTAAATGGTAAGCCCGTTTTATCAGACACATACATGTTTGACGTAAACCGAATTATCGGGATTTTTATGGACAATGCATTGGAGGCTTGCCGAAACGTGAAGGACGCCGAAGTACGAGTATTGGTAGCCCCAAAGGAAAACGGAACGTTTATTATAATCGAAAATACATGCCATAACCCTCCTTCATTAAATGACATGCTATCAGGTAATCCTTTTTCTACTAAAGGTGCGGGAAGGGGTCTTGGCCTTGTAAAGGTTTGGCAAATACTCGCCCAAAACAAAAACATAACATTAAAAACAAATATTAAAGATAATCTCTTCATACATGAACTGTATGTAGTTTAATAAAGAAGGGACTTGATGGAATGTTGGATATTTTTATATGCGAAGACGAAAACGTTTTTCGGCAGGATATCGAAAAAACAATCAATACATATTTGTTCGGGTGCAAGATGGAAATGCGCGTGGCGTGTTCCACCGCCGACCCACAGGACATATTATATTATTTAAATAAGTATCCTCAAACGGTGGGGGTATATTTTTTGGATTATGATTTGAAAAACGAGATAGACGGGATGGTATTGGCCGGTGAAATCCGCAAATTGGACGCTAGGGGTTTTATCATATTCGTCACTTCCGATGCGAAGTCGCACCGGCTCGTATTCGAATATATGCTGGAAGCGATGGATTATATCGTAAAGTCAAATCCACAATGGAAAACGCTGATACATAAATGTTTGGACAAAGCCGTCGAACGCTTGATGGCTCGTTCAAACCCATTGAAGAATAATATCATAATCAAGTCTGCGGACGGTAGCGGTCTTGTATCAGTGGATTGCAATACGATTCTTTATATAAGAACTAATCAAGGGATAAAACATCTTGTTACCATTCACACAACCGACGGAATCATAACGCAACGAAACAGTCTTATAGCAATGGAGGCATTATTGGAACCGAAACGTTTTTACCGTTGTCAAAACGATATGATTGTCAATATAAATAAAATCAACAATCTTAGCATTACCCGACGTAAATTAACACTAGATACAAGGGAAGAACTCGACATCCCATACCGGCAAATAAAAAAATTAAAGGAACGGATTATGGGACAAACACCTGACTAGCGCGGGTGTTTATCATTTGGTACGGATTTTTTGTTATTTGGGATAAAAGTAACACAGTCGAAATATACCGATATATGATGAATATATCAAATGTTGTCAACAATTAAATATTCGAATGTGCATTAAATATAAATTGGCTTTAACTAAATGCAATTAAATTTTTTGAATGATGCGGAATTTTTGATGCATTTGGCTTGGCACATATTAACTGTATTTAATTGAAGGTGGAATATCGTCAATATTAATTGAAATCACAGGTGCCGTTATTGGTGCCGGAGCTGCAGAATTATTATGGGAGAACTATATGATTGAAGGAATAATTAATAAAATAAAACCAAACACGAATGAAAAAATTATTTATTTTATTATTAGTGCATTATTTGTATTTAATTTATCACTTTTTATAATTTACAGAATAGGTATTATAGTAGGTGGGGTTATTGCGCATTTTTCAAACAAAATTTAAATTCATTTTAATTATTATTTAATAAATGGAAAAAACACAATTATCTACGTTACCTCCACCCAAAAATTATTGTAAGAGGTTGTTCAATATCGTTTTATTGTATCAAACAACACGACATAACCGACTTTTTAGCCAGCCGTCCGTATCGCCACTATTTTTAAGCATCACGGCCTGTCCCTGTCCCTCACCCAAATCCGTGAACTCGCCGGTACGGACATCCATGGTTCCTACACCTACGACATCGTTAAGATCGCTGGAAATTGGGTTTTTCACCAAAGCGATGTCTGCCTAACGTGTGTTTTGTCATTTGGGAAATGTTTTATGTTATTTAGGATATCCATTGCAACTATTGCAGTTACTGGGGGACTGATGGCTCCGGTTGCAGCTCCTATAGCAGGGATGGTTATATCAACATGGGCGGTTAGTTGTACGGCAATTGTTGTTGGTCTTGCTCTTTAAACAATAAAATGTTGCCGGGAACATTTTTCTTTACATAGTTAAACGTTCCCGGCGATATTTGTAAACAAGTGTATATAATTAGTTTATAAAATTATAAACAGAAAGAGCCTGATAAAATGAATAAATTTAACAAAGTATTATTTAGCTATCAAATGTTCATCATAGTACAATTTATTGGTATTTCAATAGCTGTTTTTGTAGGAATAAATATACGATATATTTTTTCATCTTTTGACCTGCCCAGCATAATATTTGTAATAATATTGAATACTTTAACATCGGCATATTTATTATTGAATTATTTAACATATGAAAATAAATTAAAAGGATTTAATTTTAAAAAACCAATAGAAAGGAATAAAATGGGATTATTTTTTGATTTATCAAAAATTATATCGTGGATAATGCTTTTTGTTTCATTTATATTTATATTCCAAAATACATTTGGAATTGATTCGAAGCATATAATATATCCGATTACATTAATTGTTTTATTATTAATAATTATTATTCATTCTATATTAGCATTTAAAAAATATAAATTTAATATAAATAATATTTAATTAACTTCTGATTAAAAAAGCAAGCAAAAATAAAAAATGTCCCCGTATAAAAGGAGTTGCAAGAGCTGCGGTTGGAGCAACCGTTGGTTTGGTTATTGGCATACAATGATTCGGTTTTATAGAATCCTTGTACATATTTCATCATCATTTAAATTTGGAGGTTCCATTATGAAAATAATCTGTACTTCAAGTATTTCAAATAAAAAAAATAATAAAATAGCAACACCTGACCATTTAAATCAATTTAATGATTTAAATAAAAGTCAATTATTAAATATTATAATTATTTATATATTTTTAAGTGGATTGTTAATTAGTTTTGCTTTTATCACATCATTTTTATTTCACGGCTTCCTAAATATTAATCTTTCCCCGTTTACATGGTTATTAATATTAATTTTACCATATCTATATGATTTTATTCAAGGATTTGCTTATGGTAAAAATGCTGAACCTATATTTTATTTTTCAATATCAAAATTTGATTCAATTTCATATAATAAAAAACCTATAACAAAAAAATGTTATTTATTTGCTTCATTATGTCCATATTTAATACTAGTTTTTATCCCACTCATTACATGGCTCATTCTTCCTCATGAGCATATATTAAGTTCACCAGCGATAACATTTTATATGATGTCTTTGATAGCTGGCTTTAGTTATTGGATAAAAATAAATATCGTATTAAAGCAAATGCCAAAACAAAGTTATTTTTTAATGGTAAATTTCGATGAATTTTGGTTTGTAAACAATTAAATGTTCAATGTTAAATAATAAATAGCAATTTTTTTGCAGGAGAAATTTTTATGATAATATATTAATTTTTTCGAATTGCGTATTGATTAATTTATTAGGCAGGAAGGGATTTTTATGTATTTAAGAATTTTTTATTGGGGAATGGGTTTATTTTGGATTTTATCTTCCTTTTTTTATAGTATTATAATATTTTATATATCATTAAATAATTATAATAATTATAATAAAAAACAAAAAAAACAAGTAGTTTTTATTTCCTTTTTTGGAATCAGCGTTTCATTTATTCCATTAACATTTACAATAATATCATTGATAAATAATGATTATCGTAATTTTTTTAGTAATGCGCTAATTACACTTGGGCCTATAATTATAACGTACGCAATAGTTAAAGGAAAAAATAAATTGCAAGCAAAAAAACTATTTAAAGAAGCAATAATTTTAATATATCACTTAGTTAAAATGAAAATTATTAAAACAAATAAATAGTACTATATAACGTTTTTATTTTAAGTTATATAAACGAGGGGAAATATGATGAAAGAAATAATAAAAATATTATTAAGTTATCAACTTTTTATAGTTATTCAATTAATCGGAATTTTTTTAGCAATTTTTATTGGAATTAATGTGCGATACTTATCGTCACCATTTGACTTGTTTTGTATTATATTTTCGATTTTAACCAGTTTTTTGGGGTCAATATATTTATTGTTACATTACTTAACATATGAAAATAAAATAAAATGGTTTGAATTTAAAAAACCAATTGAAAGAAAAAAATTAAGTTTGATTTTTGATTTAACAAAAATTTTATCTTGGATTATGCTATTTGTTTCATTTATATATTTATTTCAATGTTATTTAGGAATAAGTTCAAACCATATAATATATCCTGTAACGTTTACAATTTTATTTGTATTAATTATATTCCATTTTATATTAGCGATTAAAAAATACCAATCCGGTTTACATGATATTAATACCAAACAATAATGGGGTAATCCATGCGTTTCTTTTGCGTTAAACAACATGACATAACCGACTGCGGGGCTGCTTGCATTGCCACCATATCCAAGCAGCACGGCTTGTCCCTACCCATCGCCCAAATCCGTGAGATTGCCGGGACGGATACTAAGGGTACCAACGCCTACGGCATCGTCAAAGCCGCAGAGGAATTGGGGTTTTCCGCCAAAGCGGTAAAGGGGGATAAAGACGCCTTCTTCACTCCTTTCCCCCTGCCCTGCATTGCCCATGTAGTGGTAAACGGCAGTCTTTTACACTATGTTGTCATACATAAAATTACAAAGAAGCAAGTCATCATCGCTGACCCCGGCGTAGGTTTAGTTAAACTCACTCCGGCGGAATTTTTTGGCGATGTGAAAAATAACATACCTAAATACCAATGGAGCGGAGTGCTAATTTTTGTCGTACCCGGCACATCCTTCGTTAAGGGCGATAAGACCATAGGCATCTTCCGGCGATTCTTCCATTTGCTCCTACCCCAAAAAAAGTTGATCATCCATGTTTTTGTCGCGTCCATCATTGCGGTTTTGCTGGGTATATTGGGGGCGTTTTATTTCCGGTTATTATTAGACGAAATTCTACCCGCCGGATTGAACAACACCTTACATATCATATCCATCGGCGTGATTTTGTTAGCCGTGTTTCGGGTACTGCTGGACGCGTTCCGCTCGCACTTGCTTTTATATTTGAGCCAAAAACTGGATATATCGTTATTGCTTTCCTATTACCGCCATGTACTGTCCTTACCCATGAATTTTTTCGGTACGCGCAAAGTGGGGGAAATCGTCGCTCGCTTTCAGGATGCGGGTCATGTACGGGAGGCCATATCCGGGGCTACGCTCACGATTATGATCGACACTGTTATGGTCGCCGCCGGAGGCATTATCCTGTATAACCAAAATACTTACATGTTCGGCATCGCGGTCATAATCGTCGTCGTTTATTTTTTTATCGTGTTCTGCTTCAACGCGCTGTACCGCCGTTTAAATCGCAAGTTGATGGAGGATAACGCGCAATTGACGTCCTACCTCGTGGAATCCCTCAATGGTATCCAAACGATTAAAGCCTACAGCGCGGAAGGCGAAGCCAATATAAAAACGGAAAAGAAATTTATCACGTTATTGGGCAGTATCTTTAAATTAAGTTTGGTGTCCAACTTGCAAGGTTCGCTTAACGGATTGTTGGATGCCATTGGCGGCATCATCATTATTTGGGTGGGCGCGTTGAACGTGCTTAACGGTAATATCACCATTGGCCAGCTGATTACCTTCAATGCGCTTTTGGTCTACTTCCACGACCCGGTTAAGAACCTTATCAACCTCCAACCCATGATGCAAACCGCCGTAGTCGCGGCAGACCGATTGGGCGAAATCCTTGACCTTCCCCCCGAAAAACAAAGCAACGAAACCAACAAACTCACGCCGGAACGTTTAACGGGAAATATTGAAATGACGGATATTTCCTTCCGTTACGGCACACGGAAATTGGTGTTGGAGGATATTTCCATAAAAGCAAGGCAAGGTGAAAAGATTGCTTTTGTAGGAGAAAGCGGTTCAGGTAAAACCACCCTCGCCAAGTTGTTGCTTAACCTTTACGTCCCGGAAAAGGGTGAAATTTTAATCAACGAAAACAATATCAAAGACATTCGCATTGATGCCTTGCGGGAGCGCATCGCTTACGTACCTCAAGAAACCTTCCTGTTCAGCGGCACGATCATGGAAAACCTGATGTTGGGCTTGCACCTGATCGGCCCGGAAGCCGTAATCGAAGCGGCTAAAATGGCACAAGCCCATGATTTTATCAATGCCTTACCCCTACGATACGAAACGATGCTGGAGGAAAACGGAGCCAACCTGTCCGGCGGTCAACGGCAACGGTTGGCCATTACCCGGGCCATACTTAAAAAACCGGATATCTTGATACTGGACGAAGCCACCAGCAACCTCGATTCCATCACCGAACGAGCTATTGAAAAAACAATCAATGATTACAGCCAAGGCATCACCACGTTCATCATCGCCCACCGGTTAAGCACAATCAAGCGGTGCGATAGAATCTACCTGTTAGATAAAGGCCGCATAACGGAATCCGGTACCCACGAGGAACTGCTTGCCCTAAAAGAGCAATATTACGAATTGGTAAAAGCACAATCACTGGAGGATTAAAAAATGAAGCCGATTATTATGGATATGAAGGAGATGACTTTAAGTAAGGAAGTTTATGACAAAAAACCGGGGGGTTTTATTTCAATTTTTATATATGGTTTACTGGTTCTATTATCCGCGGCTTTGGCGTGGTCATATTTCGGCAAGATCGATATCGTAATCCGCGCACAAGGTATGATACGTCCCAACGCACAAACGGCTATGGTCATTAATGCCGTAAGCGGTGAAGTGCAGGAAGTATTTTTTTATGAAGGCCGTCGGGTCAACAAGGGGGACGTACTGTACATAATCTCCACTTTCCACTTGGAAAATGAAAAACGGCTGTTTACCGAAAGGATAAGCCATTTAAACTTTGAATTAAAAACCCTTGAATTGTTCCACGCTTCAATTGAATCCGGTGTCAACTTGATCAATCACTTCAACGAGGAATACAGTGCGCGAATCGATACCTTTTTATTAAACTTAAATACAACCCAACACAATGCGAATAACCGTTTGGACATTCTGCTGGAAAATGAACTCGGTTTGGAAATGGCAATCGAAAACGTTAAATTCGAATTGGAAATCCTCAGGGCTTTTGAAGGATCTATTCAACGGGGGCTTGACCGCTTTGGCGGGGCGGCCCATGAAAACAACACCAACCGCGAGGTACGCAATACCTACCGTAACCAATACCAACGCTTCGTATTGGAAACGGAGAACCTCTATTTTCAAATACAAGTCGCAAGCGAATCGTTGGCAGGATACCGTTTGTTACGGGATTCGGTTGATCAAGGCATTAATGTTTTTCCTGAGGACGGTTTCCGTATTTATCGGAATATGTATGACGAACATCTGCGTACCCAATCACAATTTATGGAAATGTATAACCAAGCGCAGGAGCATTTTACATCTTATACGGCATTACACGATATCGGTGTTTTATCCCGTGTAGAGTTACAAGAAGCGGAAATCCGCGTGGACAACGCCCGCGTCGCCTTGTCGGATTTGCGTTTTAATTTTATGTTGCACATCGACGACGCCATCCGCACGGCGGAAAACCGGATTACGCAATTGGAAAACCAAGTACACATGTTACGCGTGGGTACACTGGCAAGCATCAGCAGCCAATTGATGAACCTTGAAATCGAAATGATCAATATCAATCAGAGTTTGGCACAATCACGTTTACAACGGGATTCATTGTTCTTCGTAGGTGACGAAATCGGCGACGTCGTTATGCTGCGATTGAGTGAAACGAACCGTACACTGGAACAGCTGAACATCATCGAGCAAGAAATTATACGTCTCACGCTTGGCTTGGAAGGCATAGAAGCACAAATTAACGATTCTGTCGTCCGTACACCGATAACGGGTATCGTGTCCGTTCAAACAGAATTGACCGAAGGTGGGTTTATCCCCGGCGGGGTGCAGGTGTTATCGGTTATTCCCGCCCGCGAAAATATGATTGGCGCGAATATTATAATCGGTAACAATGACATCGGGCTTATTTCTGAGGGCATGTCCGTACGTTACGATATAACCGCCATGCCCCGCAGGGATTTTGGGGAAATCAACGGAACGATTACCCGTATTTCCAGCGATATCACCCCGGATGGCAGGATGGTCGGTTTTTTTCTCGTCGAATCCGAAATCGAGGATCGGATATATTATGACACTCGGGGAAACGGCGTCGAACTGCGCGTGGGTATGGCCTTCGAAGCGAGAATCGTGGTGGAGCGACAGCGGATTTTATTTTATTTGTTGGATAAATTGAATTTATTACTAAATTAATGGGGGAATCATCATGCGTAAACAAACATTCACTTTATATTCGCTATCGGTTTTAATCATTTTTTTTGCTTCAACCGTTTACGGTAACGATGAAGTGAATTCGGCGGATGCGGAACCGGCAAGGGTTGTGATTTCCTATGAACGGGCGTTATCGCTAACCTTGCGTGATTTACTTCCCCTGTTAGATGCCGACACACAAATTCGGGGGCTTAAAAATCAAATCGATGAATTAGCAAACGATATTAATGAATTGCAAACAGAACTGTGGAATGATTTTTTTATATTGAACATGCAACTGCATACCACCCGAGCCGCACAAGAACGGTTTGCCCAAAATACGGAAGAGGCTTTATTAAACATAATGATGGGATTCATGTTTATTACGGATGAAGATACGCCACTATTCCTTACCGAATCGTTGTACCAAGCCATGTCGAATATGATTATGATGCAGGAGGCAAGCAATGCCGTCGCCGTATTGGAAGCGCAGCACCGTATGGTGTTAAGTCATTTAGAGGATTTAAACAGTATAGATATCCGGAAAAGCACGACTTCGTTGGAACATCATATCGAAATCCTAAAGTTATACCAAACACAAGTTAAAATTGAACGCGAAAGCATTCTTCGCAACACAATCATTGCGGCATTGGAAATGGAACGTTTAATCGAAATATCGTACAAGGAAATCAAATTGCTTGAGGAAAACCTCCGCAGGGTTACGGCACGGTATGAATTTGGCTTTGCCGGCTTTCATGAAATTCGTACCGCCGAACACCTCCTTACACAAGCGCGGGCAGGGTATTCCTCGTTGCTGATTAACCAAATTAATATGCGACTAGGATTAAACCATTTGATAAACCAACCCCTTAACCAGAACACGACAATAATATTTACTAAGAACCCCATCGAATTTCTTTCTTACACACCCGCGCAAATTGATAGAATCATAGCAAACACGCCCACTATGCGCCGTCTTCAACTGGAAGTAAACCATACGCGAAAAACGAAGGAGGATTACAAAGGGGACGACCACAACTTTCAACGCGATTTACGTGAGGCGTACGAACGCGCGGTAATGGAACGCAACCAAAGGAGAACCGCATTGGAAGTAGCCTGGCAACGGGGGTACAACAATATAACAAACCTAATTAATCAACGTGTTTTATGGGTTTTGGAACTTGAAAATGTTCACTTTGCGCTTGATACTGCGCTGGCGCATTTATCGCTTGGGCGTACCACGGCATACGAAGCAGATTTGATCCGGTTCGATATCCTTACGATTGAGCAGTCCATCGCAGCGATCGATGACCAAATTTGGGTTTTATCATTTTTGTTGCAAAATCCGTTTTTATTGTAAGTTTAACCGATTTTACTGTTAATAATTTCATTCACCAACTGCGGGTTCGCTTTCCCTTTCGACGCCTTCATGCATTGGCCGACTAAAAAGGTGAAGGCGTTTTTCTTACCGTTTCGATAGTCCGATATCGATTGCCCGTTGGCGGCCAACACCTCGTCAACCAGCGCTTCAAGTACGGCTCCGTCGCTTACTTGCTCGAGGGATAAACGCTTGACGATTTGTTCGGGCGGCTTCGGCTCCGTTGATATGAACATTTCCTCCAATACGCGCTTTCCGGCGTCGATGCCGATACGCCCTTGTTTTATCATATCCAATACTTCGCACAGGATTTCCGGCGTTATCGGCGAGGTTTCATACGCCGAGCCGTGTTTTTTATGCAAGGCCGATATCACGCCGAAAAGCCAATGGGCGACATTACGCGGCTCCACGCCCCCGATTTTGTTGCACGCATCCAGGAACGCCGCTCGCTCCGGCTGCGCGGCCAGCATTTCCGCTTCGGTCGGCGCCACGCCCATACATATATAACGTTCGTACTTTGCCACGGGTAATTCCGGCAGGCTTTCCTTTATTTCGTTTATCCATGATTCGTCCAAAACGATCGGCGGAAGGTCGGGATCGGGGAACATGCGGTAATCGGCCGCGCTCCCTTTTGTGCGCATGGCTTGCGTTTCGCCTTTTTGTTCATCCCAGCGGCGCGTTTCAGGGGTAACGGTTTCGCCGCGTTTTAGCAATTCCGTTTGCCGCCGCACTTCGTACAATACCGCTTGCGCCGCACCCGTAAAGGTGTTTACGTTCTTCATTTCGACGCGCGGGTTAAAGTGTTCCTGTCCCGTCGGGCGAATGGATACGTTTACGTCGCAACGCATGACGCCCTCCTGCATACGCCCGCTTGAAATACCCAACGTAACCAGCAGCGTCCGCATCGCTTCGAGAAAATCCCTTACCTCTTCCGCGCCGCGCAGGTCGGGCCCGGTGACGATTTCCACCAGCGGCACACCGCAACGGTTAAAGTCAAGCAATATCCCTTTGAAGGCGTCGTCATGGAGCAATTTCGCCGTGTCTTCTTCCAAGTGGATGCGATGAATGCGTACCGCATGTTTTTTACCCTTGTGGATAAATTCCAACATACCGTCTTGGCAAATGGGGATGTCTCCTTGGGTAATTTGATAACCCTTGGGTAAATCGGGGTAAAAATAATGCTTACGGCAAAAGGTGCTGACCCGGTTGATTTTGCAACCGGCCGCCAAGCCCAGCCGTACCGCGTACGCCGCCGCGTTTTTATTTAACGTTGGCGGCGGCGCATCCGGCAACCCCAAGCAAATGGGGCAGCATTGGGTATTCACTTCCGCGCCGAAGCGGTAGCCGCACGCGCAAAACGCCTTCGTTTTGGTGGAAAGCTCGGCGTGTATTTCCAGCCCGATTACGGTTTCGTACGTCATTCCCGCACCTCCCGCTCAAAGATACGGGCGTATTCTTCGGGGGAACCGTCCTTTAATTTTTGACGGATGATCACCGCTTTTTTGTAATACATATCGATATAACCCTCCGAAAGTAAAAACGTACCCAAAAGGATACGTTTCTTTGTTTCGTCGTCAAACATTTCCGTGCGGCTGTTGACGTAAAGGCTTTCCAAATCACGGGCGTTTTCCGAACGATGGCCGAAAAGCACCCCGTCATAACGTGCAAGATTTGATGCTTCTTCAACCAACGTAATGGCGTGATAAGCGGGCAGCGCGTATTCCATATCCAAAATCCCCTAACCGACGTTTATTTTCGGGACGCTTACGCAACCCGCTTCAACGGCGGGCGCGTTCCTTAGGATTTGCTCCCGCGGCAAAGACGGGCGTACCGTGTCCTCGCGTAATATCCGGGATGCCGCCGTATCGATGGGGTAAGGCTCGTCCGTAATCGGCAGCTCCGCCAGCAAGTGTAATTGCATCGCGTCCATCATAACGTTGATATCGCGCAGGTATTCTTCCGCGCAAGCGGAAATATCCAGCTTGGCGGCGGCGGCGGCTTTTAATAATTCTTGCATATTCATCGGTTTAATTTATCCGACGCGCGGCGGATACGCGTCAGCGTTTCTTCTTTGCCGAGGATCAACGCGATTTCAATACCGCCGCCGGGGGTTTGCGCCTTACCCGACAACGCCACACGCAACGGCCACAATACCTGCCCGTTCTTGCACCCCAAGCATTCAACCAACGCCATCAACGCTTCGTGTATCGCTTCCTGCCGCCAATCGCTTACGTTTTCAAGCGCGGAAGCGATGCTCGGCATAACCGGGCGTACGCTTTCGGCGTCGGTTTTCATTTTTTTGTGGGTATACAGTTCCGAACTGTATTCCGGCAGCGTATCGATGAAGTCCAATTGCCCGGGGATTTCGGTCAGCCGTTCGATGCGGTCCTTCAGGAGCTTGGCAATCAACGCCGTATCTGTTTCGCGCTTTACGCCTTCCTTGATATAAGGCAACGCCCTCGCGTGGAATTCCGCGTCATCCATCGCGCGCAGGTATTCCCCGTTGAGCCAATCCAGCTTCTTGATATCGAAAATCGCGGGGGACTTCGAAATACCCGAAATATCGAACGCTTCGACCAATTCGGGCAGCGAAAACAATTCCTTCTCCCCGCCCGGGCTCCAACCCAAAAGCGCGATGTAGTTGATAATCGCTTCCTTTAGGTAACCCTTCGTGATGAAATCGCCGTAATACGCGTCCCCGTCGCGTTTGGAGAGTTTTTTATCGGCGGTACGCATAATGGGCGGTACGTGGATATACACGGGCGGCTCCCAACCGAAACCCTCGTAGAGCAATACATGCTTGGGTGTGGAGGAAAGGAACTCGTTGCCGCGTATTACGTGCGTGACGCCCATCAACCTGTCGTCCACCACGTTTGCGAAGTTGTAAGTGGGGAAGCCGTCAGACTTTAATATGATTTGGTCCTCGAGGGTGGAATTATCCACGTCGATACGTCCGTATACACAATCGTTAAAGAAGACCTTGCCCTCCTCCGAAACGTTTTGCCGAATGACATAGGACGTGCCTTCGGATAATTTTTTTGTGATTTCCTCCGGGGAAAGGTTAACGCAATGCTTGTTATACTTGTGTGAAACGCGGCTCGCCTGATGGATTAAACGTTGCTCGTCCAGCTCCTCCTTGCCGCAAAAACAATAATAGGCATGTCCGCGCTTGATCAACATCTCCGCGTGTTCCCTGTATATTCCGATGCGTTCGCTCTGCACGTACGGGCCGCAGGGACCGCCGACGTCGGGGCCTTCATCGTATATCAGCCCGACTTCCGTAAGGGTTTTGTATATAACCTCGGCCGTGCCTTCCACTTGGCGCTCTTGGTCGGTGTCTTCGATGCGCAGGATAAAAGCACCGTTGTTCCCCTTCGCGTAAAGGTAAGCGTACAAAGCCGTCCGAAGCCCGCCAAGGTGCATATATCCCGTAGGGCTGGGCGCAAATCGTGTCCTGTATTGCATATGATCCCCTTTCATGGCAGCACATTCCCCGCGGCACGGTACACGGCGTACCATTCCGGACGGGTCATTTGCACGGAATACGCACCGCATATACCCCTTAACCGCACTGCATTGGTCGTACCGGGGATGGCTTGCATGTTCGCCGGGTGCCGTAATATCCACGCGATGACGATCGCTTCGGGTGTCACGCCGTATTTTTCGGCCAGCGTATCGATTTCCTTGTTTAATTTAACGTATTTTTCGCTGCCGAGGAACACCCCTTCAAAGAAACCGTATTGGAACGGCGACCACGCTTGTATCGTAATATCATGCAATCGGCAGAATTCCAAGACCGAACCATCGCGGTCGATGGCGGGCGGGTTCTCCATGTTTACGTTAAGGCCGGAATTAACCATACCCGTGTTGGTGGGGGAGAATTGTAATTGGTTAATGATTATCTTTAGCCCATCGGGTAAGTATTTATTCAACAGAAGAATTTGCGCGGGGTTGTGGTTGCTTACGCCGAAGTGCCGCACCTTACCCGCTTTGTGCAGTTGGGTGAACGCTTCCGCCACTTCCTCGGGCTCCATCAACGTATCGGGGCGATGCAATAGGAAGAAATCCGTATATTCCATGCCCAGCCGTTCCAACGCTTTTTCCGCGGATGATATGATATGCCCCTTCGAAAAATCGAAAAAGCCTTGCCGAATGCCGCATTTGGTTTGCACGACCATCTTATCGCGCGGGATGCCCATTTCCTTCACGGCTTTACCGAACACGCGCTCGCATTCGCCGCCGCCGTAGATATCCGCGTGGTCGAAAAAATGCGCGCCGTTTTCCATGGCGGTGCCGATCAAATCATGCAATTGCTTGGTTTCGAGGCCGCCGATACGCATACAGCCGAGCGCGATGGCGGGCGCGTGGATCGTTCCGCCGATTTTTATCGTTTTCATGAGGTTATCCTTTCTTGTGGGGATTTTATGTATTATACTATATTTACCGGATTTGAAAGGTAATATTATGCGGGAAGCCGAAAATCAGGAGGATAAATAATGAAATTCCATTTTAAGAAAGAACAGGAAAAGCAATATATCAAAATCCCCTTTGACGTACCGCAGGGCATTGAAAGTATTGACATCGTTTATTTATACGACAGGCAAAGCGGCGCGGTCATCGACTTGGCGTTATTGGGGCCCGGCGACAAATTGTTGGGTGCGTCGGGTTCGACGCGGGAGCATATTTGGGTATCGGCCTTGGGCAGCTGCACGGGTTACGAAACCCTCGACCCGCCGCCGGGCGAATGGAATATATTAGCGGGACTGTACAAGCTGCCCCCCGATGGCGCGGAAGCGGAATACGGCATCAAGCTAAACCCCAAAAGCCGCCGTTTGTTTAAGGGTGACCCCCACATCCACACGACGGCTTCCGACGGAAAAGCGGATTTCAGCAGCATTATTTCGTTGGCATGGGAACAACGGCTGGACTTCATCTTCTTAACGGACCATAATAATACGGCGCAAAATAAATTAGCCGGCCCCTTCGAAAACCTAACCGTAATCCCCGGCGTGGAATGGACGCACTACAACGGCCACGCGTTGTTTTTGGGCGCGGAAAATCCGCTGGAGGACAACTACGGCATCACCGATTTCGAGGAAGGAAAAAAGCTCATAAAAAAAGCGAAAAACGCCGGCGCGTTTACGGCCATCGCCCATCCTTTGTGCCACTATCTTTCGTGGCAATGGGGACTGGACGAGGGAACGCTTTCGCTCTTCGACGGGTTTGAGGTTTGGAACGGCATCATGCACGAACGCAACGAACGCGCGATCGCCTTTTGGCATAAGCTCCTGTGCGAAGGCAAAAAAATCCCGGCGACCTGCGGCAGCGACTACCACGGGCCGGGCCTGTTCGGCAGTGTGGGGATGCCGTGCCTTAACGTATACGCCCTGTCGCGCAGCCCAAGCGATATCATGGCGGCGATACGTAAGGGGAACAGTTTCATCTCCTACACGCCCGACGGGCCGGAGGTGGATATCATATGCGAGGGCAACGGCGCAATCGGCGAAACCGTCGTACCCGGAGCGGCATTGACGTTCTACTTCGCCAACCTTTCCCACGGGGATGAAATTACACTTATCACCGACGCGGAATCGGAAAAAATCTCCGTAAACATCAACGGCCGCTTGATTTTGGAACGCGTTTACCGCGATAGCAAGTTCGTCCGCACGGAGGTATACCGCAGTTACGCTCCCGGCTTGCCGCCGATGAAGGCGATGCTCTCGAATCCGGTATATTTCAGCCCTTGACTTTAACGTAACGGAATACGCTACAATGCCTTCGGACGGTCCGAAGGCATTTTTTAACTTGATCCCTAGTAGGGGATAAGTTCGCATGAGGTGGGAAAATGGTAAACAACGGGCGGCGGTTGGGCATCACCGAGGTTTCCGCGATGTACGGCATTTCGCCGCGCACCTTGCGTTACTACGAGGAGGAAAACATCCTTTCCAGCCATCGGAAGGACGATTCCCGTTACCGCGAATACGACCGAACGCAATGCGAACGGCTGGAGGTCATACTCCTGCTGCGCCGTTTATCCTTCACCGTGAAGGAAATAACGGAACTGCTGCACGGCGGCGAGGCCCGCTTCCTAACCCTGCTCAATGAAAAAATCGCCGCCAGCGGCAAGCAACTGCTGGAAGCGAAGGAAACGAACAATTTACTCAAAGACCTGATGCGTACGCTCGCAACCAAACCCGTAACCGAGCTTAAGGTTGACGAATTGTTGAGCCGGTACATCTACCTCACCAACAAAACCGAAAGGATGGTAAAAATGAACGACGAAGCGAAATATTGGATTCTGATCAGTTATAAATTGATCCCCGTTGCGGGTACTACGGAAGATGATTCGAATACGTTGATCGGAAAGATCAGACGCTTGCGGGAGGAATTGGCTAAAAAATCGATCACCTTCCCCCTTGTACGCATCCGCGACGACGTTAACCTCAAACCCTACGAAGCCGTCATCCTATACGAAGGACAAGAGCTTTGGCGCGATTCGCACCAAGGTGGTGACGACGACCTCGAAAAATTCGCCGACGATATCGTTGAACGATTGAAACAAGATGTTCTAAGCAAATAAATACCTTCACGTAAAAACGCTCCGTGGATTTTTTTCTCCGCGGGGCGTTTCGTCATTAATAAACGTTTACGTCAACTCAAATATCTCTATCGCGCCCTTACCCTTCATCGTGATATCACCCAGCGACCGCGCGGCGATACGCCCTTCCAACGTTTCGTAGACTTCTTTGCTGATCAGCACTTGGGAGGGTTTGGCGTTCGATTCCAGACGGGCGGCGGTATTTACCGTGTCGCCGATGGCGGTATAGTCCTTGCGGAAATGCGGCCCGATGTTACCCACCACAGCGTATCCGCAATGCACACCCACGCCGAAGCCCACGGTAAAGCCGTGTTCGGCTAATATCTTTTCGTTAAGCGCGGCCGCGCCGTCCACGATATCCTGCGCCGCTTTTACGGCTTTGTACACGTAATCATCCAGCGGGGTAAAGCCGTTAAAGAGTGCCATCGTCGCGTCGCCGATGAATTTGTCCACGCTGCCGCCGTTATTAAAAACGCACGACGCTGTAAGTTCTAAATAGTCATTAAGGATATGAACAATGGTTTCGGGGCTGTCGGCTAATTTTTCCGACATGGGGGTAAAGCCGCGCACATCCACGAACATGACGGCGAAGTGCTTCTTACGCCCGATGCGCCCGTCGGCCATATCCGAGGAATCGATCATTTGGTCCACGAGCTTGGGATCGACGTATTTCTTGAACATGTCCTTGATCTTCGCCTTCTCGCGCCGTTCGGTGATGTAGTTGTACGCCACGCCGAAAACATACAGGACAATAACCGAAGCCGGCGGGTACAAAAGCGTCACGATATAACCGTTGTTGAATAATTGAAGGTTTAGGAAGACATATCCAACCGCGTATACCGCCAGCACCGCCGTGGTTATGCGCACATCAAACCGCATAAATACGAAGCCCGTAACCAACAGCGATATAATCAAAACCATCCAATTGACCCAATCAGCCGCATACGCCTTAAACGTACGGTCGATCATCATTTGCAAGACGTTCGCATGGATTTCCACGCCGTTCATCTTTTCCGACGTGCTTACGGGCGTGAAGTACATGTCCATCATACCCGCCGCGTACGGCCCGATGAAGATGATCGAATCGGCGTACCACGCCGGGTCGAAATCGGGGCTGAAAATATCGCGGAAGGACGTCCCCAACCCCATCGCGCCGTAAAAATCGCCGACATTCCCCGCGTAATTGATAAACATAGGCGACGTGATGTTCTTCGGTAGCTCGAACGGGGGCCTTCCCCAAAATTCCGCGTACATATCGTAAATAACGGCGGTGAACGACGGCTGCCAAGTACCGTCCACCATAATGCCCGTGACGGCGCGGCGCACCACGCCGTGGTCGGTGATCGCGTTAAGCGTGCCGTAGCGCGAAACGGCCCGAAGCGATTCGAAGGGACGCTCGAAGGCGATGATTTCGTCCGCCCAATTAAACGAGGCGGCCGCGCCGAAGACGACATTGCCCACTTCCGCCGCGGCTTCGACCAAGGCCGCGTCCGATTCGGGGCAATTGGAATAACCCGAATAAAGTACGTCCACCGCGATGACGGCGGGCTCCCACCCGGGTTCGGAATTTAATATACGGATCGCTTCCGCCATAATACTGCGCGGCCAAAATTGGAACGGCCCGAACTCGATCAGCGTTTCCTCATCGATGCCGAACACGAAAATATTCGGGTAAATAATATCGGGCTGCGTAAACAATCGATCCTTTAATTGCTGCTCGACGCGGTCAAACAAGTGAAGACCGAAGACCAAAAGCATTACGGCGGACAGTAACGCGGCGTAAATATATTTTTTAGACTTCATCGTTCCAAGCCCCGCTTTCCTTAAACAACGCAAGTAAGCCCGCGTCTATTTGCTCTTGCGCAGCCATGTCACCCAATATTTCAAACGCTTTTTCGTCGGGCAAGCCGCGTTTGTAGGGGCGGTCATGCGCCGTCAACGCGTCGTAGATATCCAAAATGGTTGCGATCCTTACTTCGGTGGGGATTTGCTCCGCCGTCAATTGGTTGGGATAACCTTTCCCGTTGAGGAATTCATGATGCGCCGCCGCCCATACGGGTACCATGCGGTAATTCTTGGGGAAACGCACTTCGGAAAGGATGCGACGCGTCATTTCGACGTGGCCCTCCATGACCGTCCGTTCCTCCTCGGTCAGCGTACCGCGCCTTACCATCAGGCAGCGTTGTTCCTCCGGTGTAAGGAAACCCTCTTTTTGGCACAGGGTTTTTAGCTTCTCCATCGTGTCATCGGGGATAAAACCGGATGCGTTTGCTTTTTTCACCAATTCACGCGCTTCGTCGATTTCCTTGATTTTCATTGCGTATACGTCGTCATCGATTTCGTTGCGCAGCCAATCGATTTCCGCCTGCATCCCGAGAACCGTAAAACGATCCAATACCGCGCCCAGCTTCGGGCCCAAGCGCGTCTCCTTATCCATCACCTCACGCGGGACCACCAGCTTGCCGATATCATGCAGCAGTAAGCTCATGAGGAATTTACGTTCCCGTTCGGGGTCGAAGTGTTCGCCGCCGTTTGTGTTCATCCACTCGATGAATCGTTTGCCGTACCTTGCCATATTACGTGAATGGTTGGCGTTGTAGGGGCTCCGTTCGTCGATGGCGGCGGACATGGCGATAACGAACGAATCCAGCAGGTTCATCACTTCGGTTGCGTATTTGCGGTTGGTCAGGCATATGGCTGCTTGCGACGCCACCGAGAGCAGGACCTTTTCATATTCATGGGCGAAGGGGATCGCATTGTTGCCTTCATCCAATGCGTTGATCAATTGCAATACGCCGATCACGTCGCCATGGTCGTCCTCCATAGGTACCGTCAGCATGGATCGTGTACGGTAGCCCATGTGTTCGTCCACTTTTTTGGATCCCGTAAAATTAAAATCCTTATTTTCATACACGTCGTCGATATTGATCAGCGTTTTATCCAACGCGGCGCGGGCGCACATGCTTTCCCGCGAGAGGGGCATCGGCGGCGGCATCCCTTCCGATTGGCCCACACTGCGCCGAAAACCCAACGATTTGGTAATCATAATCTTGAAGTGCAGCTCGTCATTTTCCAACAGGTACAGCGTGCCGCCGTCGCAGTTGACCAAACCCATCATGGAATCGATAACGATTTCGATGAGTTTGTCTATGTTCTTTTCCCTTGAAAACGCAATCCCGATATTGAGCAACGTATCGACCATATTGCCTCCCGTTAGATATGTAATTGCATCCCGTCCGTCGGGGCAAAAGCCCCCGGAAACGCCGCTTTCGCAACAGTTTCCATATCGTTTATATCATCGTCGGTATACGTGTGCCTATAGTGGAACAACGCGAGCCGCTTGGCGTTTGCTTCCTTCGCCAGCCGCGTGCATTCGGCTACCGATGAATGCCCCCAACCCTTTATGCATTCCCCCGCACCGAAGAACGTATCGGTGATCAGCAAATCCGTATCACGCGCGAAATCCGCCAGCGTGCCGTCCCTATGGTTTTCAAGCGCCATATCCGTAAAGTAGCATACCGATTTGCCTCCGTAATCCACGCGGTAACCCAACCCCCCGCTCGGATGGCAAAGTTCGGTCGCCCGAACGCTTACGCCGTCTTCCAATAAAATAGCCGCGCCGACGGCGGCGTCGGTAAATACCAACGCCGCTTTGGCTGCGGTCAGCCCCGCAGGGTAATAGGGATTCTTCAAATATCCGTCCAGCGTTTCACGCACGCCGCCGCATTCGGTCCGCATCCCCGTGATATAAATCGTTTTGCCTGCATCGAAAAACAAATCCCAAAACAATAACCCATGGATATGGTCAGAATGGTAATGCGTAAGGAACAGTCGGACATCGTCGCCGGTATATCCCGGCATCGCGCTTAAACTGCAAATCCCCGTACCCGCGTCAAACACAAGCGTATGCCGCGGGTTATCCCCCACCCGTACCGCGACGCAGGGGGTATTGGTACCGTACTTCGCACGGTTTTTATTATTGTAGCCGCAAGAACCGCTTGCACCCAAAAAGGTAAGTTCGAAGGGTTCATTCATGTGCCTATGCCCCTATATCCATTAAAGTGCTACCCACCGCCCGCCATTCGCTGTACTCCATGCAAACACCCTGTCATCAATAGGCATACCTATCGTAACTTCTGTCATTCCATCTGGTTCAAAGAAACCCGTACCGATAATAACATCCGTAAGTGCCAATGTTACACCTTCAACGCCCCGGAGGATTAAACCGGTTAGATCGATGACATCATTGTCTGCACCCAACCCTATTTCTTCCCCGTATTCACATCCAAGAAGCGTAATCGTACCGCCTTCTTCGATGGCATCCAAGATGGCATCCCATAAACGTTCGTAAGTGATCAATATTAAATTGAGGATATTGTTAACACCTATTTCATCATCGCCCCAATATGCACAAACCCATTCGGGTATGGATTGGTCAGCTATTTCATCACCAAAATGATCCCCGATATATATCCCACCGCCGGAATCCCTAAAGATCGCGCCATCTCCGGCAAATACGACCCGATTGTGATGGGGATGAAAACTTCCTTCACCGTTCCAAACCGCGCCGTTTGGATAAATCCGCAGTACGCCTTCGTCATCATGTATGGGATCATATTCTTCGATTTTCAACGTTCCCTCGTTTATTAACAGGATACCGGCGCTTACGTTAAGCGTTACCCCCCTTGCTATCGTCAACGTTCGGCCATTTACTAGGGTTAAATTTTGCGTGAGGGTAATATCGACCGTTATCGTCATGTCCCCTGTCATGTAATTATTCGCGTGGTGTAGTTGGTCTTCGGTGGTTATCGTTATATTGTTTAAATTTACCGTTACGATGTCGCTGGTTGCCGTAGCCGTTTGCGTTCCGTTAACCGCCGTATTGGTGTTGGTTACGATCACGCGGTAGCGGTTGACGTTTGCTTCGGTTGTGTCCGGGTTATATGTCACGCTTGTCGCTCCCAAAATGTTTTGGAACTCACCGCCCGTCGATCCGGGGGCGCGTTGCCATTGGTAGGATAATGATCCACTGTCCGGGGAAATCGCGGTTACGGTTAGCGTTACCGTGTCGCCAACCCACGCTTCGATGCTTTGCGGCTGTGCCGTGATGTTGGGGGTTGCGGCGTTAACCAACGGGACTACCGTTACCGTTATGATGTCGCTGGTGGCCGCAGCCGTTTGCGTTCCGTTAACCGCCGTGTTGGTGTTGGTTATGATTACGCGGTAGCGGTTAATGCCTGCTTCAGTTGTACTCGGGGTGTATGTCGCGTTTGTCGCCCCCGAAATATTTTCAAAATCCCCACCCGTTACTCCGGGGGCGCGTTGCCATTGGTAGGATAAT
>WRDO01000039.1 GCA_009779755.1 Defluviitaleaceae bacterium | reverse complement strand
GTGCTTTTTGGATAGAGTTCCCTTTGCCGATGAATTTCAACACTTGTTCTCTGTATCTCGCATCATATGCCATACTGTTATTATATCACTTCATAAGCCCGTTGTCGATTTTATTTATTATAACCTCGCGTTCGCCGCTAATCGCCCGATTTTGTAGGCGCGGCTTATGGCGTTCCCCCCGCTCCGCCCTCCACGGGTAGCAGGTAGGAAAAAGAAATTACTTTGGGGTGTGTACTTGGAACGATAGGTCGTGGGTTGGTTTTCGGTTGCCGCCGGTTTGTAAATGATTTGTTTATTGCGTTTGGTAATGATTGTTATGGTAATTATTCCGCTTGCAACGAGAACGCCTAACAAAATCCATAGCCATAATAAGTCGTTGTTGTTGGTTGGTTTTGGTTCGGGTTTTGCTACAGTAAAAGCTACGGTATTTTCGTCGGCGTTTGGTGAAACGGATTTAACCTCTGTCAAGGGGTTTGCGAAAGATTAATTTTGATTTTGTTATATTCCGTTGTTACGCCACAATTCCCCATGCTATAATCGCCATACGGAAAATTAATAAACGAACATATTTTGTATTAATGGAGGCGTTTTAATGACAATTCGTGAGTATACCGATGCTGACGAAAAAGGATGGGTGCAATGTAGATTGCTTTCATTTCTGGATAGTTCGTATTTTGATGATGTCAAGAGGGATAAGGAAAAATATGAAAATCCATCTGTTTGCTATGTCGCAGAAGAAAATGAGATGATTGTTGGGTTTATTGATATTGAGTTTGAAACAGTAGCAGGGGATGTGTGTTATTTTAAAGATGGATTGGGCGCAGTAATTTGGCACTTGGGTGTTTTACCCAAGTATAGAAGAAAAGGTATAGCAATGAAATTATGGAACGTTGCAAAATCAATTTTAATTGAAAAAGGCATAACGCATTTCGAGGTTTGGACACAAGATGATAACGCATCAACTGCATGGTACGAAAATCAAGGCTTTGTCTTTAAAGAGGCGTATCTTAACGCTTTCATTCAAGGTTCAACACAAGATGATGTGATAAAACAATATATTAACATGGACAATGCAGGCGAAATTTGGGGAATAAAAAATTTTAATTTTGAAGCCCCGCTTGAACGAAAGAAAGAATTGGAACAAGTATGCCACCGATTACATGAGGTCAGATTATATATATTGAATTGCGCAATATAGGTATTACTTTCAGTTAGGATAGATATGGTTTTACCCTTATTCCCGTACCGATAGGCACGAAAGCCCCCGACAGTGGCGCACTGCACCGCCTGCCGATGTATAAGTGCGCACCTTAAGCTGTCGGTGACTATGAAGGAGGAAAAACATGTATGCTGTAAAAGCAATTTATGATGGGGTAACTTTCAAGCCAACGCAACCTGTTGATGTTGAAGGACACTACGAGGTAGTTATAACATTTCTTGAACCTGTTATTACCCCAGCAAAGAAAAACCCAAGACTGTTGCTTGAACCGATTCTTGGCAAGTCTGCTTCTATTGGCGAGTTTGATGGGTTAATTAAAATACCGGATGATTTTAACGAACCGCTTGAAGAAATGAAGGAGTATATGTTCTAATGGAATATATCGTGGATACGCATGTGTTGCTGTGGTTAATTTTCGATTCAAGCAGATTATCTGCCTCTGCTCATCTTGTGCTGTCGAATGGATTTGCAAAAAAGCATGTCTGCGCTTCTTCACTATGGGAAATCTCTATTAAAAATCGCATTGGTAAGCTACCGCTTCCCGAAGGTATGCAAGGAATACTTTCCGCCATAAGAACAAGAGGCTTTGGCATTATTGGTCTGGACTATTTGCATATCGAGGCATACAACTTGCTTCCGTTAATTAATAGAGACCCTTTTGACGGAATAATTATCGCAACTGCACTTGTTGAAAAAATGTCAATTATAACCGCTGATGAAAATATACAAAAATATGATGTGCCGTGGGTCTGGTAAAGTTTTCAATAGGTTCTTTTTTAGACCCCTTAATAACAATCAAAATGATTAAAGCTATCCAATTTTCACCATCTAACCGTTTAAAAATCCAATCATGCAACATTATTTTTTTCAAAACCTAACGCCTCCTTGTAATAAAAAAAGGAACTTCGACACAAATTACGCCGAAGTTCAAATCTTTGATTTTATGTCAAATGAGATCGTAAAAAGAAAGGGACTGCCAGCTATCTGCTTGCTTAAAAATTATACGGCGGAGAATCATCTTGTCAACCCCTTTTTAATGATCGCAGAACCGGCATAGCACAGATATTTCCAAATAGTTATTGGAAAAATATGCGGTATATGGCGCTTCCCCCGCCCGCTCGGTAACGTCAATAACGCAAATAACGCAAATAAAGCAAGTAACATCAGTAATACTTGTGGTTGCATCCAATGTATAATAATATAAGCCACCGACCAATATAAAACCGATTTTTTACAATACAATTGCGGGAGTGATATATATACCGAAACGCGAACCCAAACCGCTCCGCTTCGACGAGGACGCCTTTGATCTGGACAGGGCGAAACGGGGACTCAACAACGTAGCCCGGGCCAAAACCCGTAACAAAAAGCTGCACCGTATATTGCGGGTGTCACGCTTCCTTATGTTGCTGGCAAGCCTTGGGTTATTCTTATTGCTGTTTTATTTGGCGATGGAAATCATCGCGTTATTTTAGAAGGAGACTCTATGAAGCACATCAGAAACTTTTGCATTATCGCCCATATAGACCACGGAAAATCCACGCTGGCCGACCGCTTAATTGAACTCGCAGGCGTATTAACCCAGCGCGAAATGACCGAACAGGTACTCGATAACATGGATTTGGAACGTGAACGCGGCATCACGATCAAAGCGCAAAGCGTGCGCTTGGTGTACCGAAGCCCGGACGGTGGGGAGTATATCCTCAACCTCATCGACACCCCCGGCCATGTGGACTTTACGTATGAAGTAAGCCGTTCGCTTGCGGCGTGCGAAGGCGCGTTACTCGTCGTGGACGCCGCGCAGGGCATCGAAGCGCAAACCCTCGCCAACGTTTATTTAGCGATGGATAACAACTTGGAGATCGTCCCCGTCATCAATAAAATTGATTTGATCGCCGCGGAACCCGAACGTACCAAAGCCGATATTGAGGAAGTCATCGGATTGGATACGGAAAACGCGCCGCTTATCTCCGCCAAGGCGAAACTAAATATAGACCAAGTTTTCACCGCCATTGTAAACAAGATACCGCCGCCCGTCGGTGACCCCACCGGGCCGCTTAAGGCGTTGATCTTCGATTCAAAGTACGACCCGTATAAAGGCGTCATCGTTTTTATCCGCGTATTTAACGGGAAAATCGCAAAGGGGACAAAAGCCCTCTTTATGGCGACGGGGAAGGAATTCGATATCGTGGAGGCGGGTTACTTCGGACCGGGTAAGTTTATCCCCGCCGAAAACCTGAGCGCGGGCGAAGTGGGTTACATCACCGCCAGCATCAAAAACGTACGCGACACGCAAATCGGCGACACCGTAACCGAAGCGGCGCGCCCTACCGAAGAACCCTTCCCCGGGTACAAGACCGCCAACCCGATGGTGTATTGCGGCGTGTTCCCGTCCGACGGCGCACGCTACACCGACCTGCGCGACGCGTTGGAAAAACTGCAGCTTAATGATGCTGCCCTGCACTTTGAGCCGGAAACGAGCGTGGCCTTGGGCTTCGGCTTCCGCTGCGGTTTCTTGGGTTTATTGCATTTGGAAATCGTGCAGGAAAGGTTGGAAAGGGAATATAACCTCGACCTCGTCACGACGGCGCCGAGCGTTATCTACCGTATCCATCTGCACGACAAGACGATCATTTCGTTATCGAACCCTTCCGACATGCCCGACCCCACACGCATCGATTATATGGAGGAGCCCATCGTACGTGCGGAGATCATGCTTCCGCCGGAATTTATCGGGCCCGTGATGGAATTATGCCAAGAGCGCCGCGGTATCTATGAGGGTATGGAGTACCCCTCCGAAAACCGCGCCATCATGCGTTACGAAATGCCGCTTAACGAAATCATCTACGACTTCTTCGATACGTTGAAGTCGCGTTCCCGCGGGTACGCTTCCTTCGATTACGAGTTGATGGGGTATAAGGAATCCAACCTCGTTAAATTGGACATCCTCGTGCACCACGAACCCGTGGACGCGCTTTCCTTTATCGTATACGCCAAGACCGCCGCCGAACGCGGGCGCAAAATGGCCGAGAAATTAAAAAAGGAAATACCCCGCCATCAATTTGAGATACCCATACAGGCGTGCATCGGCGCGAGGGTAATCGCCCGCGAAACGATCGGGGCCCTACGCAAGGATGTATTGGCCAAATGTTACGGCGGCGACATCACGCGTAAAAAGAAGCTGTTGGAAAAGCAAAAGGAAGGCAAGAAGCGTATGCGTCAGATCGGCTCCGTGGAGGTGCCGCAGCAGGCGTTCATGAACGTATTGAAGCTGGATGAGGAATAAGGGGAACCACGGCAAATGATCTACATCCACATTCCCTTTTGCAAAAGTAAATGCGCCTATTGCGATTTTTTATCGAGTGCGGCAAACCCCAGCCCCGACGGGTACGCAATGGCGGAAGGTTATACAAAAGCGTTGTTAAATGAATTAAAAACTGCTTGTGAAGGTGACATGAAGGGCCGAGCAATAAAAACGATATATGTGGGAGGCGGGACGCCAACGGCGTTGCCCCTCCCTTTTTTATGTGCGATTATCAACGGGGCGAAACGCTTTAATCTAACAAACGACGCGGAGATTACCGTGGAATGTAACCCGGGCACGTTGGGAACAGAGGGATACGCCGCGCTCAAATCCGTCGGGGTTAACCGTTTGTCCATCGGTTTGCAAGCGTTCCTTGACCCTCTGCTCGCGCGAATCGGGAGGAGCCATACCGTTGAAGACTTTATGCTGACCTTTCGCGCGGCGCGGGAGGTTGGGTTTGAAAATATCAACGTTGATTTGATGTTTTCGTTGCCGGGGCAAACGATGAACGATTGGCGGGATGCCTTGGAAAAACTGGTCGCGCTCCGACCCGAGCATATTTCGGCGTACAGCCTGACGCCCGCAGAGGGTACGCCGTTGTGGGAGGGGTTGGAAGAGGGGGGTATCGTCCTGCCCGACGACGAAACCGACCGCGCGATGTACCACGAAGCCAACCGCACGCTGGCGGCGGCGGGGTACAGGAGGTACGAAATTTCCAACTACGCGTTGCCCGGGCGGGAAAGCCGTCATAACGTAAACACATGGAAGCGCTTACCTTACAGGGGGTTCGGGTTGGGGGCGCATTCGTTTGAGTTGGATGGCGGGGGTGGCGTACGCTGGTATAATACGGAGGATATGGAAAAATACCTGCGCGCGCAATCGCCGCCGTACGCCCCGTGCCGAGAAGGGTATACCCCGATTGAAGCCGAAGAAGCGATGGCGGAGGCTATGATTTTGGGCTTGCGCCTAACCGACGGGGTCGTCCTTCAACAAAATATGCAAGACAGGTATGGTATAAAAATAGAGGGATTAATCGCCGACGGCTTGCTGGCGCGGGAAAAGGACCGTATATACCTTACGGGCTTGGGTACGGATTTGGCGAATCGGGTTTTCGGTGCGTTTATTTGACGGTTATCCGGTCATTTTCTTGCGACGATTTTTCTTGTAACTGCTATATTTGTATGGTATTTTACCGTACAACATATTTGGATGAAGGAAGGCGTATTTATGCTTACCATGTATACGGCTCGTACCGCGGAAGTCGATGTATTTGAGGACGCCATGGCGGAAATCAAGGAACAGATCGACTTTTCCCTTTTAGGGGCGCATTCGGGGGGGATTATCTTTTGTTGCATGGATTTCTTCGAAAGCGGGATGGTAAAAGCCTTGTGTGACGCACTCCCCTTTGATGTTATCTGCATGACAAGCATGGCCAACGCTTGTAAAAACGGTCACGGATTCTACGATTTGAGCCTGACCGTATTAACCGGCGACGACGTTCGCTTTACGGCGGGTATGGTGAAAGACATAAACATCGGCAACTACGAGGAAAAAATCCAATCCCTATATAACGGTTTAAACGAAAAGGCGGGCGGCGAACCGACGTTTATCATCTCCTTTTTGTCGTATCTGCACGATGTGGCGGGCTATAAGATGGTCGCCGCGGCGGACAAAGCCGCGAACGGTGTACCGATATGGGGTTCGTTGGCTTCCTGCATCAACGTCGCCGTCGATACGGTGGGTGTGGCGTGCAACGGCGAGTTCAGCAGCAGCGGCGCGGCCATGCTGTTTATGAACGGTCCGCTTACCCCCCGTTACGTGTTGGCTTCCTTGCCGGAATATAATATAACCAATACGCGCGGTATCATCACCAAAAGCGACGGGGCCATGCTGATAGAGATCAATGATATACCCGTGATGGAATATTTTAACACCATGGGCATTGAGCTCTCCGAGGAAAATGTACGGGCGACGCCGCTGATGGTATACCATCAAGGCAGTACCGCGCCGGTTGCGTTGGCTTTTTACGCCGTGCAGGAAAACGGGTCCATCCTGATGGGCGGCGAAGTACCCGTGGGTGCATCGGTCGCCGTGGGCGGCATCGATTCGAATACGATCATCGATTCGTGCAGGAACGGGTTGGACGAATTGTTAGCATACCAAGACGGCACAGTCACGATTATACTGCCGTGCGTAACCCGTGGGGTTATGCTGGTGCCCGAGCAAGACGGCGAAGCGAAGCTCATACGCAACACGCTCAACGAAAGGGGGGTACCCTTCGTCATGGGTTACGCGGGCGGTGAAATAAGCCCTATGATTGATAACGAAGGCAAATCACGCAACCGCTTCCATAACTATACCTTCTGTGCGGTTGTATTAAAATGACCGGCGAAGAACGCATAACCTTCCTTGAGAGGGAGAACCGCAGGCTCAACCGCGAAATCACCCGACTCAAGGATTCCGCGAGCCAGGAACGGTCCGCCTATGCCTCCGCGCTTAACCAAGAAAAGACGAAAACGTTCCTGCACAAAGAGCGGGGGCGTTACTTGATGCTGTTGCTGGCCAATTCACCCAACATCATCTTTTTTTTGGGGCAAAACATGCGGATCGAATTCTGCACGGATTACTTTACCCGTAAGACGGGCTTCGGTAAGAACGAACTGCTTATGGGTCACGCATTGTCGGACGTATTAAAGCCGTTTATGGATGAAAAGAATCATCGGGTGTTGATGCAGAACATATACGAGGCGGCAAAAAACGACAGTTCATCGTCGATGGAGGTGCAGTTCCGTTTTAACGATCAAGTGTCGGATTTTGCGGGGCTTATCGTGCCGATGACAGGCGGCGGGACCGATACCGGCGGTACGATGCTGTTGTTCCATAACATTACGGATCTGAAGCAATCCCGTGAGGACGCGTTGGCGGCCAATTCGGCTAAAAGCACATTCCTGTCGAATATGAGCCACGAAATCCGTACACCCCTGAACGCCATCGTCGGTATGACCACGATAGGGCTTAAATATAAAAGCTCGCAAAGAAAGGACGAGGCATTCGAGAAAATCAAGAGTGCGTCGTCGTTTTTGCTGGATGTGGTAAACGATATATTAGACATTTCCAAGATCGAACAGGGGAAGCTGGAGCTTTCGCCCATCAATTTTAAGTTCGAAAAGCTGATAGACCGCGTGGTGAGCGTCGTATCAACCCAAATGTGGGAAAAAGACCAGCGGTTTAACGTGGACATAGACCCCAATATACCCAAAACGGTATTCGGAGACGACCATTTGCTGGCGCAGGCGATGATTAATATCCTGTCCAATGCCACCAAGTTCGCCCCCAACGGCAGTGAAATCGATTTCACGGTGGATTTGATTTCGGTCGATTCCATGGCGTGCGTTATCGGTGTTAAGGTTAAGGATACGGGCATTGGTATGTCATCGGAGGAGCAAGCCAATATATTCAACGCTTTCCAGCAAGCCGAAGCGGGTATATCGCGTAAATACGGCGGCAGCGGGTTGGGGCTTGCCATCACCAAGCGGATTATCAACCTGATGGATGGGGAAATTAGCGTAGTAAGCGAAAAAGGGAAGGGATCGGAATTTTCATTCAACGTAAGCCTTATGCACGCCGATGAGGAAGAAAAACCGATAACAAGTAAACGCACCACGGCGGATCGGAGCTTTACGGGTAAAGTCGTGATGGTGGTGGACGATATCGACATCAATATAGGCATAGCGGCCTTACTGCTGGAATCGATGAACGTAACGGTGATGAAAGCCAAAAGCGCGAAGGAAGCGTTCGACTATCTCTTCGCCGAAAACGAACCCCCGTGTGACTTGGTCTTTATGGATTTGCAAATGCCCGAAATCGATGGCCTACAAGCCACGCGTATCATCCGCCAGTCGAAGATGAAAAATGCCGCCACGCTGCCGATTATAGCGATGACGGCAAATGTATTTAAAGAAGATATCGAGACCTGTCTGGCCGCGGGTATGAACGGCCACCTTGGCAAGCCCGTGTTCGAAGACGATATGCGGCGGATATTGGAGGAATTTATCCCCTAGAGCAGAACCGCTTTGTATCCGTTCAAATCCCCGTACAGTGTTTCGACCGTCCCCGCTTTATCGGCCTCCGCTTGCCGATACAAGCCCCATCCGTCGGCGCAGCAGAAAAACCCGACAAAAGCACTCCCGTCGGAAGGCATAACAGCCGGGCGGAAGGACAATATTTTATTAACCGCGTCGCATCGGAAGCCCGTCAGCGCAAGCAACACGCCGTAGCTCGCCAATGAGCGGGCGTAATGGTGACCGCATTCCACTTCGTTCCACGGGCTTCGGCGGATACCGTCGTGGCGGTCGCGGCAAGCCTTTACGATGCGCAAGCCCTCGTCCGTAAAGCCCTCGTATATCAAATGCGATGCCACTTGGTATTCGATACCCGTCCACACCTCGTCGCTGTACACAAAGGGGATCGTCGGGCGTCCGCCGTTCGGCCAGCTGCACAAAAGCAAGCCGCCGTCGTCGTTTAAGGCATACATACGCTGCACGTTGGCGTGGTCGTGAAAGTCTTCGCGGAAGTTATGGCGAAAGACGGCGCGCACCGCGCTTTTTATATGGCTTTCGTCCATCAGGTAACCCAGGTTGCTGACGTGCGCCAATTGCTGGCCCAATAGTTGGTCAGCCAAGCAACCCTTGCCGTATTGGTACTTCCACGTATTTACGTCCCTGTCGGTCACTTGTTCATAATATTCACCGTTGAAGGTCAGCGCGTCGAGTTTGGCCGCGCCTTTTTCGCGCATTATCCGGTACAGGGCCGCGCTTTTTTCATGACCCGTGTACCGCGCCATTTCTTCCCCGGCGCGGAGTGCGGCGAAGAAAATCGAATTAAGCATACTCGTATAACCGTGGAACTCGATGTCATACGTGTTGTGCTGTTCGCCGTCCAGCAAGCCGTCCGAATCCGTATCCCAGTGGGTAAAGGCGTATTCCAAAGCGGCTTTGGCGTTCGGCCATAACTCGCGCAGGAAGATGTCGTCGCCGCAAAGCCTCCAATCGCGGTACAGCCGAATCACCGCGCCCAATTGGCCGTCGGTGGCCGCGTGGTGCGACATGGAGCCGTCGCGCAGTTGGGTATGCGCGCGGAAGTTCATCTTCCCGTCCGCGGCCGTTTCGTGCAGGAACTCCGTACGGCGCATCGAACGTTCCAATTCGGGGAACAGGAACGCCATCGTTTGCGTGTAGTTCCATACATGCGTGCAATTGCCGGGGCAGCAGCCCCATGTGTCGCCGCAGCCCTCCCACGCGAAGAACGTACCGTCGGCGATACGGAAGCATGTGGTGGAACGGATAACGGTTATATTGGAAGAAACGGCATCGACGACGTAATCGGGCATCGTACCCGCCGCCAACGCGTTTACGAAGCGGAGGCTTTCTTCCTCAAGGCGCGGCAGGTTTTCGATAAGGTATGCCGCGCTTTTAAGCGGCGGGCCGAACTTGGCGTAATAATTGCGCACCGTTCGGGTATCCTGCGTACAGCAATCCGACCCCGCGCAACAAACCGCTTTGTTTTGGTCCCATGACCATACGCGGTTGGGTCGGTACCATGTGATAACAAATTCAAAAAAAGCCTCTTCCCCCGGCGCGACCGTTTTCTTCACGCATAGGGACGCGGCTGCCAAAGTGCTCTTGTGCAAGCGGTTCCCTTCCCCGTATAGGGTGCGGCCGCTCGTTAAAGCACCGTCATCGGTGAAGTCGTTCCAAAAATCTTGCAAGCCGTCCCACCACGCGCCCTCGTGCCAGTAATCGAGGCAGGTCACGCCTTGCTTTTCGGTGGTGAGCAGCGCCATTTCGAAATAGTCCAAGTCGTTTTCCGTTTTACCGACGGGTTTAAAAAGCACCCCGTCATACGACGCGTTTTTTACGCGTATATTTTCCGTTTCCCCTTCGAACCGTTCGCCCCATTCGTTGCGCCCAATATGGTTGCATAGGTTCGCATGGGACGCGGCCACGCTTACGGTTAGCGGCTTATCGGACAGATTCCTTACCGCGTAACGCAAAACCGCTGCCGGAAGCGACGAATCGTCCGTGTTTAAAGGGATCAGCGGGGTAAAGGCTGTCAGCGTCGCCTCCACAGGCATATTCGGGTCGGTCAGCTTAAAATATACGAACGGGTACGCCCCGCGCATTTCGGATTCGCGGAAGCGCGGCAGGCCCTTAACCTCCGTGGAAAAAGAACCGTGCGAATGGTCGTAAGGCGGCGGTGGTTGGGATTCCAATACCTTCGTCTTTGCATTACCCTCGGTGTCCTCGGTCCGCAAGGCAAAAAACGTGTAGGGGCTGTTAAAACCCTTCGCGGGTTTGTTGAACAATTCGTAATCGCATAATCGGGCGTTTTGGTTAAGCGAAATATTCCCCGTCCCGATGCCCCCCAAAAGGAACTTTGCGGCTGAGGCGTTCTTATTAAATACACGCATAAAAATAAACGCTCCTTTTTATCCCTTCCCGCCGGCTACGCTTGACGGCTGGGTGGTTTGATGCTTCGCGCCGTCGGTTTCGTCGATGTCAGGCCCTCTCGCGGAACCACTTTGCCGATTCGGCCAAGCCCTTCATGGGGTCCCCCGGGAATTTTTCATGGTTTAAATATTCGATGATGTACCAACGTACGCCCGCAACATTGCGGCAAACGTCGAAGTATTCATCCCAATTGATTACGCAGTTGGCGTCATCGAAGAACGTGTTGCGGCTTTCGTGCGAAAACGGCTTGACATGCACCGTGGTACCCCGCCCGGGGTATTTTTTCAACAGGCCCATCATGTCGCCGCCGCCGTGCATACCGTTGCCGATATCGTTTTGCATGATGACCGTGGAAGGTGTGTTCTGCGCGATGATGTCCCAAGGCAACTCGCCCGTATCCCGTGTGGGATGGAACTCCTTCGCATGGTTATGGTAGCCCGTCACCATACCGTACATAGCCAGCACATCCGACACCCAAGTCAACTCCGCCGCGAAACGCAAACAGCTTTCGCGCGTTTCCAGTACTTCATCGGACCGCCACGGCACCACCAAATATTGATTGCCCAACACTTGGTTATAGCTGACCGTGGAGTGGATAAATTCCGGCGCAAGATATTCCCACGGCGTATGCCATCCCGCGATTTGCAAATCCGCGTCGTCCATCGCTTTCCGTACGTCCTTCGCGGCGTACCGCAAGCCGCCGAAAAACTCCGCCGCGTCATAACCCGCGTCCTTGATCATGCGCAACGTACCGCGCAAGTCCTTATCCAGCGCGTCGGCCACGGGGAACACCTGCGCGGCAAGGGGCAAACGGGTCTTGCCCGCCTGTTGATTGTCCTTCCACCCGGGGGGTAGGGATTTCATGGGGTTTCCTCCTTAACGGTAGATTATTGTGCTATTTGATAAATGATGGGTTTATATTTCGCCGCGGGAATTTCCCTGTTGGTTTCCTTAGCGGCTTCGAGCCATAATTTTTGCGCTGTCAAAACTTCGCCCAACGCTTTTTGCGGCGTTTTGCCGAATGCGCTGCAAAACTTTAAATCAGGGATGTCCGCGATATAACCTTCATCTTCAACGCTGTAAAATATATTGATATGGTAATTATTCATTTAAGCCCTCCAATCTTAAATCGTATTTTTCCACCAAAGATAAAAATTGCTTTATTTGGTAAGGTTTTGCTTTTCCGTTGTCATCTTGAACGTTTACCATTTCAAAAATATCCGCGCGTTCAAATATATGATGGCTTCCCTTGGTTCTTACGGGTGTAAAACCGAACGCTTTTATAAGAGATATAAAAGTTGCAAACCGTATATTTTTTTGATTATTTTGTATTTTTAACAGTAATTTATCCTTACCCAAATTGTATGCACCTTCTTTTAGTATTCCAATATTCCGAACGGTGTTTCCTGTTTCTTCAACGCATTCGATTCACTCAATTCCGGGATTTCATCCGTGGCGACCTCCCTGCCCAATTGCCCCGAAAGGAAAATACCTTCGGAAACGAGCATCGTTTGCAACGCGATCTCCGCGGTGTCGATGGGTTCGCATTCCCCGCGCAGTACGCCCGCCCAATGCGCTTGGGAGTTGCCGTACATCCAAAGGCCGGGATCGATCTTGCGGCGGCGGTACGCTTCGGCGGAAACATCCAGCGTAGACACGGCGGGGTAGCCCTCGATTTCGGAAAAGAACTTTAGCGACTTATCGTCGGCGAATTGCAAACCGCCCCCCGAGCCGTGTATTGAATGCGCGGGGAAGGGTGCGCCGTGTATCGCCCAACTTTCCAATATATCCAGCGTCATCCCGCCCGCAAACTTAACCAGCCCCACGCCCAATTCTTCCACGTCGAAGCCGCTTGCGATCCTGCGGCCCTCGTCCATGGCGATCTTGTGGTACACGTTGCCCGATACGCGTTCGACCTTCGGCAGTCCCAACAAGTATAAAAGCAGCGAAATATTGTACACGCCCATATCATACAACGCGCCGTGCCCCGCCCAATGCGAGTTGACGAACTCCTTTTCGGCATAACCGTCGACGAAGGGCCGCCCGCGTCTGCGGTAGCCGTACGAACGCGCGTGGTAGATTTCGCCCAATCGGCCCGCTTCCACCAGCGTTTTGGCGCAAGCCGTCGCCGCGTCATACAAGCGGGCAAGCTGGATGTGGAGCTTAACCCCGTACCGTTCGGCGGCTTCCTTCATCTTGCCCGCGTCCGCGTACGACCCTGCCATGGGTTTTTCGCAATAGCAATGCTTGCCCGCTGCCATAACCGCAATCGAAATGGGCGCGTGTAAATTGTTATGCAGGTTTACGTCCACCGCAAGCACGTCGTCGCGTTTAAGCATTTCGCGGTAGTCGGCATAACGGTGGGGAATGTCCCATTTGTCGCAGAAGGTATGCAGCTTTTTTTCGTCGATGTCGCACGCGGCGACGATTTTGACGCCCTCTATCTCCGAGTACAGGCGGGCGTGCTGATGGGCGATGATGCCCGTGCCGATGAAGGCGATGTTTAACTCGCGCATTTTAAATCCGCTCCTTTATGTATTTCACTTTTAATACATCATACCGCTATTAATCATAAAAATCCATCCATAAAACGGCTTGTTAAGCGAAGTAAAAATACCCCTTGACCTTGCCGTTGGGTAAGCGGTTACGCTATATTCATCTTAACCACGGGAGGTAAATATGAACGAATTAATCAAGATCCGCGAGGTGTCGTCGCGTTACGGCATTTCCGCACGTACGCTTCGTTACTACGAGGACAGGGGCCTGATCACAAGCGTACGGAACGACGACAACGGCTACCGCCTGTACGATGCCGCCGCGCTCAACAAGCTGGAGCAAATCCTCATCCTGCGTAAGCTGAACGTAAATATGCGCGATATCAAGCGCATTTTCGAAGCCGCGGGTTCGGAGGTTGTGCTGGAGGTGCTGGGTAAAAAAGTCGAGGACATCGACGGTGAAGTGGCGCTGCTGCACGAGCTGAAGGAAATCGTGCTGGATTTTATCGGACACATAAAAAAGTCCGACTTCACCAAGGAATCGGACATCAAGCTCCTGTACGACAAAGCGCGTGAAATCGAAGCCAACCTCGCGTATTCCGACTACGAAGGCAACCCGGGAGGCAAGGGCGAGCAGTTAACGAAGCAATCGACCGGTTCCGCGCACCTTAACCGCCTGTCGGAAGTAACGGAAAAGCTCGACAAAAAAGTCCCCGACGTGATGGTCATCAAAATCCCCGCTTTCCGCGCGGTGACTTCGGGTTTAACATGTTGGGACGAAATCTTCGGACCCTTCCAAGCGTGGCACGACGCGCATCAGCATTTATTCAAGCCCGTAATCTTCGATTGCCCCGATTTCCTTACCGGCAAGGACGACAAAGCCGAATGGTTGTGGGGCGTGAAGGACGAAGTCACCGAAACGGATACCGCGCCCTATGAAATCGTCACTTTCCCCGGCGGCTTATACGCCGTAATGGTCAGCGTGGACGAAGACGGCGAAAGCCACGACAAGGTCCGCACGAAAATGGACCGATGGTTGGAGACGACAAACTTCATCGAAGATGAAACACGCACGAAGATGGGGCACATGATCTACCCCCACGATGACGTAAGGGAGGGCCTCGGCTACCACCAATTAAACCTGTACCTACCGATAAAACTCCGATAAAAAATCGTACAAAGGCACACACATAAGGACGCACACGCAAGGACGCTCTATTGTCGTTTTAACCGAAAGCTGTTATACTTCCCACCGCGCATCTTCGGGGAGTAGCGCAGCTTGGTAGCGCGCCTGGTTCGGGACCAGGAGGGCGCAGGTTCAAATCCTGTTTCCCCGATGTAAAAAGGAGCTGTTTTGTTTAAACTGACAGCTCCTTTTTATTTACAAAACTTTGCGAAAAACTTTTATAGAAAAACGGATATTCTTACTTCTTTGTAAAATGCACAGACAGCAGCCTACCCAGCGCCGCTTCAAACCGCGCGTCGTCGTCCTTCGTTCGCTTCGGCGCGCCCTTTGTCCTGCCGCCGCTTCTGCGGATCACTTTACCGATATGGCGTTCCATCAGCAATTTATCCATATTGTCATTTGTGAAAACAAGCCCGTTTTGATTGACCGCTTTCGCGCCTTTTCCGATTACCATCGCGGCGAGGCCGAAATCCTGCGTTACGACGATATCCTCGCGGGTTAATAAACCCATCAGCTTAAAATCCACGCTGTCGGCTTCCTTATCGACTGTTATCACCGTGCTGTAGCCGTCGTCCAGTTCGTGGGAAGTGTCGGTCAGCATGGTGACGGGTATCTTGTTTTGCTTCGCCAGCCGTACGACGATTTGCTTGACCGGACAAGCGTCGGCATCAACCAATATCCGCATGGTTTTCCCTCAACCCGTTCATGCTATCCCTCTGTTTCAACCGCCGTCAGCTCCGCGTCGGTGTGTTCCTCCATGAAGCGGATAATTTCATCAACGGAATTTTGCCTGTGCGCGGCATCGCCGGACACGACGGCCATGCCGACGGTCAGCGTTTGTATTATGTCCTGCGTATCAATCTCCGCAATCGACACGTTAAACTTATGGCGCGTTTTTTCGATAAGGCTCCTGCGGATTTGCCGCTTGTCCTTCAAAGAAACCGCTTGCGGAATGTAAAAGGTTAACCTTGCCGATAACGTGAACATCATTCTGCAGTCACTTCAAAATCCAACGTCCCCCGTTCCGCGCCGTTGACGATGAGCGTGACGGAATGGGTGCCGGGGTAGTGTTTCCGCGTGCTTAAATCCGCGAAGGAATGATTTTTTGCGTAGGACTTCCTTTGGTTTTTCTTTAAGGAAACTTCCGATATTTGGAATATCTTCCTGTTACGTTTTCCGTTGGATTTAACGAAGTCTATTCCATATTCCAGCCGGATTTTTGCCGCTTCCTTTACCGAAACCGTAAAGGAGAAGGTTATATCCCCGCCAATGGAAACGGACGAACCCCCCAAAACGAAATCGGCAACATCAGCGGAAGTCACGTCCTCATATCCGAATACAGCCAATACGTCACGGTTACCCTTTTTTAACAGCGTTCTGCAGCCGTGCTTTACGATCCAATCCGTGTGATCATTTTTCCCGTACCATTCCTTTGTCAGCCTAACGATTAATTCCGGATGTGTTTTGGAAATGTCGTTTAAGTTATTGGCGACGCTCTTTCGTACATACAGTGACGGGTCGGTTTTTAGTTGTTCCAATATCGGCAAAATGGGGGCGGGGTCTTTTTTATATTTAACCAATGCCTGTCCCCACGGGAGCGCGGGGCGGCAGCCTTCGCTGGAAAGCCTCCGCACATGCTCGTTTTCATGCCTTGACCAAGCGTACATTTGCACCATCATACGTTCTTCATGTTTAATAATAAACGGCCTTACGGCAAATTCCGAGGATGAATATTGGGTATACAACTCCATTGCGGCCATGGAGACATCCCAATTTTCCCCATCCAAGCCGTAAAGCTCTACAAAAGTCGGGAAGCATATTTTGAAGAAGGGGTCGCAATTTACGATCGCTTTATCCATAACGGCGATCGCTTCGGTATAAACGGCCGGAAGATATTTTTTTAGGTTTTCGGTAATCCGCCGCCCTCTTGCCATCAATTCCAAGCTGTCCCATGCTTCGCCCATCGTCGATGCTATAAAATCTTCTACCGGAAACGGGTTAAAAACCGACTTCACATCCATCGCAAACCCACGGACGGATTCGTGGTTTAATTTGTTTTTCCATTGCTCGGCCATTTATTTGCTCCTTTATTTTTATTCGGCGTAATGGATAATTAACAAAATCCTAAACAATATATCGCTTTGTTTTCGTTTTCTTATTTTCCAATCTTCTTCAAGGGCAAAACCGCTGTAAGGTCCCCAGTCCCGTTCCTTTGAATTGATAATATGGTCTATGTTTAAGTCGCTGTCGATTTTCGATAAAAAACGTCCCAATTTATCACTTAAAAAATCGACGTGCTTAATAACCCCGCAACGCGCGAACAATTCCATCAAATCAAAATTAAAATAATTTTCGTCCATCAAACCAAGGCAAAACATTTGATTGTGGATAAACGCTAAACAGGGTGATTTATAAAAACTTTTGATTTTCGTGTAAATATTTTTATTTCTGACATGATTAAATGAAAACAGCCTGTTCATAGCCTTTATCAACAACGCCGTATTATTTTCATTCCGCCATTTTTGGCTATGGGCAAGTATACGGAGGTCATAACTGCACGGCCACAAAATACCGGGTTTAAAGCACAGCTTCCTTTTGCCTGTATCAATAACATCATCCATGTTCGGATATTGGAGTACGTTGATAAATGTTTTAAATGAAAATTCGATGTCATGCGCCAAATTGATATAGTCATTTGGCGGCAGCAAATATTCGTATCCCGCCCTGATAATAACCGAACTCCGCGGAAGAAAGAGCCCGAGTGCCGTAACCGTATAATCATCTTCCGGCGCCTTCATTCTGCATTCCCTGTAATGCGGCTCATCCGATAAAAATGAATGGACCGCTCTTTTTATATATCTGTTTTCCGGCGGAAATCCTTTTTCCGCAAGGTAACGCAAACCGACTTCCATGTTGTTATACATTCCAACGCCCTGTGTCGGGCTCGAACCGTGGAAGGCATTACCAAACCAACCGTCGGGTTTTTGCGATTGAATAACAGTTTGAACGTTCTTTTCGGGAATTATTCGTTCTAACAAATCCGTTTCTTCTTTCGGGGTTATGTCGTTTAGAATTTCCTTCTTGATCCGCAAAACAATGGATGGGTTTGCGTTTTCCAAAAGGAATTCGATTATTTTATTTTTCATATACATCTCCCCTTTAGTTAATCGATCCGTCCGGATTCTTCACGCTTTGGTTATATTGTTTTATATCTCGATTTCGCCCTTCAAATACCGAACCGCTTTCCCGCTGATTTTCACCCGTTTACCGTTATCCTCGCAGCGCAGTACGCCGCCGCGGGCGGATAATTGCCGTGCTTCCATGACTTTTTTACCCAATCGCTTTCTCCAATAGGGGGTTAACGTGCAATGGGCGCGGCCCGTTACCGGGTCTTCGGGGACGCCGGCACTCGGCGCGAAATAACGCGACACGAAATCGCACTCCGCACCGGGAGCGGTCACGATAATCCCGAATCTGTCATGGTCAAGCCCGGCCTCGGATTTTAATTGCCCAAGCACGGCAAAAACCGGGTTCAAGCGGCGCAAGGTTTTTTCATCCTTTACAAGCACCATAAAATCAATGGATTTGTACACCGCCAACGGTTTTATACCAAGAGCCCTTTCGATTGACGGATATGCGGGGCACTCCACGGCCGGCGTAGACGGAAAGTTAAGGCACAACAATTCGCCGTCCCTTGTTACGGTCAACTCACCGCTTGCCGTGTCAAACTTTAATTCGCGGGCATCCCTTTCCCTTTCGCCGAACAGCACAAAGGCGCTCGCGAGGGTCGCGTGGCCGCAGAGGTCGATTTCCAACGTGGGCGTAAACCAGCGCAGTCCGTATTTGCCATTCGCCTGCTTAACCAAAAACGCCGTTTCGGAAAGGTTATTTTCGGCGGCGATGCTTTGCATTACGTCGTCGGGCGGCCAATTATCGGGAAGGCACACCCCTGCCGGATTCCCGCCGAACAGCTTGTCGGTAAACGCGTCAATAACGTGATATTCCATCATTTCACATCCTATCCGTAAATAAGATTCCATCGAGGTGGTCAAGCTCGGCGCTATCATATCACACCATTAAAAAAAACCGAATAAGCACCCCATATAATACCGCGGGTGTTCCTATCCGGTTTGCATCCGCAAAAAAAGGAATTGGATTAAACCGTAGCGAAATAATCATGCGGAGGGGATTCGCCGCGGGTATACTGTGCGTACACTCACCCGGGAGGAGTGAACCATGCGGGACATCTCCGTTTTGACCGCCGCGTTGGAAATCGTGGAACGGCGTTTGCGCGAACCGATGAACGCCGCCGATTTGGCCGCGGCTTGTTATTTATCGTATTCGGGTTTGCAAAAACTGTTCGGCTACGCCTTCGGCTGCTCGGTTAGCGTATACATCACCAAGCGCAGGTTAAGCCTTGCATCGCGGGCGTTATTGGAAAGCGGCGCAAGCATTACGGACATCGCGTTCGATTACCAGTACGGCTCACCGGAAGCGTTCAGCCGTGCCTTTAAGCGGTTTTGGGGCATATCGCCGAATAAATTCCGCAGGACGCGGCGGTTTACGGAGCTTCAACCCAAATTTATCATCGAAAGGGATCAAGGAGGATTTAATATGTTAAAAAGGAAACCATTGGACGTAAGCGAGCTTTACGACGAATTAAAAAAGCTGGGCGGTACGTATGTACTAAGCGTCGATATCGCGGGTTTTGAAAAGGTAAATAAAAATTACGGTTACGCCGCGGGGGACGCAGTGATTGCGGAAACCTTTGCGCGAGTGGAACGGGAATTGGGCGAGGATATGCTCCTGTTCCGCATCGGCGGGGACGAATTCGCCGCGGTTTCGCGCTTCGAAGCCCTTGCGGACGCGGAAGCCCTCGCGCGTAAAATCACGGGGATGAACGGCACAAGCGTACCGTTCGAAGCGCACGAAATCCCCCTTTCGTTGCGTATCGGCATTTGCCAAATCCCCACGGGCGGCCTAAGTTACCAAAAAGCGTTAAACATCCTCGCCGAATCGGTGGAGAAAACGCGTTGCGGCGATGATTTAGTGGCGGTGTTATAATCCTTCCTTCGCGTTTAATATCCGCCGAAGTGAATCGTGCAAGCGTTCCGTGGTGAATACCCCCGTGTGGTACGCGTCCAGCAAAGCGTAAAATGCCCGTTCCGTGTGCGTGGGCATAAGCAGGATATCCGCTCCCGCAAGGAACGCCCCCAAAGCGATTTGCTCCACGGTAAAATGGTCGGTAAGCGCACGCATATCAAGCGCGTCGGTGATGATTAAGCCGTCGAAGCCCATTTCACCGCGCAGCACGTCCTGCAGCCAAAAATCCGAAAATGTGGCGGGCAACGTACCGCTTTCCAACCAAGGGCCCATCCAATCGAGGACGGGCTCTTCGTTTTGCAACAACGGCGTGGAAATATGCCCGGCCATCACCCCGTCCGCACCCGCCGCGATGCCCGCCAAAAACGGTACGGCCTCCACGGTATCGAAACGCTCGCGACCGTGGGGATAAAACGCCATGCGGTAATGGCTGTCCTCATATGTGTCACCGTGGCCGGGGAAGTGCTTTACCACAGAAAAAATCCCTTCCGCATGTAAGCCGCGCACGAAAGCGGCAACCATTTCGCCGCAAACATACGCGTCGCTGCCGAATGCCCGATTACCGATGACGGTATTCGAAGGATTCGTCCAAACATCGGCTACGGGCGCGAAGTTCATGTTAACGCCCAGTTGCATCAGCCGCCGACCGATGGTGCGGGCGGCTTCATAGGCAACGTTTGTATCGCCCGTATTACCGATGGCAAAAGCCGCGGGCGCAGGCAAATCATCAAAAAGGCGACCCACGCGCGACACCCTCCCGCCTTCCTCGTCAATCGCGATAAAGAGGGGGAGGGGCGCGGCAACCGCCTGTAAATCGGTTGTTAATTTTTGCACCTGTTCAACGGACGATACATTATTCCCAAATAATATGATCCCACCCACCGGATAACGCGAAAGCCAATCTGTAAATTGCGGCGTAACGCTTGCGGCTTGCCACGCCAAGCGCGGCATAAGGAGCTGGCCGATCTTTTCCTCCGTGGTGAGTTGCGTTAGCCAACGGTCCGCGAAGGTAAGCTCCGGCGTGGGTTCGGGTGTAGGCTCCGGGGTTGGCGCGGGGGTTGGTTCGGGTGCGGAACGCGGCGGAGGGGGCATGGGGAAGAGGACGGGCAGCGGCGCGGATGCCCGGTTTGTAAAGGTCGAATCGGTCGGCTCGATATCATTCGCTCCCTGCGGCACCCCGCAAGCCGTAACAAAAACCAATAAATAAACCAACACGAAAACCGGCGCCGAAAGGCGTTTCATCTTATAACGCCTCAAGCAGCGCCAATATAAAACTCCACACCCGCTGCGTCGACGAAATCGACAGCCGTTCGTCGGGCGTATGCAAGTCGAAGGTATCCGGCCCGAAGGAAACGATGTCCAAACCCGGCAGTTTTTCGGCCAAAATACCGCATTCAAGCCCCGCGTGGAGCGCGGTGACGACGGGTTTTGTGTTGTTAAGCCGTTCGTAGATTTCCGTTACGGTTTTAAGCAATCGCGACTCGGGGTTATACGCCCACGCGGGGCTGCGTTCGATAAAACGCGCTTCCGCGCCCGTACGGGCCGCGAGCTCACGGATTTGCCGTTCCATACCGATTAAATATTCCTTGGACGCCCCACGCGGGAAGCACGAAATCCGTACATGGTTTTCCAAGGTTTCCACTACCCCAACGTTACACGATGCGGCTACGAGGTTGGGTATCTCGTCGCTCATGGCCTGCACACCGTTGGGCAAAAGTAACAGCGATGTGATGACCTTATCAGAGCAGTCTTGGGAAAAGACGCGCTCCGGCGGGTCCGTCGGTACGCAGGTAATCGCCAGTCCGGGGTCGGTGTCCTTATACATTTCACCGAAGGAACGCGCGTATTCCCCTACGCACGCCGCGATTTTCCCCGCGTGTCCGGCGTTGACAACAAAATCCGCCGCCGCTTCGCGGGGGATGGCGTTGAGTTTCATCCCCCCTTTTATTTTCGCCAAGCGTATACCAAAATCCTTTTCCAACGCCGTCAGCACACAGCCCAATATAACGTTGGCGTTCCCGCGGCCTTTGTTGATGTCCGCGCCGGAATGCCCGCCGTGTAACCCTTTGACCGTTAAGGTAAACGCGGAGGATGATTGAAGGGGAGGCATCCCCCCTGTGCCAATCCCCTCCCACGTTAACGGAAGGTTATATTCCACCGTTACCCCCGCCGCGCACCCGATGGTGATGATCTTTTCCTCGCTTGAATCCAAGTTGATCATACGCGTGGCGGAAAACAGCGAAGCGTCCAAACCCTCCGCGCCCGCCATGCCGGTTTCCTCCTCCACGGTGAGGACCATTTCAAGCGCGGGATGGGGGAGGGATTTATCCTCCAGCAAGGCCATGCAGATAGCCACCGCCGTGCCGTTGTCCGCGCCGAGGGTCGTGCCTTTCGCTTTTACGAAGTCGCCGTCAATATATAAATGAAGCGGGTCTTTCATAAAATCGTGTTCCGTGTCCGCGTTTTTTTCACACACCATGTCGAAGTGGCCTTGAAGGATAATCGCGGGCTTATCTTCATAATCGGCGGACGCGGGTTTATAGATGATAACGTTCATTAACTTGTCCTGTACCGTTTTATATCCCAAACCGCGGGCAAAAGCCGTTACATAGTCGCTGACGGCTTTTTCATTACCCGAACCCCGCGGGATTTGGCTGATGGTTTCAAAATGCTTGAAAAATGCCTTGGGTTCCAACGCGGAAAGTATCATAAACAGGGCTCCTTTTATTCTTTGATGGTGTGCATACGACACAACCTTTTAAATGTAAGATGCCACATGCTACCTTATGAAATATGGATTGGCAAATTTATTTATGTTTTGTATTGTAATGAAGCAATTGAAATACCCATGCTTTTTATTGCATAATGTTAAATATTTATTTTATCTAAAACTCTATAAATCTCAGGAGGCATTTATGCGAAACGGTAAATTATTGTTAATAAGCATCGCCTGTCTTTTATTAGGGTTGGGTGCGATGCTGATACACCATGATTTTACGATGGGCTTTCCCGCGCATACAGACAGGATTGCCATTATATTATGGGTTATAATCATCGGGAGTACGGGCGTTACCGTAAGTCTTGTTATTTACCGCATAGGCCGCGGCATACGTCCCGATCAAAGCCGTCGTTCGTTTTATTATTTGTGTTACGGCATTTCGGCAATGCCGTTAGCGGTTTGGGTGATTACATATATTGATATGATGGGGCGTTGCTGTTGTTTGGGAAACCGCGCAGGAATTTTGCATTATATATTGTTTATATTCTCAATTCCCGTCGCAGTATTTTTATTATTATGCACAACAGCGGCGTTTATCATCGGTAAACGAATGAAAAATTAGCTAAGTCGTAAATATAAAAGTAACGTAACCGCCTTCTCGTCATGAGGAGGTTTTATTTATTTTCCCATTAAATTTGACAGCCCGAAAAATATATGCTTTAATGCACGCTGTTTAGTGTTTCTTGACTTTATGTTTAGTAAGGCAAAACCGCGACGGGGTAGGGAGGGTAACATGCAAATCGGCGACAAGCTCAAGCGTTTACGCTTGCGTACCCACCTCACGCAGGAGGAACTGGCCATAAGGTGCGATCTTTCGAAGGGTTTTATCTCGCAGATAGAGCGTGACCAATCCTCCCCTTCGATCGCTACGCTGGTGGATATCCTCGAATGTATGGGTACCACCCCCGCGGAATTCTTCCGAGAAACGGCCGCCGAACCCACCGTACGCTACAAGCAAGAGGACGCCTACACCGTAGACGACGAAGAATTGAAGCACCGCATTACGTGGATCATACCCGACGCGCAGAAGAACGACATGGAGCCGATTTTGCTGACACTCTTCCCCGGCGGGCGCACGCAGGAATACGCCCCCCACGCGGGTGAAGTGTTCGGTTACGTGCTTTCGGGCGGGGCGACGCTCCACAGGGGCAAAATCAATTGGAAGCTCAAAAAAGGCGACAGCATCTACTACCACGCCACGCAGCCCTACTACCTCGAAAACCATACCGCCTACGAAACCTCGATCATTTGGGTAAGCAGCCCGCCCAGTTTTTAACCTATATCCCATAAAGGGGTGGTTTCAATGAACCGCATCATTGACCTTGTCGATGTTTCCATGACCTACGGTAAGCAAACCGTGCTTAACCATGTGGATTTGTACATAAACCAAAACGAATTCCTTACGTTGCTGGGCCCCAGCGGCTGC
>WRDO01000038.1 GCA_009779755.1 Defluviitaleaceae bacterium | reverse complement strand
TAAACGGTTCGGTTATAGGACACCGTTGGACTTGTGGCATGAGCATTTGAATGTGATATTATCCGCTTAACCCGTCAACAGTCTTCTCCCCTTCCGGGGGGCAGTTGAAATTACAATCGGGGGGCTATTTTTGCTTCAATAAAAACGGAATTGGATGGTGGATTTTTATTATGGATTATGATACTTTCGTTAGTGGAGTGTTGTGTTTTTGTACGTTGCTTGGTTTGGTTGAATGGCGAAGTAATTTTTTATTAGGCGGTGTTGCACAAGCAACTGCCTCACAGGAAGGAAATAGTAAAATGGAAAAATGGTCAGCAAATGATTTATATATTTCCAAACAGCTTATACCAGATGATGATGTGTTATCTACAGCTTTAAATTCCGGTAAACAATACACTACTGACTATGAAATATCGTCAACACAAGGGCAGCTTCTATATTTACTCGCAAAAACTAAAAATGCCAACCGCATCCTCGAAGTTGGTACTTTTTGCGGCTATAATACCATTTGGCTTGAGCAGGCATTACCCGAAGATGGCAAACTAATAAGCATCGAATACGAAAAAGCCTACGCCAAAACAGCACAAGCCAATATAGAAAACGCAGGTCTTTCGGACAAGGTAACGATTTTACAAGGTAATGCGGTTGACGTCCTTAAAACCCTAATCCACAACAATGAATCTCCATTTGACATGATTTTTATTGATGCAGACAAACCAAGTTATCCTGAATATTTAAAATTGTCGTTACAACTATCAAAGTCAGGGACAATTATTTACGGTGATAATGTTGTACGCGACGGTGAACTTTGCAATGTTAATTCAACTGATGAAAAGGTAAAAGGTGTCCAAAAATTCATACAAGAAATGGGAAAAATTAAGACTATCGAGTCCACAACAATTCAAACTATTGGAATTAAAAGATACGATGGTTTTACTCTAAGTATCGTGAAATAACTAATATGGAAAAACAAAATATAGACATATACAGAGAAGCACCTGTATCTAATAAACACAATGCCGTGTCTAGTTGAAATTCTTACGGTTTCGTGATTATCGAAATTAACCGTAATATAAATGCAAAGTAAGATGTGTGCTGTGAAGGGTGGAAATAACGCTTTGCTTTAAAATCATGTGCATATTGCTAATATCACCTATTTGCAATACAATGGCTATATAAAGGAGTGATTTAATTATGTCAAGAGCAATAACAGTAAGAGTTGATGAAAATGTAAAGCAACAGGCAGAAGATATGTTGAATGAAATCGGATTAAACATGACTACTTATCTTAATTCCAGCTTGAGGGCATTGGTGCGGGAGAAAAAAGTACCATTTGAATTAACAACAATTCAACAAGCAAACAATGAATATCTTGCCAAACTCGATGAATCCATTGCACAGGCTGAACGAGGCGAAGTAGTAAAATATTCAATGGATGAATTGAAAGCCTTGGTGGAGGGGTAATAGTTGTGGATGTATATTTTACCGACATTGCAAACAAAGAACTAAAAAATTGGTTAAAGTCAGATCGTTCAACTGCCAAGAAAATTTATGACTTTATCAGCGATATTCAAAAGTATGGAATGTTAGATGGCAGGGGTAAACCTGAAAAATTAAAGCATTACAAAAACCCTGTGCGATTCTCCAGACAGATAAATAAAGGAGATAGACTTATATATTGTCAGCAAAACGAAAAAGATTTGTTAGTAATTTCGTGTAAAGGGCATTACGATGATAATTAAAAATAGCGCATTTATGTACCACGTAGAACGTGGTATGTGCATAAATTTATATTTAGGACAGGAGTAGAAATTTTATGTTTAATAAAAACTTTAATGAAAATTGCAACTGTGAATATGATTGCGAATTTCATGGGAATTGTAAAGCCTGTATGGATAATCACGTCAAAGATGCTAAAGAAAAAATATGTTATACAAAATTAAAAATACGGGAAAAAAAACGTAAATCAACTAATAATGACGGTGGCGATAAATAATAAGACTCTTCGGAAACCGTGTTTTATCTGTTTTTACGAGCGAAATGAATTATTATAGCATTTAATTCCGCCCGCAAAAACTATTCAACATCGGTTTCCGATGAAGTCTAATCATTTAAGCAATCATTATGGGAGTATTGTTGCGAGGCATATTTTGCAAATAATAAACCAGTAGCGTTATTTCCACCCTTTACAGCACAAGTCATAGAATTTTACTGTATCCAAATTTAAAGAGCAAATTACTCCCATATCGTAAATATGTAAATTTCATTAACAAACCCAATCAGCCCGAAGAAATCAACTGCCTTGAATTGTTTTTAAAACCTCAATTTTTTTGCACAACAAAAAACCCCATGCGGGAAGCTCAAGCATCATAAGATGCACCCGCACAGGGTTGTCACTCGCCCCCAAGGTCCGGGTGAGGGTGGTTTTAGGTTATTTTGTTTGCTTACTTGCTCCCTTTTCTACTTTTGCCATTTCGAAGAATGTTAAAATAATCGGGAGGGCCCGTTACATGCATTACCCGTAACCCCAATGACACGGCCGGCCGGTCCAAAAGGGTCGTTAGGCTCATTATACATAAAACGAACATAATGTAAACACGAAAATAAAAGAACGTAATGTCGATTTAAGTAATTGCCTTTTTACCCCCCCCCCGACAGGTGCCCGTTTCCGCCAATCGCGCCGCGGGACGTTCCCTCACCTGCCGGAGGGTGGCCACGGAATACGGCAATAACAAAAGGGCCTCGGCAGAAGCCCTTTTTAGATCAAATCCCCGCAAATAACCCTTACACGTAAGTCAATAGTGCTTCGATACGCTTTGCCAAATGCCCGAATTCGCTTGCGAAGACCTTATGCACAAGACCGCGTACGCCCGCTTCGGCGATCGCTTCTTCGTGGGTAACGATGATTTCGGATAAGGCGGCGTTGAATCGGGCAACCGCGGCCTTGTCGTTTGCAAGCGTGCCGTCAAGCGCGTCGGAGAATATTTTCAACGCTCCTTCGATTTTATCCGCCGCGGGACGGAAGGTGTCAACGCGGCATCGTTCCGTTTCGACGCGCATTTGCGCCAGCAGTATCTCGGTTTGGAAGAAGATGTCCTCGATGGATCGTTGGAATTTTTCTTCCGCGGGCATTTCCTCATGGTTTGTGCTGCGCTTAGCCAGCTTAAAGAGCTTTACGCTTTCATCCAAGGCTTTTACGCAGGCGGCGTTGGCTTCGTGCATTTGTTGGGGGTATTGCAGGATACGTTCGGTGCAGGCTTTTAGGGTTTCGTTATAACCGCTGCGTGCCGTTTCGATCTTCGCGTTAAATGCGTTGATGTTGGTCATGAAGGAAGCGTCGTCCATCTTCTTCAACGCGTCGTCCACGGACCCGCGTTCCCCCGTAAAGCCTTTCATCGCTTGCGCGGCCTCGTTTACGGATCCGACTCTTTTTTCCAAATCCTTTGCTACGCACATATACGCGTGACCGTATTCACCAAACGACAAAGCAGCGCCCTTCGCGTCGGCGACCAGCACCTTACCATCGGATGCGACCTTTTGTAATAATTCGGCCGCGGCATCGCGTTGGCTGACAGCTTCCGTTCGGATTTCTTCACGTACCAGCAGCGTGAGTTCGTCCAGCAGGCGGATGACCGCCGATCGGCTCTCCATGGCTTGGTGCAATAATTTGTCCAGCTTTTCATCGACATCGTGGAATATACTGCCGGGGTTAACGTCGATCCGCGCCGTTTCCGCGGCGGAAAATAACCGCAGGACATTGAATTGGAAAGCGACGTCGTCCATCATCTTAACGAACCGGTAAATCCGGTCCGACATATCAAAGACCGTTTGTTCGGTTGCCGTAACGCTATCTTCCAGTTCGCTGATAAAATGGATTGTACGGTTAGCCAATCCGCCGTATTCCGCCGCCAATATCAACGTTGATCCCCCTTGGGGTCCCGTTGCTTTCCCCGCTTCCTCCGCGGATTGGGCGAGCGCCTTGCAATCCGCCGTGATAGGTTGCAATACCCGTATCACTTCCTTAATATGGCGATCCACGTTTCCCTTTAATTTATGAAACAACATTTCCTTTTCCTCCTTATTAAAAACCATACGCACGTTCCTGTACCGCGTGGGCGACATGCCGAAGTACGCTTTAAACGCCCGTGAAAAACCTTCGTAGGAGTCATAACCGTACGCGACCGCTACGTCCAGTACCGTTGCATCGCTTTCGCCCAACACGCGGCACGCTTGCTGCAAGCGGCGTTTCTTGATGTATTCCATCACGGGCTCGCCAACGACGCTCCTAAAAAGCCGCTGGAAATGCGTCCGTGAAAAATACGACCTGCCCGCCAGTTCATCGATGCTCAACGCGTCCGTCAAGCTGTTCTCGATATGGGAAACCGAGCGGTAGATGCCGTCCGCTTGTTTTTGCATGGGTCCCGCCTTTTTTTGTAGCTACGAATGGATTATACGGAGGAAACCGAAACCTTACATGACCGGAAATACCAACAAATAAATTATGTACCCTACATATATGACCGCCATCACCGCGCCCTCCCACCGCGCGATTTTATTACGTGTCGTGACGAACAGTAAAAATAACAGGCTCCCCGCCACCAATACAAATAAATCGGTCACCGTACCCAAGCCCACCGTCAGCGGCAATATTACGCCCGACAAACCCAGCACCGTCATGATGTTAAATATATTCGACCCGATAATCGTGCCTACGGCCATTTCGTTTTCGCCCCGCTTGCAAGCGATGAGGGTAAACGTAAGCTCCGGCAGGGAAGTGGCGATCGAGACGATCGTAAGCCCGACGACACGTTCGGAAAGCCCCAATATCGGACCGAGGTTTTCCGCCGCCCATACCGTGAGTTGGCCGCCCGCGAAAATCAATGCCGAAGCCAGTAAAGCCATGAAAATTAAACGGGATAAGGGTTTGACGGATTTTGATTCGATCGACGTCTCCGATGGGGAGGGATCATCCTTCGAAGTTTTCGGGGATTGTTTCACCAAAAAAATAATGTAACCCGCATACACCGCGAACAATACAAAACTCGCCGGGCGCGGGATCACATCACCCAAAATAAAATAAATAAGCAGGAGGAACACCGCCGCGCCCACGCTCAGCCAAAATTCCGCCGTCAATTCGTAAAAACGCACAGAAATGGGCCTAACCATCGCGGCTAAGCCCAAAATCATCATCAGGTTAAATATGTTCGCGCCCACGACGTTGGCGACGGCTAAGTCGTTCGCACCGTTAATCGCCGCGGTTACGCTGATTACGAGTTCGGGAATGCTTGTCCCCATCGAAACGATCGTAAGCCCGATGATTACGGGCGAAACGCGGAACCGCCTCGCGATGCCGATAGACGCGTCCACGAAGGTATCCGCGCCTTTTATCAGGAGCGCGAGCCCCGCAATCAAACCGATTACTACGGGTAAGGTGTGCATTAAGTATGTAACCCCACACTCACCAATAACGCTTTGTCCACTCGGCGCATGACGGTTTCGTCCAGCCAGCAGATTTTTTCGCGCAGGCGTTTCTTGTCAATCGTACGGATCTGTTCCAATAAAATGACGGAGTCCTTCACCAAAGTAGACTGTACGGAATCTATCTCTATATGGGTCGGCAATTTTGCCTTGCCTATTTGCGAAGTGATCGCGGCGCATATCACCGTAGGGCTGTAGCGGTTGCCTACGTCGTTTTGGATAATCAGGACGGGCCGTACGCCTCCCTGTTCGGAGCCGATGACCGGGCTCAGGTCCGCGTAGAAGATATCACCCCGCCGTACCGATTGCTTTAGCTGTTGCATGTATAATCACCTCCTTGCATAGAATGATTGTTAACACTAATTTCCATTTATATACACGCGGGGAACGCGTTTTCCAATACCACATACGATTTCGTAGCCGATCGTACCTACGATATCGGCCAAGTCGTCCGCGGTGATGCCGGGTTCGCCCAGCATGGTAACCGTATCGCCCGGGGTTACGCCGGGGATGTCCGTCACGTCCACCATACATTGATCCATACATATCGCCCCTACGATGGGCGCGAAACAACCCCGTATCAATACCCGCCCGCCGTGGGTCAACCGACGCGGGTAGCCGTCGGCGTAACCTACGGGGATTACCGCGATGGTCGTGGGGCGCGCGGTGGTGAACAAATGCCCGTAGCTGATACCCACACCTGAGGCCAATTCCTTCACCATGCTGACTTGTGAAAACAACCGCATGGCGGGCTTAAGGCACAGCGGACTGCATACCTCCCCCATTTCGTGGGAGGGGGGCAAGCCGTACAGCATAACCCCCACGCGTACAATATCCATAAATAACCCATCGGAATCGGGGGCGAACAACGTTTGCGCCACCGCACCCGAGTTGGACATATGTTTGACGGGGACACGCAAGCCGCGTGTCTCCAGCTCGCTCAGCACCCACGCGAAGCGGGCCCGCTGCTCGTAGACGAAACCGTTCTCCAACGCGTCGGATGTCGCGCAATGGGTATAAATCCCTTGCACGTCAAGCATGGGGTCGCGTGCGATTTCGCAGATCGCCTCGATATTTTCCCGCTTGGGGAGGAAGCCCAGTCGGCTCATCCCCGTATCGATTTTGATATGTACTTGCGCCCGTTTGCCCGCCCGTTTCGCCGCGTCGGACAGGGCAACCGCCCCGGACGGACTAAAAACGGTCTGCACCAATCCCAAACGCAAAACTTCGTCCAACAACGGGTCAGGCGTAAACCCCATGATGAGGGTCGGCGCGTTGATACCCGTCTCACGCAGGGTAATCCCCTCTTCGCAGATGGCTACCCCCAAGGCATCCACCCCGTTCGCCAGCAACGTTTCGGCCACGGGAACGATACCGTGGCCGTAGGCGTCGCCCTTCACGATACCCATCAATCGCGTGAGAGAGGGGATGACGTTTTTCACCGCCCGCAGGTTGTGGGCGATATGGGACGGGTTGATTTCCGCCCACGCTCTTCTATAGTTGTTCAATTAAACCTCAATATGAATGTCTTAGTCCGCAACATCCCGTAACGGATATCGCAGGACGGAACCCATTTTACAATGAAAACAAGGCATCATCAAGTACCACGTTCATTTCGAACGCATGGTAGGTGACGATGATCCTTTCCACCCCGTCGGGGTCGAGGATGATCAATTTTATGGGCATCAGCGTTTCGTTGTCCACCCACAGCCGCGCCGTCGCCAAATAAGGGTGGTTGCCCGGGACGGTCGCTTCCAATACCGTACGCACGCCTTCCTCCATGTCGGCCACCATTACGCTCATTTCGTTGCATTGCAAGTAATGCCGTATAAACGTCGTAAGGAAAATCACGCTGCGTTCGGGGGTTTCCTCCACGGGTACGGCTACGCGGCCTTCCACCCTGGCATTAAACTGTGAAATATTGCGCCCGTTGTTTACCGTCACCGCTCCCGCCACATGCTCGGGACCGGTCACTTCGACGCGGTACTCGCCGGTGATGCGGGCGTGCTGCACGGTTTCGTATATGTTGCTTCCTTTATTGGCGCGGTATTCAACCGTCGCGATCGCACGGTAGGAATGTAACTCCACCAAGGTCCTTGTAATCTTTTCAAACGAGCTGAGCTCATCCGCGTTGCCCAGCTCGCGCATACCGGAGCCGTCGCACGCCGACACAAAGAAAAGGACCGCCAACAACACGCATACCGCAAAAATTTTCCCGTACATAATTTTCCTCCCATTGGAAATATTAGTATAAAATCCCGTCGTCTATGTATACTAAGGAAATTACCGTTATATTCCGTCGCAACCTTAAGGTTTGGATTCCGTTATTTCGGTTGTAAGGGAGGCGCGGCTTCCCATAAATAAAGAAGAGGTGTTATATGAAAACCATGAAAAGAATCGCGGCGCTGTTGATAACCGTTATCACAACGGCGGTCATCGCCATCAATGTCTTTGGCGGGTCGTACGAATATGATCGGGCCAACTACCATTCCGTTACGGGTAAAGTGGAAGGTATCGAAAAAATCGAGGACGTGGGTTACCGCATCCACGTAACCGTTGGCGAAAGCAGCGCGTACTTTAATACCTACCTTTCGACCTTTTTCTTGGGTGAATTCCCCAAGGAAGGCGACACGGTAACGGGTTTTTTTGATGCCAACCGCCCCATGATCACGATTTACCCGCCGCAATACACGGCGACGGTGATCGTCAACGGCGATGTCGGGTCCGTTTATGTAGACCGCTTCCGCAAGTCCGAAAATGAAGGCGAATTGTTAAGCGCGGACGGTATGAGGCGACTTAACGTGGCCGGTTCGGAAACGAAGATTATTTCGCAAGGCGGTCAAGACGCGTCCGAATGGGACTTGGAGGACCGCTTGCTCGTGGTGGTATACGATGTGGCCACCCGTTCGTTGCCCCCGCTTATCTTCGCGCCGAAAAAAATCGTTGTGATGTACGAGATCGCCGTACACCCCGGGCCGGAGCCCATCGATAACGGTTTCATCGGTATTGTGCCGCCCATCGGGGATATCTCCGGTATGGAAGTCGCTTGGTACAACATCGTGATCAACGGCGTCGGCCTCCCCGATGAAACCTACTACTCCGCGGGTGACGCGATGTTCCCCACCCACGTACCCCTACGCGCCGTGGCGGAATTTATGGATCCCGATATCGACATCCGTTGGAACCGAGGCAACGTAAGGATAAACGGTTCGTGGGGGGAAATTTCCTTCTCAATGGAAACCGGGGAAACGTACACGGTTATCGCGGATGGCCGTACGATACGGCTCAACCAACCCATCGTCATGCACAACGACCGCGTACAGGTGCCGCTCAGCTTTTTCAGGGACGTGGTGGGTATGAAGAACGCGTATTCGATCGGAGGCACGGTATTCATCGACAACTTTGAACTCATGCAGTAAAAATCAATATCCAAACGTTTAAAACCATGGGTGGTGTAAGTACCGCCCATGGTTTTGTGTTATTATGCGTCGGTGCGCCAATCCATGAAAGAAGTGAATGAACATGAAAAAATATTATGCGGTTATTATTACGTTGGTGGCTGCCGTGGTTATCATGAGCGGGGTCATCTTTTATCAAATCATTGTCAGCCGAAGCCTTACGGCCGGCGCGATGCCGGAGGAAACGTTAACCCCTTCCCCTTCCGCCCCCGCTCCCGCGCCGACGCCCACTCCCATCCCGACACCGACGCCGATCCCCACGCCGGAACCCCCGCCCCCCATTACGATCCCCATCCTTGACCCGCCGCCCTTGGACGAAACCGTATACGACACGGTTATATTAAACGCGCGGCTCATCAACCCCGAAACGTTAAACGATATGGAAAATTATAATATCGGCATATTGGACGGGCGCATCGCCGCGCTTACCCGCAGGCCCATCCAAGGCAACCGTACAATAGATGCGACGGGTTTAGTCGCCGCGCCGGGCTTTATCGATATCCTGACGTTCGCGCCCCACGATTCGGGCGCGCGATTCAAAATCACCGACGGCGTAACCACGGTTATGGTCATGGAAAGCGGCACGGCGGACGCGCGCACGAGCTTCGCCAACTACGCGCGGAATCCGCAGTTCATCAATTTCGGTATGTCCAACTGGGTTTCGACCATACGCAGCAATATCGGTTACGGTTCACATGCCGTCATGACCAATCAACGCAGCATCGACCGATTGGTTGAGCGCGTGCGGCAAAACATGATGGACGGGGCGCTCGGCATTTCCTTCCTTTTGGAATACGCCCCCGGCATCCAAGGCGCGGAAATGCTGGCCCTCTATCAACTCGCCGCCGAAATGGGCGTCCCCGTGCATTCCCATTTGCGGTTCTCCACGCCCCACGGCCCCAACAACAGCCTGGTAGCCATACAGGAAGTAATCGACTTCTCGCGGGAAACGGGTGCAGCGTCCCACATCAACCACATCAATTCCACCGGTGCGACCCATGTGGCAGAGGAAGCCTTCGCCATGATCAAAGCCGCTAACGAAGAAGGGCTGCGCATTACGGCGTGTATGTATCCCTACACGTTTTGGGCGACCAACGCAAACACGACCCGCTTTAACCCCGGTTGGCAAACGCGGTTCGGAATCTCCTACGGCGATTTGCAAATCCCCAACACCACCACGCGCCTGACCGCCCAAACCTTCGCGCAGTACCGCTCCCAGCCACAATTACTGTTCGCCATGAACACCCTACCCGAACATGAATTGATTTTGGGCTTGCAAATGCCCTTTATGATGATTGGCAGCGACACGATGGCGGGAACCCCGGGGCGGGTACATCCGCGAGGGGTAGGTGCTTTTTCGCGCACTGTCGGTAGGTATGCGCGGGACGAGGGCGTTATCACATTAATGGAAGCGCTGACAATGATGACCATCCGACCCGTGCACCATTTATCGGAAGCCTCCGACGATATAAAACACAAAGGCCGTTTGGAAATCGGCGCGGACGCGGACATCGTGTTGTTCTGTTATTCCACCATCATCGACACCGCCACGCCGGAAAACACGACATCCCTTTCACGGGGGATCCACTATGTATTCGTCAACGGGCAAATGGGCGTTAACCCTTCCGGCCCGCTGGACGTACGCGCAGGGCGTCCCGTGCTTTCACGCTTCGCAAGCCCCGCAGAACCGTTGGAATATATAAATTACACGATAACATCGGATGAACATGAAATAGGAATTTTGCCCGCATATGAATTGTTCGGCCTTCATTTCATTGACCTGCGCGCCGCCGCCGAATTACTTGACGTGGAATATACCTTAGCGGAAAGCGGGCAGATCGCCTTCGGACAGGCCGTTTTGCAATTGGGCGAAACGGTATTCGAAAGCTACGGATATGTTTCCAATCTGCACCACGAGCCGATTATTTTCCAAAGTTCCGTATTTATCCCCGTTAATGATCTGCCCGTTTTGTATCACGGCTTGTTATATAAATAACAAGGAAAGGCACATGTACTATAAAAAGTAAAAATGATCATGGAAGCGTTGCATTTTCCCCCACAGATATTATAATGCTTGAATACCCGTAAACTACAAGCGAAAGGGGAGAGGGCACATGTCGAATAACGCATCGGAATGCGTCGTCACGGCTGCGTATGATGCCCTCCTCGCGGAGATTAAACAGTACCGCCCGCACACTTCCCTTGAAATAGTCGAAGAAGCCTTTGAATTTGCCCGCGAAGCACATCGGACGCAATTCCGCGCATCGGGAGAGCCGTATATCATCCACCCCCTAACGGTGGCGACGATATTGGCTGAGATGCGATCGGATTTGGAATCCATTGCCGCGGGCATTTTGCATGATGTGGTGGAGGATACGCACCACACGATGGAGGATATCATCAACCGTTTCGGCGGGGAGATCGCGCTCATCGTGGACGGCGTCACGAAACTAAAAAAAGTGGAATACACCGAATATACCAATAAAATCCAAGCAAAAGCCGACGAACAAGCCGAAAATTACCGTAAAATGTTCTTCCATATGTCGAAGGACATTCGTGTTTTATTGGTCAAAATCGCCGACCGCCTGCACAACATGCGTACGCTGGGCGCGATGAAGCCGGAAAAGCAACGCGAAATCGCGCAGGAAACGTTGGATATCTACGCGCCCCTAGCCCATCGTTTGGGTATCGCGCGCTTGCGGTATGAGCTGGAGGATTTGGCTTTTATGTACAGCGACCGCGACGCATATAACGACTTGACCGGTAAGATAAAAATGAAGCAGGACGAACGGCAAAACGTAATCGATTTAATCGTAACCGCGCTTAAGCATAAGATGCAGGAAGAAGGCATTAAAGCGCACGTAGAAGGCCGGCCGAAGCATTTCTACAGTATTTATAAAAAAATGCGTTCGCAGGATAAGACGCTCGACCAGATATTTGACTTGTTCGCCGTACGGATTTTTGTGGATGAGATTTCCGATTGCTACGCCGCGCTGGGGTGGGTGCATACGCTGTACACACCCGTACCGGGGCGGATCAAGGATTTTATCTCCATGCCAAAGCGGAACCGCTACCAATCCCTGCACACCACGCTTGTAGACCCGATGGGCGGGGAACCCTTCGAAGTGCAGATACGCACGATGGAGATGCACCAAGTGGCGGAATTCGGTATCGCCGCGCATTGGCGGTATAAGGAAGGCGGCAAGAGCGAAAAGGATTCGTGGCTGGCCGAAATCATGACATGGCAGCGGGAGCTTTCCAATAACGAGGAATTCCTTGATGCGTTAAAAATGGACCTGAGCGCTTTTAAGGGGCATGTGTATTGCTTTACGCCGGCGGGCCAAGTCATCGCCTTGTCCAGCGGCGCGAACACGATCGACTTCGCTTACGCCATCCATTCCGCCGTGGGTAACCGCATGATCGGCGCGCGCGTCAACGGACGTATCGTAACGGTGGACCATGTACTTTCCACGGGTGACCGCGTGGAAATTCTCACCAGCAACAATTCGAAAGGCCCCAGCCGCGATTGGCTCAAGCTCGTAAAAACCCCGCAAGCCCGTTCCAAAATCAACCAATGGTACAAGAAGCAAAACCGCGCGGAAAACATCCATCGCGGGCGCGAATTAATGGAAGAAGCGGCTAAGGATACAAAAGTCCCCCTCGACGAACTTTTCGCCGACGGGCGCGCAGAGGAAATCCTCATCCGTTTTAATTGCAAAGACTTGGAACAACTATATATCATGGTCGGCGTCGGCGGTTTAAAGGAAAAACAAGTCGTCAACCTTTTGCATCGCGATTGGGAACGGGCGCAACCCCTCCCCAGCGACGAGGAAATCCTGCAAACCATCAAGGACGAAGCCGCCGCCGCCACACGCAAGCAAAAAAGCGGCATCATGATCAAAGGCGTCGGCGATACGGACGTACGTTTCGCCAAGTGCTGCGGGCCGTTGCCGGGGGATGAAATCCTCGGCTTTGTGACACGCGGGCGCGGTTTGACCGTACACCGCACCGATTGCGTCAACATTATGCATATGGACGAGCTAGACCGAAAGCGCCTGATAGAAGCCCAATGGCACGTACCCGAAAAAATGGGGCACACCTATAAAACCGAACTGTTCCTAAAATGCGAGGACCGTGACAACCTGCTGGCGGATATATACCGCGTGTTTCAGGAAGAAAAGGTAAAGATCAACGCGATCAGCGCACGCGCCGATAAGATGGACGCCGTGTTTAATGTTAATGTGGAGGTAGCCGACGGCGAGCACCTCACGCGGTTGTTTACCAAGTTGAAGAAGGAATTTAATATAAATGAACTGTCGCGGGTTAATGCCTGACGAAAAAAAGATTGCCTGCGTCATGGTGGGGCACCGTTATATAAACGAGGTGCAAACCGTGGCGCAGGTTTTTTTTAGGTATGCGAGGTTTGTGTTTGAAATGCGGGAAGGGGAAGGGGAGGGGTTCGAGTGTGATTGCTCCGCGGGTGTGTGTGGCACCGCCCGCGGCACGGAACGTTTCCCCCTCACTTGTGCGTCTAATCCGCGGGAAGGTCACCCGCGGATGATACGCAATCGCTCGGCGGAAAGTTCCGTACCGCGAGCGGACACACACCCGCGGAGCGAATCACACGCCGGCTTCCCCGCAAAAATGAAACTGCTTACTTGCGTAGGGAAAGAAAGTGCTTGTGCGGTGGTATGTATAGATGGGGAAAATGTTGCCGGGCATTCGATTTCGTTGGTTGGGCAAGATATGGTTTTCGCGGGCTTATCGCCGCGGCGGGTTTTGATGCTTGCATTGTTCCATGCGTTGCAAAAAATAGTACCGACGGATGCTCCATGGGGGGCATTGACAGGGATACGGCCGAGCAAAATGGTACGGACTTGGTTGGATGAAGGGAAAAAAGACGAGGATATAATCGGTATATTGACGGATACCCTGTGCGTCCGCGAGGACAAAGCACAACTGGCGTTGACGGTTGCGCACGCTGAGAGCCGCTTGGCAAAACAGATTTATTCCTTGAGCGGGGGGGATGCGGACTTAAGGCTGCGCAAACCCCCGTTAGGGATTTACATCGGTATTCCCTTCTGTCCGAGCCGTTGTTCATATTGCTCGTTTAACATGGGGCACAAGCCGCCCACGCGGGATATATTGGTGCAATATATCAATATGCTGATAAGCGAATGCCGGGAAAAAGAAGAAGAAATCCGTTGCTTGGGTGCAGGCATTTCTTCCGTTTACATTGGCGGCGGCACACCCACGGTACTGCCGGATGACTTGTTGGAGCGTTTATTAAACGCCGTAGGCGAATGCTTCGGCAAGCCGCATGAATACACCGTGGAAGCCGGACGCCCCGACACATTAACGGCGGAAAATCTGCGCCTCATACATTCATACGGCGTCAACCGAATCGCAGTCAACCCGCAAACCCTCAACGACCATACGTTCACAACCATCGGCCGCAACCACACAGCGGCGGATTTTTTCCGAGCATTTTCATTAGCGCGAAGCGCAGGATTCGATAACATTAACGCAGACCTCATCGCGGGCCTACCGGGGGAAACCGCAAACGACATGGAACGAACGCTGGAAAAGTTACTACCCCTAAAACCCGAAAACATCACCCTCCACGCACTGTCAATAAAGCGCGCCTCAAAGATGAACGAAGAGCGGATAACCAACAGCTTTTTTAACGTAAAAAAAGCCGAAAAAGCGGCGGAAGCCCGTACAACAGGCGCGAGAGGGGATTCCGGCGAGCGACTTCGCTTTCAAGTGAGCGGAATCCCCTCCCGCGCCGGGGCCACACTGCTTTCCGCCGGTTACTCCCCCTATTACTTATACCGCCAAAAAAACACAGTCAGCTTACTCGAAAACGTAGGTTATTCCGTCCCAAACCGCGAATGCCTGTACAACATCGGCATGATGTCGGAAGTCCAAACGATCCTCGGCATAGGCGCGGGCGCGGTAAATAAATACGTCCAAGGCACAAAAATCTCCCGAACCTTCAACGAAAAAAATCCGGAAATCTATATAAAAAGAAGGAACCAAATCATATAAAAGGGGACAAAAAAATGATACAAGCACCGAAAGGAACGCACGACATCCACGGCGAGGAAATGCGCCTTTGGCGGCGCGTAGAGGACGAAATCCGCGCGCTGGCCGACGTATACGGCTACGGCGAAATCCGTACGCCTTTATTCGAATCGACCGACCTGTACCTGCGCGGGGTAGGGGACACCACCGATATCGTGCAAAAGGAAATGTACACCTTCGAGGACAAAGGCGGCCGCAGTATGTCGCTTCGGCCGGAATTAACCGCGGGCGTGGCACGCGCGTACATCGAACGCGGGATGTTTAACCAACCGCAGCCCACAAAGCTCTTCTACATCGGGCCGTGTTTCCGCTACGAAAAACCCCAAGCAGGCCGCTACCGCCAGCATTACCAATTCGGCGTGGAAATTTTCGGCGCAAACCATCCCGCGGCGGAAGCGGAGATTATTTCGCTCGGGCATACGCTGCTCACACGCTTGGGGATCGAAGGCGTGCGATTGCATATCAACAGCATCGGGTGCGCGGATTGCCGCGTATCGTATAACGAAAAGCTGCGCGGCTTCCTAAACACACGCTTGGAAAGCCTGTGCGGTCTTTGCGCTTCCCGCTGCGAAAAGAACCCCTTGCGTATACTGGATTGCAAATCGCCCAATTGCCAAGCGCAAATCAAAGAAGCCCCCGTTACGACGGAGGCTCTCTGCGGCGAATGCGATACGCACTTTACAACCTTGCGGGATTTATTAACGCGCTTCGGCATCCCCCACATCATTGACAGTAAAATCGTACGCGGCTTGGATTATTACACTCGCACGGTGTTTGAATTTATCAAAGACGACGGGCAAACCGTCATCGGCGGCGGACGGTACGACAGCTTGATTTCCCAACTGGGCGGCGCACCCACGGGTGCGGCGGGCTTCGGCATGGGTATGGAACGCTTGGTATCATTGCTTCGGCAAAACATATCCTCGTCACAATTTGCTCCGAAGTTATTTATCGGCCATGCAGATGAAGTGGGATTCGCCGCCGCAAGCGGGATCACGATCGACCTGCGCCAAGCAGGTTTTTACGCCGTCAACGACCTCGCCGACCGCAGCGTAAAAGCACAAATGAAATACGCCGATAAAATCAACGCCCGCTATACAACCATCCTCGGCGCAAACGAACTGGCCCAAAACACCTGCACCGTCAAAGACATGGAAGCCGGCCAACAGGAAACGATCCCCTTGGACGGCTTGCGCAACTTCATAAAATAAGATAAAATCCCCGTTGCGGGCAATGCCCGCTATATGGAGTGGTGTCCGAGCGGTCGAAGGTGCAACATTGGAAATGTTGTGTGGGGCAACCCACCGGGGGTTCGAATCCCCCCTACTCCGGAAGAAGGTTGTTATAAGAACACCATTGTGTTTAACGGAGGGTTTTCCGTGTTGGTGTGTCTTAACAGCTAAAGATTATTGAATAGGGTTGTTTAATGAACAAAAAAACAGGAAACGGCGGATAGCCGATTCCCGTTTTTGCTTATTAGGAAAATTATAAATTACGTTATATAAAAGATGCATTTTTATTTTCTGATATATATTAAAGTTTATGTAAAATACCCGCTTTTTTTAGTATTGCGTTGGCGGTATGACGGGATTTGATATTCATGCTTACCGAAACAGGTTTATTGGTAATGGGGCTAAACCATCCTTCATGGCTACCCTTTCCTTGCCTGACAAAATAACACCCATGTTGTTTGAGGAGTTCACGCACAATTCTGTCAAAATTAACCACTATACGCCAACCTTTCTTGGCGATGAGCGACAAAGTCAAGCGTTAAATCGGTAAACGTTTTTTCTTCAATTTCCAATAACATTGGAATTGCGAGTTGAACCTCATGAATCAATCCTTCAAATGATTCATGTTCCAATATAAGCCCATGCAAATCATCGCTGGTGGCAATCCATACTTGAGCTTCATTATCCCAAATGAAATTAATTTTATATGCACCGAGCATAATTCACCTCATATCAATGGCAGTACGAATAAGTATTACCATCGTGGATGTATTTAATCAAGTGATTCTAATGGTTCTTGTCATGAGCGTCACGTTTAAGCATGGTTAAATTAATGCTACCCCAACTCTTTAAGCACCCGCAGCGCATCCTCAAAGTCATAATCATCAATCAACTCCGCCAGTTTCTTTGTGGCGGCGATGCTTTGTAATTTTTCTACATAGTTTACCGCGGTGAAGTCGCTCTTTTCCAACAGGGGTTTGATTTCTTCCAATAATTCTCTTAATCCGTCGGTTGAAATGGTTATTTCATCCGGCTTTTCTTTTTCCGCCTGTTCCAAATAGGGGGCGAATTCTTGCAGGGCGTCGGCCAGTTCCTGTTCGAGGGTTACGAGTTGGCCGGGCTTGAGGTTGGCGCTTTCGTTACGGAGTGATTCTTCTAATGCGAATGCTGCCGCTTGCAGGGCGGTTTTGCCGAGGTAGCCTGCGCTGCTCTTTAATGTGTGTGCGATGCGGTGCGCGGTTTTTATATCGCCTGTGGAAAGCGCGTCGGTAATACGCCCGTACGTATCCGTGTTGCCTTTTACGAAGGTAACGATGGATTTGCGCCGCAATTGCTCCGCTTTGTCCGTAACGGCTTGTTCGTGGCCGTCGCTCTTTTTTTCTTCCTTTACCTTATCCGGCGGCAGGTACTTAAGTACCATGCCTTGCAATTGGTTGGGGTCTATGGGTTTTGACAGGAAATCGTTGAAGCCGCTTTGTAAATACATTTCCCGCGCACCTTTAACGGCGTTGGCCGTGAGGGCGACGATGACGATTTTTTCATACTTGCCGCCCAATTGCCGTATGGTTTGCGCGGTCTCGATACCGTCCATGACCGGCATCATATGGTCCATGAATATGATGTCATAATCGTTCTTTTTTACCGCTTCGATCGCTTCCATACCCGAGGACGCCGTCTCCGCCTCGATATTCATAAAGCTCAGCAGCCCGCTCGCAACCTTTAGGTTAAATTCATTGTCGTCCGTGATGAGGATCCTCGCGTCGGGCGCGCTTACGATGTGGTCTTCCTCGGTGAGCTTGCTGTTGATAATATTATCGGGGTTGCCTTCGGTGATGGGGATCGTCAGCGTAAAGGCCGTGCCTTTCCCGTATTGGCTTTCGACTCGGATGCTGCCGCCCATCATTTCGACGAACGCTTTCGTTATCGAAAGGCCGAGGCCCGTCCCCACGACGTTGCGATTCTTGACTTTTTCCAATTGCTCGAACGCGTTAAAGAGTCTGGGCAGGTCCTCGTCCTTGATGCCCATGCCCGTATCCTCGATCCTAAAGGTCAGATTGTGATTTTCGTCAACGTGGACGATCATTTTGATATGGCCTTTTTCGGTGAACTTAACGGCATTGCCGCAAATATTGGTCAATGCCTGCCGCAAGCGCAAGTCATCGCCGTACAGGTAATTGGGGAGCTCGCCTTCCGTTTCCACCATAAACTCGAGCCCTTTTTGTTGGGCGACGTACGTAAACATGGATTCCATGTGGTTCGTAAGGACATTCAATTCGTAGTCCACCGGGTTTAATTCGAGCTTTCCTGATTCTATCTTGGAGAAGTCGAGGATGTCGTTGATAATCCCGAGCAGGGATTTGGAAGAAACGGATATATCGTTGACGTACCCCATTTGCCGGTCGTTTAACTGCTCATGGTGCAGCAGTTCGGACATGCCGATGATGGCGTTCATGGGGGTGCGGATTTCGTGCGACATACTGGAGAGGAATTCGCTCTTGGCCTTGCTTGCTTCTTGGGCGATTTCGACCGCTTCGGAGAGCTCCCTCGTGCGGACGGTCACCAATGATTCCAGATGGAACCCTTCCCTGCGCTTCTTTATCAACAGGATAATGGAGAATATAAACGCGGCGGCCAGCACGACCCCGCTCACGATATAGATGATACGCTCCTGCGCCAATTGGACCCGATAATCGTACGTCCTGCGCAGCCATCCGCCCGAAATGACGTTAACGTCGATGACCCGCATCGCCTTCGATATTATGGAGGCTAAGACATGCGCGTTTCTGTACAACCCGAAGGTCGAATAGAAATAATAATCAAAGACGATGTTCGCCTTATACCCGACCTGCTCGCGGTAGTTGGTCAATATCAAGAGCTGATGTTCGCTGACCATCACCATATCCACTTCGCCGCGCTCCAGCGCGTCAAACGCGTCAAACGTCGTCACGAATTTGACCGTGTTCTTATGGTTGGGGAACCATTCGCGGAACAAAGCGGCGTGCGCGGTGTCCTTGATCGTGCCTACGCTTACGGTCAGGATCTCGTTAATATTGATATTACGGAATTCCGACTTCGATACCAGCGCCAAGTGATTGCGGAAGAAATATTCACCGGGCCATAGGAAATTCCCGTATCGGTCATCCGACGGTATCAAGGAGGTGATCATCATCGCTTGACCGCTTTCCAGCATCCTTAGCAGTTCGGGCCATTGCGTATGCTCGTCGTTGACGCGGTTGAACGGGAGGCCCGTGATGTTTTCGATTTCACGGATAATATCAATGGCAAGTCCCTCGAATTCGCCTGTGCGCGGCTCAAAGAAGCTGAGGGGGTAGTTCGTGGTTTCGGCGACATACGGAACCGGAAGGCCGATACTCAAGAAGTTACGCTCTTCAGGGGTCAGCATCATGCGGAACTTGTAACGAAGGTAATCCTGATGCCCTTGGTTGTACAGGTGTATCAAATGGTGCTTGGCCCCGTGTTCGATGGCTTTTTGCACGACGTTGATAATAGGGCGTAAATCTTCATTACGCGTCGCGAGGGATACCGGTGTGATGATAATGGGATAGTAGATACTCGCGACGATATCATCAAAGAAGCCGAAAGCGGCTTCCGCGGGAGATTCGTTAAAGAAAGCGTCGATTTCCCCGCTTATCAGCATTCCGTGGGCGTGCAGGTTGCTGTCCACGGTTATCTTTTCAAATGCGTGCCGTTCCCGTCGGGCGATGACGTCCGACAAGGGGTCGTCGTGCAGGAAACCGTACCGAAGCGGGCGGACGGCGGATATTTCCGCAAAGGGCGGGGCGTCCGCCAAGCGTAGGGTGATGATCTGACGCTGCGCGATATCGTCCGTCATAATATAACCGTCCTGCCGCCTGCGATCGCTGGCGGCGAGTTCACCCGTAAAGTCGATGGCCCCGCTTTCCAACCCTTCGATCAGTTCATCCCATTCGACGATGCCCGGTACGAAGGGTATTTCAAACAATTCGGAAAGCCAAGCGCATAAAAGGGTCGTAAAGCCCTGCATCCTGCCGTCGTCCCCGACGAAGAGCTCCGTACCGTAGGTGGCGGAGAAGCGGAAATTGTTGCGGGTCCTTTGTAAGCGTTCGATGGCTTCGATTTCATCCGCCGTTATACCGGGGATATCCCGAAAATATGTAAAGATAACGCTCCCCTCGTCTTTGTCCGAACAACCGGTAAAGAAGAGGAGCGTTATGATGAATGCGATCAGGAGTAGGAGCTTATTCCCCAAGCCCATGGGTATCGATATCCGCTTGGGTAATCGTCCGCGCGTCAAAGCCTATTTCGTCGGATATGACGATCTTGGTCGTCAGCGTTCCGCCGCTTTCCAGTATTTTGATCATTTCATCAATTGCGGCGGCTTGGAAGGGGCTGCATTGGCCGTTATAGTTCCAATTACCCGCAAGCAGCTCCCGCAACGCCCATTTATTGGCGTCGAACCCGATGATGATGACATCACCGTTGATGCCGTGGGAAATACCCGCTTCGGTAAGGGCGGTTACGGCCCCGCGCGCCATGCCGTCGTTCTCCGCGTAGATCACGTTAAACGACGCGCCGGACTGTATGACGGAACGGACGATATTCGTCGCTTCGTCCTCGTCCCATGTAGCCGTTTGCTGGTGTATCTTGTTCATCGCGCCTGAGGCGAACTCCCTGTCAAGCGCGGCGGTACGCCCCACTTGCGCGTCCGACCCCATCGCGCCTTGGATGTGGACGACGTTAAATACGTCAAGCCGTTGGTTACTGAGCCAGCGTACGGCCATATCGCCTTGGCGGACCATGTCGGAAACCACAGCGGCTTCGAAATATGATTCCGGCACATTGATCATCCGGTCAAATAAAAAGACCCGGATACCTGCGTCCCGGGCCGAGCGGAGCACGCTGTCCCAACCGTCCGTGGAACGAGCGGAGATCAGCAGGTAATCCACGCCGTCGCTGATAAATTGGCGGGCGGCGTTGAGCTGCTCATAATGCACCGTGCTGTAGAAGGTTTGCGCTTTGTAGCCGTTTTCTTCGGTAAAGACCCTTTCGAAGTCGATGACGTTCGCTTCGCGGTAGCCCGATTCCGTCGGGGGGTTGTTGATGATGCCCACATGGATGAGGCCGTCGCCCTTCCCCCGCGAACAAGCGGATAATATACAAACGATCCCCGCGGCAATAACAAACGAAATAAGCAGTCTTTTCATTTCCATACATCCTCCCGTAAATATTATATGTAAATGCTGCTACCGCAGTATATAACAAAATACAGGGTTATACAATCGGTCATTGAACAAAGGGGGGATGTATGCAATACTGCGATTGACACCGCTTGTTGCGGCGGAGGGGTTAAAAACGAAAGGCGGGTTTCTATGCATAGCATTAGAAGCGTTACGAGCGATTTATTTTGGGTGGGTGCCGACGATCGCCGTTTGGCGATGTTTGAGGGGGTTTATTCCGTCCCCGCGGGTGTATCGTACAACGCATATTTATTGATGGATGAAAAAATCGTGCTGTTCGATACGGTCGATCGGTCGGTTCGCCACCGTTTTATGGAGAATATCACGGAGGTTTTAAAGGGTAAGCCCTTGGATTTTCTCATCGTGCAGCACATGGAGCCCGACCATTCCGCGGGTATCGGCGAACTGGTTAAAAAATTCCCTGACATGCAAGTCGTTTGCAACGCAAAGACGCTTGCTTTCATAAAACAATTCCACGATTTGGATATAACCGGTCGTGCTTTGGTCGTCAAGGAAGGCGATACGCTCGTAACCGGCAGGCATACGCTGCATTTCGTCATGGCGCCGATGGTCCATTGGCCCGAGGTCATGGTGACGTACGACTCCGCGGATAAAATCCTCTTTTCCGCCGACGCCTTCGGGTGCTTCGGCGCGTTAAACGGGGCGCTGTTCGCCGATGAAGTGGATTTCACAAGGGACTATATGGACGAAGCGCGGCGTTATTATACGAACATCGTAGGCAAATACGGAGCGCAGGTCGCGTCGCTGCTCGGAAAGGCCTCCACCCTCGCAATCGAAATGATCTGCCCCCTGCACGGCTTCGTATGGCGCGGGAATATAACGGACATCCTGTCGAAATATACGCTTTGGAGCCGTTACGAGCCGGAGGAACGCGGGGTTATGATCGCCTACGCTTCCGTGTACGGCAATACCGAAAACGCGGCCGAAATCCTCTCTACCCGATTGCGTGAACGCGGGGTCAAAACCGTGATGTACGACGTATCGGTTACGCCCGCGTCGGAAATCGTATCGGCAGCGTTCCGCTGGAGCCATCTTGTGTTCGCTTCCACGACGTACAACGCGGGAATTTTTATAACGATGGAAGCGTTGATCAATGACTTAACGGCGCATAATATACAAAACCGCACCGTTGCGATCATCGAAAACGGTTCGTGGGCCCCGACGAGCGGGGGGTTGATCCGTACGAAATTCGAGCAATGCAAAAATATAAAAATCCTCGATAACATAATCAGCATCCGATCAGCCGTCAAAACGGAGCAGCTTGCGGAAATCCTTTCCCTCGCGGACGCGTTGGCGGTTGATTTCGAAAAAGTAACCTCCGTAAAAAATGAAAACATACCGCAGAAACAAGCCATCGATACCCGCGCGATGTTTAAACTTTCCTACGGATTGTTCGTATTGACAGCGCATACGGACGGTCAAGACAACGGTTGTATCATCAATACCGTCACCCAAATCACCGAATCGCCCCTGCGGATATCCGTCGCCGTAAACAAGGCCAACCATACGCATAATATGATCGTAAAATCGGGCGCGTTTAACGTTTCGGTGCTGGCTGAAAGCGCGCCCTTCCGTCTCTTTGAACGGTTCGGCTTCCACAGCGGGCGGGATACCGACAAATTTGCCGATGACCGCGCCGAAGTACGGTCCGCCAACGGCATCCGTTATATCGCGGAGCATACCAACGCCATGATTTCCGCTAAGGTATGCGAAGCCTTCGATTACGGTTCCCATACGCTCTTTATCGCCGAAGTGGTTGAAGCCGCCGTATTATCCCCGGAAAGGAGCGCGACCTATCAATACTATTTCGACCGTATCAAACCCGCGCCCCAAAAACCGTCGGATCAAAGGAAGGGATTCGTTTGCAAAATATGCGGGTATGTATACGAAGGGGAAACTTTACCCGAAGACATCGTTTGCCCCTTGTGCAAGCACGGGGCGGGTGATTTCGAACCTGTTTAAAATAACGCGGATCAATCGGGGAAGGAGGTAAACGGCATGAAATACGAATGTGTATGCGGATACGTTTATGACGAAGCGGCCGGCGACCCGGATAACGGCATCGCCGCCGGTACAAAGTGGGAAGACGTTCCAGAGGATTTCACTTGTCCGCTTTGCGGGCTGGGCAAGGACGAATTTACGGAAGTGTAAGGATAAAAAAGAACCGCTCGGGGTCCGTGATACGGATTTCGGGCGGTTCTTCTGTTATTATATATGTGTGCTACGCTTCTTTTTCCAGCGCGGCTTTGTTGTATATGATTTTTCGGATGCTTGCTTCGGACAAGCAATATTGGTTCATGAGTTGGATGACGGATACGCCGCTGCGATAGGCGTCGAGGATGCTTCGGTTACGTCCGGCTACGTAGGCTTTTGCCCCGTTTAATTGCCCCCAGCCGATGCGGTCGCAATCTTGCTTGGGCACGTATATCAACGCGCCGCCGGAATACTTCTGCACCTCCCTTAACACCTCAGGCGGCAGCACGTCCTTTGCGTTTACGTATTTCAATGTATAATCCCTCCATAACAGGCACATAAAACGACGACGGGGCTCGGCTCCTAAACTTAAACCTGACCTCCAGCGG